>JAAVZI010000066.1 GCA_022791575.1 Lachnospiraceae bacterium
CCCTTGTGGGAAGCACTAAGGCTACGGTGAGCTGCACCGTATCATAGGGATTTCACCTCTGCCGGGTTCTCCGCCAGCCGCTTACGGAAGTATCATTATCATTCTGACTGTCATTGCCAAGCTCGGTAGCAGTCCGAGTTTCAGGTCGGGAATTCTCGCTTGCTCTCATAAAAGAGAGGTTATGGCGTACCCTCCTTCGGGCTATCATCAGAAATAAAGTCCTTAGTGCCTGTATATTCAGTTGTCAAAAAGCAGCGAAGGGAGGCACTCCGTTTAGGAGTGGTTTTTTAACCCCTTCACCTATTTGGAATTGGAAGCCGAAATGACAACCTATTTTCAGAAAAAATCTTGAAAAAAATTTTTTGATTTCTGATATTTGCTCTCAAACGCAAAAAAACCGCCTGCTTCTCAATCGAGAAACAAGCGGCTTAACGCTCTATTAAATGTAATGGACTGTTACACGCTTTTTACGAGCTTTTGAAAATTTAATAAGAACATCATCAACAGCGTCCGTGTATCTGCCTTGCTCTATCAGGCTGTTTTTCAGGCTAATCAGCGACTGAATAACTCTGCTGTATTCGCTGTCATCAAGATACAGATGATATTTTGCTTCTTTCATCTACTCCATCTCCTTAGACTGATATATTTGCTTCCGCCATTCCTGAAACCGCTTTCTGATAATGGCTGCGTCCTTCTCATCATCAGAAGTTATAAAGATATGTACGCTCTGATAGGCTTTCTTTACTTTGCGGATATATTCGATTTCTCCCTCGTTTGCCTTGTAGGGCAGCTTCAGAAGTTTTATGCCCTGCTTACGGCATATATAGGCTTTCAGCCGTTCTTTTTCCTCTGACAAGTCTTTTGATTCTATCGCCAAGCTCTCATTCACAATGTAGGTTTCAAGCGGGAGTCCGATTTCTGTATCCGTATTAAGACGCACCTGCAATCCCTTTTTCCCGGCATAATAGCTTACCGCCAACTGAGGAAATACGCTTCGGTATTCCTGCTCGCATACCGGACAGCCCTTTTCTTCTACGGTACACTCATAAATCTTTGCTTTCCACGAATGACCGAGAGAGCATTTCCACCATACGCTTTTCATTGAATTTCTTGAAACCGCAGCAGGAGTAATGTCTTTATTCTTCTCATAGTCCCACTCAGCAAGCAGATGTGCGTCTGTTGTTTCCAAATCATTATAGCCGGGAAGAACAGCACGATCAGCACATGCCGGGCAGACCGTTCCTCTTATCCGGGCATAGACAACCGACTTCCACTCGTTGCCGCACTCTCTGCATTTCCACCATACATTTTTACGGGATTTCTCATTTATCATATCCAGCGTAAGCGGAAGGTTACGGTCTGACCATTCCTCTGCAAGCTGCGGCTGGGTAGTCGCAAAATCATTAAAGCCTTTCAGAAGGGTTATTCCGCTGCAATAGGGACATTTACTGCCGCCGGAGCGTGTGGAAATCAGCGTATGCCACTCGTGTCCCTTGCTGCATTTCCACCAAACCTTTTTATTCGCAAACGGCGTAACCATCGTCGGCAATAATGGATAATTTTTTCCTGACCATTCAGCGGCTACCTCCGGCATTTGGGAAGCAAGGTCATTAAATCCCTCCAGCACCTTATTGTGGGAGCAGTACGGACAGCCTGTGCCGTTTACAGTTCTGCTTTTAACACTCGCTTCCCACTCGTGACCGAGCCTGCATTTCCAAATCACTTTTTTATGTGAGCCAACGGAAACTTCCGTAGGCTTTATCTCATTCTTTTCAGACCATTCCTGTGCTAATTCAGGCTTCAATGTGGCTAAATCGTTGATTCGCTCAATTACCCTTGCACCTGAACAGATAGGGCAGTTCTCGCCCTTTGAGCGAGCCTTAACGCTTGTCTGCCATTCGTGACCGCAGGCAGCTTTCCACCAAACGATTTTATTTGAGCCATAGGTTATTTTATCAGGTGTAAGCGGAAGATTTTTGTCCGACCACTCACGCACAAGCTCCGGGCACATAGCCGCTAAACTGTTATTCATAATCAATCCTCGACCTCCTTTGCAATTACATTGTATTGGAAATCAAAGAAAAGTTGTAGTTTGCGACCGGATACACCGCACAACGCAAAAAAGACCTTGAAAGGTGTTGTCCTCTCAAGGTCTTAATTTTAGAAATTATGCGATTTTTACACCTCTGCACAAAATCCTGCACCATTTGATGTAAGTTTGATGTAAAGATGTACTCTCTCTCGATTTTCCGAGTCTGCAAACCCGCATAAATACTGGGTTTTTAATCCTTGTTGTTGGGTAAGGATTTCATTGTGGGGAACAACAACACATCCCGTATCGCTGGCGAATTTGTCATCATCATAACCATCCGATCAATACCAAACCCAATCCCGCCTGTCGGAGGCATACCAATCTCCAACGCATTGAGAAAATCTTCATCCGTATGATTTGCCTCTTCATCCCCAGCTGCAAAAGCCTCCTCCTGCGCCCGGAAGCGTTCTCTCTGGTCTATTGGATCATTTAACTCCGAATATGCATTCGCCATCTCCCAGCCATTCATAAAGAATTCAAACCGCTCCGTATATTCTGGATTTTCCGGCTTCCTCTTCGTAAGCGGCGAAATCTCAACCGGATGATCCATAATAAATGTCGGCTGAATCAGATGCTCCTCCACATATTCCTCAAAAAACAGATTCAGAATATCCCCTTTCTGATGCCTGTCCTCATATTCAATCTGGTGCTCTTCCGCCGTTTTCTTAGCTTCCTCTGTCGAATGAATCTCATCAAAATCCACACCCGCATACTTCTTCACTGCCTCCACCATCGTCAATCTCTCAAATGGCTTGGACAAATCCATTGTATGCTCCCCATACGTAAGTACCTCGGAACCTGTAACCTCTTTAGCTACATAACGATACAGATTCTCCGTCAAATCCATCATGCCATGATAATCCGTATACGCCTGATACAGCTCCATCAGCGTAAACTCTGGATTATGCCTGGTATCAAGACCCTCATTGCGGAATACTCGCCCAATCTCATACACACGCTCCATTCCGCCCACAATCAGTCTCTTCAGATAAAGCTCCAGAGAAATACGAAGCTTCAAATCCTCACCCAGCGCGTTAAAATGCGTCTCAAACGGCCGCGCAGCTGCGCCTCCTGCATTGGACACCAGCATAGGCGTTTCCACCTCCATAAATCCCTGTCCATCCAGATAACGGCGGATCGTACTGATTACCTTCGAACGCTTGATAAATGTATCCTTAACCTCTGGATTCATAATCAGATCCACATACCGCTGCCGATAACGCATATCCGTATCTCGAAGTCCATGATGCTTCTCTGGAAGAATCTGCAGGCTTTTGGAGAGCAGAACAATTTCATATGCATGCACAGATATCTCGCCTGTCTTAGTTTTAAAAACAGTTCCCCGAATTCCAACTATATCGCCGATATCATATTTCTTAAAATCCTTATAAGATTCCTCTCCCACATCATCTCTGGTCACATAAGACTGAATGCTGCCTTTTAAATCCTGAATATTACAAAAAGAAGCTTTTCCCATCACTCGTTTGAACATCAAACGGCCAGCAATAGAAACTTCTTTTCCTTCCATTTCATCAAAATGATCCTTGACATCCATACTATGGAAATCCATATCATATTTCATAATTTCAAAAGGATTCTTTCCATTGTCCTGTAATTCCTTTAATTTGTCACGGCGTACCTTTAATAACTGGTTCAGGTCCTTTTCCTGCATATTCTTCTGTTCTGCCACTTTTTTCACTCCTCACATTCTTCCATGTTTATCTGGATCTTTGAATATCCATAACCTTATATTCAATTACTCCAGCCTGGGTCTCTACACTTACCACATCACCGGCTTTTTTACCTATCAGTGCACGGCCGACTGGTGACTCATTGGAAATCTTTCCATTTAAGCTGTTCGCCTCGGTGGAACCTACAATTTTGAATTCCATTTCTTCTTCATATTCCACATCAAATACTTTCACTGTACAGCCGACGCTGATTTTATCCAGATCTACTTCATCCTCTACAACAACTTCAGCATTTTTCAAAATTTTCTCAATTTCTTCAATCCTTAACTCAATATCTCTCTGCTCATCTTTGGCAGCATCATATTCCGCATTTTCAGATAAATCGCCCTGCTCTCTGGCTTCCTTAATCTTTTGGGCTACTTCCTTTCGTTTGACTACTTTTAAGTCTTGAAGCTCATTTTCCAGTTTCTGCAAGCCTTCGTATGTCAGTAAGTTCTTCTTTGCTTCCATTTAATACTCCTCCTGTTTTTCGCTGTTTCAACTCTACTTGCAATCATAATATTATAAAGCATCCCCCATTTATTGTCAATATATGATTTTTCTTTTGCAAATGCTTAGAAGCCTTGTCCATATCCCTGTTTCGCCACAGTCGCCAGCTGCACATACTTACTAAGCGGTACGTTTTTCACACGCAGATACTCCTCCTTTGCACGGGAAAATGTAACATCCAGTACATAAGCCCCTATAGGATAGCGGTACTGCAGCCCTTTCCAGCCTGCTGTTAAATCAATGACAATATCACCGCTGCATCTACCCTCCATTTCCGGTCCTGCACACTCAATCATCAGCCCTTCCTCTTCATATAGCTTCTGATACAGCTTTTCGAAATGTTCATGCCGACTGGAAAAAACAGATACATAATTCCAGTCCTTTACCAACTTTTGAATATAAACATCTGCCTGATGGCTTCCATCATCCAGAAATAACAAACGCGCATTCCTCTTATATACATAACCATAGTCGGTAAGATGGCTGATATATTCATTCAGAATTTTTATGTAAACTTCATCCTTATCCTCACATAAAAATATACCCGGCGGAATATACTCCTCCAGCCCTTTCTGCGCCTCCAGCAGACATAGTCCATCCGGCACTGATATCTGTCCTCCCCTCTTCTCCGGCAGCATATCCAAAGATTCCAAAATACGTCTTTGGACCCCCTTCTCTGGAAGGCTTCCCAGTTTCTCTGGCGACATAGGAAGTGTAATACAGATAAACTCCAGTTCCTCCCATGCAAATTCCGCTCTTTGGGGAAACAATTGCCTGCATTTTCTATTTTGCTCATATTCTTTGTAAATTCTTGTCCCTTTGAAATAGTTCCCCAATCTGCTATTGAAAATACCGGAAACATATTTCCGTCCAACAGACTTCAAAGGTGTGACTTCTTTCGACCTTGAATAATCCAAAATCAGATACTTCATTTCTGACACCTGACTACATTTTTACTAATAAATATATGAAAAAGCCATTTTTTTATTCCCTGATTTTGTCCATTAAAAATATTTCTCCAGTAAAATTTCCAGAGCATGGAGACTCTCGATCTCATTGCATTTTCTTCGAACCTGTACGGAATGCGGATAACCTGCCGTATACCATGCTACGTGCTTACGCATTTCGCGGATACCTATATATTCTCCCTTATATTCCAGCATCAGCCGGGCATGCTTAAGAATCATATCTCGAACCTCTGCTTTGGACGGCCTGGATAGAGGTTCTCCCTTCTCCATATAATGTTTGATCTGAGCAAACAGCCAAGGATTTCCCCTGACCGCCCTTCCAATCATCAGCCCATCACAATGCGTCTCTTCTAACATCCTAACTGCCGCTTCTGGACTTGTAATATCGCCGTTTCCAATCACCGGAATACGGACAGCTTCTTTTACCTGACGAATTATCTCCCAGTCGGCCTCTCCTGCGTAATACTGCGCTCTGGTTCTGCCATGAACCGCTACTGCGGCAGCGCCGGAATCTTCAATAATTTTAGCTATCTCTACTGCATTCACACTCTGCTCATCAAAACCTTTGCGGATTTTAACTGTAACTGGCTTATGAACCGCTTTGACCACACTGGTTACAATCTGCCTCACCAGCGTAGGATTCTTCATAAGAGCTGAGCCTTCCCCATTATTTACCACCTTAGGCACTGGACAGCCCATATTAATATCCAGAATATCAAAGGGAAGTTCCTCAATCTGTGCTGCGATTTGCCCCATAATTTCTGGATCAGAACCAAAAAGCTGCAGCGATATAGGTGGTTCTTTTTTATGAATTTCCAATAATGCCTTTGTATTTTTATTTTTGTACATAATCGCCTTGGCACTTACCATTTCCATACATAACAACCCGCAGCCCTGCTCCCTGCAAAGCAAACGAAATGGCAGGTCCGTTACCCCTGCCATTGGTGCCAAGATTAAATTATTTTCCAGTGTTACTGTTCCAATCTGTAGTTTCACAAACTGACGTTCTCCTTTTAATCTTTATAATGCGTTTCGCAATCTCCTACCTTCGTGACATCACTCTCTGGTAAATCAGCCGCAGACCCTGCAGAGTCAGTTTCTGATCATAGACGTCAATCAATTCTACCTCTTGCGCAATCAGCTTACCCAGACCGCCGGTCGCTACGACTTTCACCTGCTCCAGCCCGCTTTCTTTCTTCATCTGGCGGATAATGTACTCTGTCTGTCCAATATATCCATACACCACACCTGCCTGCATACTGGATATCGTCTCTTTGGCAAGAATAGATTTCGGCTTTGCAATCTCGAATTTGGGAAGCTTTGCAGCTGCCTGCCACAGAGACTGGGCTGCCGTCTGTATACCTGGTGCTGTTACTCCAGCTGCATAAGAACCATCCTCTAGCACCAGATCATAGGTCGTTGCTGTTCCAAAATCAATGACAATTACTGGGCCTCCATATAACTCAAACGCAGCGACTGCATCTACAATACGATCTGCCCCGATCTGTCTTGGATTCTCTGTAATAATTTTAATTCCGGTCCGTATGCCCGGCCCTACAATAATCGGTTCCTTCTTTAGATATTTAATGACTGCACTATTCAATGAATACATAATGTCCGGTACTACTGAAGCAATAATCACTGCCTCTACCTTTGATACCTCAATACCATTATGTTCCAGCAGATCACAGATAAAAATACCATACTCATCCGATGTCCGGGCAATTTTTGTTGTCATTCGGAAAGTTCCCAGCAGCTCCTCTCCATCAAATGCTCCCAATGTAATATTCGTATTGCCCACATCAATACCCAGTAACATAATATCCTCCATATTCATATAACTGTACTCAAATACATGCTAAGGCTGCTCTGAAAATTCTTCTCCCAGAAAAAATACCCTATAAAACATTTCCAACGATTCCAGGAGTTCCTCTTTGGCTTGCTGCAGCTGTTTTACTTTTAGTACACTGCCGATCTCATCAAACAGCAGGTCCTCTTCATTCGCTGCCACATCAAAACTTAAACTGCCATCCTCTTCAAACACAAGAGACAATACTCCTCCAATTTCCTCTGTAAACAGCACACACATAATTTTAAGCTCATCCTGAATAGAGGCCGGCAGTGACGAAAAGTCTGGATTCATATAGTACTTTTTCTCATATGCATTAGAGGCGCATAGTACAATTCGATCCTGATACATACCTAATTCCTTTCTTACACATATCCATAGAGGCCCCGCACAGACACCTCATCAGCAAAGACTTTCACTCTGCTTCCATCCTCTTTCTCTACCAGCAGCTGCCCTTCAGAATCTACATCCAAAGCCCTGCCTGTATATTCACCCTTCCGGTCCATTACCCGTACCTGATTTCCTACGGTAACCGAAAAACGTCTATACGCTTCCAGTAATCCCGACAAATCGCAGGTCTTGAGAAATATATGATAATCCTCTTCAAAACAGTTCATAATTTCTGCTGCAATCTCCGAACGAGAAAATCTTTTACCAGTTTCTAACAGCAAAGAAGTGGCCCGCTGGGCGATCTCCTCTGGAAACTGCTCTGTCAGTACATTAATGCCTGCTCCGATAATCACCTGATGAATATAGTCAATTTCTGCACTCATCTCCGTAAGAATTCCGACCAGCTTCCGGCCATTCATCACTACATCATTGGGCCATTTAATTCCTGCCTCTATTCCCATAGTCCGCAGAGCCCTGACAATACTTAGTGCCATCACCGGCGTTAGACGTGGGGCATGTTCCGGTCTGATATCTGGTTTCAGCAGTACCGTCATATATACGGATACATTTTCTGGTGACTCCCAGCCGCGGCCGCGGCTTCCTTTGCCTGCGGTCTGTGTATTAGCTATTACCAGCGTACCATCTGGATACTTCTCTCCATTTTGCCTACAGAACGTGTTAGTCGAATCTAACTCATCAAAAAACAACAGCTTCTGAGCCAGCTTTTTTGTGCGAAGACGGCTTTTAATCTCACTTTCCGAATAAATATCCGGCGCAGACAGCAAGCGATACCCTTTGTTGCGGACGGATTCAATCTGATATCCCTCTTCTTTCAGCTGGGTAATTACTTTCCAGACCGCGGTTCTGGAAACTCCCAGCCGGCTGCACAGCTGCTGCCCGGAGAGAAATTCCTCAGATTCCCTTAATGCCTTTAAAACCTTTGCTTTCACAAATTCACCTATCCCAGAGTTGCCGCCATAACAGCCTTAATTGTATGCATACGATTTTCTGCCTCATCAAATACCTTGGACTGTTCTGACTCAAACACCTCGTCTGTCACTTCCATTTCTGACAGCTGGTATCTCTCGCCCATTTCTTTCCCAATCTTAGTCTCCAGATCGTGAAAAGCCGGCAGGCAATGCAGGAAGATGGAACCGCTTCCTGCATTGTCCATTACTTGTCTGGTTACTTTATATGGGGTCAAATCACGAATTCTCTCTTCCCATACTTCATCCGGCTCACCCATCGATACCCAAACGTCTGTGTAGATAATATCCGCACCTTTTGTACCAGCTGTTACGTCCTCTGTTAGGGTAATCTTTGCACCGGATTCTTTGGCATACTCCTCACATTGCGCCACCAACTCTGCATCCGGGAAATATTTCTTATTCGTACACGCAGTAAAATTAAGTCCCAGTTTCGCACATGTAATCATAAGGGAATTGCCCATATTATAACGGGCATCTCCCATATATACAAGACTAAGTCCCTCTAGTCTGCCAAAATGCTCGCGGATTGTGAGCATATCTGCCAGCATCTGTGTTGGATGATATTCGTTCGTTAAACCATTCCAGACAGGTACTCCGGCATATTTAGCCAATTCTTCCACTATCTCCTGTCCATAGCCGCGATACTCAATGCCATCATACATTCTTCCCAGCACCCTTGCCGTATCCCGAATACTTTCCTTTTTACCAATCTGAGAACCGGTCGGGTCCAGATAGGTACTGCCCATTCCCAGGTCATGCGCTGCCACTTCAAAAGAACAGCGGGTACGAGTACTCGTCTTTTCAAAAATCAACGCTACATTTTTGCCCTTTAATGTATCTACAGGAATTCCCTTTTTCTTTTTTTTCTTTAAATCCTCTGCCAAATCCAGAAGATACAAAATCTCCTCTTTTGTAAAATCCTTCAACGTCAGAAAATGACGTCCTTTTAAATTCATTTCCGTTCCTCCTTACTGCTCTTTTATCACTTCTGCAACGGACTTGGCAAGTCCTGCCATTCCCTGAATTTCAGATGGAATGATAATTTTTGTGGCCTTGCCATCTGCTGCCTTGGTAAATGCTTCCAGACTCTTTAAACGAAGTACTGCATCATCCATACCCGCTTCTTTAATATAGCGCAGACCATCTGCAGTTGCCTGCTGTACCTGACGGATCGCTTCTGCCTGGCCTTCTGCTTCCCGAAGCATCGCTTCCTTTTTCGCCTCTGCACGAAGAATCGCAGACTGTTTTTCTGCCTCTGCATCCAGAATGGCCGAAGCCTTTTTACCTTCTGCTACCAGAACAGTAGATTTCTTCTCTCCTTCTGCACGAAGGATCGCCTCACGCCGCTCACGTTCTGCTTTCATCTGTTTTTCCATGGCATCACGGATGGCCGGCGGCGGCAGAATATTCTTAAGCTCTACACGGTTCACCTTAATTCCCCAAGGGTCGGTTGCTACATCCAGTGAAGTTCTCATTTTCGTATTAATAACTTCACGGGAAGTCAGCGTTTGGTCAAGCTCCAGCTCACCAATGATATTACGAAGTGTGGTTGCAGTCAGGTTTTCAATCGCCATAATTGGATTTTCCACACCATACGTAAATAATTTCGGGTCTGTAATCTGGAAAAACACAACCGTATCAATCTGCATAGTAACATTATCTTTGGTAATCACCGGCTGCGGTTTAAAATCCACAACCTGTTCCTTTAAAATCACTTTTCTGGCAATCTTATCTATAATCGGCATCTTAAAATGCAGTCCAACTCCCCAGGTTGACTGATAACCGCCCAGCCGCTCTACTACATAGGCTTTCGCCTGAGGTACAATTTTAATGCTGGCTGCCAATATCCATACAATAACTGCAATCACAACAATCATTCCAATAATTCCTGGTTCCATTATCTTGTTTCCTCCTTTTTCTCTTCTACAATTAATTTTACCCCCCGGATTTCACGGACAACTACTTTTGCATCCTTTTCAATCCGTCGTCCTTCTACACCGGTACGTGCCATCCAGATCTGACCAGCCAGGCTTACTTCCCCTGTCGCTTTTAGATCGTCAATATCTTCTGTTACAATTCCCTGCCTGCCTACAATTGCATCTACATTGGTCTTTGCCCGATCCCTGTTCAGAAATTTATCCGCAACCGGTCTGGTTACAATGACAAGCACAAGTGACACCAGCAGGAATACCAATATCTGAACCCATAAGATATCACAGTACAGCGATACCACAAAGGCCGCTAATGCTCCTACGGAGAACCAGATACTTGTAAGTGCTACCGAAGCAATCTCTGCTAAGAGAAATACCACAAAAGCACACAGCCACCACATACTTCATTCCTCCTTTTCTCCTGTAGTATATTATATACACTCTCTGACTGTATGAGTCCGCAAGTTATACGATACACTTATGACACAAATATGTATATTCAGTATAGCAGACAAGTGAAAAAGTATCAAGCGGTTTCCATATTTCTTAAAAAAGCAAAAAGTGCCATGAATATCATGACACTTCACACCCTTTATTTTTAATAAAAACAATTTCCGCCAACAATAATATAATTGCTGACCCGATTATAATTAATGGATCTTTGAGAATTGAAGAACAGTCTGCTTCCTGCAACATTTTCACCATTCAGAGCTGCCTGTGCTGATTGATAGCAGGCACTCTTCGGACCTCTGGCAAGAATTCTCGCCAGTTTGCCATTGTGTGCACCTGGAAACTGTCCTCTTTGATACACTACACCGGATATGCTGTTGGGAAATCTGGAACTATTAACACGATTTAATACTACATTTGCAACAGCAATACCACCTTCATAATGGGTTCCGGCTTCCAATTCAATGACTGCTGCCAACAGGGTCAGATCGTCTGTATCTGCCTGAACGGCTGTATTTGCAGAAGCCTGTCGGCTTTCGCTCTGTGAGGACGACTCTTTAGCTGCTGCTTTCTGTGCCTTTGCCGCCTGCTCCTTCTCAGCTTTTGCCTTCGCTTCTTTGGCCTCTTTTTCAGCCCGTTCTCTCTCAGCTTTTTCTTCTGCTTCCTGCCTAGCACGAATCGCCGCCTGTTCCTCTTCTATGGTGACTGCTTTTCCTAAGCGAAACTCCGTAGTAACATACTGAGCATCCACATATCCGGTCTCTCCGGAAGAAAGTGATACGCTTACCCAACCGTTTTCTTCTGCACCGCAGGTAAACTCCTTACCGATATCTGCCTGTGTATAAATACCTGCTTCCTGCGTCGGCTGCTTACGGACGTTCAGGGTCTCTACCTGAACAGTTGCAACTTTCTTCCCCAACTGGCCAGCCAGATTCTCTGCCTCATCCCCAAATACCAGAAATTCATTCTTTACATAACCAGTAACATTACCTGATGTGATCAGCGTCCATTCTTCTCCGGCTTCCACCACATCAGCTTCATCACCTTTTCTCATCTTACCTGCCAGCTCTGCTTCCTGAGAAGGCATACTGCGTACATTTACTTCATCCTCTACCTTGGCCATCGCTTTGTTTGCCCAAGGAGAAACCGGCTGTTCTGGCTGTACTTCAGCTGCCTCTTGAGTCGTTGGCTGAATCGTGACCATTGGAATCCGCATAGTCTCTAATGTGACTTCTTTTATCATATTATTTCCATCTGCATTAAGCAAGACGGTTTCTGTCTTATCTTCAAAATTCAAACTTGCCGCACCTGCTGACAGCTCACTGATCTGTCCATTGCTCTTAATGGAAAGGGTTTTCCCATATTTACTCTCATCGGTTAATAACAGCTTCCATGCCTCTTCTTTTGAATTAGATTTTTCTTCCACTGTAACCGTCTCTGCAGAAGTTACATTTCCAAACGCCGGATGATCTGAAAATGCATTGATTGACAATGTTCCTACCGTAAGCATCCCCCAGACACATTTTCGTTTGTTAATTCGCTTCATAAATTTTACTTCCTTTCAAATGTTTACAAAAAATTGGGATTCCCCATCATTTGCACATATCTTACCCAATTTTATGCATTATTATTACAAATGTTACAAATTTGTTAAGATATGTTACGGAAGTATATTAACAGAGTTACGTTTTCCTGTCAACCCCATTACTTATAAATTTCATTTTTTAACCAATTATAAAATCTCTCAAACTTCGTCTGAGTCGGCAATTACGCAATCCCAAAATTTTTTAAAATTTTTTTGGATTTAGCAACAAAAAAGACCAAAAACAGTATATTTCCTATTAAAAGTGGAGAATGAATTTCTAATTAATTTCTGCTTCGATTCTTATACAGAAAAAAGCCTACCGCCTCTGACGGTAGACTTCATATACTAACAGAGAAGCTGCAACAGCCGCATTCAAAGATTCTACTTTTCCCTGCATAGGTATTTTTATATATTTAGTCGCTGACTGACTAACTGCTGGACTTAGTCCGTTTCCTTCATTTCCAATTAGAAATGCGGTTCCATTCTTATAAGAAAGTTTGTCATAATCTGTACTATCCTGCAAATGCGCTGCCAGAACTTGTATCTGCCTTTTCTTCATTTCTTCGACTATTTCCAACAGATTATCTGTATATAGAAACGGCACGCGGTAAATGGAACCCATCGTAGAACGAATGGTTTTGGGATTATAGATGTCTACACAACCCCTGCTTAAGATCACACCCGTAACTCCCGCACCTTCTGCCGAACGAAGAATCGTCCCCAGATTGCCTGGGTCCCGAATATCTTCTAATATTAGAAAGCATGGGCAGGAATCGTCCAATAGGTGCTCTAATGTATAATAGAACTGTTGGACCACACAGAGAATTCCCTGTGGTGTTACCGTATCCGATACTGCCTTAAACACTTTATCTGAGATCACTTCAAATGTTAGTTCTGCTAAATTCAATTCGTGTTTCTTCCTATTATAATAAGACTCAGATATATATACCTGCTTCAACTGGTCTCTTGGAGTTTCCAAAAACATTTTCTCTCCTTCTACCAGGAAAACATTCTGTGCTCTTCGCTCTGCTGATTTCTGACATAATTTAATTAAGTTCTTAATTTTCTGATTTGTGATACTGGTAATCATATAAAATCTATTAAATGGACAAGAGCTTACCAACTTCAAACTGGTAATCACTAATGCTCTTCTTCATTGCTAACGCTTCATCAATGTCATAATCTACATATTCACCGTTTTTCAGAGCTACGACACGATTATTCTCTCCCTTGCACAATAAATCGACGGCATATGCTCCCATAACCGATGCGGTCATACGATCACGGCAGCTTGGACTACCTCCTCGCTGCATATGCCCCAGAATGGTCGCCCGTGTTTCCAGACCGGTTGCCGCTTCGATTCTTCTAGCCATACTGGTAGAATGGCCGATTCCTTCTGCATTAATAATGATATGATGCTTCTTGCCTCGCTTACGGTTTGCAATAATGTTGTTAATTAATTCCTGCTCATTATAATCATATTTTTCTGGCAGAAGAATATCTTCAGCGCCATTGGCAATTCCGCACCATAAAGCAATATATCCAGCTCTTCTTCCCATTACTTCAATAATACTGCAGCGTTCATGGGAGGTGGAAGTATCACGTACTTTATCAATGGCCTCCATTGCAGTATTAACTGCTGTATCAAATCCAATCGTATATTCGGTGCATGCAATATCCAGATCAATGGTTCCTGGAATACCAATTGTATTAATTCCAAGGGAAGCCAGCTTCTGTGCTCCGGCAAAAGAACCATCTCCGCCTATTACCACAAGTCCATCAATTCCATGCTTTCTGCAGATTTCCGCTCCCTTTTTCTGATAAACCTCTTCTCTGAATTCCGGGCAGCGTGCAGTATATAGAATCGTACCGCCCCGCTGAATCGTATCGGATACATCCTTTGCCTGCATATCAATAATATCTTCATTTAATAGGCCGTTATAGCCTTTTCTAATTCCTTTTACCTTCTTTCCCCGGTAAATGGCTGTTCTAACAACTGCACGGATTGCAGCATTCATTCCCGGTGCATCACCGCCGCTGGACAGGACTCCAATGGTATTAATTTCCTTAGCCATAATACTAACCTCCTATATTTTCCAGTACCTGTTATCTGTTCTGCCTTATCTATTTATTTTATAGCATTTTCTATAGTTTTTCAATATCCTTTTCTACAACTTTCACATTTCCTTCGCCTAATTTTTCATACAAATTTTCTAAAAGCGGCTTGGTAATTTGAATATTCCTGTTTGGTGGAAAGCGTTTCATCGCTCTAGGACTGGCTACATAGATGACAACACTGTCTGCTCCTTCTGTTTCCTTCAAAAGCTCCAGCACACCGCTCTCCTGCTTCTGGTAATCCTCTTTAGTTGGGAATTGCAGCCACAGCTCTCTTGGCACTTGTTCGAAAGGGATTACCGATTCACAGATCAACTTCGCGTCCTTCTCATCCTCTGCTGATACCCTCCCTTTTACAAATACCTTTTCGTCCATCTGCAGATACTTAGTATATTTCTCATAATCTCTGGGAAATACAAGTACTTCCACTGTTCCCAGCAGATCTTCAATGGTTATAAATGCCATCATTTTACTAGTCTTCGTAACCATGGTCTTTTTTGCTGTAATCATGCCGCCTACAATGACCTTTGCACCGTCTCTGACTGCAGTTTCATTCGTTTCTTCATTAATCAGAAAATCACTGGTGTCATTCGTAATTCCCTTTTTCCACATCTGCTCATATTTTTCCAAAGGATGCCCACTGATATACACTCCCAGCACTTCCTTTTCGAACGCCAGCAACACTTCTTCTTCAAATTCTCCTACATCAGGAAGCTTCAATTCATATTGTTCTTTTTCCTCCTCCTGCATCATATCAAATAAACTCATCTGTCCGGTCATAGCCGACTTTTTCTCTTGTGCTGTCTGTTCTAACATCTGTGCATAAATATGGGTATACTGCTTTCTAGTTCCTCCCAGACTATCCAGTGCACCTGCCTTAATCAGATTCTCCAATGCCCGGCGATTCATTTCATTGCCATACATACGGTCAATAAAATCATGCAGACTTTTGAATTTTCCGTTCGCATTTCGTTCCTCTACCATACGATCGATTACATTTTTACCAATACTCTTAATCGCTGACAGAGCATAACGAATTCCCTGCTTCGTAACTGAGAATTCCCATTCTCCTTCATTGACATCCGGTGTCAGAATACGGATTCCCATTTGTCTGCAGCTTAACACATATTCAGATACTTTATTGTTATTATCTATGACCGATGTTAGAAGCGCTGCCATAAACTCTACAGGATAATAATATTTTAGATAAGCCGTCTGATAAGCAACTACCGCGTATGCAGCCGCATGGGACTTATTAAATGCATATCTGGCAAAGTCCATCATACTGTCGAATATATGATTAGCTGTCTTCTCGTCTACGCCTCGACTTAGACAGCCTGGCACTCCTTCTTCCTCATTTCCATAGATAAAATTCTGACGCTCCTTTACCATTACATCTACTTTTTTCTTAGACATGGCACGCCGCACCAGGTCACTTCGTCCAAGGGTATAGCCAGCCAGCTCCCGCACAATCTGCATTACCTGCTCTTGATAGACAATACAGCCATAAGTCGGTGCAAGAATCGGTTCCAATAGAGGCGTCTCATAAGAAATACTGTCCTGGTTGTTCTTTCCCTTAATATACTGTGGAATAAAGTCCATTGGACCTGGACGATAGAGAGAAACCCCCGCAATAATATCTTCCAGACTCTGCGGATTCAGCTCTCTCATGAAGCTCTTCATTCCGCCGCTTTCCAACTGGAATATGCCATCGGTTCTTCCGGTAGCAATCGATGCCAGTACCTTTTTA
Source organism: Lachnospiraceae bacterium (assembly GCA_022791575.1). Classification (GTDB taxonomy): domain Bacteria; phylum Bacillota; class Clostridia; order Lachnospirales; family Lachnospiraceae; genus JAAVZI01. The sequence continues at coordinate 16,360 of JAAVZI010000066.1, forward strand.
TCATCATAATCGATCCGGCTCATATCCAGCCGTTCTTTTCCCGCTTTACGCTGTCTATTCACCAGATTCTCCGCATTCTGAATGACTGTCAGCGTACGAAGACCCAGAAAATCCATTTTCAATAATCCTAATTCTTCTAGCGTTGTCATGGTAAACTGAGTCGTAATGGAACCATCCGAAGCCCTTGATAATGGTACATATTCATCTACCGCCTTCTGGCTGATAACCACTCCAGCTGCATGCATAGAAGTATGCCTGGGAAGCCCCTCCAGTTTCTGCGACATATCAACCAGATAACGAATCTGCTCATCACTGTCATAAGCTGCCTTAAATTCAGGATTCATCTTAAGCGCACCGGCTATTGTTATCGTCTTGCCCGGTTCATTCGGAATCATCTTGGCAATCCCATCAACAAAGCTATAGGGAAGATCCATCACACGCCCAACATCTCGTATTACACCCTTGGCCGCCATCGTACCAAAAGTCACAATCTGCACAACTCGATCCTTGCCATACTTTTCCACAACATAATCAATCACCTCCTGCCTTCTCTCAAAGCAGAAGTCAATATCAATATCCGGCATGGATACTCGCTCAGGATTCAAGAACCGTTCGAACAGCAGACTATATTTAATTGGATCAATATCTGTAATCGACAGACAGTAAGATACAATACTTCCCGCTGCCGAACCCCTTCCTGGCCCAACGCTGATTCCATTTTTCTTAGCAAAATTAATAAAATCCCATACAATTAGAAAATAATCTACAAACCCCATGCTATGTATGGTTTCCAATTCATACTGCATGCGTTCCTTCAATTCCTCTGAAGCCTGACCATATCTACGCTCTAGGCCCTCCTGGCAAAGCTTGTTCAGATACTCCCAGGAGGTATATCCTTCAGGAACATCATACTTCGGCAATTTTCTTACGCCAAATTCTATTTCCACATGACACCGTTGCGCAATTTTTACTGTATTCTTGATTGCCTCCGGCGCATAGGGAAATAATGCTTCCATCTCTTCTGCAGCTTTCACATAATATTGTCCACCCTCATAGCGCATTCGATTCTCATCTGACAATTTCTTGCCTGTCTGAATACAAAGCAGCATATCATGTGCCTGCTCATCTTCGCGGTATGTATAATGCACGTCATTAGTTGCAACTAACTCCAGTCCTGTCTCCTGACTCAGCCGGACAAGCTGCGGATTGACCATATGCTGTTCTGCAATCCCATGATCCTGCAGTTCCAAGAAGAAATTACCTGTACCGAAGATTTCCTCATATTCTTTGGCAGCACGCTTTGCTTCTTCATACATGGTCTTCACCAGATAGCTCTGCACTTCACCAGCTAAACAAGCGCTGAGGGCAATTATTCCCTCATGATACTCTCTTAATACATCCTTATCCACACGGGGCTTATAATAGAAACCTTCTGTAAATCCCCTAGACACAATTTTCATCAGGTTGGCATACCCCTTGTTATTCTCTGCCAGCAAAACCAAATGGTAGTAGCGTTCACCGCTTCCCCCTTCTTTATCAAATCTGGAACCAGGCGCTACGTAGACCTCACAGCCAATAATCGGCTTAATTCCTTCTGCTTTCGCCGCCCGATAAAAATCAATCACACCATACATGGCTCCATGATCTGTAATTGCCGCACTGTCCATTCCCAGTTCTTTTACTCTGGCTACATATTCCTTAATCTTGTTAGATCCGTCTAACAGGCTGTATTCTGTATGCACATGTAAATGTGTAAAATTCATCTTAACCCTGCTCCTTTAAAAATGTGTAAAGATTTGTTAGGGCATTCTCCAAAACCCTGCACTGTTCCTCATCCAATCCCTCGACTGCTGCCGCTGCCATTTCTTCATGAAATTTCTTATTCATTCTGTAGACATCTCTGCCGCTGGCTGACAAAGACAGCAGAACTACACGGCGGTCTTCTGTACTTCTTACCCGCAGCACATATCCCTTTTTTACCAAATTGTTGATCGCGATTGTCAGGGTTCCCACGGTTACGGACATAGCCTTAGCAACCATAGACATATTTTTAGGCTGGTCTATTCCTATGGCATTGATCACGCGAAGATCATTATTTGTAAGATTACTATATTCATTTCTTAAGATAACTTTCTGCTCCATGGTCAGTATTTCATTAAACAATCGATTCAGACTTCCCAGAAACATATGGTCAAGCTCCATAGCTTACCGCCTTTCCTTTGTACAGGTCTCTTCCGCTCCCTGAACTTTTAGTATTAGTATACACCATAATTTAGAAATGAACAAGTTATGCACCTTCTATTTTTTTCTCAAAATGTCAAAAATTAACAATATTAACAATTAACATTGCAATTTTTAACACTTTATACTAGAATAGAGCTATATATAAAATAGATTAGCGGAGATCCAATTATGATAAGAGCGAAAATTAATAAAAAAAATCGAATGAAAATAGTATTTGTTACTATTATTGTAATATGCACACTTGTTCTTACTTTTATCTGGTTCAGCAACCGCCTGCATGTAATTACCTCTGATACCAATAACTCATTCTTACAGGAAACATCCAGCCATCAGGCTACACTTTTTAATACAAAACTACAGGATCAGCTGACTATACTGGAATCCCTTGCCAAGCAATTTTCAGTTGTAGATTTTAATAACTATACCGAATTAAAAAATGCCGTTTTAGGACTTCAGGACGTGGGCGATTTTAAACAGCTGACCGTAGCCAATTCTTCTGGAGCCTGTATCGGTAACAACAATACATATTCCGCAAATATATCGAGAAAACACTATTTCCAGGCTGCACTCAAAGGCGAGCCTACTGTTTCTAATGGCATAGACGTAGATACACTCGGAGAGGATATCTTGGCTCTTTCTGTACCAATTTATCAGAAAAACAAGATCGTCGGCGTTCTAACTGGCACCTATGACCGTTCGGTATTAGATTCCTTATTCAGCACCACCATGTTTAACGGAAAAGGATATACCTATATCATTGATTCCGCCGGCAATATTATAGTTAAAACACCTAATGTTAATTCTCTTGTCAAAGGCAGGAACTATTTTGATTTTATTAAAGAAGCGGAACTTCTTACAGATATTTCCTATGATGATATTGTACAAGATTTTTCACATGGTAATTCTAACACCTTTCATTACAAATTGGGCTCTCAGGAACGTTATGCAGCCTACTCTCCAATTGGTCTGCATGACTGGTATGCTGTTTCAGAAATAACAAATGATGTTATAATTAGTCAGACACAGGATCTTAGCTTTATCACAACCATTCTTGTATCTGTTTTAGCTGCTGTTTTATTTCTTATCTTTCTTGTCATACTATCTACTGTACAAAAAGCAGAGAGTGCTATGATGAAAAACGAACGTTTGAAATTAATTAACGCCCAGGACCAGTCCGTTATTTTTGATTATGATATTCATTCAAAAATCCTCGAATTATCTGGTGATACCTCATTCATATTCGGCGCGGATTATCCCAATACAGCTCCTGTTAATGTAGAATTTTTTAAGCAAAAGTTCCACCCAGATGATACTTCTACCTTTGACAAATTTCTGCAGACCTTTGCCGATGGTGACATTTATAATTCCTTTGAATTTCGTTTCCGCTGTGAAGATGAACATTATTATTGGCTGCGTTTCTCTTCGACTTTAGTGAAAAAAGACAAAATCCCTACTAAACTGGTAGGAAATATTGTAAATGTAGAAACACAGAAAACACAGGAATTGTCTCTAAAACAAGAAGCAGAACATGATCCGCTGACTGGGCTTCTGAACAAAAAGGCAATGGCATATTATGTTGAAGAGTTTTTACAGAAGCAAAACAATGATTCCATTCATGCCTTGTTCATTATTGATCTTGATAATTTTAAGGGGGTCAATGATACACTGGGGCATGTATTCGGTGATAAAGTCCTGCTGGATGCCGCTTCCAAACTCACTCGTGTATTTTCTGAAAAAGATTTTATCGGACGAATCGGCGGGGACGAGTTTGCTGCATTTTTGAATTTATCTGCATTTGATAGTCTGGCAAATGCCCGAAGAATTATTAACCAAAAGGGGGCTTCACTTACAAAGACCATTCATGAAACCTATAAGGGTCAGAACGGCCTGGAGGTTACTGTTTCAGCAAGTATCGGTATTGCCATTTACAACATTGATGGAAATAATTATCTCAGTTTATATAATAATGCAGATCAGGCCTTATATGAATCTAAGAAAAATGGCAAAAACAGTTATCATTTCTACAGTCAGCCCTGACAGACATTTACCCATTCGCATGAATGGCAAAGGAGGATTTTATGACCAAAAAGCACAAATGGATATCAGCTCTACTAGCCGGCTTGCTTATGACCGGCTGTACCTCGGGAGACAAAGTAAATACAAAGCCTAAGAATTCGGCTACTGATAAACCGACTGCCTCGGAGCAGAATCATATTAATGTCAATACAAAGATTGAAGTACCTAAGCGGATTGACGGAACCATTACCCTATCTTTGGGCTTTTCTACCAGTTTGGCAGATCCTCGCGGCACTGCTAGTGAACAGTTTAAAAACGAAGTGGAAGAAAAGACGAATGGTACGGTAAAAATTAGTCTATATCCAGATTCTCAGAAAGGCAGCGACAATGAATTAATTACTGCGCTGACTTTAGGTACGGTTGATATGACGGTTTCTTCTGCCGGCAACTTTACTGGTTATGTCAATGAAGTCGGGATTTCTGCCCTGCCATTTTTATTTGAAGAATTTGAAAATGCCTGGAAATTCATGGACAGCGATATTGTAGCAGATATTAACAAAAACCTGGAAGAATTCAACATCCATGTTCTAGCTCACTTTGATAATGGCTTTCGTTGTGTTACAACCAACAAAAAACCTATTTTAACACCAGAAGATTTGTCAGGACTAAATATACGCACTCCAGATAATGCGGTAGTCAAAGAAACTATGTCTGCACTTGGCGCATTGCCGCAGACATTGGGCTTCTCAGAATTATATGAAGCTTTAGAAAATGGAACCTTTGATGCACAAGAAAACCCCATTCCGATTATCTATAATAATCAGTTTTATAAAGTACAGAAGTATCTAGCTATTACCAACCATAGCTATGATGCCATGCCCTTCGTAATTTCACAAGCGGCCTGGGAATCTTTAACAAAAGAAGAGCAAAATATCATGGAGGAAGCAGCAGTTCATGCACAGACAGCGAATCGAAATCTAATTAAACAGCAGACCGAAGAATATATCAGCAAATTGGAAGCTGAAGGCATGACCATTACTTATCCTGATTTGGAAGCATTTAAACGTAAAACAGAAACTGTAAAAACATTTTTTAATTATAATAAAGAGCTGCTGGAATCTGTGACTGCATTTATTGAGTAGAACTTAAAGAACATAAAAGATTATAAGAAAAGCACTAACATTGTTGTTTGATCTTACTTTGAAAGTTTATCATCTGCTGTTAGTGCTTTTTGTTTGTTTTCTATTTTTACAATCCCTGCATACGCTTAATTACTTTTAGCCTTGTGAATTCCTCTCGCTCCTTCTCCTCCAGAGCATTCGTAATTGTTCTTACCCGCTCTTCATAACTAGGAATTGTAATATTCTTTAAAGCATTGGCCCGTTTTTGCGTTTTCTTTATGTTAACTGCCAACCGGTAAGCTGAGTTCTCTACCATAGACAAACGGATCGTCAGCTCCTTTACCTTTTCAAAACATACCCTGGCTGCATTCAGGCTTTCATTCGTTCCATAATAGGAACTACAAGGTTTTAATGGTTCCTGATTCGCTTCGACCAACGGTATTTCGGTTCCCATAATACTTCTGGTTTTAATTCGAATGGATTGTTCTACTGGTACACAATGGGCAATCGTTTCGACACTATGGATACCCATTTCGATATTGGCCGTCTGCAGAGCCTGATATGCCTTGCGGAACACATAATCAATCTCAGACTGAATATCCTTGGCCTGGTCAATCAGCTCCATCAATTCCCGAATCAGAATATTTCTTTTTTTATCCATCAGTTCATATCCCTGTCTGGCCAGAGCAAGGGAATTCTTGGCCAGTATCAGATTTCCCTTAGTAGGAAAACTTCGTGGGTCCATATTGCACCTTCTTTCTGTTTACTCTTCGGCACCATAAAATTCATCCAGAATCTTTGTATTGATTCTATCCAACTCTTCTCTAGGAAGCATACGAAGAAGCTCCCAGCCTTTATCCAGTGTCTCGTAGATCGTCCGGTTCTCTTCCTCATTCTGTCTTACAAATTCTCTCTCAAAGCTCTCACCAAATTCCAGATATTTTTTATCAAGAGGAGACAATTCATCTTCTCCAATAACCGATGCTAAGGCTCTGGCATCTCCCACCCTGGCATAACAGGAAAATAACTGATTGGCCACGTCCTGATGATCCTTTCTCGTAAATCCTTCTCCAATACCATCTTTCATCAAACGAGACAGAGACGGCAGAACATTAATAGGCGGATATACCCCCTGTCCATGAAGGGTTCGGTCTAATACGATCTGTCCTTCTGTAATATACCCAGTAAGGTCAGGAATAGGATGGGTAATATCATCATTCGGCATAGTTAATATAGGTATCTGCGTGACTGACCCCCCACTTCCTCTTATAATGCCTGCCCGCTCATAGATCGTAGCAAACTCACTATAAAGATAACCCGGATATCCTTTTCTGGAAGGGATTTCTCCCTTTGAAGAAGAGACTTCTCTAAGTGCTTCTGCAAAAGCTGTCATGTCCGTCAGAATAACCAGAATATGCATTCCCTTTTCAAATGCCAAGTATTCTGCTGCCGTCAAAGCAACTTTTGGTGTAATCAGACGTTCCACCACCGGATCATCTGCCAGATTCAAAAACATTGCCACATGATCAGATACGCCGCTTTCCTCAAACGTTCGGCGGAAATAATCTGCCACATCATACTTCACACCCATAGCAGCAAATACTATTGCAAATTCTTCCTCAGAATCCTCTCCCAGCGAAGCCTGCTTTACAATCTGTGCTGCCAGCTGGTCATGAGGCAGTCCATTTCCAGAAAAGATAGGCAGCTTCTGACCTCGAATCAGAGTAGTCAGGCCGTCGATCGCTGAAATTCCCGTACGAATATAATTTCTAGGATACTCTCGAGAAACCGGATTCATCGGCAAGCCATTGACATTTCTTCTCGTCTCCGCGACAATTGGTCCAAATCCATCTACTGGTTGGCCGACGCCGTTAAACGTACGCCCTAGAATGGAAGGCGCAAGACCGATCTTCATTGGTTCCCCTGTCAGCCTTGTATGTGTATTACGCAATGACATATTGTCAGAACCCTCAAATACCTGAATCACGGCTCTGTCATTATAGACTTCAACAATGCGGCCCAGACGATTATCCTTCCCATCTACCGTAATTTCTACAATCTCCTCGTAAGATGCATCATTGATCCCTTCCAGCACGACCAGAGGGCCATTCACTTCGCTCAATCCCAAATATTCTATTGACATCTCATGACCTCCCTATCCATTCTGCTCCATAATGTTATTATAAAAATCATCCACTGCGTTTGTATAATCCCGAAATTTCTCCAGCTCCTTATTAGGAATATCATATTTAATTGCAATAACCCGCTCGAATATATCACTTTCCTTCAGCACCGACATAGGCATACCCATAGCAACAAGACTCTTGCATTTTTGATATAGATACAGAATAATCTTCATCATTTCACACTGTTTTTTCATTGGTACACAGGTATCCTCTGGATGAAACGCATTCTGCTGCAGAAATCCCAGACGGATCACTCGCGCGATCTCCAGAACCAACTTCTGATCATCTGGAAGCACATCACTTCCAATCAGCTTAACAATCTCCATCAAACTGCTTTCCTGGTTTAAAAGTGCCATAATCCGATTCCGGTATTCAACAAAATCAGGTGATACCTGATCCCTATACCAGGAAGACAGATCTCCCAAATATTCACTATAACTGGTCAGCCAGTGGATCGCCGGGAAATGTCTTGCATAAGCAAGCGACTTATCCAGTCCCCAGAAACAGCGCACAAACCGCTTCGTATTCTGTGTAACCGGCTCTGAAAAATCACCGCCCTGCGGAGACACTGCCCCAATAATAGATACCGAACCTTCTGTTCCATTCAGATTATGCATCATGCCCGCCCGCTCATAGAATCTGGATAACCGAGAAGCCAAATAAGCCGGAAATCCCTCCTCCGCAGGCATCTCTTCCATTCGACCAGACAGTTCTCTAAGCGCCTCTGCCCATCTGGAAGTGGAATCTGCCATTATTGCTACATCATAGCCCATATCCCGATAATATTCTGCCAATGTAATTCCTGTGTAAATGCTGGCTTCACGGGCAGCCACAGGCATATTGGAAGTATTGGCAATCAATACCGTGCGGTCCATCAGCGGCTTACCAGACTTCGGGTCAACTAACTCGGAGAAGTCTTCCAGAACCTGAGTCATCTCATTTCCACGCTCCCCGCAGCCGATATAGACAATAATGTCCGCATCCGACCACTTTGCAATCTGATGCTGCGTCATGGTCTTGCCAGTTCCGAATCCACCCGGAACGGCTGCTGTACCGCCCTTGGCTATGGGGAACAGCGTATCTACGATTCTTTGTCCCGTAATCAGCGGCCTGTTTGCTGTAAATCGACTCTTTGCTGGTCTTGGCACACGAATCGGCCATTTCTGCGCCAGAGTTAGCTCATATTCCTTCCCATCATCCAACGCCAGCACTACTATTGTATCCTTAATCGTATACTCTCCATCTGGCATAATTTTAATGACTGTTCCTGCCACATCTGGCGGCACCATAGATTTGTGTACAATAGCAGAACTTTCCTGTACCTCTGCAAATATGGTACCGCCGGTCACCATATCACCTGTCTTTACGATAATTTTGGTTTTCCAAAGTTTTTCTTCGTCAAGACTGCTGACCGTTAATCCTCTTCCGATAAATGCCCCGCTTTTTCTAGCGATCTCTGATAAAGGTCTTTCAATTCCGTCAAATATATTATTCAGGATACCCGGTCCCAGCGTAACTGCTAATGGACTTCCTGTGCCTTCCACCAGCTCTCCAGGCATCATTTCTGTTGTTTCCTCATATACCTGAACTGTAGTCATATCTCTGGTCAAGCTGATTACTTCACCAACCAGCTTTTTCTTACCGACATATACCATTTCTGACATTTTAAACAAAGTTTTTCCTTTGATATATACAATAGGTCCATTAATGCCATAGATTCTGGCCGTCCTGTTTTGATTATCTTCCATTTGTTTCTCCTCCTCCGAAAGAAAAGCTCTCCATCTTCTCTTTTACTTTCGTTTCAAAAGAGTCATCAATCAGCACATTTCGTTCTGGAAGAACCGCACGGGTTCCGCCTCCAAAGGAATACTCACTAATCGTCAAAGGAGCTCCTGTAGCCGCTTCTAGGCTCATAACATGCTCTTGGTCCGCTGGATCAATATAAATAATAATTTGCTCTCCTCTTGCAAATTTCATCGCCTTACGAATCTGTTTCACAAGAAGACGCTCATATGCCGGTGTTTCCATATACTGGGACAGGCGGTGGTTTACCTCAGAGAACAGTTTCTCTTTCAGTTCTTCATATCGCTTTGTATATTCATGACGTAAGCGAATCTGTTCTAAGGAAATCACCTTATTCTTCTCCTTGACCAGATTATCCCGTTCCGCTTTCAGCATGGCCTCCATCTGCTCTTCTTTCATGGCCTTGTACTCCTCAAATTCCTCATCCATGGACTTCTGATAAGCATTAACGGCAGCATCCGCCTTTTTCCTGGCATCCTCCATTGTCATTTTCTGAAAGTTCTGGAGCTTTTCTTCGTTTGTCATAAAATCTCACCTTCTTCTACAATTTCAAACCGATGGCCTCATTTACATAAGCAGTTATAAAATCGGGTCTACGGCCGGTTCCATGCCTGTCAGGTATCTCAACAATCAATGGTCGGCGCAGTTCTACTTTCTTATCGCTGATTATATCAGGATATTTTCTACCCAGTCCTTCTACGATCAGCACAATTCCAATTTCTGGATCAGCTACCGTCTTTTCCAGCGCTTCTTTAAATTCTTGGCGCTCATGGACCACTACACTTTCTATACCTGCAAGCCTCATTCCAGTCTGAGTATCGATATTATCGCTAATCAAGAACATTTTCATAATAACGCCTTTCTGATTATAACTTACCTAAAATCATAAAGGAAATAATCAGTCCATACAAGGCAATACCCTCTGCCAAGCCGACAAAGATCAAGGACTTACCAAGCAGAGATGAATCTTCACTGATTGCTCCAAGCGCAGCACTTGCAGCCGATGCAACAGCAATACCTCCGCCAATACCAGACAGGCTGACTGCCAAAGCCGCTGCAATATAAGCCAATCCCTTGCCAATACTCATAGTCTCTGTAACTTCTGCTGCTGCCACTGGTGTTGCCAGCATAATCACAGAAGCTAATACAAAGGTTCCAAAAAACATAAACACATTAAACGCAAGTGATTTCTTATATCTCTTCCGAGACCGTTCCCCCAGCAAATAGGCGCCAAACGGAACCACAATAGATAATAATAAAGCAACTACTAAAAGAACTTTTACTAACATAGACATACTAAATTCCTCCTATTTCTCATGAATATGTGATTTATATGATATAAATTCCCTTCCGGTACCTTTATAAAAACGGCTGAACATTTCATAGTATTCCAATCGGAGTACCTGTATTCCTACAATCAGACCCTCTAGTCCGCAGACTGCAATATTACCAAGCACAATCACAATCCAATTGACAGAACCAGATTCCGCACCAGCCAATGTTAATACTACCTCCATCATAGCCGCATGACTAACCGCAAATGCTCCTACACGGATAAAAGAAAGCGTATTGGAAAAATAGCTCAGTAAAACTTCAAATAATTCAAAAAATGTCTGTACCACAAACATTCCCTTTTCTTTAGGCATGATCTCTGCTTTACGCTCCACGAGGTTCCCCAGCGGCTCCTTTAAACATATAGCAAGCAGCGGAAGTATGAACATCACCAGCAGCACCCCGGTTGCTGGAAGCGTCTTGCCCTGCATAAACAGCAGAATCACTGCTACCACTGCACCATAGAATACCAGTCCAGCCACACCATTGGTATCAAACAGCAGGCTTCCTAGATTCTTCTCTTTCGCCGCATTGATCATATGGAACACCATAGTCAAAAGAATCAAAGCCATACCAAAGCCAATCGTTACTACAAAGACGGTATTTAACTGCCCTACAATAGGTACTTCCATTGTTGCTGCCTTTGGATGCAGCCAGACCGCCTCAAGTATATCTTCAAAGCCAAATACACTGCCATATAAAAATCCGAATATGGTCGAAAATATTCCGGCACAGGATATAATGGCCGCCAAATCTATTTTTTTAAATTTAAAGAGCAGGGCACCTCCGATCAGCAGTACCAGCCCCTGTCCTACATCACCGAACATAATCCCGAAAATGAGTGTATAGGTAATCGCAATAAAAACAGTAGGGTCCATTTCATTATAACCCGGAAGCCCATACATCTTAGTAAACATTTCAAAAGGCCTTAGAAAACGTGGATTCTTAAGCTTAGTCGGCGGCTCTTGAAAAGCTGACTCTTCTCCGTCCTCTTCCACAAAGAAGGTATTGGCATCCCCCTCAATTTCCTTCTTAAGTGCTGCAGCATCTTCCTCAGACATCCAGCCGCATATAATGTAAAACACCTCTTCCTCTTCCTGAAAACATGCCGCCATCTTTCGAATATCAAAACCTTCCGAAAGCATCTGAAATCTCTCACGGGCAGCCACAAGCCCTTCTCCCGCCTCTGTCAGAATTGTCTGAATCTCAGTCTGAATCGTTTCCAACTCCGACTCCAGTTTTCTCTGCCTCTGGTCATATTTCAAATAAGCTTTCATAGGCGTTCCTTCATATTCTTCCGGAAGCTGAATTTGCTCAAAATGCATGGAAGCATACATGGCATCAATCTTTTTACTGACTATCTTGGGAACAAAATAAATGCCATACACATATTCCGGGGTAGCACCGCATTTATAGAAAATGCTGCTGCTGTCCTCCAACATATAATGTTCCAGCCTTGTATAATGCTGTAATACAATTCTGCCAAAGCGTACCTTTACAAACCGAAATCCACTTAACTTCCGCAAATCTACATCTACTTCTTTAAAAGGCTCCATGATGCTTTTGATATTCTTTACATGCTCCAGTTCTTCAAGAATCTCTTCTTTCCTCTTCTCCTGTGGTACTAGAGCCTGATACACCTGCTCCAGGACAGCTTCCGCCTCCTGTGTATCCAAAACTTTCTTCTTTCGTTGTTCAGCACCCGGTAATTCTCCCACATATTGTCTCAGCTTTTCCAGCCTATCCTTGTAGGGATTTTTTTCTATAAACGGCCTCAGATTCTGTACTGTCTTCAGTTCTGACAAGGCATTTTCCAGATGCACCTCATACTTGGATAAGTAATTGGCTGCCATTCTGTCAAATTCCTCTTTTGCCCCGGTAATGCTTACAAACTTCATACGTTCAATCATCTGTTAAGCACCTCCAAGTGATATCTCCTTTCATGTTCAATAATCGTCTGCGGAGGCAGACCATAACGAATTCCCTCAATGGTGGTAACCAAACGCTGCGTTTCCAAACGCTTCATATAGAGATATGAATTGAGCGCCGCCACTGAAAAGGGATGCTTCTGAAACTCCTGGTTGTGAATATGATATAATAGGGCATAATAAATTCCCTCTAGGTAAAACCGATCCTCTTCTATTTCAAATCGCCCCCCATATTTTCTTCCGTAATAAGTATGATCTACCAGTGTTTGAAACTCTTCCAAACTAGAAGCTTCTACCAATTCACTAACAGTTGCTTTATTTAATTTGTAATAGACCGGCAGTAAAATCCCATAGATTTCAGCTGTACTTAATTTATAATATTTCTTAGACCGGTAAATCCATATTAGATTCAGCAAGTCAATCTGATATCCATAGGTTCTGCACAAAGTCTCACATGCCTCTCCCTGAAATCGTTTCTTCTGCTCTTTCCAAGTCTTGGTAATTACATAAGAATCCAGTGCCATCTCATAATCAAATAAAGTTCCGCCCTGTTCTTTAATCGGATGCAGCTGAGCGTAATAAGGGGAATGATAAAGTGCCTGCATAAGTTCTTCCATAGTTCTGGCCTTTGCAGCCATCTCACTAGAAAAGGAAGCATGCTTCTTAAAAAATTCACCCAAACTTGCAATCTGGATCTCCGACTCCCGCTGTTCTATAATACTACGGACTACTGATTTTAGAAATGTCCGCTCATACTCCATAAAATACAATTTCAGATACTCCCGCAGCTGAACACCTGCAAACCGGTAAAGTTTAACAAAATCATGATATTCCGTGAAAAACAGAAGCTTCTCGATCGTTCCTCTATGCAGGGTATGCTCCCCGGCTTCCGAAAACACTTCGTTAAATACCGGTTTTTTTCTAAGAAATTCCGCTGCCTCATTCACTGTCGCCAGCTGAGCGATCTGCTCGAACTCCCTGTCAGTTAGAATCTGGCTCCTCATACTGCGAATCTTGGTAGAAATCCCACTGTATGCAAGCAGACTTCCCATGTTATCACACCCCTGTCAATATATTTACAATCCCCTGTACCATCCTTGTATGGCTGTTCTGATAGTTCTCCTCAAGCCGCTGGATATCTTTTATTGTTTCCTCCTGCAGCCGTTCGATCTCTGCTTGGATCTCCTGATTATTCTTCTGCTTCATTATCTTAATCTGACTGTCACACCGTTTTTGAAGCTCTTTATCATATTCTGCCATCCTCTCTTCGGATTCTTTGGCAATCTGAGCTTTCTTGGTATTAGAATTTTCCATAATCATAACGGCTGTTGATTCAATTTCTCCCAGCCGGCTAATCACATCATTAATCATACTTGCCATCTCCTTTTATACCTAATTAAATATATACCCTTTTATTTTAAAAAACTAGAGAAAATATGTATAAAAATAAAGCTTGAAATTTGTGCAATTTCATGTAAAATTAGTATTATCATATTTTAAAATATGTAATCTATAAACCAGCATACATATTGATTTATTATGTTACCATATTAGAAAGGCAGTAAGATTATGCGCTTAAGAAATATCACAGGTTCCAGAGAACTAATTGCTGATTCTCCTTTTTGTATTTCCAATCCAGAAACATACAGAGGCCGTTGGCATGAACTATTTCAGAATAACCATCCTCTTTATATTGAAATCGGCATGGGAAAAGGACAATTTCTTATGGAACATGCTAGAAGAAATCCTGAGATTAACTATATAGGTATTGAAAAATATTCCAGTGTACTCCTTCGTGCTGTAGAAAAAATGGAAACAGAAGAATTACCAAATTTACGTTTTATTCGCTTTGATGCAGAATATATTACCAATATTTTTGACCAAGGCGAAATTGACCGCATCTATCTAAATTTTTCTGATCCTTGGCCCAAAGACCGACATGCCAAACGCCGTCTGACCTCCAGACAGTTCCTGGCACGTTATCGGGAAATTCTTAACGCCGGTAAAATTATTGAATTCAAAACAGACAACCGGCCGTTATTTGACTTCTCCTTAGAAGAGGTTAAAGAGAGCGACTACACATTGCTAGCTTTTACCTATGACCTGCACCATGATGAAGAATTATGCCAAGGAAATATTATGACTGAATATGAAGAAAAATTCTCCTCCCTTGGAAATCCCATTCATAAGATGATGGTGACACCAAACGCTTAACATTGCTTAATATGTATAAACCAAAAGCTTTTGCATATATTAAAAGAAAACAGCTGATTCTAAAGCTGCTTTTATAGGTGGTATATGAAACTCAAGCAAAAATTACGCAATCTGGCAGCCGATAATCTGGAACTTCAGAAACGTTCTAGTAAACTAAAACGCTCGTTTGACGAGGTCAATAAAGCCATCAATTCAATGAACACGAAAAACACCAAAAAACGCTAATAAGAATTCCGTCCGGTAGTTACCTAATTATTTTCTACCGGGCGGAACAACTGATAATTAAGGAGGAATACATTATGGTAGTTCATGTAAATGCTGATAATTTTGAAAAAGAAGTACTGCAGAGCAATGTACCTGTTCTGGTAGACTTTTTTGCCCAGTGGTGCGGTCCCTGTAAATCTATGGGACCAATTGTGGACAGGCTCAGCAATGAAATTACACCGCAGGGCAAAGTATGCAAACTGGATATTGATGAAGATAGCGAACTTGCTATGCAATATAAGGTTGCATCTGTTCCTACATTTATGTTGTTCCATAATGGACAACCTATTGCAACCCATGTGGGAACCTGCAGTCAGGACGAGCTGATGCAGATGTTTTAAATAAGTACATTACGATACTGTTGCAGTGACTCTGCACCAGACAAAATTTATAAATATTAACCAGAAAAGGAGCAGACTTACTGTCTGCTCCTTTTTGGATTAATTCGGTTGATACCATGTAAAACGGTTTCTGCCGTTTTCTTTACTATGATAAAGCATTTCATCCGCTGTTTTCAACAGCTCCTTCGCTTCTCTAGGCTCCTTAAGAATCCAGCCCGCCCCTCCTGCACTCACAGTCAGATACGGTGAAATATCGGACTTCTCATTGGGAATTTTTGCCTGATGAATCTTTTTACAAGTTTGTTCCATTAGCAGACGGATTTCGATCTCATCTGCTTTCGGCAATACAACAGCAAATTCCTCTCCTCCGTATCTTGCCACATATCCTCCGCCTGGCGTGAGACATGCAGTCAGCAGCGATCCTACATGCAGCAATACTCGGTCTCCCTCTAAATGGCCATACGTATCATTCACCTTTTTAAAATAATCAATATCCACAATCACGCAATTTAATGGATATTCCTTCTTTACTGCCTCCTGCGCTGCCTCTAACAGATATTCATCCAATCCCCTTCGGTTATATAAGCCTGTCAGCATATCTACCTTTAACTGCCGTTCCAGCTGTTTTCTATATTTCGACAGATTTATATGTGTCATCACGCGGGCTTTGACAACATTATTGTTATAAGGTTTTACAATATAATCTACAGCGCCCATTAAAAAGCCACGCTCTTCATATTCAGCATCCATAAACCCTGTCAAAAAGATAATTGGCGTGGCCGCTGTCTCATGACATTCCTTTAAAATCTTCAGTACCTCAAAACCGTTCATTTTAGGCATTTCTATATCAAGTAATATCAAATCGGGCTTCTGTTCTTTTGCTATGGCAATACCTTCTTCTCCGCCTCTGGCTGATATTACTTCATAAATGTCCTTCAAAATATGTTCTAATGCTTTTATTGCCAGTATACTGTCATCAATGATCAATATTTTATTCCTATTTATCTGCATATTGACACTCCTTAACTCTAAATATCTTTCATCAATTCAATCCAGTCACTGTTCTTAATCAGAAACGCATTTGCATCGTCCGTATCAATATGCATATCTAATTCAAAATCATCCCGAACACGGACAAATACGTTATCCAAAATTCCCCCCTTTGCGTTATGCACCTTAACCATGACCTTTTCCATATCGGATACACCATAGCGCTGTGCATCGGCAGTACTCATATGAATATGCCGTTCTGCCACAATACACCCTTCCTCTAACATAACGGAACCACAAGGCCCGATTAATATAATAGAAGCACTGTCTTTAATATTTCCTGAACTGCGCACTGGAGGATTAACCCCTAATTTCCGTGCATCAGTCATTGAAATCTCCACCTGACAGGCATTGCGAAGCGGTCCTAAGATCCGCACGCCTTCAAAACTGCCTTTCGGACCTGCAATGGTCAGCTTTTCATTGGAGGCATACTGGCCTGGCTGAGAGAGCTCCCGGAAAACAGTTAATTCATATCCCTCACCAAATAATGTATCCAGTGCCTCTCTGGTCAGATGAATATGTCTGGCGGAAATGCTTACTGGTATCTTATTAGTCTTCTTATGAAGCATTCCTTCGTAATTATCAATTGTATTAATATCAATTCGTTCAAAATCAATCGACACAAATGGTCGGAAATTATTATATACCTGTCTCATACAATCCCCTATTTCTTATTAACTACAAATATTAAATCATAGTTGGCTTAAGTATAACATAGAAATCTAATCTGAACAACTATCTTTTCATATTCTATTTATTTTCAACCTTTGTTACCCCATACAATACCATTTACTCATTAAATAAACTTAAAAGCTCTTCTCTGGATAATGATGACATTGAAACACTTTCCCCTGATATAATTTTGTCAGCCAGATCCTGCTTCTTCTCCTGCAGTGTTACGATCCGCTCTTCTATTGTATTTTTTACAATCAGTTTCATAACCGTTACATTCTTCTCTTGACCAATTCTGTGTGCGCGATCCGTTGCCTGATTTTGTGCAGCAACGTTCCACCATGGATCATAGTGAATAACCACATCTGCTGCTGTCAGATTAAGCCCTGTACCGCCTGCTTTCAAAGAGATTAAAAATACATCTCCCCTCCCCTCCTGAAATTGCTGTACCATCTCCCGCCGTTTTACCTTACTGGTACTGCCGGTCAGTTGAAGGGTTTTGATTCTTTTTTCTTTTAAACGAGCCTTTAAAATGTCCAGCATGGAAGCGAACTGGGAGAAAAGGAGAATCTTATGACCTCCTTCTATTGCATTTTCGATTAGTTCTAAACATGTTTCCAGTTTAGCAGAGCCTTTCTTGTAATTTTCATACAATAGCGCTGGATCGCAGCAGATTTCACGCAGCTTTGTGATTTCTGCCAATATCTGAAGTTTATTTTCTTTGAATTCCTGATTGGATTTTTTTCTAAGATTCGTAATAATATGTTTCTCAGTCGCTTTATAAAGTTTTTCCTGTTCTGCAGCAAATCGAGTAAACACCACTTCTTCCAGCTTTTCTGGTAAATCTTTGAGCACATCTTTTTTTAGACGCCTTAATAAAAAAGGTTTTATCATAGAATGAAGCCGAGCAAGCGCTGTGTTCTCTGATTCTTCTGATCCCTGAACAATATGTTCCTCAAAGGTTTCTTTAAAATGCTTGTAACTATAGAGATAACCTGGCATCAGATATTCAAATATACTCCATAATTCGCTTAAACGATTTTCAATTGGCGTTCCTGTTAATGCAAAGCGGTTTCGGCTTTCAATTGCTTTCACAGCTTTGGCTGCTTGAGTTGATGGATTTTTGATATACTGTGCTTCATCAATAATCTCGCAACCAAATTCCTTACCAGTATACATATCTATATCTCGTTTTAACAAATCATACGAGGTAACGATTACATCATAATTTTTATATTCTTTTATTAGTTCCTGGCGCTCAGCAGCATTTCCGGCCATCAAGCAGACTTTGGTTGATGGTGCAAATTTATGGAATTCTGCTTCCCAATTATATACTAGAGAAGCTGGACATACAACCAGGTGAGGACCATCAGCCGAACATAAGTACGCTATCATCTGCAAAGTTTTACCAAGTCCCATATCATCTGCCAATATTCCGCCGAATCCCAGTTCTGCCAGTACTCGTACCCACTGATAACCTTCCATCTGGTAAGGTCTTAGCTCAGCGGTCACTTGGACTGGCAATTCATATTGTTTTTTACTAACTGTATCAAACTTCTCAATCAGACTCATAAACTGTTCATCTCTGGCAGCTTTTATCTTATCTGTATTTTCCTTCATTAGAGTATCCATATAAAGAGAACGATATAAGGGAACATCAGCCATTCCGGATTTTAATTGTGATTTGGTAATCCGCAGATCTTCCTGCATATCTGCAAAGATTTCCAGGCCGCTGCTGCTTATATTCAAGAGTTCTCCATTTTCTAATCTATGATATTTTTTCTTATGTCGGTAAGAACCCAAAATATCATATAGTTCTTCTGAAGACATTCCTGATATATCCCATGATATATTCAGCAAATTTCCTTTTATTGAAAGTCCGGTTGTAATCGTTACTTTGTTGGCAATACGAATTTTCTTAAATGCTTCTGATACATAAACATCTGCAAGATTCTTAAATTGCTCTACCCCATCCTCTACCAATGCCGCAAGACGGTCATCGTCATTTCGCAGAAGATAGGTTTGTCCATTATTTGTCTTCTCTGGCAGATACTGACCTAACAATGTTCGGATTTCATATTCGCTTTTAATATCCCGATACGTTTCACTTAATTGTGCAGAGTACACCAGATTATGCTCTTTATCTCCATAGATTACTTTGGCATCACAGATCACATCCTGATTTTCCAGAAGATCAAAATATAAATCAAAACGCCCCTCCTCCATCTGGTATTTTGAAAAATCTACTTCTTGTATGGTAACATCCATATATCGTTCCAAAAGGGGCAATAATGTAGCACAGAAGGAAAGATAATCCTTTTCACACAATTCTAAAAGAGGAACTTTTCTACTGGTATAATGATTTCTTTCCCGTTCTTCTCCCACCCAATTGACTGCCATTAATTTTACAACTTCTTTCATTCCTCTACAGAAGTCTTCTGAACAAATATAAATCTGATCATTCCAACAAATATAAAACGCATTTACCCCATTTAACAAAATAATTTCTGGAAAATTAATCTCCACTTTTTTTCCACTTTGATCTCCTTTAATAGAAACCGGTAACAAGGGGTCTTGTCTAATGACCGGCATATTAATTTTTTCTACATCCTGAAATGTATGCACATACAACTGCCGTCCTTCGAATAGTTCCATCAGTTCGTCCAACTCATAGGGTTCTAATTTCAGATAACGGCTTTCACTGGTACTTCTTCCATAATAATATCCATAGTAATAATTATCCGCTGGAAATTTTGCATTAAGCAAAAAAGATACAATTGGCTGAGAGTCTTTGCTAAAGGAACTTTGTGTATGAACAAATTCCAGATTTTTTCCATATTTCACAAATTCCTGTTCCTTAATATTTTCTACTAGCTTGGGAAGACTTTTTACCACGTACATCTGTTTCTTTCCAATCCGCAGTTCTATATTTTCCTCATTTGGTTTAATATTCAAGGTTACTTCCAGATTAATATCTCCGCTGGTATTTTCAAGACAAAAGCGATTTCTATCCTGTAATACGATGGAGGACATCGCATCCAGAAGTTCCTTTGAACTGGCGGCTGGAGGGGTTCCTGTTGAAAATGTTTTACCAGAGGAAGTAGAAATGGCAGCGGCTGGTAAAGTTTCTGCGGAATGATATGTTTCTAATATTTTGTCCAGCATTCCAAATGGATCTGGTGATATCAGCACCTCTCCATCCTCTTCCAATTCCTCCATCACATCTTTACCTTCTCTAAGAATAGGTAATAACGCCCCTGTTTCATTTTCATCAAGAAAGTATTCCAATTCCCATTCTTCCATCTGATAATTAAATTCCAACATGGTTGCTACAAGGTGCTTGCATATGCCAGAATAACCAGCAAATGCTTGGCAATTACAACTGCATTGACCGATCGTGGGCTTTTTATCGTTTATCTTGAGCTGAAAATCCACATCATACTGATTACCATAACTACCTTCTACTTGAGCAATTACTTTAATTTCTGTATCTGATATTTTTTTCAATGAAAGCGAATATACCTGATCTTGCTGGCATAGACGTGAACCTTTGGTAAAAGTGCTGGTTAATGCACATTTTTTGCGTATATCCTTTTCTTTTAATATATCTTTCATGTTATATCCCCTTCAATATCATTATGGTTTGCATCGGGAACAGGGTTCATAACCCTGCTCAATCAACTCTTCTCGGCTTCCTTTATATGTCTTTTTATTCTTTTCCTTTATCTCATTTATACTGCCGCATGACGGACTATGAAATTTATAGGTATTTGTATTTAGAATATAGTTTTCTGTCTGATTTTCTTCACCTGTTGGTTCCTTTCTATCTTTTTCATTTTCACTGTTTTTAGACAGTCTGCTTTCGCCTGTTGCATAGTCAATAGTTATCCCAGGCTGATTATTATAAACATATACATGGAAGCAGACGCCTTTTCCGTTATCTTCAATAGACCAAGCTTCCATCTCTACTCCTGACGCGAGCAGATTATTTCCTTCATAAACAGGCGTTACCCGGTAAAGCACATGGTTGTCATTCTCTTTTACATAATCTGCAACTTTATTTTCAAAAGGGAGCATTCCTTCTACATTCATATAGCGGGTTCCGGTAATCAAATTCTTTTCATTTGCATTTTCTCCAGCAAGCTGGAATCCTATTAGATGACAGCGGTTATATAGATAGTTTCCATCTACAATATCATATTTTACTGTATGCCAGCCTGACGGCTTAAGCATTCCAATCGCACCACGTTCCTCTGTTGGCATTAGTTCCCGGCAGATATTGGCATATGCAACGCCGCAGCGTCCAAGATGATCCAATTCGCTGTAATTTTCAAAAACTTCCGTATTCTTTTCTTCATCTGTAAAATCTGGTTTATTATCATTCAGTATTATATATGGATCTTGAGAAAATGCTGGTATATCGTTTAATGTATATGACGCATCTGTGTTCTTCCGGCTTGTCTGTGAGCCGCATGCTGTAAAAAATAAGCATAAGATTAGTATGATAAATAAATTTAATTTTTTTAATCTGTTCATAACTATATCCCCTGTTTTTTGATTTTTTATAATAATAACACCTTTCTTTTGATACTGCAAATCCTATTTCATAATCTATTCCTTTATTTTTTTCAGATTAAAGATTTCTCAAAAATGCTATCTATCACGTATGGGATAATCCCTGCAAATTAGACAAGTGTTGCTACTAGCTTTACAGAACAAAAAACGCCAATCCCTATAATAAAGGATTAGCGTGATGCCCCTGCCAAGGAATCGAAGTGACAGGATTCGAACCTGCGGCCTCTGCGTCCCGAACGCAGCGCTCTACCAAACTGAGCCACACTTCGCAATATTTCATTAATGAAAGCACCGACCCCACAGCTCATTCGTCTGCAAAACCAGTGCTTTCCAAAATGCGCCGCCAGGGGCTCGAACCCTGGACACCCTGATTAAGAGTCAGGTGCTCTTCCAACTGAGCTAGCAGCGCTTACCAAGACGAATTATGTCTTATCTATCTGTATCTCACAACAGAATTCATTATACATTAATCACTTAGGCTTGTCAACACTTTTTTTCAAATTTTTACTTTTTTGGTTAAAAACTATCAAAACTGATTTGCTCTCCAAACCTATGATCCACACCCTTTAACCGTATTTACTCTTCCTTCTCCCTATACTCATCTGCCTCTGATTCCTCAATTTCTTCCATCTCATCACTGTTTTCTACCGGTTTAAGATAAATATCAAACATGCGATTATACAGAATGGAACAAACCATTGCAATCCCCGAAACGGCAAATAAAATCACAATATAAAACAGCTTTGCAAAATGCCACCACGACAAATAAATCGTCACATATACAAGTAGTATTAATACGATCGTTGTCGGCAGATGGCGAAAACTTAAAAGCAATGCATTTTTAAACGTATGCTTAATTTTATTTTCCAGCCTTGCCTGCAGCGGAAATAAGTACATCAACACCATACTATACAGCAATGCTGTAAAACAACTTGCTGAAAAGAACATCGTATATAAAAAATTCGGCAGATTCATATTCGGTAAAAACAGATAATTTCCAAGCAATACGGCACCAACTGCCAACATGATCAACCAGATAATTGTACTCTGCAAAAAATTCTCTTTAAAAGATTTAAAAAAATTCTTTGCAATATATGCATCTTCACCCCTTAAAATTTTCATTGTAACATACAAAAGTGCTGTTGTCGACGCCCCAATCGTTACAATTGGAATGCTACACACAATCCATAACAGATTCAGTATAATAAGATCTGAAATACGATTCAGCACTGTAAAAAATGGTCCATCATAATTGAAAAACCCGCTATTCATACCGTATCCTCCGTTCATTACATAACTTCCATAACACTGTCCACTTCTATAAGTATAACCCATAGTTTCTCAATACGCAAATGAAATTATTCTAAACTATCCCTTCTTCGATCTGCCCTCCTAATAGCAACACTTTTTTATTCTATTTCATAACCGCCGCATAAACATCTCTTTTACTAATTCCCCTATCCCTGGCAACTTCCTTCATAGCCTCTTTCCGATTCATTCCTTTAGAAATATAGAGCGCCATATGCGCTTCTATCGTCAGCTGTTCCCATTGAGCCTGCTGTTCCTTTACCATTTGAGCCCTATCCCGGCCCTCAATCACGATCACACATTCTCCCTTGGGTTCATTTTCCTGATAATATAACAGCGCCTCTGTAAATGTACTCAAAAACACAGTTTCGTACCTTTTGGTCAATTCCCGACACACAGTTATTCTTCGCTCCCCTAACGCCTCATAAAGCATTTCCAGCGTCCGTAGCAGACGGTGCGGTGCCTCATATACAATAATCGTCCGTGTTTCATTTGTAAGCTCATTCAAAATACACTTTCGTTCCTTTTTATCTGCAGGAAGAAAAGCCTCAAAGCAAAAACGCCTGGTAGACATACCAGACAATGTAAGAGCCGTAATACATGCTGCTGCCCCTGGAAGTGAAGTGACCATAATTCCCGCTTTATAACACTGCCTGACTAATTCCTCTCCTGGGTCTGATATACCTGGG
The DNA here is from genome assembly GCA_022791575.1 of Lachnospiraceae bacterium. Lineage (GTDB taxonomy): Bacteria > Bacillota > Clostridia > Lachnospirales > Lachnospiraceae > JAAVZI01. The sequence continues at coordinate 40,103 of JAAVZI010000066.1, forward strand.
GTTCCTGCATCTGTCACCAGCGCAATATTCACGCCATTCTGCAGCTTTTCCACTAATTCTCTGGCTTTATCATACTTATTATGTTCATGATAACTTGTCAAAGGAGTCTTTATATTAAAATGATTTAAAAGCCGGATACTATTGCGTGTATCCTCTGCCGCAATTAGATCCGCTTCTTTTAATGTGCGCAGCACCCGCAGTGTAATATCCTCCAGATTTCCAATCGGCGTGGCACACAGATACAGCGTTCCTGCCATTTTCATTCCTCTCTCTAATAACCATATACCTCAATAATTTCATCGGTATAGATATCTGGTTCTTTAAAAATAATTAACGGTTTTTCCACCGTAAGCCGCGGCCTGCCGCCCTGAAGTCCCTCAATCAAAACCATATTAGGTTCTTTGTCCGCATAAGGATAGACCAGCCGCATTCTTTTGGGTTCTAATTTGTAATGTACCATTCTGGTAAATATTTCTGCCAGGCGAAACGGACGGTGAACCATATAAAATCTTCCTCCTGGCTTCAAAACAGCTGAAGCCTCTCTGAGTACATCCTCCAGACTGCACAAAATCTCATGCCTAGCTATGGCTTTCGGCAATTCAGGATTTTTAAGCCCATGATCTCCAATCATATACGGCGGATTCACTGTTACCACTTCAAAGTGGCTCCTGCCGAATATTACAGAAGCCTCTTTAATATCACCGGTTACAATCTCTATCTTTTCCTCCAGATGATTCAGTTGCACGCTCCGACGAGCCATATCCGCACTTTCCTCCTGAATCTCCAGGCCGGTAAAATGCTGTCCCTGTGTTTTTGCTTCCAGCAGAATAGGAATAATGCCGGTACCTGTTCCCAGATCCAGCATTCTCTCCTTACTTTTTACTTTGGCAAATCCTGATAAAAGTACTGCATCCATTCCAAAACAGAACTTTTGCGGATTTTGTATTATTTGATATCCATTTCTCTGCAGTTCGTCCACCCGCTCCTGCGGATGCAGATTACTCGTCATCGATCTTAGACTTTCCTTCCGTTTTCTCCAATGCTTCCAGAGCCTCTAACTCCTCATCAGATATTCTCAGTTTCTCTCTTCTCCTCTTTGCCCTGAATTTCAAATCGGATACCTTATATTCTCTAATTTCTTTCTCATTATCAATTTCTACAATCACTTTGACCATCTGTCTTAAAACATTCACACTATGCACTTCACCCTGTATGCCCTCCAGATCTGTGACTTTATCTCCAGGGTTCGGAAGATTTCTATTTAACTGTTCATAAGTATCTTCCTCATTTTTCAGACAGCACATTAATCTACCACACATGCCTGATATCTTAGCAGGATTCAAGGAAAGATTCTGTTCTTTAGCCATCTTAATTGATACTGGTGCAAATTCGGATAAATACGTATGACAGCATAACGGCCTGCCACAAGCTCCAATGCCGCCTACTATCTTCATCTCATCCCTTACACCGATCTGACGAAGTTCAATTCTAGTTTTAAATACGGAAGCCAGATCCTTCACCAATTCCCTGAAATCAACTCTTCCATCTGCAGTAAAATAAAATAACAGTTTATTATTATCAAACGTATATTCACAGTCAATTAGTTTCATACGCAGCTTATGCTTCTCTATTTTCTTCAGGCAGATCTGAAATGCTTCTTTCTCCTTTTTCTTATTCTGGGCTACAATCTTGTCATCTTCTGGCGTTGCTACACGAATAACCGGCTTAAGCGGCTGAATGACTTTATCATCCTCCACTTCACGTGTCCCAATTACTACGTGTCCGTATTCCACACCTCTTGCAGTCTCCACAATTACATGATCCTCTTTTCCGATTTCATAATTCAGAGGATCAAAGAAATATATCTTTCCTGCATTTCGAAATCTAACCCCGATGATTGTTGTCATTTCCTAATTCTCCTTTATGGTCAGCAAAAGCAATTCCATTGTCAACTCAAAATTAACATTCGCTTTAAGACGTACCTTTGCTTTCTCTAATGCCTGTATAATCGTTTCGATTCCAGGATAGGTACTGCTGCTTGCCGCTTTTTTTATATCATTAATTTCATCCTGGAACACAATTTCACTTACATTCTTAGTTGCTTTAAACAACAGGATATCTCTATACCAAATCATTAAAATATCCAGATAATCATTAATATCCACTTTAAATTCCGTTATATGCCGGATGGTTTCAATAATTTCATAGATTTCCATACTTGGAATACATTTTATAAGACTGATGGCTTCATCCTTGATTTTATTAAATTTATCTGATCCTGCCAGCTTTTCTGCTTTTCCTACATTTCCCTGGGCAAATGCTGCACATACAGTTGCCTCATATTCTGTCATCTCAAAGGTCCGCAGCAGATACTCTCGTATCAATCTGCTGTTTACCGGCCTCAAATTCAATGTTACACATCTGGACTGAATTGTTGTAAGTAATGCATCTCGATTCGAAACAAGCAAAAGGAATATTGCATATTCTGCTGGTTCTTCGATTGTCTTTAATAATGCATTTTGAGCCTGAGTTGTCATCAAATGCGCATCTTCTATAATATAAATCTTATATCTGCTGTTATATGGCTTTATCGCCACACTGTTATTAATCTGTTCACGAATCTCATTGACTCCTATTGAGCTCAATTTCTCCCTTACAAGCTTGATAATATCTGGGTGATTCTCGGATAATGACTGCTTACAGGAATGACATTCCAGACAAGCATCCGTTCCTCCCTTTTCACACTGAAGCGTTGCTGCAAATGCTTTTGCAATCCGAAGTTTTCCCGCTCCTTCTGGGCCATTTATAATATAAGCATGGCTGACCCTATCCGTTTCTATTGAATTTTTTAAAAAACTAATTACGTCCGAATGTCCAATAATGTTCTGAAATCCTCCCATAATTGTCACCTCCTGTGTATGATTCCTTTTCCTAGACCTTATATGGTAATATCCAGTAAAAGTCCTTCAATCTCACCTACCTTGCCAAGTATCGCAAGCTGGTCCTTTTCATCCTTCATCAGCTCTGTAGCCAGATCATCTAAGTTCTTATCCACCAGTTTTACAATTCCATATACCCTGTGGCGGCCCCGTCTGTCCAGAAAATTCTCTCTGGAAAATTCATGGGAATGGCTGATTACTTCATTCATAAATTCCTTCACCAGCCCACGGTATTTCTTCATATCCCTGATATCCATATGTTTGGACAGCTTCTCTCCTTGAGCTGTGATATCCTGCATTAAGCCTGAGAGCTTCTCCTGCAGTTCCCCTTCCCCGATCTTACTAATCAGAGAAAATTTAAAACTGTCATCCGCTGCCTGTGTCTGCGTTTTTCCCGCAGAAACCTCAGTTCTTACCGTCTGTTCTACTTTAATAGGCATGTCCATTCCCCTTTCCGCCAAGAGAATAAACAACTGCTTATCCTCTCTTAATAATATACCAAAAAACTTCTCTATATACAATAATAAAATGTCCTGATAGTTCGTCTTATTTCATCCTGTTTATCACGGCGATCTTTCCTTTTCCCGACTCCTGGCCTTGTATATTCAGATTTTTGGAATGATAGTAACTTAAAACTTCCAGTACCTCTCTGGTAATCCGCTCTCCCGGCACCAAGACCGGTATCCCCGGTGGATAAACATATCGATATTCCAGAGATACTCTGCCTTCACTTTCTATAAACGGGAGAATCTCTCTTTCCTGTTCCTCCGCTTCTGCTGCTGTCATAATAATTTCTGCCTTTGGCAGCTGTGCCCATTCAGAAGCATTTTCAGCTGACTGACATACCTCTTGATCCAGCTCATGCAGTGCCTGATTCAGCCGTGCAAAGCCTTCTTCTCTATCCATAATGGAAGTCATTGCCAGTACATATTCTCCTGCTGCCATTTCCATCTGTAAATGGTATCGCTCTAATAAATAATTATATAAACGGCTGCCGCTTATACCCGCCTGAGAAGAAAAAATACAGAGCTTTGATGCATCCATTGCCTGAATTGCCGCGATTCCCTCAACCTCCTCTGGCGATAGAAGATGCAGGAATTTTAAGTCCTTAACCTGTTCATAAAATCGATTCAAGCGTTCTTTATAAACGCGAAACAACTCTCTTCCTTGTGTATTTAACATATGAATGCAGCTGTCTATACTGGCCATAAATAGATAAGACGGACTGCTGGTCTGATAGATCTGGAGATATTTTCTCAGCTTTCCTCGATTGACCCGTTCCCCCTGTACATGAAGAACCGCCGTCTGTGTCAGCGACGGCAGGGTCTTATGCAGGCTCTGGATTACAATATCCGCCTGCCCGTCAAGCGCACCTGCAGGGAACTCCCCGCCGGATGGATTCAGATGGGCACCGTGGGCTTCATCTACAATCAGAACAGCATGATTTCTATGAGTTATATCGGCTATTTCCTCAATATTGCTTAGCATTCCTTCATAAGTCGGGGAAGTTATAAATACTGCTTCTATAGAGCGGTTATGTTCCAAAGCTCTTTTTACTTCATTGGGATTGATTCCCCCGCAGATTCCATATGATTCTATCATCTCCGGATAAACATATTCTGCTCTTATATTTCTTAAAAATATTCCATGGTAAGCCGCTTTATGACTATTTCTGGCCAAAAGGATCGAACCGTTGCTGGAAACAGCAGCACTAATTGCAGACAAGATTCCAGCTGTGCTTCCATTTACCAGAAAAAAGCTTTCTTCTGCACCATATAATGCTGCTGCCTTTTGCTGGGCTTCTAACAGAACAGAGGAGGCATGGTGCAGATTATCAAATCCTTCAATCTCTGTGATATCTATTCCTACCGGAAAACCTTTTATCTCAGAATTTCTCTTATGTCCTGGCATGTGAAATGGATAATAATCCATTTGATTATAATTCTCTAATTGTTCAAACAATGAATGATTCATAGAAATTTAATAATCCGTCTTGATCATTGTAAATTTGGGATAAAAACGGAAGATAGCTTTCGCTAAAATCTTATCTTCATTGACATATTTATGTTCCCAAAGTCGGGAATCCTTGGAATAGTTTCGATTATCACCCAATACAAAATAACAGTGATCCGGTACTTGATAGACTCCGTCACCCATTCCATTTGGTGTCTCCCTAAGATATGGCTCATCTAAAGGAACATCACTTCCGTCAATGTATACTTTGCCGTTTTTCAATGTTACCGTCTCACCTGGAAGTCCGATAATGCGCTTAATAAAATCTTTGCTCTCATCATCCGGCCATTTAAACATAATTACATCAAACCGCTTAGGTTCACTGAACATATAGGAAAGCCGAAACCCCATTACACGATCCTTTTCATTCAAAGTATTCTTCATAGAACCGCTTGGTATATAGGCATTCATAAATACAAAGTTAGCAAGTACAAAAGCCAGCAGAACTGCAAATACAACAACCTTGATCCAGCTGATTATCTCCGATTTCAGCTGCTTTCTTCCGGCACTTGCCTCCTGCTCCAGTACCTCCTCTTCTTCCGATGTCTGTTTTTCGGTTTTATTTTCTTCCATAGGAATTAACCTTCCTTTCTGCTAGAGAGTAATTGCGTAAATGAATCTGTAAACATGCTCTAATGCGTATTGCTCTTCTCTCTGACTTTATTTGCTGCCTTTTTCCTAGAAATCTTACATAAAAATCCACCATTCTGTTCATAAACAAGTTGGCAGGTTCCTCCCCGTTTTAAGGCTCCGAACAGAATCTGATCTACAAATACAGGCTTAATATCGTTTCCTATCATACGTTTGATTTCTCTTGCGCCATATTCTCTGCTGACTCCCTTTTCTTTCAGATAGTTTCGAACGGATGCATCGAATGAAACGATAATATTCTTTTTCTCCAGTTTATTTTTCAGAAGTCCCAGCTGTTTATCAATAATTCTATCTGCCATCTCTTCATCAATCCAGTTAAAAGTCACAACCTTGGTCAGACGATTTCTGAATTCCGGCATAAAACTCTTTTTCACTGCTTCTTCTATAGCTGTCTGAGCTACTTTTCTCTCACCAAAGCCGATCAGTTGATTTCCAACCTGCATAGCACCTGCATTACTGGTCATAATCAGAATCACATTTCGAAAATCTGCTTTTCGACCCTGATTATCTGTAAGCGTGGCATAATCCATAATCTGCAGCAGAATATTATAGATATCCGGGTGTGCCTTCTCTAGTTCATCTAAGAGCAGGACACAATGAGGAGTCTGGCGGATGGCATCTGTCAAAAGTCCGCCTTCCTCGTATCCTACATAGCCAGCTGGTGCACCAATTAATTTGGCTACCGTATGCTTCTCTGCATATTCACTCATATCAAACCGAATCAGCTTAATTCCCAGCTGCTTTGCCAGACATCTGGCAACTTCTGTCTTCCCAACTCCGGTCGGTCCCACAAAAAGCAGGTTGGCAACTGGCATATCATCCTCGTTCAGTCCTGCTCTTGACATCTTAACTGCATGAACCACTTGGCGTACCGCTTCATCCTGGCCAAAGATTTCTTTCTTAAGCCGTTCTTCCAGATGCGCCAGCTGTTCTGTCTCGTCTGCCTCCACAGTCTGGCGGGGAATGCTGCAGGTCTTGGAAAGAATTGTCTCTATCAACTTCTTATCCACAGACTGGGTTTTTCTGCCCTCTACCGGATGCAGACTTCGGTAGGCTCCTGCTTCATCTATTAAGTCAATAGCCTTATCCGGCAAATAACGTTCATTCACATACTTATGGCTTAAAGTTACAGCCTGCTCGATTGCTCCCTTGCCATAACGGATTTTGTGGTGCTTTTCAAAGGATTTGCTCAATCCCTTTAATATCTCAACTGCTTCTGCCACATTCGGTTCTTTAATATCTACCGTCTGGAAACGGCGTACCAGACTTTTACTCTTGGCAAAATGCTTATTATATTCTTCGTAAGTGGTTGCGCCGATAAAACGAATATGTCCTTCAGCCAAATATGGCTTGAGCAGGTTAGACACATCTAACGTACCATTACCGCCCGCTCCGGCGCCTACAATATTGTGAATCTCATCCAGATATACAATAGGTTTTTCTTCTTCCAAAAGCCCTTCCATAATCCTCTTAAATCGTTTTTCAAAATCGCCTCTATACTGGGTTCCGGCTACCATAGTTCCCATATCCAGTGCATAAACCTTCGCACCTTTCAGAAGTTCAGGCACTCTGTCGTTCTCAATCATAGTTACCAGTCCTTGGGTAATAGCTGTTTTCCCAACTCCGGCTTCCCCTAAATGCAGAGGGTTATTTTTTACCTTACGGCATAGAATCTGCATGGTTCGTTCTAGCTCTTCTTCTCTTCCAATCAGCGGCATATACTGATCTGCATGTTCATTCATGCACACCACATAGTCCTTCCAGCCGTTTCCAGGCTCCATATCTTCCTCTCCGAAAAATGGAAATTCCTCATCGTCTTCGATTCTAAATGTCTGTTCTTCTTCCTGTTCACAGATTTCATAGAGAAGTTCTGCCAAATCCAGATTCTGTTTTCTTAGAAAATATACTGCATGGCAGTCTTTTAAATCCTGCATCACACTGAAAATATGCGGAATTTCTACAATGAATTTTTCACAGGCTACGGAACGGGCTTCTGCAGCCATGAGCAGCTCTGTTGCCTGATAGCTTAAGGTTGGCTGCTGGTCTGTCTTTTCTATATTTTCTTCCATATACTGTTCTAAATCCTGCTGAAGCCTGGCAATATCGCCATTACAACTTAACAGTGCCCCTGAAAAAGCCGAATTAAATAATAGTCCATATAAGATATGTTCTGGTGTAATAAATTCATGCCCTTTCTGCTCCGCATAAAGGGATATCCGCATCATCATCTGTTCTACTTCTGCTGATAATTTCATATTATTCCCCTAACTTTCTTCCACGGTAATACGGAATGGATAACCTTCTTCTCTGGCCAGAACCATTGCCTTCTCAGCTTTTGACCGGGCAATGTCGTAGGAATAGGTTCCAACTACAGCCCTGTCACCCTTGTGTACCACCATCATTATATTTACGGCATCATCATATTCCTTATGGAATACTTCCATCAAAATATTTACAACAAAATCCATTGGTGTAAAGTCATCATTATGCATCACGACTGCATATTGCCTCGGTACATTTATCTTTACTATGCTTCTTTCTTTCACAGAGCCTTTCGTACCCATATTGATCTACCCTCCCGGCCATTACACATACAGACATAAAACCTGCAAACAGCTGCTCTATCCATGTCTGCCTGCAGGTTCTTTTATGATTCCAAAGTATCTTTGGTTTTATTTGTCTTCGTTCTTCTCTGGTGTGGAATCTGCCTCTGCATTTCTCTTCTTAGATATTACTACAGATACAACTGCCATTATTACAAGAATGACTCCAACTGCAACCAAAATCCAGATCCATTTTTCAGGATTTGCATCATCACCAGTATTGACTACTCCGGACAAGTAATTCATCCATTCATTCATATTTTCACCTCCTGAACTGCTTTTAGCAAGTATGCTTTCTGCACTCCTATAGTACATAATAGCATGTCTTTCCATTTTCTGCAAGCAGGAGTTAGAGGCTACACACATTTTTCATGATTTAACCGCTTATCTGAAAATCATGGTTTTATTTCTGCATTCCTAAGTGCAGTCGAACTGCAGATAAAATACCTATTTGATGGAAGCGGTACTCATCGGTCCACTGACTGCCAGAGGTCCGGTAAGAATCGGGGCCATACCAGCGGAATTCATCATTGGCATTGTGAAGGGTTCCAAAACCATTAAAACGGTTGCCATACATTACCAGATCCAGCTTATGCTCTCCCTGAACAACTGCCCCCAAACTTAGTTTATGCGGAGCATAGGCAATCATTCCCTTTGATTCCCCATCCAGAAATACTTCTATAATCGGAGCCCGGAAATGTGGTACTTCCAATACTACATGGTCATATCCTGTTTCTGCATAAACATTTATAGAATAGGTCACATTTCCAGTGTAAAACGGCAGACCTTGGTTTACTATAGAGCCAAACCGCAGGCCTTGGGGCTTTTCTACGATATGCGCATAATCTGCATAGGCCTCCACTCCAAATTCTCCCAGAATATAGCTCCATTCTAAATTGACCTTTCTGCCAAAGGGAATTTCAACCAAAAGTTCATTTGTGCCCTTTTTAATGAGCGGCAGAGAAACCTTTCTAATAATTTCATCTACATACCAGCCATCTGCCTTTGCTGTTACAGGTTCCCCATTCAGGGTAATTACTGCATGCTCCGGACGTTCCATGGCATAGCAGGCATTGTGGACTTCTATCTCAGAATCAAAACGGTATCGCAGCGTTACCTTATGGGTAATAGGCTCATCCTTAATCCGGTAGGGCTGGGTAAAGTGATCCTGACGCCTTGGCAGTCCCAATGTTTTACGAAATTCATTATCTATTGCCAGTATCTCTGTCTTCTCCTGCCATGCGCCATCGTCAAACTTATATTCCGCATAATCTAAAAGCAGAGCGTTCGGCTCAGAAAGTGAAAAATCATTCGGTACATTTAGTTTCTGACAGATATATTTGTAGGAAATGTCTGCTGCCGCCGATTGTGGTTCTCCGTCCTCCAGCAAAAAGAGCAGACTATCCTCTGCGTATATATGGGCCTTAATTAGAGTATCTCCCTCATCTGCTTTGGCATCATATGGTGTAATTTCACCATTTACTGTGTTGTACAAGGTTACATTATGTAAACCTTTGACTGTAATATAATACTTTTCTCGTTTATCTAAAACATTATTTTTACGGTTGACATGACAGATAAATAACCATTTCCGACTGCCATCTTCACGCATCTGGTACATCAGGTTGGTAGAATATTTACCCTTGTCATCGCGGATTTCTACAAGCCGGTCTGCCTGTAATGCTGCCAACAACTCAGCACGGTTAAATTGGATACAGGTGCATTCCTGAGCAAGCTTGAGCGCACGTTCAGACGGAACGGCATCTACCAGTTTCGGAATATTTCCAGCAAACACCACCCGGCCGCCGGATCTGGCAAATGCCTCCAGACGCTCTAAGGTTGTGCTTCGTATTGTAATTAATGATGGTACAAGAATGGTCTGGTATTTCATTTCTCCGATAGAAATGCGGCTGCTGTCCGGCAGATTTGGGCATTGTTCAGGCAGTAGACTTTCGGATACCAAATCAAAATCAATGGTTCCATATAGCAGCCACTGCATAAGATTCTCATAATTTTCATCCAATTGCTCGCGGATGGTCTCAGTCTGAGAATTCGGGCCATAGGAAATCCAATAGGATTCAATTGGGTGTAGTACAGCTACATTTACCATGGCTCTTCCTCTGGTCAGCACCGTATTCAAGCGGGCGAAATGGTCTTCCAGATAATGAAATTTCGGATACCATGGGGACTGATAGCCTATAGAAGCCGGCCAGTCTCGTTTTGCCTCGCCCTCCATGGACATGAAGGTCAAATGATGAACGCGCATGGTAACACCCAAAGCTGCCTGCCAGTCGCCCTGAAGTTTATAGGTCTTGAAGTCTGCATCCCAATGCGTTACTCCATACAATTCGCTGCTTACCCCTTCTCTGCCATACTGTCTTGCTACACTGATGGCTTGCTTGGCTGTAGTCAGCTCCTTGGCGTCACAGAGTATGTCAATACCTGGATACTGCATGCTCCGGTACAGCCGCATGGCCTCACTAAGTGCCAGAGTTTGGGAATACAGTGTTCTCTCTGACATGTAATGACCAGTCAGCCCAATGTTGTGCTCTCCGCACCATTTGGCAATCGTGTCGGGGAAGGATTGGGCAAAACGCTCAGCTAAGTGGTCATGGTAATGATACCGATGCTCAGAAACTTTACCATCCGGCAGCTCCCAGAGGATCTCCGGAACGATGGAAAGAAGGGAAATACCAAATTCTTCTTTATAAGTCTGGTTCATATCATCTGTATATGACAGTGTGGCATCCCTGTTATCATCTGGCCTTGCAAACGCGAATTTTCCTGCCATCTGCGGCTCATCTGTAAAAATAGATGGAATACTTTCCCCGAAATCTTCTGCTAACTTCTGGTAATAGCGCTCATGGGTCACTGCAATAAATTTTTCTACAGCTTCCTTATTAAATACATCTATGTAAGTCTGATCATTAAACCAGGGGCTTTCCTTAGCAATCTTCACATAGGCATGCCAGACCTTTCCCAATGCTCCTTCATACTCCTCTGGGGTATGCATTCTTTTTTCTTCTAATTCTGCAGCTAATTCCAGGGCTCGTTCTTTACTAAGCTGAGCGTATTCTTTCAGACAGCCGTCCTTGTCTAACAGAACCCAATAAGAGGTAAGGTAATAGCCTTTGGGTTTCTCTCCTGCATCAATCTTTGCCTCGTATTCCTTTCTAAGCATATCTAATTCAGGCTGTGGTTTCTGGCTTAAGAACATGGCGCGCTGACGGTAGCGGACATTTTCAGTCACCATACCGCCTGCTGCCCCGGAAGCGTAGCGGTCTTCATCATAAAGGTAACAGAACATGCCCTTTTCCTTGGCATAGTCATTGGCGTACTTTACCAAATCCATAAATTCATCACTCATATAAGGCGTTTCCAGACCCGTTCTGCAATGCAGGGTAAAGCCGCCTACACCCATTTCGTGATAAATGTCAATCTGCTTCTTAATTAATTCTTTCGTAACTCTGCAGTTCCAGCTCCAAAAAGGCTGTCCTCTGTATTCACTGGTGGGATTCTTAAATAAATCTTCCTCTAAGATTGGCGTATTATTTTTTTTATAAAACATAAATTCTGCCTCCTATCATCCATCTTAGGAGATGTAGGATAATAAGTGTGCAGATTGCGCAGGATATTTCTTCGAGAGTGCAGTACAGAAAACGCAGTCGTAGCGGGCTACGGCGAGGCTTTTTGTTCTGTACTCTCGGAGAAATAGACAAGTCAAGATGTGTCACTTATTTTTCTACATCTCCTTATCATTTATCCTACCATATTCAAACTGAAAATCAATGGTGTATATTAAATTAAACATGTAGTTTTTTATATTTCTGCAGGCTCTTGTATTAAAAACTCCCGCTTACCCTTGCCGTTGAAACGTTTGAATCGTACAGCCACGATAACTGATCATTCCAACATCTCCTACAGCTATAATGAGGTTGTTAGCCTGAAAGCTTCTTAGTTTCAGTCTTTCTCCGTTTTCACATTTCCTTTTAAAATGGCTGATATTACATGCGCAAACAATGGAAATATAAGAAGCACTCCACCAGCTACATAATTATGTATAGTAATTTTATTTGCCCATAAACTCATAATAATATGAATACAACTGGTTAATAGGATAATAGCTATAAACACAAATATGACTGCATATGTACTTGTAAATCCATGCCATCCGTTTAAATTATTACTAACTGATTGAAATGATATCCATATGGTTGCAATATACATTATTGCTAATACTAAATACACCGTAATAGTCAGCTGTTTCTCCATTGTTCTTTTCATAAATAGCCTCCTTATATGTTACTGAATACTTTTTTCAGAAATACGTTTCATTATAAATTCATAAAATATATTTCTATTCCATTTTCAATACAATTCTTAGTATTTTCTGAGCATCTTTCATAGTAATATTTCCATCACGATCCAGGTCAGCAGCACTTTTCTGCTCCTCACTTAATGTAATGATATGCAAAACAGCTTTTAATACAGTCTGCGCATCAGATAAATCCACTCTTCCATCCTCATTGATATCTCCTTTGCCACCACTTATAGATGCCTCAACATCCAACAACGCAAAGACTTGTTCCGCTTCACCAAAACCATCTTCATGAAACCAGACCGCCCCATCTGTGCGAACTGCATAAACACCACAAGGAACATTTGATGTTTTATCAACTCCCCAAAAAGAATAATGATAGCTGCATTTTATTCCTTCCACCTGCGATAAAACAGGCACTTCGTTATAATACAATATATGATCGCCTTTGAGCACATGGCCACTTGTCAGTATATCAATATAATCCGTTTTTTGTATGATATTCCCATCTGCAGTTTTGGTATGTTCATACCATATGCCATCCTCTGTCTGCAGATATTCCTTTTCCCCTATACGCTCAAATCGTACATAATTTTCCTGGGCCAACTCTGAATTCTTAGGTATGATAAGCTTGGATTCATGACGGTACAATTTGGCTTCGTATTTCATTTCCTTAGGATTGCTGCTGCATATAATCCAGGCTGTATAGAGATTCTGATCGGATACTTCCTCTCCTAGGGACTGGTTATCGGTTAATACAGTTCCATCCTCAAATACTGCATAGATTCCATCTATTTTTTCCCACTCTGTATTTGCTGCATCTTTTTTGTCCCATGGGATCTTGTAGTATAACACATGATGAACCGAATCCAATATTGCCATCATTGGCGAGGCAATCCATACCTTTTCAATATCATCCACTGATACTCCATTTGGAAGTTCAGATAAATATACTTTATTTTCCAGTCTTCCATCTGTTTTTAAAAGCTGTACTTCATTTTTTTCATAGTATGATTGAACGCCATCTTTACAATAGAAGATAGAATCCCAATCATAATCCTTAACATTCTCATCTATTTTTTTATAATTGCTGATGTCAGACCAATTCCACAAAGTATTGTTCTGATCCAGTACCATAGATTCTGCATATTCCATTCTATCAGTATCATTGTAAACATACCTTGCAATGTACTTTTTATCTGTATCTGTCAATACTGCGATTTTAGATGATCTTTTGGTATTCTGATTCCAATTCCAAAGAATGTTTTGATATTCAAAAATAAATTGATTACCCCATGCTGTTGCAACAGTCTTTAATACAGGCAGCTGACTGGCAGGAGTAAGCTTTGTTTCGTCTAGGTCCTTTACACTCACACGAATGTCTTTGGCTGTTGAGCCGCAGACAACATGTACCACAGTCTCTCCTTCATTATTAGCCCTTAACTGATATCTCACATATATCTCACCATTGTGTGACGTATTTTCATTTCTTTCTATGGAGACAATGGATTCATCCTCTGACGTCACTATGAAATCTTTCATATTATAAATGCCTATTCCTTGTAAAAAGTTATCGTTGATTTCTGTACATTTTAAATTCCTTGTTCCCCCACACATGATTGTACTAAGTTGATCTACCGCAAAAAATTTCAATATTTCTTCGTTAGGTATCATATGACCATAACAGCTTACTATTGTATTTGGATTTTGCTTATTAAAGGCAGCTAAAGATTCAGCTTTCGTAAATGGATTATTATTCAGAGCCATCTTTTCTAATTTCTTCAAGTCCATTAACGGTTTGATATCTGTTATGTTGTTATTTGATAAATCCAGATTGGTTACATTTTGTAAGGAAGAAAGTACAGTAATATCTTCAATGTTGTTTCCCTGCAGGTTCAAGCTCTTTAAGTTCTCTAATCCGCTTATAAATGAGATATCTCTAAGTCCCATATCACTTAAATACAAATCATTTAAATTTTTTAAATTACCTGACCCACTCAAATCCATACCTTCTTTGCAGCTCAGGCTCAAACGTTCAAGTTTTGTTAATCCAAATACCCCGGAAATATCCTCCAGTTTAGGACATATTAGCGTGAGTGAACTCAAACCCGATAATTCTGAAAGTCCATCCATATTTGTTAAATTGTCTGCATAGATGCTTACGCTTTTTAGTTCTTTTAAGTCTAAAAGCATGGATAAATCAAGACTATTAATATTCTGTGTGCCGTTATCCTTAATAGTTAATTCCTGTAGATTTTTTGCATATTTCAATTCCGTATAATCTGAAGGTAATGGATTACTGGCAGAATTACATATAAAAGATATTCCTTTTACTGCTTCCATTTCCTCAATAGATATATCTCCATCCTCATTTGTATCTATCTTGTCATCTCCATTTATTCCAAGCAGATACATTAATAACTCAGGGTTATTAATAAAAATCGAATCTTCCGCCAGAAATGCTACATTATGCTTACGTGCATAAGACTGGGCAAAAGAGCCTGTTTTCCCTTTTATAATCTTACTATATTTATGCAATCCTCCTCCGTACATATTTTCACTGATCCACTGAACACTCTCTGGTATTGTAATGGATGTAAAAGATGGTTTTGCAGTAATCGTAATATCAAAAATATCCTCTGTAATTCCAACTACACCATCCGGTATCACAAGCTCTCCTTGTGTAATATTGCTTGCAACCAATATACCGCTTATCACTGCAAAATTGTCTTTTTCCAATCTGTCCTGCTGCCATTTGGTCCCCAAAAACACGTGGCTGTCAATATCCTGAACTCCTTCTGGCAGCTTGATATTCTCAAGCTCAGCACATTGCCTGAAAGCCCCGTAACCAATATGAGTAATATTCGGCGGAAGAACTATTTCCTTCAATTCCTTACAGAATGCAAAGGCTTCTTTTCCAATTCTTGTTATACTATCCGGCAGCTGAATGCCAGCCAGACTAGAAGAACTAAAAGCGCCATCTGCTATCACTTCCACACCATCTGGTATCTGAATACTGGTCAGCGATTCACAGTCCTTAAAGGCATTATCCCCAATTTTAGACACCCCTTCTGGTATAACAACCTCTCCTCCAGCTCCGTTGTATGCCGTCAACACTCCATTCGTGATCGTAAACTCCGATTCCTGTGCATAAGTCTTAGCTATTGTACTTATTTCCACTCGACCCAGCCCTGCAGTTCCTGTCAGCAGCAAAGCCGCCATTCCAACCGCCAGGCATTTTCTCCATTGTTTTCTCATTATTTCTTGCTTCTCCTTTATTTTTATTAATATTTTGTTTTACCTTCAAATAAAATTTAACACTTTTATTTATAATATTAGTACCTTTAGGGTATTTTGTCAATCCCTTTAGTGCTTATTATATACCCTAAAAGTCTTTGTAGTTGCGATACAAGTACCTTATGATATAGGAAATAGTATTTTTATTGAATGGAATGATAAAATGGATAGAGATGAGATCGCAAGAAAGTTAGGCCTTAATATCAGACGCTTCCGAAACCAGCGGCTGCTAAGCCAAGAAAGCCTTGCCCTAGATGCAGGAATACACCCTGCTTATCTGGGCAAATTAGAACGTGGAGAAAAGTGCCCTAATATTGATACTCTGCTGAAAATATGCAGTGCCCTAGATATTCCTGCTGCTAAACTTCTGGATTTTGATATAGAAGCTAAAGAAGAAAATTCAGCTACCAAACAGCGGCTTGATGAAGCCATGAACCGGCTTTCCCCATCAAAACAAAGACGGGTAACTGAAATAGTTGAAAATATTGTGAATACCATTGTAGAGGATGAAATCTGAATGTATAATACAATTAATTAGACTTCAAAAAATGATAGAAAATAACTATTAACAGATAACAATAGATAGCTCAGCCCCAAATAATAGCAAGGAGACCGCTTTATGCATACTTCAGATATTTTTAGTAAAAGTCTTAACCCTCTTTTTCTTTTTGCCGTAAAATATGACCGGACTGCAAATGGTTTTCCTCATAACCATGATTATATTGAATTACTCTATATTGATTCCGGTGTAGGAAAATACGAAATCGATCAAACCGTCTATCCGGTAGAGGCTGGAAGCCTTCTGTTGATTAATCCTGGAGTAGACCATGCTAATATTGTGACAGATCCAAAAGACCCCCTTGTAATCCTAGCATTGGGTTTTACAGACCTTCACTTACGAGGGCTGCCGGAGAACACTTTAACCTTTCCGGGATATAGCCCTGTTCTTATGACAGATTCCAGGCTGCAGAACCAGATTACCAGCCTGTTCTTTCATATGCTTTCTGAAAAAGAACAGAATTTTCCTGGAAAATATGATATGATGCGCTGTTATCTAAATCAAATATTATTACATGTTATCCGTGCATTTATGAAAGCACCAGAAACCAATCCACCTATGCAGTTTATTTCCCATAGGAAAAATCATGTTGTACGGACAATTTTAGATTATATGGAAGAACATTTTCAAGAACGAATCTCATTAGAGGGTATTGCTTCCAATATGTATTTAAGTCCCATCTATATATCCAGACTGTTTAAGGAAGAAATGGGCGAATCCCCTATTCATCATCTGATTCAGATCCGCCTGCGAAAAGCTATGGAATTGATGGAACATCATCCTGACTATTCTATTAAACGAATAGCAAATGAAGTCGGTTATGATGATGCTTACCATTTTAGTAAAATTTTCAAAAAGCATTTAAATCAGACTCCGTCGGAATATCGGAAGCAATTGGACTAAAATAGTTACATTCTGACAACTAGATCCTGTTCTAATATTTTGTGATTCCTCCTGGTAATCATTAAATGGTTTTCTAACGTCTTCCCGGTAATCAATCATATCCCGTTTATGTGCGATCTTTGGAAGAAAACCACCCTGCAATGCTACAGAAATCAGCGAAATGAAAAATACGATATGAAATAGATCCATACTCAGGTCAACCCCTTCAGCCACGACAATAATTGCAAATACAATCGATGCCGCTCCCCTCAAACCTGCCCAGGAAACAAGCAGCCATTTCTGGCTGCTGACTTTAAAAGGCTTCAGTATAAAGATCCCAAGAACAGCCATAGCAACGCCTATTACAGCGCCGTATACAATTCCTGAAAATAACAGATAGCAGACGGGTTTTCCTGCTGCTCCGCTTACAATCTGAATCCCAATCATGACCAGCAGATAAGCAATTGGATCATTACTTCCGCTTTCCATTTCCAGAAGTGAATCTGTTCCATCTTTCAGTGCTGTTACTGGGAACACAAGCACGGTTTCTATGTCTATGCAAAGCCAGACAAATGTGATCCCAAAACCGTGGTAAACTATATCAGGCGTTATCTCGGACGACCCGTGATTGCCACTTCCCGGATTGATAAATACGATGGCGACTTTGTCACTTTCCATTATAACCGGCACGAAGATGATGCCTATGTGGAAGAAGGTCGTCAGCTTGACTTCCCAAAATCCCGTTCCTATGGTATACTCCTTTCCAAGGAGGCGGTACATAGGAATCCAAACACAGAGAAACTACGCAAAATTATATGGATAACCCGCCAGAAGGCATACATCCGAGGACATTCGCCATATGCGCGAGGATGCCATTCTGGAGCGGTTGCTTCAGAGCAGCGAGAAACAGCGGAGGTCAGAGAACGTCCGTGATGAAAAGGAACTGTAAAAGGCACAGAAACGCAGGCTGGAACTGAACAGCCTTTTAATGAACTGTATTCACAATAGTGCAATAGAAATTGTAAATACAGATACTTCATCGTCAATACCATTGCGATCTGCAAATTGCATAAAATCGTCTTTTATATCCTTCTTGCTGACGCTTGCGGGAACCAAGTTCTGTCATTGTTTCAGTATCAATCTCATTACGCACATGATATTTTGCAGATTTGAAAATAATATTATAATTTCCATTTTTCAAATCCTCATATGAATCAAGCCATACAACCTTTTCAGAACTTGTAATATCTTTCTTCCTATTAGTCAAATCTTTTGTAGTAGTGTATAGTAGTAATTTTGAAAAAGCAGCCACTATTAGTTGTATATCATAGACAGAAGTATCATAACTATAATTTTGCTTTGAAAATGTAAGATAATAAAAGTAAATCGG
>JAAVZI010000067.1 GCA_022791575.1 Lachnospiraceae bacterium
GATTCCATAAGATTTTTCAAGGCATAGTACCCGCTATGTCCAAAGTTTATGTCCATTTTTCTCTAATTTCTTTTCCTGCACGATATTCAGTTGTCAATCTTTGGTTAGAATCTCATTCATTGAGATTCCGAGAAGTTATAAAACATACCTAAAGCTCCAAACACACATTCGTGCGCTGTCTGCCGAATTCAAACCTCCAATCCAGTGAATCCATTATAGCAGATCTTCTCCCGGAAATGTCCGCTCTGGGATAAATGCAGCCGATTTAGGGACAAATAAAAAACTGGCCGCTATTTTCCTCTATACCCTTCCCACTTTGCCGCCGCACCTGCGATCCCTTTATGAATGAACAACACCTGCGCCCCTCTACGGATCATGCATCATTTCCTGATCCACCATCGGTATCATCCCTTTCTTGCATTTGTAAAATCATCAAAAACTTCCATCCATAACCATAACTGAACTATCCTTTACACACACAACTGAATTTAGTATAATAAATTATATAAACTCGTATCTATTGACCCCTACCGCCATTCTTCGCCGCTACGGTTGCCAGCAGTGCGGTATTGCTCAAAAATCGACTAATGAAAGCAGCCCAGAACACACGTTCTTCAAGAAATAAGAAAGAGGTTACCCATATGAACAATAGAAAATGTATCTTTTTCGACGCAGACGGCACCATTTTAGATATTAAAAAAGGGGTCCCGGCTGATATCCCATCCGCAATCCAAACCCTAACAAGTCAGGGTCATCTTGCCTTCTTATGCACAGGACGCAGCCGCTCCTTTATCCCAAAAGAAGTAGAACAAATAAGCTTTACCGGCATGATTACCAACCTCGGCGCTTATATGGAATATCAAAAAAAGCCCATCTACCAAAAGGAAATCACAACCGCCGAAGCCCGCTATGCCCTGAATATCTTACGAAAGAACCGCCTGGTCCCAGTGATGGAAGGGAATTCCCATATGTATTACGACCTGGAAGAATACACAGATGAAATAGACTGGTTTGCCAGCCTGATTACAAAAGAATTAGGAGAAAAATGGCAGCCGATTACCGGAAACGAAGATCAGCTCCACATCAATAAAATCAGCGCCAAAAGACTTCCCGGCTGTAATGCCGAACAAGCCTGCAAAGATCTGAAAGAAATATTCGATTACATCCGCCACGATGAGGGACTGGCCGGAAAAACTATAGAATTCATTGCCAAAGGCCATTCCAAGGGTCTTGCCATTGCAATTCTATGCGGCGTCCTCGGCGTTGAAAAAGAGGATACCTTTGCATTCGGAGACAGCAACAATGACCTGCCCATGTTCCAAGCCGTCCATACAAAAATTGCCATGGGAAACGCGCCCCAGACGCTATTAGAAGAAGCAGATTACGTTACCGAAACCATGGATAAGGGCGGCATTACACAAGCATTGCTGCATTATAAATTAATATAGAACCATTTCAATCCCTTACATACCATACTAAAAATAAACGCAGTGGGTGTATTTCGCTATACTCCTTTCATCATACAATCCCACTGCGTTGTGCATTACCATAGAAACACCATACATAAATACTTCTATAACCTTTTCGGAATATCAATCGAAAAATCCTCCTGCGGATTCCAGAAACAAAACTCTGCCTTACCGCCATATTCCTTTAGTTTCTTCCTGAATTCCGCCTGCTTATAAACAAAATAAAAAATGTCTTTAACCGGCTGTGAAAGCTCTGCCTTGGAACTGCCGGTACTTCCAAGCCATCGTTTTCCCTGATCGATATAATAGAGAACTGCCGAACATATTTCATTATTTAAAATGCCTTGTACATCCGACAGCAGTTCCTGATATTCCGTTAATTCCGGCTCATAATGGCAATGGAAACCACTGTAAGTCAATGTAAACTCCTCAGTCAAATCTATATACAATTTCTTATCCTGATAAGGATTTTGAATCGTAATGCATACATCATCTTCTGTAAGATACTGATATTCCTCACTGCCGTCCCCCGCCCTATGAACTTCATACACAGTCTGACTCAATATTTTCTGCAGTTCATCTAATAGATCAGCCGGCTTCACTTCACTGTTCTCGTACATATTCAACCTCCATTTATCAACTATTAGCAGTATAGCAAATTTTTTTCAATCCTTCTACACAAGTTTCATGTATCAAACCATCAACCTATGCAAAACTAAATATAACTAACACGATAAACTCGATTAATTCAACATTTTATATAAAACCATTTGACAATTACAGCCAAATAACCTAGAATGGCAACAAATACATAGGAAAAACTTTTTTAATTTTAAATGAGGAAATAGTTTGCAAAAATTTCATTGCAGAAATAGATATTCAAATATCTGGGAGAATCGAATGTATACATGATGAATAAAACACAAATAAAAAGAGTGATTGGTCTTTCAATCGAAGAATGGAACTAGATACAAACTGTGAAAGAATGCTCTTGGATTGAAAAGAAAGCTTCAGTCAACTTGCTTTTTTTAATACAAAGATAGAGTAATCGGACGCGGAAATTTTTAAATACAAATATAGAGCAATCGGACGCGGAAATCCTTTAATAGCACAATGGCACATAAAAATATCAGATCAGAACTGCCAATGATCTGGATAAATAATACAAAAAATTTTTAGTATCTAATAAGAAGTACCCATGATGAGAACCTTTATCATGGGTACTTCTTTAGACAATACGAAAACTTTTATGTGGGAATCACAAATATAGAAAAGAACTTGCTTTCTAATGAAATCTAATCACTTTACGTTCCATACCCTCCACTTCCTGAACAGCCTATTACTGAATCATACCACAAAAATAAAGCAAAAAATCAAATCGACAGCAAAGCGACCACACTTTATAATAAGAAGAAACAACAGTCAAAGCTATTTTTTTACAAAAAAAAATGAACCTCACACCAACTTATGGCGAATATAGAGTGAACAGGCAATGGAGGTGAAACAGTGAACGCAAGAGAAATCGAAACATGTATTGATCATTTCGGTACAGATATCTATAGATTTTGCCTAAAACTCTGTGCAGATAAAACGGATGCCGAAGATCTATATCAGCAAACATTCCTAAAAGCGTTAGAAACAGAATGGACGCTCGACTGGGAGAACAACCCAAAAGCGTTGTTTTTCTCCTTAGCCCATAATCTATGGAAAAGCGACAGAAGAAAGCAAGCACGCCGCAACACAATTGCTCCCTGCAGCAATCTTAATGAAGAAACGGAAATGGTACTACATTCTGAAGAAAATATTGAAGAAAGCTATCTGCAAAAAGAATTAATTACCGAAGTCCGTCAAATCATTCAAACCCTGCCAGAAAAATTTCAAGTACCACTGATATTATACTACCTTTCCGATTGTCCCATAGAGCAAATCGCGGCTATTATCAAGAAACCGCCTGGTACTGTGAAAAGCCGACTATTCAAGGGAAGAAACTTAATCAAAAAAAGATTGGAGGATGCCGGTTATGAAAGATCACCGTTCTAACCTGGAAATAGAAACATTGATCCAGGCTTCTATGAAAATAACAGATGTTCCAGCCCCGGAACTAAACACAAAACTCAAAGCGGCTCTATATCAGCAAGAAGCCGCCCTGCAAAAACAACCTGCTGCACATCACATATCCCTTTGGTATTTGCCAATGGTTTTAAATCTGATCACGTTCTCTTTGCTGGCTCTTATAGCACTGATCGTGATTGAAAATAGTTATTTATCTTACTTTGCCGCTGGTATCTGCTTTTATATTGGTGCAGCTGGTATATGGCTTACTATCGTGGGCGTAAAAAGAGCAAACATCAAAGAAAATATCACAATCCGCATGAAGAAAAGAGGTGTATTAGCATGAATCAAACAAAGAAAACCAAACTTTTACTTTACATTGGAATCCCAGTAATCGTATTATGGATCATATTCCGCTTTGGCCTATATGCTCTAAAAAGCGATGGTTTCAGCGGTCTTTCCATACTGCTTCCCGTCCTGCTTATCGGCTTTATCCTCTTTGCACTGTGTACCTCTGCTTTTTTTGCCGCATGGGTCTATCAAGATTGTAAAAGGCGAGGCGAGGACCCGATCCTATGTGCCATCATAGTTTTTGCAGCCACACCCTTTATCGGATTGCTGCTTTACTTTCTGCGCCGTTCAGAAATCAAAACAGGCTGTCCCGCCTGCGGACAACGAATTTCAGTAACCGCAAACTATTGCGAAACATGTGGAACACAACGCAAAAAGGAGGATACTACTATTATGAAAAATCAAACAACACATCACTTAACCGTTCTCATTGCTGGTATGATAAGCATGGTGCTAATGCTGGTATGCCTGACAGGTTTTCTCGTCAGTGCAGCCACCGGAACAGGGTTCAACACAAATCCTGCTTCCAACGAGCGAGTATGGAACTTAGGTACTATCCGTATGAATTCCAATACTTATCTAAATCACATTTGGAAGCTGGACTTTAGAAGTGCCAGTGAAGGATTTGTAGAAGAACAGACTATGACAATTACCGACGCAGACACCCAGCGGCTTTACGCAGATATTTCCTGCGGCACCATACCAGATGGAGATACACTTGTCTTATGGCTGGTACAGGAAGATACCGCAAAATCTATAGATGTTACCAACCATTCCGAACCGCTGGAATATCCTTTAAATGAATTTGAAAATGGAACCATTCATGTCCGTCTGCAAATCAATGGTGTAGAACATACCGTGTCAGAAATTTATATTCAATAACTAAAAAAGCAAATAAGTCATTCATGTGGGAGGCCTTAACATGGCTTCCCACATACACAGAACATACGTTCACTCCCTCTCCAGCTCCACCACCGTATGGTTTAGATTCATCACCCGCATATACTGAACATTCAAGGCAATCTTGCGGATCAGGGCAATCCCGCCCACCGCCAGTTCATTCTTCTCCAGCTTCTGCCCCAGCGGGTCAAACGGCACGCCGTTGTCACGAAAACGTAGAATATATTTCCCATCCTGAATCGTAAAGCTGATATCCAGATCATTCTTCTGCTCCTGGCGATAGCCGTATTTCACAATATTCGCAGCAATCTCCTCCACCACCAGCCCCAGAAGCCTCGTCTCCCTTCTCCTCACACCATGCTCCTTACAAAACGAAAACAGCTGCTCACGAAATGCTGTCATTTCTTCCAGACGATTCCCAATCGAATAATCCAGTGTCGTCTCCTCCTCCGCCTCCGGCAGCATATACACATCCGCAGCGGCAAACCTGCCACTTCGCTGCCCCCATTTCCGGTAACGGCCGGCCAGCACAATCGTCACAGCCTCGCTGACAACCGCCGACAGACAGACACCGGGAAGCCCCCAGAAGAACAGCCCCGCCAGCGTCAGCGGCACAATCACCACAAACCCTTGCAGCGACATAATCATCGTCGATAAGCCCGGCTGCCGAATCGTCTGATAATACGCTACTAAAAATTTATGGTACACATAGAAGGGAAAACTGCAGGCAAAAATCCGCAGTGCCGTCTTGCAAAGCGATAACATTTGCCCCGAATCAATACCAAACAGCCCCGTAATCGCCTGCGGAACCGCCAGAAAAAGCACCAGCAGCACAGCGATCACCGCATAGCTGTACAGCAGCACCCGCCGGCAGAGCATACGGATAGCGTAATAATCCTTCTCGCCATACAGTATACCGGCAACATTCGGAATCAGCCCGATCATACCGCCCACGCACAGCTCGGCAATCAGCACCGCATTGGCACAGACCGAATACACCGCCATAGAGTCATTGCCCAGCTCCCGCACAATCGCCGAATTAATCAGCACCGACTTCAGCGCCGCCATCAGCGTAAATACCGCGCTCTTTACCCCCGCCCGCGCCGCCATGCCCACATCATGCAGCCAATTCCCGCCGTACCGGCCAATATGCAGCATACGATAGCGGGAACGCAGATAAAAAAGCACCGTAACCATGCCGGTCAAATAACCGATCACCGTCGAGAGCGCACTGCCCGCCATGCCCATTTGAAATCCTTTTAAAAACAAAACATCCAGCGCCAAATTCACCACATTGGCCACAATAACCAACGCGCTGCCCAGCTGCGGGTGATTATCCGCGTTCATAAAATAACAGAAAATAATCGCAATCGTCAGAATCGGAATGCCGCCAAAATTAACCATTATATACGGCTCCGCCAGCGAAGCCAGCGTCTCATTCCCCGCCAGCGCTATGGCCAGAACCCCCGGCAGAACCGGCGTAAACAACGCAAACAGCAAAGACAGGCCCGCGCCCGCCGCCAGCGAAGCGCTGAAAATTCCATCCGCCTGAGGCAGATCCCGTTTGCCCAGGAACACGGCGGCCTGAGCCGCACCTCCCATAGCCAGCATCATCGCCGGCAGCTGCAAGATCAACAGCACCGGCCTAGAAATCTCAATTGCCGCCATAGCGTCCGGCCCCATGATCTTTCCTACAATCATACCGTCCACCACAATTCCCAGCTGCATGGCAACCGTCATCAAAATCCCCGGCAGAATATACTGATGTATCTTCTTATTAACTAAAAACGAATTTCGCTGCATAACCAAACCATCCTCTTCTATATCTTCCCATCAAAGAATCCCAGAATCTCCAACGTCTGCAGAGCATGTTTCAAGTAAATGCCATCCGGCATCGGCCACTTAAAGCCCAGCCGGTAAAAGGCTTTGGTCGTAAAGCTGTTATCGACATCCATATAGACCGTGCTGGTCTCTTGAGCGCTGCTGGCTTACGCAATCAAATCAGCAATCAACTCATTCTTCTCCTCATTGTCCAACGCCAGCTGGAATTCCTCATCGCTGACAACCGCAATCCTGCGGCTTACGCAATCACAGTCCCCAGTTAATGCCCGCTTGAACCGGCTCCAACCGGAAGATTCAGCAGAATCCTCGTCACAAACTGCCCATTTTCCATGGAAAAGTCCGTCTCCCCCTCATAGCGCGCCGCCGCCTTGATAATACTCAGCACTCCCAGACCGCCGCCCGTCTGCGAACACGGCAGCCCCTTCTCAAAACGCACTTCCCCCGCACTCGTATTGCGGCACTGAATCATCACCTTATTTCTCTTCTGTGCGATATAAATATAGATCACCGGCGTAGAAACCGACGCACCCAGACAGCCGTGCAGCGCATTTTCAAAGACATTTGCCAGAATCGCAACCCAGTCGATATCACGGATGGCAAGATCCTCCGCCACCCGCACATTCATTTCCACCTGAATCCCCTGGCTCTCCGCCTTTCTCGCATAGGCCGACAAAATACTGCTGACCGCATAATTTTTACAAATATGGTTCCATTGCTGATTTTCCACATCCCCGCTGTACTGCTCCAGATAATCCAACAGCCCGCTATACTCTTGTTTCTGCACATATTCCTTCATCAGCAAAATATGATGGCGCACGTCATGGTGCATACGCCGCACCTCCTCCGCCGACTCGCGCATCAGATCCATCTGGCTGTGCAGCAGCTGCTCATTGACCTCCAAAAGCTCCTTTTCCGCCTGATAATAATGTTCCAGCCCCAGATGAATATAAAGGTGCAGAATCGCATACTGCAGCATTCCCGCCATAAACAGAATCAAAAACGCACGCACCATATTGAAAATGGAAAATCCCTGCAGATTGGGCCAGTAAGCCATAATCGCGCCGAACATAACCGACACAAACAGCGTCACCGCACTGAACAAATCCATTTCCTCAATCAGAAAATCCACGCTGTCCAAAAATTTGCGGCGGAACTTGAACCACGTAAACCCCAAAGTCAGCGCCAAAAACGTGACGCGCACCAAAAGATCCACCAGCAGATTCCCGCCAAACCACCACCGCGCCACATCCACGCCCAAAAAGGCCGATACCGAGAACAGATAAAACGCCAGCGCAATCTTATACAATGACAGATAAATGCCGTCATTACTCATCAGGCTGCAGAAACTCCCGATCGCCGGCAGCGTAGAAAATGCCGCCAGCTTGACAAAGCTTGCATTGGCCAGCAGATACCAAAGGCTGTAACACGCAATCAGCAAAACGCCGAATACAAGATAAATCCAAATGGTTTTCTTCATGGAACATCTGGGACGATCCAGCATTAGAAAAAAAGACAACATCAGCCCTGCGCTGATGGCGTTGCGCAGAAGCGCAATCCAGAACGAACCTCCCAGCATAGCCGCATTCCTCCTTACATCCGCCGCCCCGTCATTCGTACTCCGCGGCAGGCAGACTCTTGTGTTTTTCTAAACTATATCATTTTGCCAATGCGAATTCTACCGAATGGGATATTTGATAATTTTTTTGGGATAAAATAGACAACAAATCGACAATAAAAACCGCCGCTATGGGGTTGCCCATAATCGGCGGTATACCTATTTCAATCCGCAATTCTGCCGCTTGGTGACGGCTATTTGCAGCTATTGAAGATTCATTTCGTTTTCTGTCGGCATGAAGTTCTTTTACCAAGTAAATTCGTAATCATCACAACGGCTGGAAATATGACACCTGCAACCACCCAAATGATCCAGCTGTACCCCCAATTATTGGTAGAAAGACTATAACCCAGGTATATTGCGGTGGTCACAAACCAATAGGTGCTAAAGACCGCTGCGGTAATCGACTGCCGCTCCTTTTTTCCTTTGAATAATCGCCCTCCTGTAAGAGTTTTTCATAACTTGCCCACACAATACCGCTGCGGATTAAGAAACCTACGCCAATACCAGCAAGGACAAAAGAAACCGCGAGCATAACCGTTAACAGCAGCTCATTTTCATCTGGAAACACCGCACCGCCAAAAAAAGGGATGAGCGCCATAATACAAAGTCCAGCTCCGATTATTTGATTTCTCGTATAGGTTTTGTTGTATTGCGCTTTCCGTTCCGCGGCCATTCCACTAACGCCGTACTCTGTTTCAAATATTTCTTTTTCTAAATAATCATATGCCGCTGTTTTCCTACCGCTTGCAATAAATACAGCAACGGCTATTGTGACCAAAAGCAGTAAGAGAATCATTCCAATCCCGCCCGCCACAGAATCCGCTAAGCCATAGTCTGGAACTTCACTGACCGCCCCTAAGATCAGCAGGCATATCGGCGATACAATACACAAAAAAACAGCCAATGCGATTGATTTAGCCGTTGCAGCTTTCACAGCAAGGAAGGCATTTGCTTCTTCCAGCGATACCCGCCTTAGCGTCGAGCCATCATCCGCTGGGATACTGCATTCCAGATCTTCGATTTTATCTTTCAGTAAATAGTCTGTTGTTACTCCAAACAATTCCGAAAGACGGACCATTTTCTCAAGGTCAGGAACCGACTGCGCCCCTTCCCATTTAGAAACAGATTGTCTTGTTACATGCATTTGCTCCGCTAATTCTTCTTGTGACCAACCTGCTTTTTTGCGGAGCTGTATTAATTTGTCTGCAAAAATCATTCCTATATCCTCCTTGTATCAATGTTATACGTAGATTTTAGCTTTTTTTCAGGTTGCTTACCACCAATCAGCACCATGCAATGTGTCAACTGTCAGTTGCATATGATTGATTAAGCGAATTTTTACTTAGTTGTAACCTTTTTCTCTGCAGCAATTTATAGTTCGTTATTCCTATCGGTTTATCCCTGCCAGCCGTCTTTACCGGTTCTCTCAAACGCCATAAGGGACACTCCTCTTTTTGAAGTGCCCTTTCTTAAAAACTTTTCTGTGTATTGGTGTACTTTAATCCAACAGCCTGTACCAGGCTCAGCCGCTGACATAAAATCGTAATACCGGTAGGGGGTATCTACAGTTGCCCGCCTTCGCGTTGAAACTGATTTGCTTTCTTTGTTACATAATCCACCAGCAGCGCATACACCTCAGACGCTGTCTCAATTCATATCCTCATTTTTTCTGACCATACAGGTCTTGCGGCAAAAACAGAACCCATACTTTAATATCTTCCGATATCCAAAATCAATCAGCTCCGCCGCATAATTCTTATCCTCAATCTGTGCCAGCGCAGCCTCGCACAACTCATCCATCTGTGAAAATTTATCCGCCCGCTTCAATTCAATAATAATCGCCGTCCCCCTCGGCGAATACGGACTCAGCACTAGATCCGGCCGCCCATTTCCATGCTCCCGGTTGGAATCCATACCATAACCCTCAAGCCGCCCTAAAACACCGGCAAGATACCCATGATAAAAACTCTCATTATTGTCAAAATAGCTAATGCTGGCCGCAAGCTGATGGGAAATAAACCGCTCCAATCCCTCGCAGTCCCCACAAAGCAATGCCTCATAAAACGGTGTAACATCCGCCTGTTGAATCTTTCGGTTAAACCATTCATAAATCGTATTTTCATAAATATACAAAATCTCCTGGTTGGGAATGGTCATAGTAACATAAACTCTGCGCCCATCCTGGCGCTCCTCTATTTTCTTCATATATCCAGTAAAAAACAGAAAATTCCACAAATTATCCGGCGATTCATGAATATCCCCATAAGTTATTTCCTCGTGAATCGGCTTCTCCACCGATCCTCCAGCCATCAGATTCTCCAATTCCTTCTTCCGATCCGCATCCGCCAGCTCCACCAGATCCCGAACAATCGCATTCGAAGAAGTATTCGACCAATAAGGCCTGGGAAATGCCTCATAATTACTCAAAGCCCGCTTAACATAATTAATCATACTCCACGGATTATAGACCTCCGTCTGCCCGAACAGATAACCGTCATACCATTCCCTAGCCTCCTCCCGCTTCCCCTGCAGTTCAAAATATGCCAGCATTTCCTCTACTTCCGTCTGTGTAAAGCCAAAATACTCCGCAAACTCCTCCGCCAGCACCGAAAAAACCTCCAGATTATTCAGCCCAGTAAAAATGCTTTCCCTGCTGATACGCAGACAGCCCGTCAACACCGCCAGCTCCAGATGATCATTCGTTTTCAGCGCAGACTCAAACAGCGAACGGATAAACCCAATCATTTCTTCATAAAATCCCTCAAACCACGCATTCTCCAGCGGCACATCATACTCATCCAGCAGAATCACCGTATTCTGCCCATGATACTGATACAGACAATGCGAGAGAAACTTTAACGATGTGGCATACGCCTCCTCCTTTGCCTTCCCTGACAGCAGCAGACGATACTTCTGCTGTTCCTCATCCGTCAGACATCCGCTATCCAAAATATACCCATGCCGCCCAAATTCCCCGATCAGATCCTGCACCAAAACCTGATAAGCCATCTGATAAGTCGGCTGCTTTGCCGACTTGAGCGACAGAAAAACAACCGGATACCGCCCCAAGTGCCGCGTAAACTCCTCCCCGGCCTTCATAATCTTCCTGCCGGCAAAATAACGGCTGTTATCCACCTGTTTGCCGTCCCTGCCAATCTCATACTCAAAAAAAGTCTTCAACATCGTCAACGCCAGTGTCTTGCCAAACCGCCGCGGTCTTGTAAACAAACTGACCTTGCCGCCCTGCGCCAGCAAATCCCGGATTAACAACGTCTTATCCACATAATACAACTGCTTATCCAAAAACTCCTTATAAAATTCAAATCCAATCCCAATACGCTTTTTTTGCTGCATAGCCATTCCTTTCAAGGCTGTCATTCCTCCTGTGATCCTCGATCTCATAAACCAGCCATCCCATTAATCAAACATTAATCATCAATCATTAATCCATTACATTAATAGAATCATACCACGCAGCCTCTATTTATACAAGCAAATCCAGTCAAAAACAGTCAAATCCCTAACAATAGGAAAAAATAACCCTATACATTTCCCATACAGGATCCCTACACATTCTGCCCCTCAAAATAATAAGCAAAATAATGCTTGCGGAATTCCGCCGCCTTATTGCGCGGTATGTAAATCGTACTCCCATTATCCAGAACCACCTTCTCCCGCTCCACCGAAACCACATGATTCAGATTCAGAATATACGACCTCCCACACTGGTCAAACTGCGGCAGTTCCCCCAAAAGCTCCCACAATTTCCCCGCCGTCATACGCGACCGGCACACGCCGCTGTCCAGATAAAACACCTGATAATTCTTCTGCGACTCACAATAGACAATCTCGTCCGGCGCAATCTGACGAACCCCCTCCGCCGCCTTAATCACCAGCTGACGTTCCCGTTTCCTCTGCACCAGCTCCAACGAAGCATCCAGCGCCCGAAAAAACCGTTCCGGCACCAGCGGCTTCACCAGATACTGAACCGCATCCACCTCATACGCTTCCAGCGCATGCTCCGTAGACGCCGTCAAAAAGACAATCGGCATCGCGCAGCCCGACAGCCGCAGCTCCTCCGCCGCCTCCATCCCGCTCATTCCCGACAAATAAATATCCAAAAGCACAATATCCGGCCGGTATCCCTCCCGCCGCACACGCTCCAGCAGCTCCTCCCCACTGGTAAACCGCTCCGGTCTCAGTTCGAACAAATGTTTGTCATTCTGATAACGGTCCAGATATCGCTCAATCTGATCCAGATCCGCCGGCCTGTCATCACATAATGCCACTGTATACATTTCTTCACCCCTGTTTTCCATTTCTTTCCATCCCATTTTACCATACACCCCCCAATTCACTGCAGTTATTTTTGGTGCAAATCCTGCCAATTTTGTTGCCCCGCCAAAAGAAATTATTTCCATTTATAACACATGATTGAAGCCGCTGCCAATCTATGATATACTATCCTATACCAAACAAAAGTGGAAATACATTTTCCCACATGTTAAAAAAAATACAACTACGATAAGGAGCTGACACTATGGGTAATTACAACATTTCTTACATATGGACCGCCTGGGAAGCCATACTACTTTTAACCTTTCTATTCCCATGCGCCATCCTCGTCAAAAGCCGTTTTCACACAAAAAGGACCCTATTCATCCTGGCAGGCTTCACGGCGCTGTCCGCAGCGCTGACCCTTGCCGTACATATTAGCGGCGAGCACATAGCATTTACCTTGAAAATGCTTTCGCTCACCGCGTACCTTCCGGCGATCCTTGCACTGCATATCCTGTCCGACAGCGGATTTTTCAAGACCGTTCCCATCTGGTGTATCGGTCTATTCGGCATGTACGCCGGCCGCCTGTCCATCCAGACAGCAAACCACCTGCTGGTGAATAAAAGCCTGCAGGGCTATCTGCCGACTGCGCTCCAAACCCTGGCGCTGATCCTTGTGGCAGCCGCCATCTGCCTTTTTATTGCCAAATGTATCCGGCGGCCGTTTTTTTGCTGCGTGCGCGGCTCCGACACCAACTGGACCATACCGCTGGCGCTCATGCTGCTGCTTATGACTCTGATTTCCTATTTTTACAACAGCACTTATGACCCTATGGTATCCTTTCTGCTGTTCCTAACTGCCGCTGCCGCACTGATCGTCATTGCCCGGCTATTTGCAGTCGATTACAAACGCCAGTGCCTCAAGCAAGAACAGACCGAATACGAAACCCGCCTGCAGCTACAGCGGAACGAATTTACCAAAATCACACAAAATCACGAGCAGGTGCGCAAATACCGTCACGATATGCGCCATCATCTGCTTGCCCTCGGGCAAATTCTCCACGACTCCGACAGTACCTATGCCGAACAATACATCGACTCCCTGCTCGGACGCCTAGAGGACATGGAAACGGCCATATACTGCAAAAATCCGCTGATTAACGCCGTCCTCTCTACCTACATCAGCCAGGCCAGAGACATCGGCTGCAAACTCCACACACAGATTTCCATCCCCGAAACTCTGCACATTCACGATCTGGATTTATGCACAGCCTTGTCCAATGCACTGGAAAATGCTATTCATGCCTGTGAAAAAGAACCGGAAGCCGACCGTTTCCTGACCATCAAAATCCACCTGCGCAATTCGCTGTGTATCCACATCCAAAACAGCTGCCGGCAGCCAGTATCCTTTGATACAGACGGTCTGCCCCTGTCCACTTCCGGCCAGGGCCACGGCTTCGGCATGAAAAGCATTGCCAACACCGCTGCCCAATACAACGGCATGTTCCGCTGCCAATGCCAGGACGGCATATTTAAACTAAACCTGATCCTGTTCAACCAGCCGAAAGAAGAACTGCTGCCGCCGACCCGGAAAAAACCAAAGACCGCTGCCGCTGTCCTGTTCTCCCTAATCAGCGTCTGCATTTTTCTAAATCTATCGCCAATCACCACACAGGCTCTGGCAGACCTCCCCTTAGTCGGCCCCGTTGTCCAGGTCGTCACAGCCAAACACCACCGGAGTGGCTGGGGACAGAACCGCTTCTCGGCAATAGAACCAGAAGTCCAGCTAACCTACTCCTCCGCTTCGGTGCAAAAAGCCCTTACCGAACACCCCGCAGAGCGTAAAACCTCCGCTCTGACGCGCGCTGCGGCAGCAGCCCTGCTGGCCGGAACCG
Source organism: Lachnospiraceae bacterium (assembly GCA_022791575.1). Lineage (GTDB taxonomy): Bacteria > Bacillota > Clostridia > Lachnospirales > Lachnospiraceae > JAAVZI01. Next base: position 14,406 of record JAAVZI010000067.1, read on the forward strand.
GCAGCCCGGACAACGCCAGCCGTCTGGCGGCACTGGCCACCCCCTATACTTACGGCACAAAAAACACCGGCAGCCTTTTCGCCAACGGAAGCTCCGCTGACGCTGGCAGCACTTCCACCAGTGAAGCCCCAGCAAACACCAGTTCTCTTGCCAGCAGCCATACAGCCAACAGCTCCGAAGCCACTGCCGCTAACCACAACCCTGCAAACACGGCTGCCTCCGCTAACGGCAGCCATACAGCCAGCGGCACTTCCACTAACAGCAGTCATACAGTCAACGGCACTTCCGCCAACGGCAGCCATACAGCCGACGGCAGCAGCTCCTCCGGCGTTTACGTACGCGCGCCGCAGCTGACCCTATCTGCCGATTCCGGCTCTTCCAGCGTACACTTTTCAAAGCCCGATTTCGGCAAGCTGGATCATAATACGGTCGAAGTTCCGCCTGCCCTTGAAGAAGGCGTTGAGGATATGAACGACCAAATCGACCAATACATAGAAACCCTGCGCCAAACATACATCTGGTACGTCAACCGCAAATACATGGGCTATACCGCATTGGATGCCTACTATACCATCCTCATCAACGACGAAAAACAGCTGTCCGTCCGCTTTGACGGCACCTTAAACGTAGGCGGTTCCGTGAATTTCAGCCGCAGCTTTACACTCGATAAACGCACCGGTAAAGTCCTCACTCTTGCCGACCTCTTCCAAAACGGCGCTGATTATATCACGCCAATCAGCAGCAATATACTAGAACAAATGGCCGCACAAATCGAAAACGGCACCAGAAAATACTATATCCCCGGCACCGGCTGGGCGGACGCAGACTGCTTCCACCACATAGCTGAGGATCAGAACTTTTACATCAACAGCCAGGGAACACTTGTCATCGCCTTTAACGAATACGAGGTTGCGCCCGGTTTCATGGGCTGCGTAGAATTCGAGATTCCCACCAGCATAATCTCCCCCCTCCTGCGCGAATCCACCCTGATCCGCTAAGCAAAAACCAGGCTTGACTGCAAAACAATAGAATTATCCGAAACAGCGGCAAAGCCTATTTCGAACAATTCGGCCAAGAATCCCTATAAACACAGTAAATTCTTCTTACTAATAGAAAAAAAGAATCCCGCTGGAAGGAAACATTTCACCTTCCTTCCAGCGAAGATTCTTTTTTTACTTTGTGTTATTTCGGGGCGGCCGTTTGCAGCTGGCCGCCCCGTTTATTAATCCACTGTTGTAACTCTTATATCATCTTATCCTTTGTTACTTTTCTTGAGTTTCTTCCTTCTCCGGTATACCCCAGCGCAAACTGCGCCGCCGGAAGCCCAGAGCAAGGCAATCCAGATCCGTAAGTCGGCAGGATCTCCTGTGCGGACATACCTGGTGCTTACGCCTGTCTTAATATTCTTAACATCATTCTTCGTCACACCCGCAGGTACATCGGCATCGGGCGGGTTCTGCCCGGAGCCGTCATTGCCTGACGGATTGTCACCGGCCGGCGGCTCGCCGTTACCTGGTGTGTCACCACCTGCAGGCGGTTCTTCTGTACCCGGTGTCTCACTGCCTGACGGTTCGTCTGGTTCTTCCTTTGCACCTGATACGGTTACCCGCAGCTTGGCCTCATGATTGCCGGTCTTGGCGGTTACTACCGTCACTCCGTTGCCGGTTGCGGTAACCGTTCCGTTTTCGTCTACGGTCGCAACGGCTTCATTGCTGCTCTTCCACTCTACCGCATCCTTGATCACAGAATCTTTCTTCACGGAACCGAGTGTCAGGTTCTTGGCCGTTCCGGCTTCCATGGAAACTTCATATACCACTTCCTGATTTTCCTTAATACGCGGCTCTTTATAGTCTCCCACGGTCTGGGTAAAGCTTACGTAATGAGGAATCTCATGTTCAGGGTCATAGCTGTTCTGATCGGTAACGCCTAACAAGAACGTCGCTGCACCCCTGTCGCTGTAGTAGCTGTCTGGAATCTTCTTACTGATCACCGTAACGTCTGTCGACTGTCCGACTTCAATGCCTGTAATGTCCTCTGCAATCGTACCGCTGATTGGAACATACGGCTGGTGGTCCTCATTGTTGATCAGGCTCGCATTCATCGGCGCTTTTTCCAGATAATCCTTCTTTTCTTCGACGCTCATCTCCTTATTATCAAAACCATCGGTGATAAATGCATTCTTATTCTCCATTTCCAGAGAAATCTCCGGTGCTGCCGAATCGACATTTCCGGTGTTATGGAGCGTTGCGGATATCATATAACGGTTATTGCTGTCAAAGACGTCGTCGATCGTTGTTTTCTTGTCATCGCCCAGGATTACCTTATGCGTACGCATACCGTGGATATAATTCGTCTCCATCTCCAGACGGGAGCCAACCTTTACTTGTGCTTCCGCAGTAATCGTCTGGTCTACGAAATTGCTCTCGCATACGTCCATTACGACTTTATACTTATAACCATTGTTAACCGCATTGTCAATCATTTCCTGCGTCATATCGAATTCTGCCGTGATAGCCCCGTTGACACGGATTTCCAGGCCGTCCGGTTTTAACAGCCGTTTGGCTGGAACCGAAGCAACCTCATTTCCATCCTGATCCAGGGTTACCAGATTGGCGTTTACATTAACTTCCTCGGCTGCCAGCAGACCCTTGTTGCAGATCTGGGCGGTTGCTGTAAAGGTCGTTCCTGCCTGCGGGTACTCCTCGGACAGTGTGACTGCCTCTGCGCTTACGGCCGGATCGCCGCTTTCGCTCTCGCTCCATTCCAAGGAACCGACTGCCTTGGCAAATGCTGCGCAAAGTCGGTTATTTTCTTTGTGTTTGCCAATTGCTACTTCTTTGCCATTCTCATCCGTTCCCGTATCCAATTCTAAATCAAAACGGTTGTGGATGATAATCATATTTCCCTGTTCATCGACCGCAATGCTTGGATTCATCGCATAGACAGGCTCATAGCCCTCTGCGTTCGGGTCGGTCTCTTCATTGGCGTTCCTTAGGTTCATCTTCTTCGGCGAGCTCCATTTCAGCTCGTAAGAGCCGTTTTTAGCAGCTTCTACATTCAGCGCCGAAACTAGGATATGCTGTTCCTCTCCATCGGAATCCGTCCATGCCAGATAGACATTTCCATCTTCTCCGGAGGCGGAGGCAAAGCCGTTGCTAAGCGAAGTGTTGCCATCCCCTTTCACTGCCAATACAGGCGCTACGCCCTCTTTCAGCGTATAATAAGGAATCTCCTTGCCATTGACCGTCAGTGTGCTCTCTACAATGCCGACCGTATCCTGATCGGTAAAGGACGCATCTACTTCATCCTCCTCTGACAGGGTAATACCGTTAAATAATCGGTTCAGATCCAGATAAACCAGATTATCGCCCTGGGTAAATGTAATCAGGGTGATTTCTCCAAAGTCGGAAAATGCTTTCTGGAACTTGGTATTGGATACCGGAATTCCCGTGCTGCTCAGCTGGATCGGCAGTGACGTAGTACTGTCTGCCAATTCGCTTGGCGGCGTCATCACCGACATACATACGATACGGTCGGTGCTGGTGCTGATATTGCCGTCGGTATCTACGACATAGGTAATCAGAACCTTTTCCTCCCCGCCGCGCACAACGGTTGTGACATCCGCATATCCGGTAATCGGATAGTAAATATTTCCTTCATTGTCTTTTAAGTTAATATCTGCCAGCCGCTGTCCATACCACTGCTCTTTCATATCTTCGCCCTGGTAGGCGGTTTCTGTGGAGTAGTACTCTTCGCTCCACTCTCCGTTCTCATAGATCCGGTACATCATCATGCCCGGTGCGGAAAGCAGTTCATTTAAGTTGCTGATCGGCTGGTCATCGCCGTAAGTATTGTAATCGCTGGAGGTATAGAACAGCAGAATCCGTCCATCCTCTAACTCAACCGCATTCGGGTTCTCATGGGCAAATCCCAAGGTGCGCTCTTCCTCTAACGGATTATCCTTGGTAATCCGCTTAATTGCATTCTGTATCGCATCGTCTGTCACCTCGGCCTTATCCAGCACAATGGCATAGATGTCCATCGAAGACAGGACTTCTAACAGCGCGTCTGGATTGACCGTCACATTGCCGTCCTCGTCGGTTGTTGTGCCGTCTGTCAAATCGCTCTCCTCATAGGTCTTCTCGGCGCTGGACCAGGAAATAACAAAGTTCTCTCCCATATCTTCGACCGTCAGTCCCATATCGAGCGTACCATCCTGCTGCAGAACCTGCGGCTCACTCCAGAACGATCCGTTATAAATTGAATAGAATACCGCATTGCGGTTGTACTGTGTACGGCTGTTATCTACACCCTCATAAACCATAAGGGCTCTTCCATCTCCCAGTGGAATTACTTGGGATTCTATATTCGGAGCATCGGTCAGAATCGTATCGGTATGCTCCTGCTGCAATGTAGAACGAAGTTTCATGCCGCCTGTAAAGGTGCTTGCATATTGCTCCTGATTGAGGGTCAGCGAGGCTAATTCCGCGTTCATCGCCTCTCCTGCCGTCTCGTCCATCACGCTCATAATCTGTGCCTGCTGCGCCTGCTTCGCGCTGTCGTTGTACATCAGATACTTCCATGACGCCTGGGCATATTTCCATCTGGCATTAAAGATCACCAGGGATACTTCCGTATAGCCATAGAACGTAGAGATACCGACGCCGACTGCCTTGTCTCCAAATCCAAAGCTGAACTGCTGCACATATCCCACGCCAATCTCTAAGGCCAGCAGTTTACGTATGCCGACGCCGACAAAGCCCTCAATCGCTATCGTCATCGGGACATTGCCGGAATAGCCTAAGGCCATATCCGCATCATAATCTTCTCCGCTTGTCATCTGGCTTAAGGAAACCTGATATTTGGCCTGTATGGTATTGTACAGCCCTAAGGACACCGTAAAGGAAAATCCTACATAAATCGGGATCGGTACGGCCGGTACATCCATATAGAACGTTGCCGTTACGGTCAGTGAGAACTGCGCATAAATCGTTGCGGAGTCAAATACCCACTGATGCGTTATTTCTTCATCTGCTACCATGCGCACTGTTACGCCGACCGTTACATTGATAATAACCGGAATTGCACCGTTTGATTGTGTCGTCGCATCCTTAAGGGCAGCGCTTTTTTTGTCGCCGGCCTTAATCTTATCAATAATTTTATTGAATTCACTAATATTTTTCTGGAAGGAATCTCCAAATTGGTTACGGGCGAATTTAGAGGGGTCTTTCATCTGCTGCGCCGTTGGCTCCTGCTGCGGCCTGGCCTCCTCCTGGACGCCGGGTGCCGGCTGCATAGGGTCCTGTGGCTCCTCCCCCGCCTCATACATCTGATTGATCAGCACTACATAATCCTCCGGCGTAATATCGCCGTCCTCAAGCGATTGATCCAGTTCCTCCAGCTGCTGGGCCTCCTGCTGCGTAGCTTTCGCCTTGGCTTTTTCTGCCAGCTGCTTTGCATTGGCAACCTTGGTAAATGTCGCCACATTAAAGCCTACGCTGAACTCCATCGTATCCTCGCTGATTGTCGCCTTTACCGACAACGGCCCTGCATTAAATCCAGGGGAAATGCTGCCGATCATCGGCAGATCCGGCAGGTTTTCACTTACCGTCTCCACAGACGGCATAGTCGTCTCAAGCCCTTGTCCCGGTACTTCATAGAACCGTACGCCGGTATCGTATTCTCCATAACTAAAGTCAATTGCATTGCCCTCCGCATCGTATTCCGTACGGATCAGCTCTACAAAAATCCGGTCGCCGTCATGGAAATTCAGCAGGCCGTTAAAATACATATAACCAGTCTGTACGCCGTCTTCATATGTGTAAAAACGATCCAGCGTACAGTTTACCTTTCCGTTAGCCTTATGGTTCAAAGACGCGGTAAAGGTTGAACTGTCACGCAGGTTCCCGTCCCTGTCATAGATTTTATAATCTACGCGGGAAAGCGGCGTTTCCTCGCTGACATTGTTCACTTCCAGCTCGAATCCAATCGTCGTATTTGACATCGGCACAGAAGCAATACGATTCTTACTGGTCGGCGGAGTTTTTTCATCCGCACCGGTCAGCACATAGAAATTACTCGGCGTCGGCCCATTGCCGTAGAATGTAGTGGTAATCCCTTTGCTCAGGGCACATTCATAAGGCTTCGCAGAGTCACTGCTCCAGGCGGGTTCGTACCATCTCCTTGTTTCGGGTCTCTGAAATTTATTACGCGGTTTAGTAGTCAACGACTTCTCTACATTGGAATATCTGCCAGTATTAATGATATAAATCTGTGTCATATTATTACAGGTCACACGGACCGTATGGTCTTCATTGGCATACGCCTGGAGATAATACTGTTCATTCACTCCATCCCCATTCGTATCCTCTTCATAACTGTAAAGGCGGAATTTTCCATCCTTATCTGTCCTTGCTGTGTATTTTCCCATACTGACTACTGCATTAGCAATTGGACTGCCCTCGCCGCTGTAACCGCCGCGGCCATTACTTTGCGGTGGATTTAGAATCGTCCCCTGGTAACCTAGAACCTGTCCGTTGAGCGCTGTGTAAGAAGGCGCATATTCTTGCTTTTGTTTCCGCAAAGTAGTATTATTATTTACAAGTACGTAATGGTCATACTTCATAACCTCAAAAGAAAGTTCGATCTCATTATCGCCATTGATTACGCTGTAATCAAATGTTTCTCCATAAAAGGTGCGATTCTGCCAGGTATGATCGCGGGTCTTTACTTTCCAGACTGCCCGGCAGCCACTGCCGACTTTCGCCTGAAACTGCAGGAACTCACCAGCCCCTTTGAGGTTGCCCTGATCTAGGCTGAACTCTGTCTCTTTCGGGGCTTCGCAGCCGGCTGGGACTTTTCCTACCTTAATCTTAACATTGGTGCCTGATTCTGTAAAACGAGGTGTAAGCACGTAATTATACAGCCCCAGCTCCAGCGTCTGATTTTCCTTGTTCTGCTGGAATTCAATCTGCCTTGTATCGTTGGCAACATAGAGATCCGATTTATTGCCATCAAACATAGAAAAATGCCAGCCCTGTTTTACATCATATGGCCCAATGCTCACAGTCAAACCTGCATTGGCAGAAACCTGATGTGTACCGCTGTTTGCTCGGTAATATTTTCCATCAAACATCATACCGCCGTGCTCGTCTGTATTGATGGTCACAGTAATCTGACGTCCCTGATAAACCGGGCGGAGTACAATGGTGCTTCCATTCGGTAAATTATCTTTAAAGTAGCTTGCATAATCACTGTAAAACGAAGCATTCAATGTCAATGTCATCTCCTTGGCATTGAAATACCTGCTTGAAATATTTATCCAGTTACCATCTTTGTCCTGAAACTGCATGCCCGTTAATTCAAACTTATCATTTTCCGCTACTTCTACAAAGGAAAGTTTTTCTAACGCATACCGTTGATCTGTCTGGTTGTTACTTTTGGCATCCCTGGATTCTATATGCAGGACGCCTGGCGATTTGTTATCCAGATGGCTCTTATCCGGAATTTCTACCCGAAAGTTAAACTGCTTATAATTGACACGGATGCCATAGAGCTTCATATACTCGCCGTTGACGCCGCCGCTGGTCTTCCATACGGCGAACTTTAACTTGCCGCCTCTGCTGGATGTATTCTCTTTCCCCATCCGCGTACCCATAACGCCGATTTTGCTCTGATCGCTTTTGAACGACATTTTGCCGCTGAAGCCGCCTTCACCATCGTTATTAACGGTCAATGGTTTGCCGTCATTATCGTAGTCTCCGGCAAAGCACCATACGCCACCCAGATTGTCAATCTGACCCTGGTCAGTATAGCCGATGTTATAGTTGTCGTTCGTCGAGAACACCAGGCGGTTGCAGGTGGACGGTTCCTGATCCGAAGCCACTAAGTCTAACGCCAGGGACTGCACAAAGTCAAAGGTCGGAAAGGACCATTTACTCTGCATATAATTTCTCTGCCCTTTATAGGAACAAGTGCAGTCTGGTATATATAAATCCCAGTATTTTTCATTGGAATTATAGGAATTCCTTGTATTTTTATGCTGCGGCCCGGCTGTATCGGATCCCTTTACAAAGTTCTCGTCAGAGGGGAAGATATTGAACCCGCTGTAGGTTCCCTCCCCCGCAAAGCCAATCGGAGAATTCTCGGCGTTATAGACCACGCCGCTTGTCTCTGCCAGGGCCTCTACGCCCGGCTCCCCGTTCTGTATCGGAATGCTGGCATTGCCTGCCGCTTCGCAGCCAATTGTCGATTCTGCGTCAAAGTAGAGGCTGACAGAAGCAGCGCCGCCGGCCTTGGCCGTATCAATCTCCACTTTCTGCTCATCCATGCCCGGCATAAATATGATTTTTCCTGACTGGAGTACCACATTGTTGTCGGTTACGGCAAAGAAATTAGCGGTTGCCGTATTGTAAAGGGCCTCTTCTCTTTTCAGCGTGACCGTAAACGTTCCGCTGCCCGGCGTTATGTACTCTGGCAGGGAAGTAGTATCCACATGGATCTTGGAGAGCGCGCTGGCCTCGTCGTCATGCATGGTAACGGAGACGGTATTGTCGCTGTCGATCCCTGAATTCTGGTTGGTGATATCGTTTAAGATTACGCTGAAAATGCGTTCTCCGTCGGAGGTATCGTTGTTAATCGGGCTGACGATGATTTCCTTGATCTGTTCGCCGTCCGCAAAGGTAACGTCTACCTCGGTTCCTGGAAATACTTCTTCCATCATGCCCCAGGAGAGTTTGGCGGTAGCCGCGTCCATGCTCTGCTGGGTCTGCCATACCTGTTCGGTATCCACACCGCCCTGGGCATATTGGGATACCTGTTCATTTAACTGGTAGAGCGGGCTTTCTTCGGAAACGGCAGGTGTTTCCTGTCCGGCTTCGTCCGCTTCTTCCTTGTCCGCTGCATACTGCCTGAGCAAATCCTCCATACGGTCGACTTTTTCCTGGCCGAGGGTCTCGACCATGGCGTCGTAGCTGCCGTAGGATTTACGGAGATTTTCTTCCGCGTCACCGCTGCCCAATAGATAGAGCAGGGGCTGGCTTTCCGGGTTGGCGGCGATGTCTTCTTCCGCCCCCGCCAGCCTGGCGGTATAGTCCTGGCCATAGCGGGCGCTGTAGTCGCTGAATTTGACATTTACCGTAGCCTCGCCCTCGGTTCCGCCGTGGCGTACCAGGTATAGTTTGAGTGGTTCTTGGGAATTTTCATTCATTTCCGCCAGCAGGGTGTCGAACTTGAACAGACCTGCCGGGTATTGCTTGGCAATCTCCGGGTCTTCTTCTGCCAGCATTTTGAGAATGGCGTCGTATTCGTTTTCGACGGACGCGGCCGCTTCTTCTGCAAATGTGGCTGCCGGCAGGGAAGTCAGGAGCATAGCGCTGGACAGCAGCCCGGCTAAGGTGCGTTTGACTGCCTGCCGTATGTGTTTGATTGGTATCTTCATTTACATTCCTCCTTTTACTTTTTAATGAGGTAATTCTGCACTCTTAGCGCAGCATTTTGCTTTAGATTCTCATAATAGAACTGATAATCATTATTATGATAGCTTTCTGGGCCGAAACCTATGCCGTCCTCCATAAAAGGTTCTGCCGCATGGCAGATGACCACGCCTCGTTCTGTATCCAGGACTGCGTCTGCCACACCCATTCGAAGCTCACAGGTTCCGCGCTCTCTATCGAGCATCCAGCTTCCGAGATTTTCTGAAGCAGCAGCGGGCGTTTCATCCCTTTTCCAGTTGATGGGATTAATACTGATGGCATGCTCTTCCACAACCAGGTTGTGCTGCCCTTTGTTGCCCGGCCCCTCGGTATTCCAGGATACGATCACACCAGTATCGCCTGCTTCCTCTGCAAACTTGAGATTGGGATACTGCGCCAGCCAATCTTCTGTAATGGAATAGCCGATTGGGTAAGCGGCAACCATCCGCTCCAGATATTCGGGATGTGCCTGCATATATTCGCCAAGGACAATCCTTACCATAATTGAACCTTGGGAATGCCCTGCGATGATAAACGGCCGCCCCTGATTATAATGTTCAAAATAATAATCCAGCGCCGCGTATACATCGGTACGCTGTTCTTTCATCTGAAATGCTTCCAGTTCGTCATTCGTCATCGTGATGACATGGTTGATATTACTTTGACGGTAATATGGCGCAAATACATTGGTCGCCTCCTCGAATACCGTAGCCTGCACCTTATATGTAGCCTGTGCCCGCGCCCGCATAGCCTGGTCATCAATCGGACAAATGGGTTGGGCATCTTCTGAGGTGTCCATGTTGCAGGTCGGATACAGGTAGATGGTATCTGCTGGCTTAGTGATATCTGGAATTTTAAGCCAGTTGTCCTCGTTTGCATAGTCTGAAGGTGTACCAATTAATTTTGTAATCGTAAATTCGTCGTTGTCTGCGGTTTTTGTATTTTGTGGTGATTCACTTTGATTGGCTAAATTTTGATATTCTGTTTGATTGTCAGCGGTCTTACCACAACTGCATAATATGAAAAACGTCAGCAGTAACAGACTTAAATGAAGCAGCCTCAATGGCCAGAATGCTTTCCTTTTCATTCAATCGATTCCCTCCTTTCTTATTGGAATAACTTCTCGGAATCTTCAGCCTTGATTTTATAAGGCTTTCAGACCCCTATCTCAAAAAAATCACCCACTTTTTTGTAAAAACACTTGACAAATCGCTCAAAATTTGCGGCGAAGCCGATTGATTATATTTTATTTCAA
>JAAVZI010000068.1 GCA_022791575.1 Lachnospiraceae bacterium
AAGCTGGATTGCACTGTATGATAAATACGCTGACGGAAAACTGGAAAGAGAGTTTTTCCTGAATGAGAAGAAACAGTATGATGCCGATATGGAGAAGATGGAAGAAGAGCTTGCAGCTCTCCGGCAGGCACAGGAAGAAGATGAAACCGAACAGCAAGGCTCCGAAAGGAAAGCAGACCAGGCTATGGCATTTCTGGAAGAGGAAGAACTGACAGAGGACATGAAAGAAAAGCTGATAGAAAAGGTCATCGTCTATCCAGGGGACAGGATTGAGATCGTCTGGAAGTTTGAGGGATGTTTCAACAATTAAATTAGATACAGAGATTTCCGGTCTGTTTTGAAGTGATAAGCCTTCAGAGCAGACCGGATTTTTTATATGGGCTTTAGCCTGTTGAGTGCGTCGTAACGAGTTCCTCAAAAGAGGAACGAAGTACGCGCGAAACAAAAATCCACCTGCTATGCGGGTGGAGTCAGACAGTTATACAAAAAATCACCTTTCCGCTACAATAGAGTTGTTCAGGCACTATTGCAGGAAAGGAAAGGTGATTTTATGGCGAATAAGAATTATGACCTGGCACATACAAAATGGATGTGCAAATATCATATCGTATTCACTCCTAAGTATAGGCGAAAAGTAATTTATAATCAATTGAAAAGTGATATACGGGATATACTGAAACAGTTATGCTCCTATAAAGGAGTGGAAATTATAGAAGGGCATTTGATGCCGGACCATATCCATATGCTGGTAAGCATACCACCGAAAATGAGTGTATCAAGCTTTATGGGATATCTGAAAGGGAAGTCGGCACTTATGATATTTGACAGGCATGCAAACTTAAAGTATAAGTTCGGGAACCGTCATTTCTGGTCAGAAGGGTATTATGTAAGCACAGTGGGACTAAATGAGGCGACAATCAGAAAATACATCCAGGATCAGGAGAAGTACGATATCATACAGGATAAACTCAGTGTAAAGGAGTATGAAGACCCTTTTAAGGGTTAAGTCGAAGTAATACGAACACCCCTTTAGGGGTATAAGCAACGCGTCAAGTGCAATAGTGACTTGAACGGAGAGAAAGTCAAGGGCGCCTTGAGACGCTGTCTGGCAGCAGGGGCTTACAGCCAGCGTCCCGAGCCACCCGTTTTACGGGTGGCGGCGACTATAGATGGTACTGATAGTTGGGTAAATCTGGTTTATTATTTTCTTCTGTCGAAATAGTGAATAAAAACTCGCTTTTTAGTAAAATGCAGTTAGATTGTGGATGCGAAAAGTGAGTTTTATAATATAGAAGAGGTGAATTAATATGAACCAGTCAGTAAGTGCGTTAGGAAGTGTTGTTCGTGCAACAAGAAAGAGCAAAAATTTATCTCAAGAGGCATTAGCCGAGAAGCTTGGCGTCTGTAAAAGGACGATTATGGATATTGAGAAGAATACTGGGAACCCGAAGTTTGAGTTACTGTGTATGTTAGTGAGAGAGTTGGATTTACCGCTTTATGAAGTGTTTTATCCAGAGGTGTCAGATAGTTCGGAAATGAAGAATGTGCTTATGAAAGAATTGAGTGATTGTTCGGATTATGAGATGAAGGTTATATTGTCGGTTGTAAAGAGTTTGCGATATACATTAAAAAATGAGGAAAATAGTAATCATGATGCCAGAGGTGAAAAGTAGTCTAAATATGAATTGTTTTATGTGTTCTGAAATTGTATTTTATAATGCTATGTTTTTAAAAATATCAATTTTAAATGATGGCATAAACGTTACGATTTGTACAATTTCAGATTAGATGAACTTTTACTCCTGATATTATATTGTAACAAATTGGAAATGTATTTATAATGAGAGATTTATCAGAAGGGGAGGGTAAAACTGACGTATGGAATTAGACAAATCAAAGAAACCTTTTGATGATGATGAGATTTTAAGGTTGTCAGAAACAACCTATGATGCGATAGCTGATAAATTTACACCACTATTATCAATAAAAAATTCGTCTATGGAAGAAGTGGAAGCAGTTAATTCTTTTATTGATAAGCTTCCTCGTAAATCTACAATTGCAGATTTAGGATGTGGAGTGGGGAAACATGGACGATATTGTGCCCAAAAGGGATTTACTGTTTATGGTTTTGATATCAGTAGCAATATGATAAAATTGGCGGAACAGTATAATGGTAAAGAAGATTATGCAGAAATGGAAGTGTTACAAATTGCAGATATGTGTAATTTTGAATGTGAACAGAAGTTTGACGGAGTGGTTAGTGCATATGCATTTATTCATTTGACGTATAAGCAGGCAGAGATGGCTTTGAAAAATTTGCATAAACATCTGAATGATTACGCATTGATATTTATCACAGTTTACAAGGGAAAACGAAATAGCATATATAAGGAAATTTTGGCACCTAAATATAAATTATATTTTAGAGATTATGAAGAGGCTGATTTTAAAGAGCTTATAACAAAATGCGGTTATAATATTATAGATTATAAAGAGTGGTCAGATCTTGATCCAATTACAGCAAGTAATTGTGATTATGATGAAAAAGTATTGTGTGTTATAGGTGAATATAGAAAGATGACTTAAGAGGCAAAGACAAGGGGAAAATATGTACGAATCTATAAAAGAGTTAATTGAACAAGTAGAAAAGGAATATGAGAAAGCTTTGTCGAAATATGAGGATTATTGTCTTTTGGCAGAACGGCAAGATGATAAATATCTTGATAGTGATAATAATATTTTCACTTATGAAGAGCATGCGATTCTTATGGAGTTAACGGATCGATATAGAGTAATAAAGAATCAGCGATATAACCGTAATTATGAGGATGCCGAAAAGCAACTTTCAGATCTTCTGGAAGATGTTAATGAGCATTTTAAAAATATTAGCCGCCGCATGAATCAAATTGGGGAGGGCAAAGATAGTGAGAAGTTGAGCAGTGAGAGATATTATATTGAGAATCTCCAAAATCGATTGAGACTGGCAATAGAGTTGATATGTAATGGATTAATTCCTTTTGAAAATTATGTGAAGTATTGTAGTAAGATAGGTGTTGATCTATGTGAAGATAAAGATTATACATTATTTCTTGTTAATAAGTGCTTATTGTTGAATCATACAGCTATGTTCAATGATGAATGCAGTAAAATATTAGATAAATTGACAAAAAAGATTAAAGGAAGAAAAGCATATAGTAATGATCTCTTGTTTTGTGTAGGGACTTTAAACGTTCAATATCGTCTTTATAAGAATGCTGAGATTATATTTAAGCAGTTGATTGAAAAATTGGATGAAAAAATCACTGCGGATCAAGCAGATAATAATGAAAAATATATATTTTTTTCAGCTTATATAATGCTCGTGTCAAGTTTTGAGTATTCTGGAGAATATAATCGGGCATTAATGACATTAATTGGTGGTGTCAATGAAAATGAAAAAAAGCCGTTAGAGGTATGTAAAAAATGGGTCAAAAAAATTGAGAATTTTTTAGAAAAGAATAATTATAAGATAGATGATCTTTGCTTTGCTTCTGATGACAAAAACAAAAGAGAAGATATAGTACGCATACTACGAAAAATATTGGTGGAACAAAATCCGTTTGAAAGTGATATAGCGAGATTTGCTTATTCAAATGGTATTATATTTTATGATAATATAAAAGAACAAAATGAACGTAAAATAGCTCATATGCATGAATTATATGAGGAAAAGAATGAAGACAGAGCAGAGGTTATAAATCGAGCTATTGAAAAATATTGCGAAACACCCGAAAAAAATAAGCCGTTGCATGATTTTTTACATTTGCTTGCACATTGTATAAATGAAGAAGCAGTGCTTGTCATTCACAGGCAGCATCCAACAGAAGAGGACATTTACAAAAGTCTTATAACACTTGCACGAGCTTTAATGTTGTTGGTGTCTGAGGATGAAGAAACTTATAAAGGAGCGCATTCTTTTAAAACCTGTTTTGCAACTGTATATGCGGAGGCAGGAGAGTTTCATATTGCAAGTCGTAGTATATCCGAGATTGTTATGGATGCCCAATATAGTAAAATGGATATTGTTTCAAAAGCGGAAATTGACTTCTTCTATTACTTATTACCGAGGATTGATGGTATTAGTAGTGGAAATCCTATTAATTTTAGCGTTGATGGTAATCAGCATTATCATCATTATTTGAATTGTTGTTACCGCAACTTTGACTTTGATGCCATATCACATATTTCATTATTGAGCTTTGAATATCAGGTAGCCGTAATGATGCAGAATGGAGATTTGGTGAGTATAGCAAATGAATTTAGGAAAGGAATGAATCACTCAGGGGATGGATCGCTTGAAGAGAAGTATCGTCAGGCAATTAATATAAAAAATTTAGATGCACATAACATATGGTTAAAAAATGAAAGAAATAAAGTGAAATATATGTTTTTGTTTTTAAAACTTTACTTTAATGTAAACGAAAACAAAAAAACAGTTAGGAATCCAAGAATTTATGAAGCTGCATACCAATATTTGAAAATTAATAATAGTTTTGGACAAAATCCTGAAACAATTGAGATACCATATATTGATTTTGATAATACGGAAAGCTCTTTACAGAGCATGCAGGAATTATTTGGAGAGACTAAGAGAGAAGGTGATTTATTAACTGTTGATAATGTCAAGCTTGTGTTATCCAACGAAATAAATATCGAATCAGAGTATGATTCTATAAGTGCTTATTTTGTTTATGATGAAACTAAACAACAAAATAAGCAAACGGAGGATGTTGATCCAGATTATGCTAGAATTAGATATTTTGATAGTAAATCAGCTGCTATCAAAGAATTTTTTTTAATGGCTACCTTCATGAAAATCAAAGAAGATTTTGTTAATCCGAGCAGAATATTTATTATGACGCCTGTAAATAATGCAGAGCCATGCAAGTTTTTGGTACATAATCCTCTTTCTTTTATTAAATATAACTATGAAAATGAGGTTGATTCTGAGTATGATTTTGATGATGTAAATTCTCAGTATTCGTTATCATTAATTAGGCCCTCATTGCTTTCAAAGGATTGGTTGGTACGGTTGGGACGAGCAAGTACGAACTGGAAGTGGGCGTTAACTTTTATAATTAAGGATGATAAACCGAAGGATACAAAGTATACTGTATATTACTATGACAAAGAGCCGATGTCATCCATTATATATAATAGAAAAGTATGTGAGGCTATTCTGGAAAAATTGTATAAACAACATCGCATTAGACATGAGAGTAAGTGTAATGCTTGGCAGAAATGTAATGTGTGGAAGGTAGACAAAATTAATCAGCCATTGCTAAAACAGTTTTTTGCATCTTTTCCAGAAATTTTATGGGACGAAAGCATACATGATTATGAACATGGTAAGTTGCTGATATGGAAGATGACGAATGAACAGAGGACTGTATGGAGATTTGTTTTTGCTAAAAATGAGATGGAAATAGATCCAATGATGATGGCGTTATGCAATAAGGGACAAGAAACACCGTTTTTGAAACGTAAAGAAGATGTAATTCAGCAATGGCCTGTTCCGTATGACGCTTTAAATGGAGATAAACCGTATCTTTTTGTTTGCCATTTAGGAAAGGAGGATAATTTTGTTAGAGAAGAGTTAAATTCTTTTTTTGAATCTAATGGAATACGTTATTGGTATGATCACGAGATGATTGTTGGAGATGACTGGTTAAAAAAAGTAGAGAAGGTCATACAAAAGAAGAATTGTGTCGGATGTATTATGTTAGTAACGAAACAAGAATTTTTTGAATCAACTAGCATTAATCGTGAGTTCAAAGAAATTCAAAGAAAAAAAGAGGAGCATCCAGATTTTTCAATTATACCCATAATATATAATTGTTATGGTGAAGATGCTTTGAATGAAATGGTTAGAAGAGCTTATGGGCAAGGAAATTATTCTCATCAAGATGCATATAGGACTTGTATTAAGGTGATGGGCATTGGCTGTTCTGGGCATTTAAGGGTTTATCTCAATGAGGTTAAAGGAGATACTCTACAGGAATATCAACAGAATGAGATAGGAAGTGGGCGCGAGGCGGGTGCAATTTTGACACTGTGTAAAGAATTACATGTTATTAAGGAGGAAATATAATGAAAATTGTTATTGTAGTTGCAAGTGCTAGAAAAGGAAGTTCTATGTATGTTGCTGAACAATTAAAAGAATTATTAGGACATGAAAAGGTAGATATTGCTCGGCTTTCAGATTATAAAATAGAATATTGTACTGGATGCCTGGAATGTGATGAAACACATAAGTGTAATATTGATGACGGAATGACAGAACTATTAGAAGTAGTTAAAGAGGCTGACATATTGGTGTTCATTACACCTGCTCGTTATTCACTGTTGTCTGGAGATGCAAAAGTTTTTATTGATAGATTGAATCCTACGGCAGTCAGTGGTGAAATAGAAGAAAAAAAGTTTATTGCCGTGGCTGTTGGTCAGACACAAAAAGGGGAAGAACCAGACAGTATAAATCTTGCAGTAAAGTCATTGATAAATTTTGCAGATAATGCCGGAATGACAGTGTTGGGCGAATATTCTATTTATGGTTGCTATAACAGAGACGATATTAAGCAAAACGAAGATGTCGAAAGAGTATGTAGGGAAATTGCGTCAACGATACAAAATGCAGAAATTTGATAAAGTATTAAGTATAGCTGAGATATATGCGGATCTAATTGTTAACAAACAGGAGGAATTAAGAAATTTGCTGTGTACCACAGAAACATATGCTACAGCAGAAGATGAGATATATCGTAGTATTAATTATCTGTACACATTTTTTCACAAACAAAAAGCATATGTATCAAGTGAAAAATCACAAGTGGTATGTTGTTATCTTCCTTTAAACCAACCGCTGTACTCGTTTGTTTTGAATGTTTTAACAGCGTCATTTACTTGTAGAAAAGTATATTACCGTCCGCCGCAGAAATTGTGGAGATTACATCAAAGTATATATGAATTGCTAGTGCAGGATCAATCAGCTATTCAAATTGTAATGGTTTCAAGAAATAAATTTTTTAAAGAGTATGTAGATTCTGCTGATATTGTCATCTATACTGGTCGTTATGAGAACGTACAGGAACTATGTGGTTATATTAATAAAAGGGCGTTGCTTATTTATAATGGAAGTGCGCTTAATCCTGTAATTGTGACAAAAAATGCTGATTTGGATGTATGTTGTGAGGAGATTGTTAATGCAAGGCTGTATAATACAGGACAAGACTGCATGGCACCTGCTGCGATTTTGATTCACGATGATATTGCTGGAAGATTCATGAGAAATTTAAGAGACCGGTTAGAGGCTGTCAGATTAGGTGAAAATAGCTGGAACCCTGCAATAATAGGTTCTATGATATCTAAAGATAGCTTTAGTGAAAATATCAGATATATTTTGTCAAATGTAGGCTCCATTGTTTACGGCGGACATTGGGATGAGAATAACTTTTTGATTAGTCCAACAATATTTTTGAATAAAAGATACTCTGGAGAGAATCAACAAATTTTTTATGCCCCCTTTTTTTGTATTTATCAATATGCCTGTTTACAAGAAATCCATATGTATCTTTCCACAAAAGAGGCAGAATGTTACAAAGGTTATGTTTCTATATTTGGAACAGACTCAGATGTAGAGTCATTAAATCTTTGTGAACAAGGACTCATTGTTCTCCAAAATAAAACTTTATTTGGGTATGAGGATGGAAATGTAGAATTTGGCGGTTATGGAGAAGGGTGTAGTTTTGTGATGCACGATGGAAAGAAAGAAATTCATCCCATCCTCTTATTAAGAGAAATATCAGAATGGAGAAACAAAAAATGATAAAGTCTGTAGAGCTTCATATTACAAATGCTTGTACACATAAGTGTCCTTATTGTTATATGAATGCTAATATGAATCCAGAACAAATTAGGCATTCGGATCTTAAGGTAGTTGAACAAATACTTATAAAATTAAAAAAAGCAAATGTGGAAACAATCGCCTTACTTGGTGGAGATCCTGTGCAACATCCGAACATTATAGAAATCTTTCAATTAATTCACAATTTAGGAATGAAAGTGTCTATTATGTCAAATACAATGGAAATTCATAAGAATGAAGAGGCGGCTAATCTGATTGATAATATAGATGCAACCTTTCACGGAAGAAATGCAAAGGAGCATGATGCTTTTTGCGGATGTTCTGGTGCTTATGAAGTCCTTTTGAATAATTTAAAATTTTATAATGACAGAGGCGTCAATGTTAATATTGCGATCAATATTACTCCACAAACCTATAATAAGATGTATGAAATAGTAGAATCTGTTATTAAAAGAGGTATTAATGTCGGTGCAGTATTAACACAAAGAATACTTCCTAATGGACGTGCAATTGGAACGAATGTTTGGTATGCGTCAGCGGCGCAAGTAAATATAGCATTATCGCAGGTTGTTCAGGCAGAAAAGGATTTTGGTATTGACATAGGGGTTGAAGATCCCTATCCATTTTGTGCAATAAAAGAAGAATATCATAAATATATGCACGGATGTCCAGAAGGAACTACGCGTTTGGCAGTTGGAATGAATGGTGAAGTAACAAAATGTGGTGCAGATCCTCATTTTTCCCAATATAATGTATTAAAGGATTCTTTGGATTACATTTGGAATAATTCAAATTTATTTGATGATTTTCGTGAAAAGAATTTTCTTCCAAAAGAATGTAAAGAATGTAAATATTTTGAAAGGTGTGGTGGTGGGTGTCCGATTTGTTGTCAAAATTGTATTAAGAGTATGAAAAGAATACAGAGTTTAGGAGTGTGATGAGAGGCAAATGGCTGTATATAGTAAAATATATGAAGACGAAAAGATACTACAATTAAGCTCAAATTATAAAAATGTATTGTTATTAGGATGTGGAGGATGCGCAAATGAATCGTTAGCATTTACAAATCATACACCAATATATGTTGCAACAAAAGAGGAAAATGTAGAAACGGCAATTGAAAAATCAGAAATCATACCATATAGTGTAAAAAATGAATGTGAAAGGATAAAGCAATTATTGGAATCAAGAGGGCATCAAGTTTTATATTCTTTAATACCATTATCTCAAAATACATTGTGTATACGGCATAGTGGGGCAAAATATGATTTTAATCCTAATACTCAATTTGTGCCAGATGTTATTCTTACAGTTAGCTGTTCAGCAGGAGCATATGGGATTTATGAGGATGTGAATAAAAGTGTGCCAGTTTATTCAATAATGCAATCATGTGGTCAACTTGCATACTATTATGAAGACTTACATGGTGAAAGGAAAATTGTTTATGATAAATCTGATATTATATGCTAAAGATGAAATAATTTGTAGAAATTGATATAGACATTTCAAGTAGTGTTTAAAAGTATAAAACTATTCGATTTCAGACATCTGATTAGAAAATAAAATTATGTTGCAGTAATTTGGGAGAAATGAGATGGCAGTATCAAAAGAAGCATTAATTAGGAAGTTTACTCAAGCAATACGAGAAGGAAACGCAGGGATATTTGCTGGGGCAGGATTATCAAGAGCATCGGGATATGTAGACTGGAAAAATTTTTTGAGGCCATTAGCTAAGGAGGTAAAACTTGACATTGAGAAAGAAAAGGATTTTCTTTCTGTTGCTCAGTATTGCAGGAATGAATCAGGAACTAGAGGAAGTATAAATCAAGAAATTTTAAATGCCTTTAATGCTAAAGTTTGCGAGAATGAGAATATAGAAATAATCGCTCGATTACCGATATCTACTTATTGGACTACAAATTATGATAAGCTTATTGAAAAAGAGTTAGAAAGGAAAGACCGAAAAGCAGATGTTAAGATAGATTCTGATCAATTATCAAATATCCTAATAGATAGAGATGCGGTTGTATATAAAATGCATGGTGATGTAGATCATCCAGCGAGTGCAGTTTTGACGAAGGATGATTATGTTTTATATGATAAAAAAAGATCACTCTTTAGAACGATTTTGAAAGGGGATCTAATATCAAAAAGATTTCTCTTTATAGGCTTTAGCTTTGAAGATCCCAATTTGGATTATATTTTAAGTCAAATTCATGCGTTTTTAGATGAAAATGTTGCAGAGCACTACTGTTTTTTTCGTAGGGTTCAAAAAACGGATTATAGTAAAGACGAAGATTATGGATATGAAAAAGCAAAACAGGATTTACGTGCTAGAGATTTAGCACGTTATGGAATACAGACTGTATTTGTGGATGATTACTCAGAAATAACAGAAATACTTCGTGATATAGAGTTTGCTGTTAAGAGAAATAATGTTTTTATTTCTGGATGTGCAGATGACTATGCAAGCTGGGGTAGAGATAAAGCAGAAGGATTGGCTAGGAAAATTTCAGAATTTTTGGTTAAGGACGATTTCAAAATCACATCTGGATTTGGAATTGGAATTGGATCGTCTGTTATCAATGGAGCATTAGTTGAGATATATCGAAGTAAGTATAGACACATTGATGAGTATTTGCGTCTTTGTCCATTTCCACAGGGAATAAAGGATGTAGCAGAACGGAAGAATGTGTTTACGCAATATCGTAAAGACATGATTTCAGATACAGGAGTGGCAATATTTTTGTTTGGAAACAAAAAAGATCCAACAGATTCATCAAGAATTATTGAAGCCCCTGGGTGTTGGGAAGAATTTTTAATTGCAAGAAATAATAAAAATGTGATTATTCCTATTGGAAGCACTGGATTTATGGCGAAAAGGATACTGGATGAAGTCAAGGCAAATATGGACGATTATAAATATTTAGAGAAATACATTAATGTTCTTGAAACAGAGGTAGATGTTGATAAGCTGGCAAAAACAGTAACTGTCATTGTAAAAGAGCAACGCATGGCAGAATAAAGTGATATCTGGAAAAGTGCCTGAATTGGATGAAATTTCATATTGACTCAAAAAGGAATGAGAAGATAAGAACTTTATAGCTGTGCAGTAAGAGTATTGATCATTATGGGTTTAGAAAATATTGTATTAGGTTCTTCGGACAAGGTTTTTTGCATGGTTTGTTGTTTCGGAAACTATAACGGCCATCATTACTGGATACTGGTACAGATGACAACATACCCGTTTTAAATATTTTGTTTGGTAGTTTCTGCATTCGCTTGGTCTATTGGGGATATTTAAAT
Source organism: Lachnospiraceae bacterium (assembly GCA_022791575.1). GTDB lineage: Bacteria > Bacillota > Clostridia > Lachnospirales > Lachnospiraceae > JAAVZI01. The sequence continues at coordinate 11,207 of JAAVZI010000068.1, forward strand.
TAGTAGAAACAATATCAAAATGTAAAATTGATGAAGTTTTTTGACAAATACTCCAATTTTATCAAGGTGGTTAGGCATTTAAAGAATACTTTGCTTAGGTCTGCTCAGATTATATCTATTATATAAAATGTTACTTGTGTGCGTTGTATATGCAATTGCACACTTTTATTTTTTAGTCTATACTTGACAGAAGAATATCCGATTTGGCACGGACAGGCGCCGAGAATCATCAGCACTTTCCTTGAAAGCTATGATTTTTCTGGAAAGACGATTGTGCCGTTTTGCACTTCGCATTCAAGCGGAATTGGATCAAGCGACACGAATCTGCACTCTCTTGCGCCAAAGGCAAACTGGCTTGGCGGTAAACGATTTGCCAGCGGTACATCAAAATCAGAAATGGAAACATGGTTGAACGGCTTGGATATCAAGCAGTCACAGACCGCAGATAGCGCTAAACAGGTTGGCGTGTTTGATTTTCAGACGAAAACGGTTCTTCTGAACAGCGGATATGAAATGCCCATTAACGGGTTGGGAACTTACAGCTTACACGGTGATGTGTGTGCCAGTTCTGTCAAATCTGCTTTGAAAAACGGAGTTCGTTTGATTGATACGGCTTCTGCATACGGCAACGAGGAAGAAGTCGGACAGGCAATCCGTGAAGCAATCAATGAAGGTATTATTGAGAGAGAGGATGTTTTTGTTATTACGAAAATCTATCCCGGCAGCGAAATGGCAAACCCGGAAGCTGCTATTCAAGCCTGTTTAGATAGGCTTGATATTGACTATGTGGATATGATGTTGCTTCACCACCCCGACAGAAACGATGTAAAAGCATATAAAGCGATAGAGCAATTTGTGAGGGATGGAAAAATCCGCTCTATTGGATTATCTAATTGGTATGTAGAAGAATTAGAGAGTTTTTTACCACAGGTTACTATTACTCCCGCGTTGGTTCAGAACGAGATACACCCATACTATCAGGAAAATGATGTCATTCCGTTTATTCAGGAAAAAGGAATTGTCGTGCAAGGCTGGTATCCGCTTGGCGGCAGAGGACATACGGCAGAGCTGCTTAACGACAATACAATTTCATGCATTGCGAGAATGCATGGCGTGTCTTCTGCACAGGTGATTTTACGGTGGAATCTGCAAAAAGGCGTTGTGGTCATTCCCGGATCGAGCAATCCCGATCATATTAAGGAGAATACGGAGCTTTATCATTTCATCTTAACCGACAACGAAATGAACCGTATTAATGCTCTTGACCGAAATGAAAAACATGATTGGTATTAAAATAAGGAGGTCTGATTCGTGAAAAAAACTGCTTAAAAAAAACAGTAGGGCTTGTTCTTGCATTTATTCTAATTACAATGATCGGATGCAGTTCGCAAGATAATGATAATAAAGATATGGATTCAAATACGACGCCTTCAGAATCTCAGGAAATTCCTGTTGAGTCTGAAGCTTCCGATACAGTCAAACTGTCTTCTTCAACTGATACTTCTCCGATACAATCGCTCCCTTATGGCGGAAACTACCCGCAGCATGAAACTTACGGGAAAGGAATCGGCGTTATGCAGGGGCGTGTAGTGTGGTCGCACAATCCCGGCTCGGTACAATGGGACGGCAGCGATTATTGGTGGGAAACAAGCCATTTTGACGAAGCGGTTATTCTGCAAATGGTGAATGACAGTATTGCTTCTCTCGGAGGCAGGGATACGGCGAAAGACGGATGGAACGCATTGTTTGCTACAAATAACAATACCTGTAGCCGGTACAGCGGCTATACAAGGGGCGAAAATCGCAATCAAGGCAAACATCAATGGTTCGGCGGTATTTGATGATGATACTTCCGGAAAAATACAGATGAGCTATACCAATCCTGTGCTTTTGAAAGCACTGCTTATCTCTCTTGTAAAAGAGGGCGGCGTGAATCCGTCCGACATTACCGTTTACGATGTATCCCATCTTTTTCCAGATTATATGGTTAAAATGTGTACTGACGGAGAGTTAAAAGGCATTCAATTTGTCGATTGAGGCAACGGTGTGGTAGATGAAAATACACCATCAGGAACAATTTACAGAGACGGCAACGGTCATACTGTTACCAACCTCGGCGTACATGAGCATTGGAATAATTCCGAACAAAAGCTGTACTCACGAAATCTCGGAAAAGAGGAAGGCATAGAGCTTGTGCAGCCCGGCAGATAGCTTCTGAATAAATTTGATGAAATAATCGGCAGAAAGGAGAAAACATATGAAAATAAAATTGCTTGGAATCTTTCTGTCTTGCTCCCTTCTGCTTTGCGGTTGTTCTGTTAATAACAATCGCAATAGGACTTCCAGAGTTTAATGAGCGATACAGACGGTCTATCCACATGCAGAGATCCAGCGGTGTGCGATCCATAGCTGAGGAATTTCTTTCAAGTATATCAACTATAATGATTTGAAGCAATTTTCCACAGATTTCAAAGCCGTATATAATGCACCTACAGAATCTGCAGCACTTACAGAACTGGACTCTATCAAAAACGGTGTGGAAAAATCTTATATCTGGCCAGTGAAATTGTGGTGAAGAAAGGATGTCAAACCATCCCACTTCTATTCCAGCGGCAGCTGGATTATTGCAAAGGAACTCCAATCTTATTCCAAAGGTCGGGTGTGGAAAGAGCCCATGAAAAAGTAGATTATTACCATGCAAAAGTTTAGTAAAACTGTATAAAACTTTCTAATGTGGTTATACTATAAATATAAAGAAATCTTCAATAGTTAATCGACAACAAGAAGTGATTAAAACTGATAAAGAAAACATTTACATATCTAATGTTCATCAGAAATCTTATTTTCCATAGACACAAGATTTTTTCAGCCTCGACAAGATATTAAAATGCAGCTCTTAGTCCTAGATGAAATCTAAGTCAATAATAGGTAATTAGAGCTGCATTTTCCATATCGGCGCAATCTGTTTTATAATCTCAGATTCAAATTCAACTTGCCTATACAATAATTTAAAATAATGCTATTCCGCTAATAATATTTACCAATTTACCAATAACCGAACTATTTCAGAACAACCGAATTACTTACAGATATCTTATCAAAGCTATCTATATATAGTCTATAAAAGAATATCATTCCATTCTATATTCTATAATAATTCATTTCTGTTGCGTTCCTTAATACCCTCTTTGGTAGAAACCAACCTTGCGAAACCAAGTGTTGCCGTTTCAAGAACATTTTATGGAAGCACAAAATTCGTGTCAGTAAATACCCTATATACCATCTCTGCAATCAGTCCAAAGCAAGTGTAAACCGATCGACCAATTCCTTTAGGCAGGCTGCTTCGGCAGAAAGCTGTTCACTTGCAGCTGCGCCTTCTTCAGCAGTAGCGCTGTTGCTCTGTACAACACCAGAAATTTGGTTAATGCCTTCCGAAACCTGCTCAACAGATTCTGACTGCTCATTGGATACGAGCGCAATATGGTCGATAGCTTCAACCATAGATTGAATACTATCTACAACACCAAGCAGTACATCTGCCGTATTTTGAGCAATTTCTGTACCAATATGTACCGCCTCCGTGGAATTTGCAATAAGTTCCGATGTATTTTGGGCCGCCTGAGCAGATTTGCCAGCCAAATTGCGGACCTCCTCTGCGACAACGGCAAATCCCTTCCCGGCACTTCCGGCCCGGGCTGCCTCTACTGCCGCATTTAGGGCAAGTATATTGGTCTGGAATGCAATATCATCTATGGTCTTAAGAATTTTTTCAATCTCTTCGGAGCTGGTTTGAATCTTTTCCATGGCGGCAACCAGATTCTGCATTTTCTGGTTGCATAGAGAAACTTCTTTTCCAGCCTGATGGGTTTGGTTTCTAACATCCAACGCTCCGCTTGCTGTATCTCTAACCTCCTCAGAAATCATACTGATTCGTGCTGCCAGTTCTTGTACTGAGCTGGCCTGTTCCGTAGTGCTTTGACTAAGTGTCTGTGCACTTGAGGATAATTGATTGCTGGCATTTGCTACTCCCGCTGCAGAATCATTAACCTGGCGCACAGCGCTACTCAGTTCAACTCTCATATTGCGCATAGAAAGTAAAATATTATGAAAACTACCTACATATACGTCTTCATGTTCTGTATGAACATCCAAATTTTGATTTGCCATCTCGTTGAGCAAATAACTGATATCACGAATGACGATACGCAGACCTTCAACCAAAGTCTCAGTAGACCTGACAAGCACACCGGTTTCGTCCTTGTTAGCAGTCTTAGGCATCGGTGTATCTAAATCACCTTCTACAAGCAGTTTCATTCGATTTACACAAGCTTTCATAGGCTTTCCAATATGAAGTGCCAGTGCTAGGGCAACAATAACAGAAATTAATATGGAGCCTACAATCACCGCAATGTTAATAACCATTGCATCCCTCGTGGATGCCAGATAATTGAGCTGCGGTGCAGTCACAGCAATACTCCAACCATCAGTATCCAACACGGGTGCATAGGCCGCAAACATTTTATCTTCTCCCTTTTCATAGCTTCCAAACCCGTTTTCGCCCTGACGCATCTTGGAATGAATTGCTGCCAATTCCTGCAGTGAAGAGTCAGTTTTCGCTTCTGTTTCAATATTCTGGACAGTGATTGTATCAAGTGTAACGTCAGCGATTGTGTCACCAGATTTATTAATCATGTAGGCTCTGCTATTTTCACCAATCTGTATGGCTGATACAATATCGTTCAAAAAGGTCTCAGGCGGAACAAAATATATAACACCAACAATGGATTTTTCATAGTCTCCCTCTGCATATAGAGGCGCTGCTACTATAATGGACAATTCGTTGGTAATTTTGCTGATCAACGGCTCAGATACAAAAATTTCCCCCTGCATGGCCTGACGTACATATTCACGATCTGAATAATCATTGCCGTCAAAAATACTAGTACCATCCGCGCCAATTATATTTCCTCTTCGGAAACCATGCATAGAAGCGCGTCTGTCGATGATAGCCTGTTTTTCTTCTACAGGCACATCAGGATCGGATAGCTCAGGAATTCCGCCCACTTCCATAACAACATTTTTATATGCCTCAAGTTCCTGCTGTGCACGTCCTGCCGCTAGGACTGCAGTTTGGCTCATCATTTGCTCTACAGTGGACATAGTATTGTTGTAGTTTAACATGATGCTGGAAGAGCCAGACGCGACCAGTCCAATTAGAACAGTCAGAATAAGACATAATGTGATTTTGGTTCGAATGCTTTTCATTTCAATATACCTCCTGCTCTTATGGTTGAAATAAGTAATATTTAGCTCAATATTTCAACCGTTTAACTATTTAATAAATATTATAAAATTTACGATTCCTGCTTGTCAACTACTATTTGTTTTCTTACAGTGATATTGTATAATAATAATTGACAACTTATTATAACTTTTTGTCACATAACTTAAAAAGTATCGTCTAACTATATATACAGTGGATACTTTGCGTAGAAGTGCAGCAAAGCAAATGAATAGCAATGGGCTATTCATAACAGATGTCCTTGTATAAATATGATCCGCACTTCAGAAAAGAGGTATCATGAAGTTTACGAACGAAGAACTATGGGAGTTTATTCAAAAAGCAGTTTCAGGAGATAAGGAGGCTCTGGAAACCGTAATTCTCAGTGTACAGGATTTGGTATTCAATCTTTCTCTGCGTATGTTGGGAACCTTTCCAGATGCCGAGGATGCATCACAAGATATTCTACTGAAAATTATTACCCATCTATCCTCATTCAAAGGAGAAAGTTCCTTCTCTACCTGGGTATTCAGAATTGCAGTAAATCATTTGAAAGATTACAAAAAACATATGTTCGCCAAGTTCCCTCTAAGTTTTGAATTTTATGGAGAGGATATTCAACATGCAGATATTCAAAATGTGCCAGATCTGACACAGGATGTAGAACGCTCTATTCTGGCAGAAGAATTGAAGCTTTCATGTACAAATGTAATGCTTCAATGTCTGGACCCAGAAAGCCGCTGCATATTTATTTTGGGAACGATGTTTAGAACGGACAGTCGGATTGCCGGAGATATCTTGGGGATAACACCAGAAGCATACCGTCAACGATTATCCAGAATCCGCAGAAAAATGGCAGATTTCTTAAAAGAATACTGCGGTGAATATGGAAATGGAAGATGCCATTGTAAAGACAGGGTTAATTATGCAATTCAAAATCATAGAATTAATCCCCATCAGCTGGATTTTTCTACCGCTGTTCCTAAAGAACTATTGGAAGTAAAGGAAGCAATGGAGGAAATAGATGATATTTCCCAAGAATTTTCTTTTTGTAAAACCTGGCAGTCCCCAGAAAGTCTGAAGAAGTTTATCAAAGAGTTTCTAAATGGGACCTCATTTTCTGTAGTAGGTAATGCATAGGAGGTGCGAAAAATGAATACACAATTGATTCTCAAGTATCTTACTGATTTGGAGAAGAATAATAACCGAGAATGGTATCATGCAAATAAGACGGCCTATAAGGAAGCCAATGCTCAATTTGAAGAACTAATACAAGAACTAATATTGAAAATAGGTGAATTTGACAGCAGTGTTCTGCACAACGAACCTAAAAACCTTACCTTTAAGCTGGTTCGGGACACTCGGTTCAGTCATGACAAATCTCCATATAATCCGGCTTTTCGTGCGCATATCTCTTCAAAAGGGAAACTGCCTATTCCAGTGGGATATTATCTAATGATTAAGCCGGGCGGACAATCCTTCTTAGGAGGAGGGCTGTTTGCGGATATGTTTAAAGAGGCGGTCACCATGGTTCGTGATTATATTTCAGAACATGGGAAAGAATGGGATGAGGTGATTCACGCGCCGGAATTTCAGAAGTATTTTACAGTACAGGGAACAGCTTTAAAAAAAGTACCTGCTGGCTATGATAAGGAGAGTGCTCAGGCAGAATATTTAAAATTCAAGAGCTGGTATCTGGAGTATCCGGTTAAGGACGAGCAGTTGATTGACGCAGAAGCATTTTTAAAACAGGCAGCAGATTTATTTCGTATCATGAAACCCTTTAATGATTATTTAAATCGAGCACTTGTAGATTTTCAGATGCCTACCAGATAGAGCACCCGTGGATGGGCGGTGGGACTAAACGATCGGCTTTTTCATTTTGCAATTCGTAAAAGAATCTGCTATACTGAAAATAATAAAGCTTTATTGATGACCGTATGAAAGCAGGAGGCAGAAAAGAAATGAAAATGGCAGTGATATTTAACAGAAAGGATACTTTTTGTAAAGAAAAGAATAATCTGAAATACCGATTATGTAGTCTCATGTTATGTCTGTATCTGTTATGCAGATGTTCGACAATAGCACTGGTTCACGCAGAAGACAGTCTGGAACCATATCAGGATACCGTTTTGACAGAAACCTGTAATCTGGAGGAATTTTCAAAAGAAGTTTTTGAGCTATATGAGGATTACGTGTTAGACCGCAGCTTTGAAGATCAGGATTTTCAGACATGCCGTCTGTTGGTGAATGCAGCGATCCCAATTCAAGACAGCCAGGCATGCGAGATTATAAGTGGCTATGGAGATTACTATGTTATTCAGTATGAGAGTGCAGAAAAAGCGAAAGAAGCTTATTACAGATTAAAGGAAGAAGAGGGAGTTGCATTTGTCCAACCGGATCGTGTGCTGAATTTGGAACCAGTTATAGAGGCGATAGAAACAGTGCAGGGAAGAACCGTGAGAATGCAGGAAGCAGATTTACCGGCCGCATTGGAGACTGCCTTGACACCAAGGTTGGCAGGATTTCAAAAAGAGGATGCATATTCCTGGGTAGATATTTCTAATGAAAAGAAGAAAGATTTTCTATCATGGAATTCGTCGAACATAGGGATTGACCAGTTCTGCTCTTTTATAACGTCTCATTATTCCTATCTGCCTGTGATCAAAGTTGCAGTGTTGGATACCGGAATTGACGATAGTCTGGACATTTTTAAGGGAAGAATTCTGCCAGGAGGTAAAAACTATACTTCAGTAAGTTTAAGAGAGCAGTATGCGGATGATCATGGGCATGGTACCATGGTTTCCAGTGTAATTGCAGATAATTCTTTTTCTAATGTCAGAATTCTTCCTATTAAAGTGATGGATAGAAATGGAAGAGGTTATGATTCTCAGATTGTATTTGGGATGGCCTATGCAATGGATTATGGTGTCGATATTATCAATATGAGCTTGGGGGCAAAGGATGCAGCCGAATATTATATGCAAATTGTAGATCAGGCAGCTGAACGAGGAATTGCGCTTGTGGCAGCAGCCGGCAATGATGGTAAGAATGTGGAAATGTATTCGCCTGCCAATATTGAGAGTGCAATTACCATATCGTCAACCGGCAGTTCTGATCAGCTGAGCAGATTTTCCAATTATGGAAATACCATTGATTTTGCAGTGCCTGGAGAGAACATCACAGTTATAGCAAGAAATGGAATCATACGTGAGATAAGCGGCACTTCTTTTTCTGCCCCATGTGCTTCGGCGGCCTTTGCGCTGCTGAAGTCTGTTGATGTCCGCCAAAACAGAAATGAGATATACAGCCTGCTAAAAGAATACGCGGTAGATCTTGGAACGAAGGGCTGGGATACCAGCTTTGGCCATGGCAGGATGAATCTGAGCGGTTTGGAGCCATTATATAAAAATGGAGCATATGTTACCTATAATCTGGAGCCTGGGAGTTATGAAGGTTCCGCTTCCATTACCTTTACAAGCAGTCGTAAAGACATGAAAATATACTATACTACAGATGGTACAGATCCCAGTCCAGCTCAGGGGAAGTTATATGAAGGAAAGATTCGACTGGAAAAAACTACAGTATTAAAGGCTGCCGGATATCTGGCAGAAGAACGTGTAACTGAGAATTTCAACGGAACCTATTATATTCATTTTGGAATGCTTGGGAATTATCAAATGGGAGATGTGGACCTGGATGGAAGGATTACTTCTGGGGATGCCTATATAGTTCTTCAATTTATTGTTGGCAGGGAATCGCTAAACGATCTACAAAGGGAACTGGCAGATGCAGATGGAGATGGAAAGGTAACTGCAGTGGACGTCTGGAGAATTCTGCAAAGAGAAGTTTTGGGGACAGACAGACAATAGAAAAGTAAAATAGTAGTTGCTTTACAGAAGATTCAGTGTTATAATAAATACTTGTCAGGATTATTTGTCATGGGTGGATTCCCGAGTGGCCAAAGGGGGCAGACTGTAAATCTGTTGGCAGCGCCTTCGAAGGTTCGAATCCTTCTCCACCCATTGGAGAAACATAATTAATGTGGAACCATGCCATAAGTTGAATGGCAGGCATGCCGGCGTGGCGGAACTGGCAGACGCACAGGACTTAAAATCCTGCGGGACTAATCTCCCGTACCGGTTCGATTCCGGTCGCCGGCATTTATTTTTATGAATAAGCAGATAAGCGGATGTGCTTAAGTAAAAAATAGTATTGGAGGACATATTAATGAAAGGAAATGTGATTGTAGGACAGTCTGGTGGACCGACTGCTGTTATTAATTCCAGTCTGGCGGGAGTATTCAGAACAGCCATTGACCGTGGTGCGCCTAAAGTGTATGGTATGCGTTTTGGCATACAGGGTTTATTGGATGAGATGTATGTTGATTTATCCGATTACATCAAGAATGAGCTGGATGTGGAGATATTGAAGCGTACTCCATCAGCATTTCTTGGGACCTGCCGGTATAAGCTGCCAGCGATTCATGAAAATCAGGAAATTTATGAAAAGATATTTGAAATTCTTGATAAGTTGAATATCGAATGCTTTATTTATATTGGTGGCAATGATTCCATGGATACGATTAAAAAACTGTCTGATTATGCAATTCTGACAGGCCAGACACAGAAATTCGTTGGTGTTCCTAAGACCATCGATAATGATTTGGCATTGACTGATCATACACCGGGTTATGGAAGTGCAGCCAAATATATTGCAACTTCTATTAAAGAAGTAATTCGTGATGGCAATGGATTTTCTTATAAGAAACCACTGGTTACCATTATAGAGATTATGGGCCGAAATGCTGGATGGCTGACAGGTTCAGCAGCTCTTGCTAAAGGAGAGGATTGTGAAGGTGTAGATTTGATCTATCTCCCAGAAGTGCCATTTGATACCCATGCGTTTGTAGAAGATGTTAGAGATCTTCTGAGTAAAAAAAGTACTGTATTTATTGCAATTTCAGAGGGAATTCGTCTGGAAGACGGCACATATGTCAGCGAAGCAGGCGGCGGCTCTGATTATGTGGATGCCTTTGGCCATAAGCAGCTGACAGGTTCTGCAAATTATCTGGCCAGTCTGATTAATAATGAAGTGGGTTGTAAGACACGTGCGGTAGAATTTAGTTCTCTGCAGAGAAGTGCTTCTCATTTGTCCTCTCGTGTAGATATTAATGAAGCATTTATGGTAGGCGGTGCAGCAGTAAAGGCAGCTGACGAGGGTGACAGTGGTAAAATGGTAGTGATTGACCGTGTATCGGATGATCCATATCAGTCTGCAACTGGTGTTTATGATGTACACAAAATTGCAAATGGAGAAAAATTGGTTCCAAGGGATTGGATTAATAAAAAAGGAACTTATGTAACCCAGGATTTTATTGATTATGTCCGTCCGTTAATTCAGGGCGATTATCCATGTGTAATGGTAAATGGTCTGCCAAGACATCTATATCTAAAATAAGTACTGCCGGAAGACGACAGATAAATAACAGATTCATGAAGGTTTACTTTGTGAATCTGTTTTTTTTATCATTTGCAATATAAAAAGTTGAATGTAATAAAAACAGAATAAGATTATAAGAAATCAGTTGTAAAAATAACGTTAAAATGATAAAATTAAAATAATGAAAATCTAAAGAAAACAGTAAAAACAACGGAAGGGGATTATGCATGGAACAGAAAACGCCCAAAAAGAAGATATCCATTAAGACTAAGCTGCTGAGTATTATCTTACTTGTAGTAGCAATTATTATTGTGAGTCTTACTATTGTTTCTTATCAGGTTTCCAAACATGTAATCACGGATTATTCAGAGAATCTTCTGAGTTCATCGATTGAAAATCAGGCGAATGAGATTGAATCCTGGCTGAATGAGAATCTGGCAGCGTTTCAGATTGTTAAAAAAACAATAGAAGGGATTCAACCTGAAGATGGGGATCTGCAGAGGATCCTAGATCAGTATTATGGATTTAATGCCAATTTCCCAGAAGGTATCTATATAGCGGATGGACAGGGAAAACTGCTGAAAGCGGCAGAATCTGAAAAGACCGAGAAAAATCCAACGAATTCAATCTGGTATACCCAGGGATTAACTAGAATTAATATGGGATTTACCAGTGCGTATACCAATGAGAATGGTGCAGCAGTGATTAGTGCTTCTGGTATTCTTAAAGATGGTTCTGGTCGGCAGAGAGTTATTTCGGCGGATATGACATTGCAGAGGATTAGTATTATTGTAAACAGTAAGATAGAGATGAAGAATGCACAGGCTTTTCTTGTTAGTACAGTAGATGATACGATTCTGGCTCACCGGGACACGGATTTGATTTCAACCAGCCTGACAGCTTCGTCTGATGATTCGTTCTTGGGCGGAGTGGAGAAAAAACTGACAGCGCGGGATTATGAGATGACAGAGATTGACGGTAATTTAACCGTATTTCAGAAGATTGAGGGAACAGACTGGCTGCTTGTTTCTTATATTCCTAATTCGATCGTATATGCAGATGTGAATCGAGTTAGGAATGCCATGTTGATTATTGGTATTTTAAGCCTGTTGTTGTTGGCAGTTTTGATTGAAAGAGTTGTACATATGGTAATTCGTCCTATTAAAGAGCTTACAAATGTGATAACAAGGATGACAGACGGAGACTTTACGGTTACGATGAAGTCAAGGGGACGGGACGAAATTGGTATTATGGGCAGTGGTGTGGAAAAATTCCTTGTCAGTATGAGAAGTATGCTGGCCTCAATCCATGAAGTGTCTGGTAAACTTGGAATACAGGCAGATGAAAGTTATAAAGTCTCTAAGGAATTGCAGGATTCTAGTATTGTGCAAAGTCAGTCCATGCAGGAGCTTAGTTTTACTGTAGGGCAGCTATCAGATTCCGTAAATGAAATTGCAGAAAATGCTACGACTCTTGCCGGGGTAGTATCGGATACAAGGGAAGACAGCCATCAAGTAGAAGAGAAAATGAGAGAGACCGTAGATATTTCTACTCAGGGGCAGAAAGATATGAGCCGGATTGAACAGGCTATGAATATTATTCAGAATTCGATTAACGGCCTAAAAGCCGCGATTGATAAGGTGGGGGAAGCTTCGCACGAGATTACAGCTATTACTGCAGTGATTGCAGAAATTGCAGATGAGACGAATCTATTGTCATTAAATGCTACGATTGAAGCGGCAAGAGCCGGAGAGGCTGGAGCAGGTTTTGCTGTAGTGGCGACACAGATTGGCAAGCTTGCTCAGACGAGTGCAGAATCTGTACAAACAATAGAGAACTTGATTCAGCAGATCAATGAGCAGGTAGTCGATTGTGTGACACAGGCAGATGGCAGTGTAGAAAATATTAATGAAAGCAGTAAATTAATTGAAGCAGCGCTTGTCACATTTGACAGGATTTTTGATAACATTGGTATTGCTAATCATCTGGTAGAGTCTATGATTCAGAAGATTGGACAGGTCGATGATGTGGCTACGAACATGGCAGCAATTTCAGAGGAACAGGCAGCCAGCTCAGAGGAAATTCTTGCGACTTCAGAGACGATGGTAGAGCAGGCAGAGAGTATTTCAGGAAACAGCGGAACTGTGGCAGAGGATTCTGGAGAATTGGCTAGATCTTCTGAAGAATTGGCGGATCATGTCAATCGATTCAAAGTATAGGAGGCGGTACAGATGAATAAAAGATGGAGAATGATGATCTGTATGGGTTTGCTGGCTATATTGCTGCTGGCAGGCTGTTCCAAAGGGAACAATTCTGGTGATACAGAAGGGTCAGGTGTAAAGATTCTAATGTGTATTTCAGACGGTTCCGATACATTTCGAGCGACACTGGCTGAGGCAGCAGAGAAGACAGCCAAAGAGATAGGAGCAAAAGTGGATGTGGTGGATGCTAAGAATTCTATTGAGACGCAGGTGGAACAGATCAGTCAGGCAGAGTCTAAAGGATATCATGCAATCTTATGCTGTCCGGTTGACCCGGATACTGCTGTTCAGATGGAAGCGAGCGCTGGGGAACTGCCGATTATATTTATGAACAGCTGTCCAGAGGAGAAACGTTTGGAAGCAGATAAATATATGTTTGTAGGTTCCGATGAATTAGTGGCTGGGCGCTATCAGGCAGAGTATGTATTGGACCAGTTAGGGAACAAGAATGAGATTAATGTAGTGTTGTTAAAAGGGGAACGCAGTCATTCGGGAACCAAAGGACGCACCGAGGCAGTAAAAAATACCTTTGCAGACAGTGGTAAGCAGATCAATTTTGTTTTTGATGATTATGCCGATTGGAGTACAGAATATGCAGCAGAAATGTTTGAGACATTTTTGGAATTAGAAAGTAAATATGACTGCGTCATCTGTAATAATGATTCAATGGCCCTTGGGGTAATTGAAGTCTGTAAGGAGAAAGGAATTGATTTGTCTGAGATTCCTGTGCTCGGTGTTGATGCAACGGTTGACGGATGTAAAGCAATACAGGAAGGGGATATGGCATTTACGGTATATCAGTCAGCAACCGGCCAGGGCGAGGCAGGAGTCAAAGTTGCAGCAGCTTTGGCAAATGGAGATAAGGCTTCGGAAAGCGGACTGGAGGTTTCTGAGGATGGGAAGTATGTTTGGGTGCCGTTTGAAAAGGTGGATCAATCTAATGTAAGTTCTTATCAATAATGCTTAGTACAAATAGAGATGGATATAACAAAAGCGTGTTACATAGGTAAGACGCTTTTGTGCTGTTATATGAGTGTATGTTCTAAGATTCTATATTTAGATTTGTCGCATCATGTGTAATTATAATATCTTTTTTATCATACATACGATAAAATACTTTTGTAATCTGATCAGTAGTCTTCTGGATTTCCTCGTCAGATAGATTCTTAAATATAACCAGCTGCTGTGTACGACTGTATTGTGTGGTATCTTCTGTACCGCTGGTTGATTTGGTGATAGCGTTTTCTAGGTATTTCATGGCGCTCAGACGATCTTCCAGACTGAAGGTTTTTTTATCTTTGGGCTTCAGTGTGAAAAGGATCAGCTGCAGACTGGCGGCATCATGCTTTTCAATATTTCGAATAAAGTCATAGATTCTCGTAAATTCATGAAAAGCAGGTTTTACAATGGTTTCACTTTCTTCCCTTTGCAGGAGTTCTACCAGCTGATGAAGGTCATTCTGGCTGGTGCAGCTATGGTCATTTTTAGGATTATCACTATAAATAAAGTATCCGTTTTTGCTTTGTTTTTTTACATGATACAAGGCTTTATCTGCATCCATAAACATTTGCGCATATTCCTTGCCGCTGATTACAGAAAGTGATGCACCAGCGGAAAGGGTAATCCCCTGTAATTCTTCTTTCTGGCTGATCTCATCATTTAGGTCATGCATCAGTGTAAATACTTTTTTCTCAGCTTCTTCCATAGAATTGACAGCGGGTAGAAAACATAAGAACTCATCGCCTTCAACTCTGGAAACAATCAGATTACGCTTTGGTTTCAGCAGCATCCTTGCAATCATACCAAGACAGTAGTCGCCTCTTAGATAACCATAATTTTCATTAATTTCACTGATATTATCTACATCAATTAATATAAGGCAGCCTTCTTCGTATTTTAATTCCTGTGTAATATTAAATTCTACATTTTTAATTCGGTTTACATCTGAAAGCTCATCTAAGATGTCTCGTTTTTCTCCGCTTTTAGAAGGGGAAATGCCGGCTTTTTGAATCTCAGCCTGCATTTCAGCCTGAATTTCCAATTCGTCGTTGCTTAAACGTTTGACTTTTTTCTTTCTTAATAGGCGTAAGAATGCATCTGCAAGTTCAGGATCAAACTGTTTTCCTTTACAGCGTTCAATTTCTGCTAAAATCCAATCGTCGGAAAAACCTTTTCTATATACCCGGTTGCTGCTCATGGCATCGTAAGAATCTGTAATACAGATAATACGAGCAATCAGCGGAATCTCTTCACCCATTAGGCCGCTGGGGTAGCCTTTTCCGTCGTAACGTTCATGATGGTATCTGGCGCCGACATCCAGATTGGGAAGAAGGCGGATATCTTTTAGTATTTCAGAACCAACGACCGGATGCTGTTTCATAATGCGGAATTCTTCCTCTGTCAGCTTACCAGGTTTATTTAAAATGGAATCGGGGACTCCGATTTTGCCAATGTCATGCAGAAGGGCAATATTTCGAATATCCATACATTCCTCTTCTGACATTCCCAGTTCACGCGCAAGAGCATAAGAATAATCAGCCACCCGCTGGGAATGCCCTTTGGTATATTCGTCTTTGGCATCAATGGTATTGGCGATTGTGGTAATAGATTGCAGTGACATTTTCTGAATTTGTTTGGAGGTTTCGTCAAGCATCTGCATGTATTCCGTATTTTTGCCAGTAATATTACCATATAATTTGGCTGCGGTATAGGAACCAGCAAAACAAAGCAGAAGGAGTGCAATTTGGATTTCCATGTCTTTGCTATTGGAAATGGTAATTTCTCCGTTTATCAATTGGATTCCGATAGATACTGCATTCATTAGAATTGCTGCAATTCCCATTCCTAAGATCAATTTTTCCTGGTGATACAAAATAATCATTGAAAGAAGGGGAAATATGTATGTAAAAACAAGTATGGTGCTGCCAGTAATCATTACATAGCCATACATAAAAAAATAGCCGATAACAATAAAGTATCGTAGGTAATGAGCAAAAGGGTTCTTTCGGTACAGAATGATGGTAACCAGTGCCGGAAGGGCAGTAAAGAGCATAAATATTCCCAGATATGGCAGAGTGCGCTGGCCTTTTAATACTTCTATAGCATAAGTGATGAATAATATGATAACAATACTTGTCCAGCCAATAACAAGGTCTCTATTAATAATGCGTTCTTGTGAATCCAATCATAACACTCCTTTCTATGGTAGAAACTATCTCTACTTAATTATATAGTAGGGAGTGATACAGTGTCAAGTAGACGGATTAGAAAACAGGGCAAGAAATCGACGCTGTGTATTGCAGCAGTTCGTTTCTTGTCCTGTTTTAGAAAGGGGGATTACCAGCGGGAATCGAAGTGCTGGCCTATCATTTTTTCTTCTTCGGTTTGAATATTGTCACTCCAGCCAGCAAAAGCCAAATCATTGATTTTTCGTACCAGTTCTTCAATAGAGGAAGCAGTTACGGTAATCGTATGCTCATCACCTTTTGAAACGGTTTTATCATGCTTTTTATCTTCCAATCGTTCTTTGGCTGTTTCTTTTGCTTCTTTTTTGGCATCGGCTTTTTTCTTGGCGGCTTTTTCTTCAGCTTTTTTCTTAATACGTGCTTTCTGTGATGCAGAAGAGTCTTCTAAGACTGCGAAAAATGAGGTAAGACCATTATCTTTTACCTGAATTCCATAGCCTTTGACGCCAGGAGTGTTAGAAAGGCTTTTCTGCAGCATAGGCATCTGTTTTCCAGCATTACTGATAATGGATTCATATTGCTTGCGGTATTCTTCATCTACAGCCATCCGCTCAACTTTTTCCTCATCAATCAGCACAACCATTTTGTTGGGGTTGGCAAAACTGCCAGCCTGTGCTTTAGCAGCTGCTTTCATATCTTCACTGACTAGAATAAATTCCATATTGGAGTATTTCTTCTTTAATTCTTCATAATATTTTCTGCCAGCCTCGCTTAGTTCCGGTGTACCGACGACTTTGCCAGTTACTCTTGTTTTTTTCTGCGTGTCCACCTGTGAGGCTTCATATGCACCCATGGCGGCGTTGGTTTCTACTTGTGATACTGCACTCATATACTTGACCTCCTTGTATGTATACCTTTTCGCTGTTATAATCTTCGGGAAAGGTATCATTTGAAATCCATTTCATGTTTAGATATATTTCATCTTATCTATAATATCGTAGGTTGCTTTACATAAATTTACACTAAGTTTAAAATTGGCATAAAAATACCATAGTAATAAAATTGTTTTTTAGAAAAAGCCAGCTTGACTTGAAATTTTTCATAAGATATAATGAAAAAATGAAAATAAATATAATAATCTCTCGGAATCCTGAGTGATTATAGCCAGTTATTACTGGCAGCGAACATTGAAAAGTAAATATTATCCCAAAAAAATAAAAATGGACATGGAAAATAGACATAACTGTCGCTATGTTTTGAAAAATGATATAT
>JAAVZI010000094.1 GCA_022791575.1 Lachnospiraceae bacterium
AACCATATCACAAGTAAAGGCGAAAACCGAGAATTGTCTGGAAAATTCTGTTATACAGGGAAATTGCAAGGACAAAGTCAATGACGATTCACTTGTGTATTGAAATCTATCGGATTATTCGATATAATAATTGTAGAGATAAGAAATACAAATACGTTGTTTGATGGATATAAAATATATGCCTTGTATATATGCTGTGAAGTACATTTAACGTGGAATGCCCTTTTAGGGTACAAAGTACAGAGTAATTTTTGAATAAGGCTGCCAGCAGATAAAGAAGGAAGAATGGAAAAACAAATTGAGATAGAGGATTTTGACAAACAATGGGAAGAATTAGGAATATCCAATGATTTTCTGTTTATGAAAGTCATGCAGAACCAAGAACTTTGCAAAGAATTATTACATCGGATTCTGCCAGATTTGGATATAGACCATATTGAATATCCAGAATTGCAGAAAGAAATAAAAGAAGATATGGAAGCCAAGAGCATTCGGCTGGATGTATATGTTAAAGGCAGTAAGGACATTATTTATAATATTGAAATGCAGGCGGCGGATACAAAAGAACTGCCCAAAAGAAGCCGCTATTATCAGGCTATGATTGACCTGCAGCTATTAGACAAGGGAGATAAAAGTTATAATGAGCTGAACAAAACTTACATTATCTTCATTTGCCTATTTGATTTGTTTGGTCAGGGGAGGCATATTTATACCTTTGAAAACCTATGTAAAGAAGACACAAGTCTTGCTATGGGCGATGAAGCTACAAAGATTTTCTTAAATGCTAAGGGAAACATAAATGATGTGGGTAACGAATTAAAAGTATTTTTAGATTATGTGTCTGGAAAGAAATCAAATGATACATTTGTTGACAAACTGGAGGAAGCAGTTCAAAAAGCCAAGAAAAACAGGGAATGGAGGCATGATTATATGACATTGATGATGAGAGAACGAATAAATTATGAAAAAGGAGAGAAGCATGATGAAGAAAGATTATTTAAACTGATAAGGAGATTAAATGAAGATAATCGTTTGTCGGACATTGTTATGGCAATAGAAGACAAAGAATACCGCAAAAAGCTCTATAAGGAATATGATATAATATAATTAGAATAAAGGTTGATTATATGACATTGTTGATGAAAGAGAAAATTACTTATGAGAATGGCAAGGAATATGGCATTGGAGTAGGAGAAATACGTAGTACAATTAAAACCTATCAAAGAATGAATGTACCAGATGATATTATTATTGAAAACCTACAAGATATTTATAACTTATCAGAACAGGAAGCAGAGGAGTATTTGCGAAACATTTAATAGAAAGAAATCAATGAATTTATGAAAGAGTGAACAAATGCTTAAAAAAGTGATTGGTTCACTCTTTTTCTTGTTTGCGCGCCATGGGCGCGCTCTAACGGGTGAAAGTCCCGAACACGCCTAGGCAACAAGGAAGTGTATAGCTGAACAGCAAGGGT
>JAAVZI010000069.1 GCA_022791575.1 Lachnospiraceae bacterium
AGTATATTTTCTCGCCACTTTTAATTGTCAATCGAGGGATAGTTTTTCTATATTGATTGGATTGGGACGATATTGTAAACATAGAAATACACCTCTTTTCTTATTGAGTATCTTTTTTATAGTTTATCACAGAGCTATGAACTTTTCTACTGCTTATTACGTAGAAAAAACGTCATTTTGACCGCACATAAGGAAGCAGTTTGACATGTTTGCCGCTATACAGACAGCCGCCCCAGTAGTAAGGCAGATTTACAGCTTATGCCTTGCCGGGAACGGTCCGGCAGTCAGCCGGACAGGGAACGTTAAAATTTTTACACTTCTTTTACTTCTTTATCTCACATGAGTAAAAATCAGATGTGCTGTAGCATTTTATTTAGTAATGAATAAATAAAGCGCTGTATTTGTAATAAAATAGGAGTTGTATACTTTGGAAAGCAGAGGTATAATAGAACTATTACATGGTTTAGGATTGCAAAAAGTTGAAACAGTGCATGGTGCATTGTTGGAAATTAAATACAAGTGAATATAAATGACAGCATAGGAGATCACTATGAACCGTAAGAAAGAATACCCCAAATTATTTGTATATAGTAGTACGACTCTATTGATAGCAATAGTTATATTTTTCTTTTCCAGCCAGCCAGCTAAGGAATCTAGCCAGGCAAGCGGGTATTTTATGGAGATGGTAATTGCAGTATTGGGAAATATTATGCCGGAAGCATTATTAAGTTTTCTGATTAGAAAAGCAGCTCATATTACAATATATTTTCTTTTGGGATGGAGTATGACGCTTCTGGTGGGACAGGCTATGTTAGTTAAAACAGCCTCTATACAGGTCAAAAAGATGGGATTGACCTCACTAGTATTCTGCTTTTTATATGCATGCAGTGATGAATGGCATCAGACCTTTGTCCCCGGACGAGATGGGGCGTTGCGGGATGTTTGTATTGATGGAATTGGTTTTTGCTGTTCCATTATACTTGTCCTATTGTGGAAAAAGAGAAGGGAGAAAAGAAGGGAGAAATTATGAAAAAGGGAAGAGAGAGCTTGCAGAAAGGGAAAGAGCAGTTAGCAAAAGGCAAAGGAATTCTTGGAGAATTTAAGAAGTTTATTACCCGTGGCAATGTGATGGATATGGCAGTCGGTGTAATTGTCGGCGGTGCATTTACATCCATTGTGACTTCTCTCAATCAAGACATACTGACTCCGATTTTGGGAATCTTTGGAGGAACAGATTTTTCCAATTTGACTGTGAAGCTGGGAAGTGGAGATTCTGCGCCTGTTCTGCATTATGGTAATTTTATTACGGCAGTCATTAATTTTCTAATTACGGCGTTTGTAATCTTTGTGCTGATTAAGACCTTGAATACGATCAGCGAACATTTTTCAAAGAAAGAGGAAAAAGAGGAAGCGCCGATAACAAAGGAATGTCCATATTGTAAAAGTAAGATCGCCATTCAGGCAGTTCGCTGTCCTCACTGTACATCCGAATTGGAAATAGAAGAAATCGTAGAGTAATAGGAGAAAAACCCCGGCAGAGATGGCCGGGGTTTTTTGTAATTATTTTGAGAAATGTTCCATATGGATCACTATATGGTAAATTTATGTACATCCTTAATCAGAGCGGCTACATTATTTTCCAAATCCTGTACAATTTGATTGGAATCATTTACAATTTTGGATAATTCAGTTGACATGGCAGAGGTTTCCTCTGCAACCGCTGCATTATCCTGTGCCAATCCATTCAGAAGTGTTAAGGACTGGGTTACGTTGGAACGTTGATTTTCCATTTCACCAGTTGTGGAACCAATAGATTTAACCGTAACAACACAATTGTCAAGTCCTTGGTACAGGTGGGAGAATACGTTCTGAGTTTCGGAAAGTGAGGAGACCTGAGTGTCGATGGATTCTCTCATTTCCTGCATAACATCTACAGATCTGGCAGCATTATCCAGAAGTTCTTCAATGATTTTGCGGATTTCGTCTACAGAATCGGCGGATTGCTGAGCAAGTTTGCTGATCTCGTCGGCTACAACTGCAAAGCCTCTGCCAAGTTCTCCGGCTCTGGCGGCTTCTATACTGGCGTTCAAAGCAAGAAGGCTGGTTTGGTCTGAAATTTCATTAATCAGGTCAGCTGCCATCTTAATCTGCTGCACAGACTGGTTTGTATTCTCTGTCTGCTCATGCATGGCGTTGATATTTTCACGGGTCTTAGTGTTTACTTCAATCAAATGATTCAGGGTATCCATGGATTTTTCACTTAAATGCTTCATATCCTGTGCATTGTCATCTAATGTAATGACTTCCGTACCAGTTTTTTCGATTTTGTCAGCAATTACATTTACTTCATTGGTTGCATCGTCGGTAGAGGCAGCCTGCTCAGTTACATTATTGGCAATGGAGTCAACAGCAACGGATACTTCGGAAATGGAATTCTGCATATTATGAAATGCAGATTCAAATGTTTTGAGAGCATTGTTGATTCCTTGAGATACATTGGTAATATCCTGCACTAATGCACGTATATTAGCCTGTGCATTGGTAAGGGCATCGGCAACACGGCCGATTTCATTATTCGTTTTTACCTGAACCTCACTGGTCAAATCACCTCTGGAAATGTTCTCTGCAAATGTCAAAATTTTCTTTAACGGTTTTACCAACTGTCTTCCAAACAAGAATGCAATTATCAGAGAACAGATAATCGTAGCTGCAAATACAATAATCATTCGTATCAATGCGTCGTTGTAGGTTTGGTCGAACTGATCCAGAACATCCTTAATCTGAGACTGCATATCATCTACATAATTTCCGGTTGCAACGGCCCAGCCCCAGGGCTCAAACAGTTCTGCATAAGCAATCTTTGGAGCAACTGTAACGCCATCTGATTTAGTGAAATAAAATTCATTGTAACCGCCTTTTTCAGGACCTGTACAGGATTTTACAATTTCCTGTGTGATCATAACTCCATTTTTATCCTCCATATTTTTGCGGTTTGTTCCTTCGTCTTCTGTCAGGATCGGATGCATAACTAGAACGTAATCGGTGCCGTCAATCCATATGTAACCACTGGCATCATCCCGGTAACGCATATTACGGACAGCTTCTTTGGCAGCTTCCTTGGCCTCTTCTTCTGTCTTTTCACCGGCTTTAAATTTGTCATATTCACTTTGGATTACGGATAAGGCACTTTGTACCTGGGATTTGATCTCAGTCTTATAGCCGTCATTTTCAGCATTTTCATAAGTACTGGAAGATGATTCGGTTATATTCGTGATAGCCATAGTCCCGCTTAATCCTATGATCGCAGCAGTTAAAATAACAATTAATGCGCATAGAATCATAAGGGACCAGATCAGGCTTCTTGTTTTTTTCTTAGTTGACATGTTGTATTTGTTCTCCTCTCGTGGTTTTATGAATTTTTTGTGAACGAGTATATTATATATTCTAACACGATTTGTGCAAAATCACAAGGAGATATCGGCCGATTCATTAAATTAATAAAAAACAAAAATGACACCAGAACGCATTCCGATGCCATTTTTATTTAACTTTATGAGGAAAGATCGCTCTTTTTTATCTCTGGACACGTCCAGATGCGTCACCGCCGGCCAGTTTACTCACTTCATCAACGCTGACCATATTGAAGTCTCCTTCTACGCTGTGTTTTAAGCAGCTTGCAGCAACTGCAAATTCGATGATATCCTGAGATTTCATGTCTTCCAGACAAGCATAGATTAAACCGCCGCCAAAGGAATCACCGCCTCCTACGCGGTCTACAATGTGCATTTTGTATTTTTTGCTGAAATAGTAATCTGTACCATCATATAACATAGCGGACCAGTTGTTGTCATTAGCAGAAATGGATTCGCGCAGGGTAATGGCAACTTTGCTGAACCCGAAGCGGTCAGCCAGCTGCTTGGCAACATCCTTGTAGCCTTCATGGTTTACTTCGCCCTTGGTTACATCGGTATTGGCTGCTTTAATTCCGAATACATCAGAAGCGTCCTCTTCGTTAGCGATACATACGTCAATGTATTTGCATAATTCGCCCATGACTTCTCCAGCTTTTTCTTTTGACCATAATTTATTTCGGTAGTTTAAGTCACAGCTTACAGTGATATTTCTTGCCTGTGCAGCTTTGCAGGCTTCTAAACAGATAGCGGTTACATTATCACCTAGTGCGGGGGTGATTCCTGTGAAATGGAACCAGTCAGCACCATCAAAGATTGCATCCCAGTCAAAGTCTTCCGTTGTAGCAGTGGCAATGGCAGAGCCTGCGCGGTCATAGATTACCTTAGAAGGTCTCTGGCTTGCACCCTTTTCTAAGAAATAAATACCTACACGGTCGCCGCCGCGGGTGATATAAGAAGTATCAACACCGAATTTTCTTAATGAATTTACTCCGGCCTGTCCAATTTCGTGTTTGGGTAATTTGGTTACAAAGGCTGCGTCTAAACCATAATTTGCAAGAGAAACAGCCACATTGGCTTCGCCGCCGCCGTAAGTTGCACCATACTGATCTGCCTGTACAAAGCGATAGTAGCCTTCCGGTGCAAGCCTTAACATGATTTCACCAAATGTAATTACTCTTTTTGCCATTTTCTAATTCCTCCATATATAATTTCAATTCGTTTACTATAATTGTATGATTTTATTTTTCAACCAGATGCACGGCAAAGCCGCCGATTTCTTCTTTCAGGTAAATTGCTTTCATAGGTCCTTCCTTTGGCTTTACGGAATCATAGTCAAAGGCAAAGCCCTGGGACTCCAGATAGTTGACTGCACGTTCAATATAATTGGTCTGGATTGCAATATGGCCTTTAGCGCCTGCGCCAGGAGCTTTCATTGCTTCAATTGCAGTACCAGCGAAAATAGAGCTGTTGCCGGCCTTCTTGGCGAATCCAAATATTTGATCAAAGGAGGAGGCTACGGAATCTGCCTCATTTTCATCTGCACAGTTGATGCCTACATGTTTTAATTCAAAGCCCAGCATGGTATTGACTGCTTCTCTTGTTAAAACTTCGATTTCGTCAAATTTGCCTGCTGCAACGAGATCGCCTTTTACCATCCAGCTTCCGCCGCAGGCAATAATCTTTTTGAAATCCAGATATTCATTTAGGTTATTGGCGCCGATTCCGCCGGTAGGCATGAATTTCATATTTACATAAGGAGCGGACATAGCTTTGATCATCTTTAAGCCACCAGCTGCTTCAGCAGGGAAGAATTTTACAACTTCCAGACCCAGCTCCAGAGCCTGCTCAATATCGCTTGGGTTAGCAGTACCTGGTGTAATCGGAACTCCTTTTTCCTGACAGTATTTTACAATCTTAGGATTCAGGCCAGGACTAACGATAAACTTAGCACCGGAGGCAATGGCTTTGTCTACCTGCTCGGTGGTCAGTACTGTTCCAGCGCCAACCAGCATATTGGGGAACTTTTCTGTCATAATTTTAATGGATTCTGCTGCCGCTGCTGTACGGAATGTCACTTCCGCACAGGGAAGCCCGCCTGCGCATAGTGCCTTTGCCAGAGGTTCCGCATCTTTGGCATCATTTAATACAACAACCGGAACAATACCGATTTTCTGTATCTGCTGTAATACTTCGTTCATGTTATCTCTCCTTTTTATTAGTGTCGGATAAATCCGCTGTCATTGTGCAGCTTAAGGAAGCATTGGCTCAATGTTTCCCTAGTATGCCCATATATATCCATTTTAACAGAAGTTGGTAAAATTGCAATAGGATTGGGAGAAATTTCCTGTGAATTCGTTGTTTTGTCCTGACGATTAAACGAATGTCCATTTATTTCATACAAAAATCAGGTGTAAATGCAAACTTAACATGTTAAAATACAAATATAACCGAATGAACAGAAGTAAGGTTTGCTAGAATAAAATTTAGAGAAACACAAGAAAGAAAAGAGGAAAAATCAAATGGTAACGCTCTATCTTACAGATATTACCCCACTCCCAGACCCCAAAGAAGCACAATGGCTGTTACCGCGGTTAACCACCGAGCGCAGGGAGAAGACATTGAAATACATACAGGCCGATGATAGAAAAAGGTGCTTAGCAGCAGGGCTGCTCCTTTGGGAAGTCCTGCCGCGCTATGGGGTACAGCCAGACGAAATACAAATCGGCGCCAACGATAAGCCAGAGGTTAAGGGGATCTGTTTTAATTTGTCCCATTCTGGCAGTCTGGTCATCTGCGCTGTCGGAACCAAGGCCGTCGGCTGCGATGTAGAACAGATCACGAAAGCCCCCAAAGAAGCAGCAGAGCGTTTTTTCCATCCAAATGAAAATAACTGCTTAAACAACTGTACCCAGCAAAATTACGATAAAGCATTTTTCCGCTTCTGGACAATGAAAGAAAGCTATGTCAAGATGACCGGCGAAGGGATGAGTCTGCCGTTTGACCAGTTCGAAGTGATACCCGAGGAAGCCGGCGCTTCGGTACGGCGCGGCAACCGTCTGCTTCCCTGCCGGATACACGAATATACGATTCCAGGCTATCAAGTGGCAGTCTGCACAGAGGAAACATGCAGCCCGGATCTCATAAAACTGTCTGTGTGATAGTAGAGTCTGGCTAAACATTTAGCAAATAGACTGTAGTTTCCAGATGTTCACCATCACCGCTTAGCTACAATCATGGTAGAAATCTACAATCATAGTAGAAATCGAAGCGGCTGCTCCGGCGGCTTTACTGCCGAACTAATGTAAGCAGCTGTTTGACAAAATCCGTAGCAGGGTTTTGTAAAAGCTCTTCCGGTTCCGCGTACTGCTGGATTACGCCTTGATCCATCACAAGCACTTTTGTACCAAGGGTTAACGCCTCAGAAATATCATGGGTGACAAACAAAACGGTAATACCTGTTTTCTCATAAATCTGTTTCAACTCCGTCTGAAGCGAGCTGCGGGTAATTTCATCCACTGCCCCAAACGGCTCGTCCATCAGAAGGATATCAGGAGACGCAGCCAAAGCCCTGGCAATACCGACTCGCTGCTGCTGTCCGCCCGAAAGTTCGGACGGATACCGATGTTTAAGCTCTTCGTCTAATCCCACAAGATTCATCCATTTCGAGACGGCCGATTTTGTTTTTGCCTTATTCCGTTTATTCAGCAGGTTGGGGACATAGGAAATATTTTGTTCCACTGTCATATGGGGAAACAGCACGCTGCCTTGAATGGCATAGCCGATATTGCGGCGCAGTTTTGTCAGATTTTTCTGTTTGATATTTTCTCCGTTAACAAAAATATCACCGCATGTCGGAGTAATTAAGCCGTTAATCATTTTCAGGGCCGTTGTTTTGCCGCAGCCGGAGGAACCGATGATGGTAACAAATTCCCCTTTTGCCACAGATAGATTCAATGCGTCGATAATAACTTTGCCCTCGTACGCTTTCTTGATATTTCTAAATTCAATCGCTGTATTCATTCCTAACACCTCATTTCAAAAGACCGGCGTCCTGTAAAAATGCTTCGGCTGCCTCTCTTGGTTCTTTTCCCTCGGTTTCCACTGCATAGTTCATCTGTGCCATAGCATCGTCCGTAATCACGCCGGAAAGAGATTGTAAAACATCGGCAAGTTCCGGATGCTCATTCAGAACTTCCAGCCGGATCACATTGCCGCACAGGTAGGACGGATAAAACTGTTTATCATCGGTAAGAACGGTCACATCAGAAACAGAAAGCTGGCCATCTGTTGTAAATATCACCATTACATCAATTTTCCCCTGATTAATTGCCTGATACTTCAGGCCGATATCCAGATCCATTGTCTGCTGAAAGGTAAATCCGTACGCGTCACAGAGCGCCTCATACCCATCTTCCCGCTCGAAGAAATCATACTCCGCACCAAAGATCAGCTGATTGGATATGGCTTTTAAATCGGAATAGGTTTGTAGGTTATATCTTTCGGCAATTTCTTTACGGACAACCAGCCCAAAGGTATTATTAAATCCGTACATCCCCATCCACTCCATATCCAGCGAATTTCGATATTCGTTCTGCATAGACGCAAATAAATCTTCCGAATAAATCCCATCTTTTTTCAGCACCATATTCCATCCCGTACCGGTATATTCAGGATACAGGTCAAATTCTCCACTTTCCATGGCGGGCTGAATGTTTGACGTACCGCCGCCGACACCCTGCGTCAGCTCGACCTTTAAGCCGGTATCCTGCTCAATGAGAATGTCAAGCATTTCGCCCAGCACATACTGCTCGGTCATAGGCTTTGTGGCAATGTGAATGGTATCCTGCTTACGAGCCGGAAGTATTGCGGCGCAGATAATACTAAGGATCAGTATAACTGCCGCAAGGGATAGAATACGGTTGACCTTTTTGGCTTTGCTGTTTCGTCTGCACATTCTTTGTTCCATAAAGCCAAGCAGGGAATCAAAAACCAGCGCTAAGACGGCAATCAATAAGCTGCCGGCCATAGTCATAGCAGTGTTATTGGTGGTAATTCCTCGATAAATGGCCACACCGAGCCCGCCTGCGCCGATAAAGGAGGCAATACCTGCAAGGGCAATCGTCATTGTAACCATATTGCGGATGCCTGAGAGAATAACCGGCATAGCAAGCGGAAGTTTAATCTTAAACAGAATCTGCAGCCTAGTACTGCCCATTCCTGCAGCCGCTTCTAAGATGGCGGCGTCAACATTGGTGATTCCGGTATGTGTATTTCTCACCATAGGCAGCAGGGCGTATACCGTTAATGCAATTACCGCGGTCGTGTTGCCGATTCCTGAAAATGGAATGAGGAAGCCAAGCAGGGAAATGGAGGGAATTGTGTAGAGGAAATTAATCATTCCCAGCGCTGGTTTTGCAGTCTTTTGAAATTCGCTGATAAGGATTCCTACGATACCGCCGAATAAAATGGCAATCAGGATGGCGAGTAAGGAGATCTCTATGTGTTCCCACAGCAAATCAAAAAAGAATGCTTTTTTATTTATCAAGACGGACCATATATTTTGCAGCATGTTAAACACCCTTTCTCTGTATTGCCCCGACGGGACATTTTTCCAAGCAAAGCCCGCAGTGCAGGCAGTGCTCTTGGTCTATGGAAAAATCGACAATGCATTGTTGCGGGCAGCAGCGTTCACAGGTTCCGCACTCGATACAGGCGTCGCTGATGACAAATCCTTTGCTGCTGGCCGTTGTAGTTCCAAGCGTAAACCATTTTCTTACAATTGGAGTATGCCCAAGATCAAAGAACTCTATCGTCCCATTATCAATACAAAAGGCTTCCAAAATGTATCTGCTCTCACCTGGATACACCGTATTCATGGACGGATTGTCTTCAAAAATTCGGTCAATCCATTTCTTTTGCGCGGTCAGCTTGCGGACTTGGCCATGTAATCGTACCATTTGAACATCTTTATTCAACCCGGTTACAGCAACCGAATCATTTCTCAACAGTTGCTGATAAAAATCTTTGCCTCTTGCTGTACAGAAATATACGGTTTCCTTCTCTGCAAGCATAATATCTATGATACGGATTTGCGGCAGGCCATTTTCATCTACCGTTGCAAATGCGGTATCTTTGATTTCTCTTAATATATGTAAGCATTTCTCAGCATTCATAAGCGTACCTCCTTGTATGATTCTGCTATCATTTTATTTCATAAAGCGTTATGGCGCAAGTAGGCACAATATTGTGGCGTAGTTACCAAAAGGAAACCAATGCGTAATTATGGGCTTTTCGGCAATAGGAACCAGATCATTTTTTTGTAAATGATGTTGACGCAAATGCTGCCATATAGTATAATTAGATACAAAGTTACATTTGGATACTAATGAAGGAGGGCAGCATTGTGAGCGAACAAAAAGTAATGAAAGAGCTGCCGGTCTGTCCCGTGGAAACGACACTAACCCTGATCGGCAATAAATGGAAGGTATTGATTCTGCGCGACCTGCTCATCGGCACAAAGCGTTTTGGTGAATTGAAGAAATCAATTGGTACGGTATCTCAGAAAGTATTGACTACACAGCTTCGTGCAATGGAAGAAAACGGTCTGGTAGACCGAACGGTGTATGCGGAAGTGCCGCCGAGGGTTGAATACTCATTAACCGAGCTGGGGCAAAGTTTAAAACCTGTTCTTGACGCTATGCAGGATTGGGGAAAATGCTATAAAGCTTCTTTATACTAAAAATAGGAAAGCCTTATTCTTCGTAGGGCAGTGTGCATAAAACGGCAGGCACAATGCCGTTTTTGCCGAGAACGACGGGCGGCAAAGGATCTGTTTTTTTCGGCTGGTAAAGGAAAGGGCAGAGCATAAAGGGATTACCGAAAAACGCAAAGCCGAAAACCAAAAGGATTCCTTCTAATGAAAGTGGCAGAAACTAAAATAAATTGATGATATCATTCAGAAAAAAGGATGTGGTTCAATGAATTATAAAGCGATCTTTTTTGATCGGGATGGTACGCTTACATATTTTGATAAGAACAAGGAACTGTGGCGAGACAATAGGATCAGCGAATGGAGTGGAAAATCTTTTACACTGCCATACGATAAAATGATGAAACTTTTTGCACTTGCCAGCGAAGGAAGAACACCATGGTACAAAACCGTTGAGGATGAACGGGAGTTTTTTAAAAGGTTTTATAAATATTTACTGATTGGCGAAGGGGTAAAAGAGAATGTAGATAGTCGCGCCGCATTATTATTTAGTGAATTGTGGTGTAATAAAGACCGCGTCTTGTTTCCAGAAACGATGGAAGTATTGGAGTATTTTCATAGTCATGGATATAAAATGGGCGTGATCAGCGACACTTCTCCGTCACTTGAATATACCCTGCAGCAGTTAGGAATCGCAAAATATTTTACATCCTTTACCGCAAGTTCTTTGGTCGGAGCAGGAAAACCCAGCGCTGTCATTTTTAATGCGGCGTTGCATGCACAGGGCGTTACAGCAAAAGAAAGCCTATATGTAGATGATTATAAGCCAGAAGCCGATGGAGCAAGAGAACAGGGCTTCACTTCTTTTTTGATAGATCGAAGTGGTCATAATACGGATAAATGGAGCATTCAAAGCCTCAAACAGTTAATCGATTTTGTGGGGGGATAAATGGTTCATTAAGCGATTCTGTTCGTTTGTGGGTTACATCACATCTTCCTTAAATGCTTCTCTTTATCAAAGAAAGCTTATTCTAAGCTAGCATATTTTTGTACCGTACCTACCTACATTTTTTCTGGTATTTCTTGAGCGTATGAATATCTCAGAAATCTTCTGACATGGAAATTCATTACACGGATTAGACTTCTCCACACTATGTTTTTTGATACACGCTACTAAATGATAGGTACATTGCCTGTGTGAGGAGCAGCCTGAACAACGAATTTTTCATTGGATACAATAGAGTCTCTCCATCCTACTTTATACCATAGTTTTGCAGCTTTCTTTAAGTTTTCATCACTATGCGCCTGGAATCGGGGACATTCCAGGCAATTATCTCCACATGGAGTGATTTTTTCGTACAAAACTATTTTGCACCTGTCTTTTACATCTCAATTGATATATTTGCTATAAACTATGTACTTACTGCCTACTGTAAACGATAGGCTAAATTCTAATGGATATACAATTCCCAAAAAGGAATGATATCATGTGAAAATAAGATTTCCATAAATATTCTTAATTTGCTATATTTTCACATTTGTATCTATTTTCTCGAATATTCTTACATTTCCTTATAATTTCTCCCCCATGCCAGCACTGCCCAGGCATACACCACTGTCAGTACCCCGCCGATTACATAACTAAGCGTCCAGGACAGATGAAAGCCAATGGCTGCATTTAAAATAAAACTGGAAATAACGAACATATAGAACATTCCCGGCACGAGCGCCAGTACATAGGGCTGCTTCTTTCTCTGCATATAAACCGCAATCATCGCAAATGCAAACACCGCAATGGTCTGGTTCGCCCATGCAAAATACCGCCAGAGAATGTTAAAACCGCCGGCATTCATTTTGGAAAACAGCAGCAGTGCCGCAACGACGACAAAGATGACCAGCGACAACGCCAGCCGGTTTTTCTTCTTTGACTGGTCCAACTGCAGGGCGTCCGCAGTCATCAGCCGCAGCGAGCGCAGCGCCGTATCGCCGGAAGTAATCGGAAGCACAATCACGCCGATAATGGCAACAATGCCGCCGACGCTGCCCAGCAGATGTTTGGCAACGATTCCCACCACCTCGGTCGGCGAAGTTTCTGCATCGGCCAGGCCAAGCTTCATAACGCCCATGGCCGCAGCCGCCCAGATCATGGCGATCAGTCCCTCCACAATCATCATATTATAAAAGGTCATCCGTCCTTCTTTCTCATGTTCGGTCGTGCGGGCAATCAGCGTGGCCTGCGTAGAGTGAAAGCCTGAGACAATGCCGCAGGCAACCGTTACAAAAAACACCGGAATAAAATGCAGCCCTTGCGGGTGCAGTCCCGCAACGCCGGTGTCCCAGATTTCATCAAGCGGATAGCCTTTGACAAAAAGCCCAATCCATACGCCGATAGCGGACAGAATCAGAATCCCGCCGAAAATGGGGTAGATTTTGCCAATAATTTTATCAATCGGAAATAGTGTAGCCACAATATAATAGACAAAAATAGCGCCGTACACGAGCCATAGCACCGGATTGCCAATGCCGTTGTCAGTCTTTAGAATCTGAGTCAGAAATAGATCGCCGGGCGTATAGATAAATACCGCGCCGACAAGCAGCATAAGCAGGCAGACAAATAGATTATAGATCAAATAGGTATGTTTTCCTAAATATCTGCGAATCAGCGACGGCATTTGCGCCCCGTCATTGCGCAGAGAAATCATGCCGCTCATATAGTCATGAAACGCGCCGCCCAGCACACAGCCGATAGGGATGGTCAAAAATGCAATAGGCCCAAATAAAATGCCCTGGATGGGCCCTAAGATCGGCCCCGTGCCGGCAATGTTCAGAAGCTGGATTAAGCTGTTTTTCCATTTCTTCATAGGCACATAATCCACACCGTCATTCAAACGTACAGCGGGCGTTTCACGGCTGTCGGGGCGGAAGATCCGTTCGCAGAACCTGCCGTAAATGGCGCCGCCGGCAAGCAGCAGAAATAAACCAATTAAAAATGTAATCATAGTTTTTTCTCCTTTAATATTGTAATTAGGTGGTTGCAAAAGTCTGAATCAAAGCGACGAGTTTGAACAAATTGTCCCCGATTTTATATCGGGGAATTACCTTAATACAAAAATTCCGCTCAAAGACGTTGATTGGACATGAGGAGGGACCCACAAGGTGGGAGGAGTCCTGGTGTCAGTACTTAATTCGCTACATTTTTGTATCTGTTGCCCAAACTCTGACAGTGAAATGAGAGATTCGCAAATGCCTAATATTGTAATGGGTGGTTGGTAACCTATAACAGTATACTACGTTTAATTCTAAAAAGAAATGATTTTACAAAAATTGTAACAAGCATGAAACCAGATGAGGATAAAACTCATAATAGCGCATAAAAGAATCCATAACAAAATAAAGATATAAATATCCTTCTCGGATGTAAAATTAGATATTGACTAAGAAAATTGCCAAGGGGTCAGTGTCCACAGGAATAACGAGAATCGGATTGCTATAGCCAAAATCCTAAGAACAAATCCCTGAGATAAAAGTACAAAAATATCGAATAGTATGTTGTAATTTTTGTGTTGCTCACCGACACCCGCAACAGGGAGGAGGTGTTTGCATGGAAGTTGTGATTTCTTTTTTAGTTGCTGTTTTGGCTGGTGTAG
>JAAVZI010000070.1 GCA_022791575.1 Lachnospiraceae bacterium
GACAGCCCACTCACCTCCCCGTGATTTGTAGTATACCGAGTTCCCTATAAGAAGAATTATAAAGAAAAAATAAGCTTGGGCAACCATTTTCATAACGTTTTGTGCCTGAGCGAAGCGAAAGGAATGGATATAACTATGCAGAATCATACCACCTATTACAAAAGCAGCCAGTTCGAATTGATTTTCCAGGGAAATACTCTGCCATCCTGCCCCATGCATACACATGCCGCTCATTGGGTCTATGGGTGGATTTATAGCGGCAGTGTGCAGGTGCGCCGCGGCGGGCAGCAGCGTGTATACATGGCAGGAGAGCAATTCTGCATTTCTCCAGACACCCCGCATGCCATTCAGCCGGCCGGCCCGCAGAACGGTTCCATGCTTGTGCTCTGCCTGCCCGCGCATCCGCTGGCGGAGGAAACGGATCTGGAGACGCAGTGCCGTCATTATGGCAAACCCCAGAGCCGGCAATCACCTCGT
Organism: Lachnospiraceae bacterium; assembly: GCA_022791575.1. Lineage (GTDB taxonomy): Bacteria > Bacillota > Clostridia > Lachnospirales > Lachnospiraceae > JAAVZI01. The sequence continues at coordinate 478 of JAAVZI010000070.1, forward strand.
GTGTTTCTATCTGCGCCGAATGTACATGGCTGCTAATGCTATGATTCGCCGCAATGTGTACAAGATGGTAACTAAACTGTCCGCCGGTATCCTTGGCGGTGACGATGTGTTTTAGCTCCACCCCTTTAAAATCCGGGTACTTCGTCCACGGAATAGCCGCAAACTCCACGGATTTCTCAGGAAGTTTTAGTGAGCCATTGTGAAATGCTTCAAATACAGGTTGGTTCATAATAGGCCTCCTTTTCAGATAAAATAAATGTAGGTAATTGCGAAAGTCTGAATCAAAGCGACGATTTTAGACAAAACAGACAAAAACGCCGCTCAAAAACGTTTTAAATTCGCTCTGTTTTTGTCTGTTTTGCCTAAAATCTGGTTATGAATACTGAGTTTCGCAAATGCCTATAAAATAAATGTCGACTGGATATTTTTTTGATGCTTCACTTGCAAGTGATAAATTGATTATAGCCGACAAGAGGTGGGATGGATTGGATAAAATTGCAGAATGGATTAATCGTGGAAGAAAATTATGTTTATTATTTTATCATCATAAAAACGATACAAGGAGAATTATAAAATGGAAGCAAAGAAAGAACAGGCAATAGAATTATTAAAAAAGATTTTTCAGGCTTTACATGAGAAACGATTTGGCGACATAGCCAAGCTTGTGGATACCTGTACATTAGATGCGCAGGATATAGAAGAATGCGTGCAGGGAACGGTAGAAATGAATGAGTTTGAGACAATGGATACCTATCGGGAAGAAAATATTTGTTCCATTCATGAGCGGGAGAGTTCAGCCTTTGAAGTCGATTCTTATGACAGCGCCCTTGAAGTCGATTGCTACATTACTGCAGACGGCGGCAATGAGCTTCCGCTAGTCTTGAGCCTGCGACTGGAAAATTGGGCGGATGGGTCAGTGCGGACCCATCTGGATATGGAACCGAATTAGGAGTGCAGTACGGAAAAAAGTTTTACAGCCTCATTGCATATCCCGGAAAACGGTACTACAATAAAAGCAGACTTATCAATTGCTGACAGAACATTTGTTCTTTACGAGCTGCAGGGAAGGGACAAAAACTGCCGGAATAAAAGAATGCAGGAGGTTTTCATTATGGCAAATGAGGACAAAAAAGATTTTAATGCAATGCTGCATGATCCGAAGGACATGCCGAAATTTCAGACCATCACAGATCCCAAGAGTATAGAAAAATACGGCGGAGACCGTATGTACTTCGCACCGCCTTTGGATTACGACAAGGTTATGCGGTCGGTGCCCGACGGGAAGCTGCTGACTGTGGGTGCGATCCGTGAGCATTTCGCAAAGGAAAACGGCGCGGACTTTACAGAGCCGATTACAGCGGGAATCTTCGTTTCCATTGCTGCCTGGGCAAGCGAGCAGCGCTCAGAGGACAAGACGCCATGGTGGCGTACGCTTAAAGCGGGCGGTGAGCTGAATCCCAAGTACCCCGGTGGCATTGAGGCGCAGAAGGAGAAACTAGAGGCGGAGGGCCATACAATCGTAAAAAGGGGCAGAAAAAATTTTCGCTATTATGTCAAAGATTATGAGAAAGCGCTTGCTTTGCCGGAGGACTTATGATAAGCTCTTTTGGCTTAAGGCACGTAAGTAGGTATAATATTCAATGGAAAGGCTGAAAATGATATGGATCATAAGATACGCAGCCTAAATAACTCCTTTTCATATTGGAGTACCCATTGAGAATAACTGATATATACATTGTAAATGGCAGGTAAAGATTTTATAATCAAAAATATAAATCAGCAATTGCTGCAGGAAAAAATAAAATATGTTTCAAAAGTTATCCAGAGAAGAACTTGTTGATTTGGTTGAAGCGATTATGACTGTGCGTGACAAGAAAGGGAAAGTGCTGTCAGAGGAAGAAAACCTTGCCCTAGTGTTGAAATTTAAGGAAAGTATTACCCATCCGGGAGGAACTGACTTAATTTATTATCCTACATTAGTTGGGTTGTCCCCCGAGCCAACCGTTGATGAGATTGTAGATTTGGCTATGAATGCGATTTCATCCAAATAAATTTGCGTATATAGAACTGTTAAGCTATGGCATAATATGTGATTTGGAGCGAACTATACATTACATTTTGGAATGGATACACTAGGACACATTTTCGAACAGGAAGTTAAATAAAGAAGAATATTCCATACTAGCAGATTTTCTATAACAAGGCCGTCTATATTCCAGAAGGAGCAGAGCCGCCCAGTTGTTATAATATCAGAACTAATAAAAACACCAGAGGATAAGGAGAACCAATATGGATGTAAAAGAAGCAAAAGAACGTTTATCTTATCATTCAGGACGAAATGAAGACATACACAACCCCAAATGGGAACATGGATTTCTGGGAAGCCTGCGCCCATTTCAGGGAGAATTAAGAAAAGAAAATTTTATAGACGTTATGGAATGCCTGCAAGCCTTAAAAGACGAAATCGCCGCCCCAAGTATTGACCGCGATCTGGTCTCCGACATCATTGCCATCGTACATTTGGCCCAGGCCTGGGCTTCGCCTGATGGCATGCTGGGCAGCAACCATCTGTTGACCGAAGAACAGACCAAGCATCTGACTGCATGGTGTCATATCATCCAAAGCTGTTTTATGTATTTATTAGAGGAGGCAGAGGAAGAAGCTTTTTTCGAATACGAAGAATACTTGGATGGAAATTATTGCTAAATTTCGCTTATGATACCAGTCTAAAGCATGAAATATAACTAAGAAAATGAGTTCTACAGCCAGAGTTGTTCCAATGATATCGAAAATGATATAAAAAAGCCAATTCAAATGTTTTGCGCTTTGTTTTTCTATCATTGGGACAAACTCACCGCATTGTATACAAACATCCCTATGCGCAATCAAAAGCAAAAACGAAAGGAACCCCCATGGACGCAAGAACCAACAGCACACTATTTGAAAAAGAAGCAGTTTCTTCCGCAGTAATCAAACTGGCCATCCCAACCATTATCAGTTCCTTAGTAATGGTAATTTACAACCTGGCCGATACGTATTTTGTCGGCCTGCTGGACGACCCGGTGCAGACGGCAGCAGTTACCTTGGCGGCGCCAGCACTGCTGGCCTTTAATGCAATCAACAACCTGTTCGGCGTGGGAACTTCCAGTGCTATGAGCCGTCTGCTTGGCAGGGGAGAGACGGAGAAAGTAAAGGACTGCTCTGCTTTTGGCTTTACCTGCGCCCTGTTCTGTGCAGTGTTGTTTTTCCTGCTGACCTGGATCTTCCAGACCCCGTTGCTGCGGCTTTTGGGAGCGGACTTGGAACCGTCTTCTCACCTTCATTCAGCGGCAATGGATAATTTTTCTGCTACGGCTGGTTATGTGAAATGGGCTGTTTCCTTTGGGGCGGTGCCGTCGATTCTTAATGTTGTATTTGCCTATCTGGTGCGCTCTGAGGGGAATTCCCTGCATGCGAGTATCGGCACCATGAGCGGGTGCATTTTAAATATGATTTTAGATCCTATTTTTATTCTGCCGTTCGGGTTGAATATGGGGGCTGCAGGAGCCGGGCTGGCAACTTGTCTGTCGAACTGTGCGGCCTGTTTGTATTTCCTTGTGCTGCTTTATGTGCGGCGGAAACAAACGTGTGTTTGCATTGATATCCGGCGTTTTTCCATTCAAAAATCCATTGTGCTGGATGTGTTTGGCGTCGGCATTCCAGCCTCAATCCAGAACCTGTTAAATGTAACCGGAATGACTGTCTTTAATAATTTTGCCTCGGCCTACGGCTCCGAGGTGGTTGCTGCAATGGGGATCGTGCAGAAGATTCAGATGGTGCCTATGCAGATTGCACTTGGCGCCGCCCAGGGCATTATGCCGTTTGTTGGCTATAATTACGCAAGCGGCAGCCGCGGAAGAATGAAAGAGGCGGTTATGTATCTGCTGAAGCGTGCTATTTTGCTGATGTTGGTAGTCGTGGCTGCGGGCAGCCTGTTTTCCGGCCGTCTGATTGGGCTGTTTATTAAAAATGAAGCAGTGATTTCCTATGGTTCGCGCTTTTTAATCGGTTTTCTGCTGGCGCTGCCATTTTCCTGCTTGGACTATACAACGGTTAGCGTATTTCAGGCGATCGGTGCGGGGAAAAAGTCGCTGCTGTTTGCATTTTTAAGGAAAATTATATTGGAAATTCCGGCGCTGGTGCTGCTGAATTATCTGATTCCGCTGTATGGCATGCCGTTTGCCTCCATGTGTGCGGAACTGATTTTATCCATGGTGGCAGTAAGAATGCTGAGTCAGATTCTGCGCGGCCAGCGGGCGGATTCTGACGCTGCGCCGTAAAGGTTCGGTTTGATTTTCGCAGGCAGCAAGCCGGGTGGACATACGCTGGCGTGTTAGGCGTATCCGCCTGTAGAGGGTTTGCGTCAATAGTTTATTGCTAGAGAATTTGTAATTTTGTTTTCAAATGTTTTGCTTTTTCTAATTTCTACCTGTTTAGTTGTTTTTTGGCGATAACGTCTATTTTCCCCAAACTTCCATATTGTAAAATTTCTGCACAAAATATCTAATGTATGGTACATGCTTTTTAGAGCAGCTTTGTTATGTCTTTTGTATACTTGATTGATACAGCGACAAGCGTATATTATGGGATATTCTTTGGGAATAGTCAATAGATTTAACGCTGCCAACATGAGGAAATATCTTTCGTTTGAGAAAGCCTATTTATTTTAAGTAATACAAGAGCTGTCCAGCGATTACTTGCAACTGTCAGTGATAAAGACATCCTTAAACAATTACATGCTGACAAAGAAATACAATCAGAAGCGATTTCTTCAATATATTTCCAAACGAATACAGCAGTGCAGAAAAATATCTGAGCCGCTCGGGTTCCTAACAGAAGGAATATGCTTACTATAAAGAAAAGCTATTCAGCTAAATACATCAAACCACAGTCAAACGACATCCATCCATATTAGGATTTAATCATATTTTTATTTTAGGAGGAACAAGCATGTCAGACAGCCGTTTGTTTAAAATTTTATATTACCTTTTAGATAAAGGACATGTCACTGCTTCAGAAATGGCAGAAAGATTTGAAGTGTCGGCAAGAACCATTTACCGTGACGTAGAATCGTTAAGCAGTGCCGGGATTCCCATTTATACAGAGCCGGGAAGAAAGGGCGGTATCTGCTTGCTGCGCGATTTCACTCTGGACCGGGTCATTTTATCGGAACGGGAAAGACAGGAAGTCCTGGTTGCGCTGCAGAGCATAAAGGCCACAGGCTATACGTCCGGCAAAGACATACTGACAAAACTGTCCGCGCTGTTTCATATGGATACAGCGGATTGGATTGAGGTGGATTTTTCCCGCTGGGAGAAGTCTGCCTGTGATAACTCGAAATTTGAAATGCTGAAAAAGGCAATTTTGCAGCATAAGGAAATAAAAATCATTTATGAAAATACAAACAGTGAAAGAAGCGAACGCATCATTCAGCCATTAAAATTATCCTATAAATCCAAAGGATGGTATCTAAAAGCATTTTGCCTGAAAAGAGAAGATTTTCGCATGTTCAAATTAAACCGCATTCTGGGAATGGAACTGCTGGAGCGGGCATTTGTCCCCAAGCCATACCCGGAGCCGGAACAGGTGCAGCCGCAGGTCTATCCACAGATTGTGCTGCATTTTTCCAAAGAAATTGCCTACCGCGTTTATGATGAATTTGAGACAACGCAGATCCAGTATCAGGAAAACGGAGATTTAATCGCGTATGCCCACATGCCGGTCGACCCCTGGCTGACCGGCTATCTGCTTTCATTCGGGTCAAAGGTTGAAGTACTTGAACCAGCAGAACTAAGAGAATATATGTTCGAACAAGTACAAGAAATTTATAAAAAATATAAACCTTGACAGAGGATGTCAGGATATGTGTGTTATAGTAAATGTGTCCAATGGATAGAACAACTATAAAACACATAAACCAATGGAGGTAAGTAAAATGAAAGAAATGAATCAGAAATTTTGTCAGTGCTGCGGAATGCCGCTGGGAGAGAGCGAGGAACTGTACGGAAGCAATGCGGATGGCAGCAGAAATGAAGAGTACTGCAGCTATTGTTTTGAAAAGGGTGCCTTTACATTTCAAGGCAGTATGGAGGAAATGGTTGAGATCTGTGTGCCCCATATGACCAAAGCGCACCCGGAAATGAAAGAAGAGGACGCTAGAACGGCCATGCTGGAATGGTTCCCGACCTTAAAGCGCTGGAAACAATAATTCCCCTAATTCTGCGGAGGCAAAGGCCGGCTATACGACCATCAGCAGCGTTCCGGCGCCGATCAGCAGACAGCCGATGATCGTCTTGGTGGTAAATGCTTCATGCAGGAAAACAAAGGCCAGCACAAGCGTTAGAATGACGCTTAATTTATCAATGGGAACCACCTTAGACACTTCCCCAATCTGAATGGCCTTGTAATAGCAGAGCCAGGACGCGCCGGTGGCCAGGCCGGACAGGATCAGGAACAGCCAGCTTTTGCGGCTGATATCGGTAATTCCGTTCTGGGTATTGGTCAGAAAGACCATTCCCCAGGCAAGTACCAGAACCACGCTGGTACGGATGGCCGTCGCCAGATTGGAGTGGACATGCTCAATGCCGATTTTGGCCAGAATCGAGGTCAGCGCAGCAAATACGGATGACAGGATAGCAAATACAAACCACATGGTAAATACCCTCTTTCTAAATGATATTGTCAAAAGCAGATGGCAGCATAGGCAATAAAAGATGTAAACCAGAAAAGACCGGCAGCGCCAATGCGTCAGAGCAGCTTTTCCAACAGAATTTCATAGGGCTCCTCATGGGGAAAGAAGCCGCCGATGGTATGATAACCCAATTGATAATAAAAATGCTGGGCGTACTCCTGGGAGGAGGTGGAGGTCATGGCTGTGGAATAGCCAAACTGCTTCATCTCCATTTCCCAGTGCGTGACCAGAGCTTTTCCATAGCCATTTCCCCGGTAATCTTCCAGGACATACAGCAGATTCATAAACGGAATACTGTCCCAGAACAGCTGAAAGCGCAGCCAGCCAGCGAACTGCTGCTGGACCTCTAACAGGTAAATGCGCTGCTGCTGGATTGCATGATGCAGTTCGGCGCTGCGAATATGCCCGTCCCAGCGGGTGAGAAGCGGGATATCATGTTCTTCGGCTCTTCTGATTTGCATGTTGGTGCTCCTTTTTGGATGATTCAACAAAACCGCCGTTAAGCTGGCGGCTCGGCTGCTTCTGGATTATAATAACTGTTTTGTCGAATTTTATCAAAAATGTTCTATTTTATAATATACAGCGGTTGAAAAATGGCTCATACAGCTGCGGAGAATTCAGCTGTCTAGCGGATTCGTTTTCGATCTCCTCCGCTCTATCGTCATCGGAAATAGAGATAAAACAGAGAATCTCCTCCGTCCGCTCGCCGAATGCTTTTTCTTCTTTCAGCTTCTGGAACGCCGAAGTCACGGCTGCAAAAAACAGCTCCTGATTTTCTTCATATGCGTCGTCGTCAAAGTCTTCCTCTTCGTCATGCTCATAAAGAAGACGGCTGATTTCATTGAAAAGCTCGCTGCCGTCGTCATCATCAGAATCCGCATATCCCCATTCGTCCGGCAGCCATTTAGTAAGGCTGGCAGTGCCCTCGTTTAGCTGTCTTTGCTCCTCTTCGGATAAATGAAAATCCATCAACTGCAAATATTCCAGATCCCTTTTTTCTAAATATTCATAAGTATTTACGGCTAGAAATAGAGTAGTACAGTCGCTGTCGGTAACTAGTGCGGCGGCATAGATGGTTTCGTCGCCCGTTTTTTGCAGAATTTTCGACATTACCTTTTTTACGGCCTGTTGAATCTTAAGTGTTAGATCGTTGTAAAATTCCTCCATGGAAGGTCCTCCTTTTTATATATTTCATATAGGATTAGGGTGTCAAAAGCCTCTTTAGAAAAAATGCAACACAAGTATTTGTATTTTTGACGGACTAAAAGTACAACATATTGTATATGGTTGATATAAAATGACCTTTTGACACCCTAATCCTAATATTTTTCAGATGAAAATAGAACGCCAGTTCGATCAATGCAGCGGCCTGGCTGAACTAGGTGCAGGTTCAGCCAGGGAAATCATATCTGTTTTTATTGTATCATAATCATGTTTAAAATAAAAGCTTTTTACAAAAGAACTTTGTTTTGATGATTCAAATAAGATGTTCTTATTTACCAATTGGACAGGATGTTTTTTTGCTTATGCCCACGAGTCAAAACTGTTTGCTGCTGCTGTTTTGACCGGCAATATTTTCTTTCGTCTGCAGTCCCTGAAAGAGGTACAGTATTCCGGTCTTTTTTAGTGCTGCAATCAGGAAAGCCGACAACACAGCGCCGCCGGCCGTCGAGATCAGAAACGGAATTACATAAGCATAAAATGCAAGGCTGCCCGCGTCTGTCCCCATCAGCAAAACCGATACCGGATAGGCGCACAGCCCGCCTAAAACAGCAGTTCCCAATACTTCGGCGAGCAGGGTTAGTAATATATTTTTGAATTTCCAGTAGGCAATGCCGCACAGCAGCGCGCCAAACATACTTCCAGGGAATGCCATCAGGCTTCCAATGCCGAGAAGATTGCGCAGCAGGCTTGCGCAGAAAGCCGTGCCTACGCCGTACCATGGGCCCAGCGCCACTGCACATAAAATATTGACCATATGTTGGACGGGCGCGCATTTACTGCCGAAAATGGGGATTGAAAACAGGCTGCCAATTACCGCCGCAGCACATAGTATTCCAGCAGTGCATAATTTTTGTGATTGGTTTTGTTTCATATGAAAAACTCCTTTGCAAAATAGTTGGAGAACGGCATAACAGCGGCGTCCTCTCTGATTTAGGATTGCGGTAGCGTGCAAAATTAAGCAGCCTCGCACTCCAAGAACTTCGGTCGAAGCTTACTGGCTTCCTCTCACGCCGGAACACGGCTTCCCATCGCTGTTATTACAGACATAGGGCGCTCCCCCTCTGTCCGTCCGAATATTCGGAAATTCCGTTCATCACATCCTTTCGCAGTAGAATGTGGATAAAGATTCAAACACATTCATGAAGTTTAGAAGAACTTTCAGATAAGAATCCTGCAGGATTCCTATGTAAAAAATAAGAGACGCCTGATACGGCATCTCCGAAAAAATCTTTGTGATTTCCTACGGCGGCATTATCCGCATCAGGTATAAGGGTCGAAGTTGATGACTTCCTCTCAGCCTGCCGTTACAAGCTCCCCTGTGTCTTTTTACATTTGCAAATATAACATGTATTGGTTGGTTTGTCAACGGATTTCCTAAGTCCATTTCTGAATCCAGTTGAAAAATTCATCCTCCGACTCTTCGTCGTCCATATCGGCGGGATGTTGCACAATTTCCAGCGCCGTTTTGGGAATGTTGACGCCGAATGTCTGCGTAACCCAGTTTTGAAATGGGATATTCGGCTGGATAATCCTGTCTGTATATGGGCTTTCGTTCGGCGGATAGGGATAATCTTCACCCCAGCAGATCTCGTCATAGCCAATTGCGAGCAGCCTTAGAAAGTCTACCGCGTTGTCAGCCAGAACACAGGACAACATAGAGCCAGAACCAGAGCCCATATGGATGATCTTTAATTCGCCCTGGTCGTTCAGCCAGAATGCACTTTCAGAGTCTTCGCTGCCGGTCTGGGCAAAGACGCAGAGCCTCTGTTCCAGTTCAGTTGTGTCTGCACAGTTAAACCAGTATTTCAGATGTTGTGTTCCGCCCGGATAAAATGTAATTCTTGTTCCGCCGTCTCGTCCGGTTTCGGTCCAGCTGGCTTTTAATGCTTCTTCTGGGTAGAGCAAGCCGTATCGGCAACCGTTACGGTCGATATAAAGGCGGTTGTCTTCCAAGTATTGATAGAGCAGTTTGATTTCTTGTGGAATCTGCATGCTCTGGGGCATGACGGTCTGTAGTTGTTCAATCAGCACATTTTTCATAAAGAACCTCCTGTTCAAAGTATTAATGGATTTACAGGTCTGCCTGGTAGGTTCGAGTTATTTTTTTAGAGGAGTGGATTTTGAAATCTGGAATACGGGTTTTAGCGATACATTCTATTTATCCTCCGTATCGTTAAAACAATGCCAGACTGCAATAACAGTGCCCTCAAATCGCTCCAGCGGCAGGTCTGTTCCGAAGATATATACATCCTGTGCTTTGCCGTCGGGGATGGGTTCTCCCCGGATATGGTCTATCCCTGTTTTTTCTCTGTATTTTGTATATAGATCCTATAGTTCCATAGTTGTTAGTCCTTTCTCAATTTTCCAGTATTAGGAATTTGTAAGTGCTTATTTCAAACTTGTGGCTTTTCGTATGACTTTCTTAATTCCTATGTTCCATTATTTTAATTCCAGTTTATCCAGGAATTCCTGTGCGTGCTCTGCAAGGGTTCCAAATGGATTTTCTTCATAGATGTCAAAATAGCCATAACCAAAATCGACCCATTCAAATTTTCCGTTATCGTTGTTAAAAATAATCGAAATCTGCCCGGTATTCAGTAGAAATTCACCCAGATAAGCGCGATGCCCGAAGTCGTTTCCACCAGTCCAGCCGCCAGTAAATGCTTCCTTGACAAATCCGCACAGGTAATTGGGATCGTCGCCGTAATCTTTCATTGCAATCAGGGTAAATTCGCAGAAGTCCCGGCCGGCATTGACATCTTCCAGCCAGCCTTCCTTGCTGCCGGAGTAATCTTTCACAAATGTTTTGGGATTGTATTGAATGACGGTATTCAAAGTTTCCCGCCTGTTTTTGCTAATCCGAACCCGAGAGTAGAAATCTTTGAAATTTTCATGCAGCTCAAATCCCAAGGCCTGTTCGGCTTTGGACCAGTCGACGGCAATGGTGCCTGGTTTTGCTATTTTCCAGTTTTCTATGGTGTCATTTGTTTTCATATTCTGCCTCCTTGTGACGGTGGTTGTTTGGTTGATTGGGTATTTGGCCTGTTTTTTAGAAGCACGAGCCAAAATATTCGTCGGTTGCCTTCTCGGCGTTTATGCTGCTGGCAAGGTTGGTTTTGGGGTAAATGTATACTAGAAGCCAGCTCCGATTTCTTCGGCCATCACGCTCCAGAAAGAGTCGGGGTCTTGGATGGCAGCAGCGTCAATGTGGTTTATTTCCTGACGAAGCCATTTTTCTTCCTCTTCGCACCGGCGTAGTCCCTCTTCGTCAAAAACAGACGGGGATTGGTGGGTTTTGAGTATGGTAAGGAAACGGTTCATAATTTCTATAAACTGGGAGAAGCTGGCAGCGCAGTAGTCCAGAAACTGGTTGTCGTCTAAGTCTGCAATATATACAGGGCCATCTTTGGTTACGGCCAGAAAGGTTCCGCCGTTGTCATATGGCCAGCGGTCTTCTGCGACTGCCAGGAAGGGACAGCCTTGAGCTTCGCCCCGCCAGAAGGCGTCCGGTGATAGAAAGACCAATTCACCAATGGTGGTTCCTGCTTCTGGCAGATAGGGGGTGATCTGCAGGCGGATTTTTTCGTAAGTGTTCATAATGGCCTCCTTTTTGGGATTGCTTCAGTCATTAGGTATAAAATGTGTGGCATATGATATATAGGTTTATAGGATATAAGTATATGAATTGCGGCAGTGCAGGAGTATTAATACCATTATACACCATTTTGGGTTGTATGAAAATAATAAATAGAATGAAATAGTATTATTATACAATAGGGAATAGGGGGGGTTCTTTTGTAACATGATATTGGTACATAGCATTGAACTGTAATTGAGTGTAAAGTAAACTTTTAGTGGTAAATTAGGCTGGTATTTGCTGAACCTAGATGGCATTGTGGGTGCCCTGCGGGCTGGCAGCTTGTTAAGAGAGGGGATGAAAGCTGAGAATACAAAAAACAGAACGTATGTTCTGCACAGCCTGGCAGGTTTTTGAAGATTCAAATGTTAGACAGTTGAAAAAAGATGGCGGATTTTTACAAGATAAATTTATGAGAGCATGCTAAAATGGAGTGGTAGAATTTATTAAAAAATATTCAGGAGGGTTTTAAAATGGCGAATTATAGTATATGCGGAATTGATTGTGATACCTGTAAATACAAGGACGAACAGAATTGTAAGGGCTGTAAGGCGAACCAGGGAACGATGTTCTGGGGAGAGTGCGAACTGTATCAATGCAATGCCGATAAAGAGCAGGAGCATTGCGGCAAATGCAGCGAGTTTCCCTGTGACAAGTTAAAAGAGTGGGCTTCATCAGATAATCCAGAGAGGATTGATAATCTGCGGAACCTTTAGGACATGTTGTGGAGTCAGGTTTTTATATGCTATAAAGTGAAGTAAGAATAAGGCTAGGGTAGAAGTAGAAATTGTTTTTGGTGGATGGAATGTTTTATAATTTGTCAGCCATATATATTATCCCCTAGCCTTTTTATCATCTTGATTCTCGCAATAATAATAGTTATTTTATAATCGTGAAAAATAAAGAATGTTTTCTTAACGGTCAAGTAGTCTTCAATTCTTTTCTTAATTCGAGAGATTCATTCAATTACTATTATAGAACTTCCAATTTAAATATGATCTAAGTTTAATACTTCAATAAATAAAATAGTACTTCCATACAATAAAGAATATAAATTAGGTATTGACAAAACAATCCAATTGTATTAATATTTAATTCGTATACGAACAATTCGTGTGCGAATTATAATCTCATAGTTATATTATTTAGAGGAATTAGCGCTTTTCGCAATGAACAGCAATTTTAAAAAAAGAGGTGAATTTATGATAGATAGAGAGAAAACCATAGGCTTCAAGATCCGTCAATTATCCAATGTTCTAAAACGTCATGGAGACAAGCGGCATCAGCAGTTTGAAAGCCAAAATATCTCCATGATGCAAAGCTGGATCATTCGTTTTCTAGCACATAACCGTGACAAAGACATTTTCCAGAAGAACCTGGAGCAGGAACTGAATATTGGAAAATCCACACTGACTGAGATTCTGCATGTAATGGAGAAAAATGATCTAGTGGTTCGTCAACCATGCAGAGAAGACAATCGCTATAAGAAACTGGTATTGACTGATCGTGGAGAATCCATTCATAAAGAAGTTGAAACTGACATTGAGACATTCGAGGCAAAGCTCAGAACAGGTATCAGTGATGAAGAAATGGAGCAGTTCTTCCGTCTGATTAACCTTATGCTGGAAAATGCTCAAAGAGAATAAATCAAAAAATAAGAAATGAAAGGAGACATAAAATGGTAAGAACTTTAGCAAAATACATTAAGGAATTCAAAAAAGATTCCCTATTAACCCCGTTATTCATGATTCTGGAAGTCATAATGGAAACCATTATTCCACTTATGATGGCTTCTATCGTAGATGATGGTGTACAGAAAAGCGATATCCGTCATATTTATTTTATGGGTGTTTTGATGTTTGCAGCGGCTGGTTTCAGTCTATTTACTGGTATTATGGGGGGACGCTATGGAGCCAGTGCTTCAGCAGGATTTGCAAGAAACCTGCGGGAAGGCATGTACAATAATATTCAGCGTTTTTCCTTTTCCAACATTGACAAATTCAGCACAGCAGGTTTGGTTACCCGCCTGACTACAGATGTTACGAATGTTCAAAATGCCTATCAAATGTTGATTCGAATGTTTGTTCGAGCTCCGTTTACACTTATTTTTGCCATGACTGCTGCGTTCTTTGTCAATGCAAGAATCGCAAGCATTTACCTGATTGCGGTGCTGTTGTTAGGTGGCTGTCTGGCGGCAATTATGATTCGCACAAATCGGTATTTTTCACAGGTGTTCAAAAAATATGACGACCTAAACGCCAGCGTGCAGGAAAATGTTTCTTCCATGCGAGTGGTCAAAGCCTATGTCCGTGAGGATTTTGAACGCGATAAATTTACCAAAGCCAGTGCTAATGTCTATAAAATGTTTGTAAATGCTGAAAAGATTCTCTCACTAAATATGCCGCTTATGCAGTTTACGGTCTATGGCTGTATACTTTTAATTAGCTGGCTGGGAGCAAACATGATTGTATTCGATGGCCTGAAAACCGGACAGCTGATGAATCTTCTGACTTACTGTATGAATATCCTGATGAGTCTAATGATGCTTTCCATGGTATTCGTAATGGTTTCCATGAGCTCTGCCAGTGCGAAACGTATTGCAGAAATCCTCAACGAAGAACCAGACATTATCAATCCCAAGAATCCAGAGTATGAAGTATTGGATGGAAGTATAGAATTCCGCAATGTCAGCTTTCATTATCACAAGAGAGAAGACAGCAAACCGGTACTCAAGGATATCAACCTTTCTATAAAGCCGGGTGAGACAATTGGAATAATCGGAGCGACTGGAAGTGCTAAGACCAGTCTGGTGAATCTGGTCAGCAGGCTTTACGATGTCAGTGAGGGTGAGGTTTTAGTTGGCGGCAAAGATGTTCGTACATATGATTTAGATACATTAAGAAGCCAGGTTTCCGTAGTCCTGCAGAAAAATGTTTTGTTCTCAGGAACAATACTAGATAATCTGCGCTGGGGAGATCTGGAGGCAAGCGAAGAAGAATGTATGCGTGCTTGTCGACTGGCCTGTGCCGATGAATTCATTCAGAAACTGCCGGACAAATACCATACTTATATAGAACAAGGCGGCAGCAATGTTTCCGGCGGACAAAAGCAGAGACTAACCATTGCACGGGCACTGCTGAAGAAGCCGAAGATTCTGATACTGGATGACAGTACCAGTGCAGTGGATACTGCTACAGACGCCCGCATACGAAAGGCATTTGCGGAAGAGATTCCCAATACAACCAAGCTGATTATAGCGCAGCGTATATCCAGCGTATCTTCTGCCGATCGAATTATTGTAATGGAAGAGGGAGAAGTCCATGGATTTGGAACACATGATGAATTGCTTGAGCAGAATGAAATCTATCGGGATGTATTTGAATCACAGACTGGAGGCAGCGGCGACTTTGACGAAGGAGGTGAACTGTAATGGCTGAAAATGTAAGAGAGTTTAAAGGTGGTCCAGGTGCAAGAGGAAGGGGTCCCAAGCCCAAACTAAAGAATCCTGGAAAATTATTTATGCGTCTTCTGAGATACATTACAAAGCGCTACAAGATCCATCTGTTTCTAGTTGTTTTGTGTATTTTTGGCAGCGTACTTGCCAATGTTCAGGGTACTCTTTTTACCAAGACTTTGATAGACCAGTACATTACGCCCATGATTGGTGCGTCTGATCCCGATTTTGGTCCGCTTGCATGGGCTATTGCCAAAGTAGCAGGATTTTATGCAGTAGGAGTTCTGTGCGCTTTTCTGCAGTCCCGCATAATGATTTATGTCACTCAGGGAACCCTTAAACAGCTTCGTGATGATATGTTCTGGCATATGCAGAGCTTACCGGTAAAATATTTTGATACTCATGCGCATGGTGATATTATGTCTATGTACACCAACGACATTGACACCCTGAGGCAGATGATCAGCCAAAGTATGCCGCAGCTATTATCCAGTGTGGTTACTGTGGTCAGTGTGCTGGCCAGTATGCTTGCCCTGAACATACCTCTGTCTGTCGTTACCCTGATTATGGTTACAATTATGGTGATATCAGCAAAAAAAGTAACCGGTCTAAGTGGAAAATATTTCCTGGCACAGCAGAAGGATATCGGCGCTCTCAATGGCTATATTGAAGAAATGATGGAAGGGCAGAAGGTGGTCAAAGTATTTTGCCACGAGGAGGAGAGCAAAAAAGATTTTAAAAGATTAAATGACCAGCTCTTTGACAGTGCCAATAATGCCAACAAATTTGCCAACATCTTGGGTCCGATTAACGCCCAACTTGGAAATGTTAGCTATGTTTTGTGTGCGATGATAGGTGGTATTCTCGTTTTAAATGATATTGGCGGTTTTACTGTCGGTGGTCTTGCTAGTTTCTTAACCTTTAATAAAAGCTTCAGTATGCCGATCAATCAGATCAGTATGCAGATGAATAGCATTGTTATGGCATTGGCAGGTGCAGAGCGGATTTTTCGGCTTCTGGACGAGGAAGCGGAGGTTGATGATGGATATGTGAATTTGGTTCGTGCCAATATCGAGAATGGAGAGATAACCGAGTCAGAGAAACGTACTGGCAAATGGGCCTGGAAACATTACCATAAAGCGGATGGTACGACTACCTATACTGAATTAAAAGGTGATGTAGTCTTCGATGATGTAGACTTTGGCTATACCGAAGAAAAGGTGGTGCTCCATAACATTAAGCTCTTTGCTACGCCCGGTCAGAAGATCGCCTTTGTTGGTTCCACTGGTGCAGGAAAGACAACAATAACCAATCTGATCAATCGTTTTTATGATATCCAGGATGGTAAGATCCGCTATGATGGAATCAATGTAAATAAAATTAAGAAAGCCGATCTTCGAAAGTCATTAGGAATCGTTCTGCAGGATACGCATCTATTTACCAACACCGTCCGCGAGAATATCCGTTATGGCCGATTAGATGCAACAGACCAGGATGTAGTGGCAGCAGCCAAATTAGCCAATGCAGATGGCTTTATCCGCAGACTGCCGCAGGGATACGATACCATTCTGACCGGAGATGGTGCCAACTTAAGCCAGGGACAGAGACAGCTTCTTGCAATTGCTAGAGCAGCTATTGCCGATCCGCCGGTGCTGATTTTGGATGAGGCTACTTCTTCGATTGACACCCGCACCGAGCGAATTGTGCAGGAGGGCATGGATCGGCTGATGAAGGGACGTACGACGTTCGTCATAGCACATCGGCTTTCTACAGTTAAGAACAGTGATTGTATTATGGTTCTGGAAAACGGCCGCGTTATTGAACGTGGTATGCACGAACAGCTGCTGGAGGAAAAAGGGAAATATTATCAGTTGTACACAGGAAATCAAATTGCATAGATTCATTACTAACTTAGTAATTTATAACGAAAAGAAAGGAACCAGTATATGCCAGATGTGTATGGGTTCCTTTTTTATAACCATCTATAAACGATGGGGATTATTGTTTTTTTGAAGGAACCATTAAGATTATAAAATAATCTACCGATAATATATTCGTAGGAGTATCTATTTATATTAGATATCGTTCCGCTAGACGGTCATATAACCGGCCTTGCGGATATCCATAAGTGAATGCCAGCAAAAATGGATGAGAGGAGATGTTATTATGAGAATAGACAGTATCCAAAAAGTGGCACAGATGTATAATAACACCAGCATAGCAAAAACAGAAAAGAAAAAAGTAGAAGCGAATAAGGACAGGCTGCAGATTTCTCAGGCCGGCCGGGATTACCAGATTGCCAGAAAGGCCGTTTCGGAAGCACCGGATGTCAGAGAAGAACTAGTAGCAGACATTAAGAGCAGAGTAGATGCTGGCACATATCAAGTATCTGGAGAAGCATTTGCAGAGAAAGTGATTGCCAGATATAATCAGATGATGTTGTAATGGAGAACTAACTATGGCTAGTTTAATGGAAGAACTGATAGATGTTATGCATACAGAAGAGGAACAGTATCAGAAGCTGATTCAGCTCTCAGAGCAGAAGACAGAGGCATTGGTTGCAGCAAAAGTAGACCAGATTCAAGAGATTGCAGAGTCTGAACAGGCAATCGTAGAAGTCATTCAGCATTGTGAGAAAAAGTGCGATGAAATCATTAAAGATATGGGAATTGTACTGGGGCGTGATATGGAATCACTTTCTGTAGCAGAACTGATTGAAATGCTTGGAAGACAGCCGATGGAGCAGGAAAAGCTGAAGGAAGAATATACAAAACTTCGGGCTACTGCTGTAAAGATGAAAGCATGTAATGAGAAAAACAAAATACTGGTAGAACAAGCATTAGAATTGGTGGAATTTGATCTGACGCTATTTAAAAGTCTTAGAATGGCTCCAGAGACTGCCAACTACAGTAAGGATGCAACCAGTGCTGCACAGTTTAAGGGTACTGGACGTTTTGACCAGAAACAATAATATAATTTAAGAAAGGTGGTTTACAGCAATGCCTCTAATGGGAAGCTTATATATAGGCGCATCTGGTTTGATGGCAAGTCAGAATGCATTGAATGTATCATCCAATAATCTTGCAAATGTAGATACAAAAGGATATACAAGACAGCAGGTGGTGTTTGGAAATTCTATACTGAATACCATTGATAAATCCAAAGCTATTGGATATACTCAGATAGGTCTTGGTGTTAACGTAGATGAAGTCAGGCAGGTCAGAAATTTCTTTATGGATGAAAGTTACCGCAGAGAAAGCGGACGGCATGGATTCTATTCAGCGACCTTTGAAGCAATTGAAGAAATGTATGAACTGTTTGGAGAGATGGAAGGAGTTGAACTCCGTGAGTCTATGTCAGATTTGTGGGATGCGCTTTCAGAAGTGGCCAAATCTCCTAACGATGCAACACAGCTTGCATTGTTAAAGGATAAGGCCAATTCTTTTGTAACCAGATGTGAAGCCGTATCTACAGGATTAAAGGATTATCAGCAGAATGTAAATAAGAAGATTGAAGAGTCTGTTGACCGAATCAATGAGCTGGCTGAAAATATCTATAATCTGAATCTGGATATCTGTAAGATCGAAGCCGGTGGAATTGAGAATGCACATGCTCTGCGAGATTTAAGGAATATGGCCTTAGATGAACTGGGAACTTTGATTAATATCAGTTATAAGGAAAACGAAGCAGGTATGGTGACCGTACGTGCAGAAGGCCAGGATTTTATAACAAGAAGTAATTACTATAAGATGGAGGCAACGCGCGATAATAAAACAGAATTGGTTACACCTACATGGCCTCACCTGAATGGAAAAGAAGTATTTACTTTTGAACAGCAGATCAGTACTTCATTGAATACAGATATAGGGAAACTAAAGGCATATGTTATCGCAAGAGGTGATGTAGAAGCCAATTATCAAGACATACCGGTAAGGCCGGATATGCCAGATGAAAAGGATTTTGCCAATCCAGCGGATTATCAGGCAGCGATGGAAGAATACCAGGCAGTTTCCGCGATCTATGACCGATTTACCAGTGGAGAAAACTTTGTTGCACCTAAACTATCAGATTATAATGGAAATCAGAATTTGTATAATGCAGCAGTAAAGGCATATGATGCATTGGTACATTATGGAACTTATACATCTGCTTCGGTTATAAATAAAGTTCAGGCCGAATTCGACCAGCTGTTCCATTCAGTAGTTACCATGTTCAATGATATATTGTGCCCGAACAAAGAGGTAACCTTGGCAGACGGAAAGAAAATTATGATCCTGGATGAAGAAAATTGTTCTTATGGTGCAGATGGCCAGGTAGGTGTTGAACTTTTCTCCAGAAATGGTTATCCGCGTTATACAAAGCAGGTAATGTCAATCAGGGATGAAAATGGAAATGTTTCTGATAAAGAAGTATATGTCTATAACGAAGAGATGGTTAATGGGGACGATAAAGGGTATTATGTATACAATGGGCAGATTATTGAAACCAATGGTGAAAGTATTGTTGCCAGAAAAGGAACCCAGTATACCCTTGGAAATGTATCTGTGAATCCAGAAGTTATGAAGGATGCTACTTCATTGCCTATGACAACCAAGCAGGGAGAAGCAGATTATAAGAGAGCAGAAGCATTGCTGGATAAATGGGCAGAGCCATTTGCAAGACTGAATCCCTTCAGTGCGGCAAAAGCAGACTTTCAGACGTATTATAAACAAATGGTTGGTGATCTGGCTAATTTGGGATCCATATATGCCAAAGTTGCAGACGATCTAAATGATTCCGTATCCTATATTGATAATAAGAGGCAGGAAGTAGCAGGAGTTTCATCAGATGAGGAATTATCGAATATTATACGTTTCCAGAACGCGTATAATGCTTCTTCCAGATATATAACCGTTATCAATGAGATGCTGGGACATCTGATCAGTCAGTTAGGAACTGTCTAAGGACACATATAACAGTGAGGTGAAAAAATGAGTTCTACATTTTTAGGATTAACAATTGGATATTCAGGATTGGCTGCATATCAGGCTGCGCTTCATACAACAGGCAACAACCTTGCCAATGTTCAGACAAAAGGATACTGCAGGCAGCAGGTAACAAGAGTGCCTTCAGAAGAGATCCGTGCCTATGCCAAGTATGGTACGGTTGGCACCGGAGTTACGGCCGTAGCAATCGAGCAGCTCAGAGATACGTATTATGATTATAAATACTGGGACAACTGTGAACGGTATGGGGAACATTATACAAAGCATTATTATATGGACCTGATTCAAAGGTATATTGAAGAGGAAAACCAAAAGGGAATTACCAATGCCCTCAGCGGATTTGACTCGGCACTGGAGGATCTTTTGAAGACTCCGGAAGATTTTTCAACTAGAAATGCTTTGATTCATTCATCTTCCAATATTGCAAAAGAACTGAATACATTGGTTGAGAGCTGGGAAACGGTACAGGAGGACTGTAACGAAGAAATTAAATCTCGTGTGGATCAGATTAACAGCATTGCACAGCAGCTGATAGTACTAAACAAACAGATTTCCATGGTTGAGGTAACTGGTGAAAAGGCCAATGAACTACGTGATGCAAGAAATCTTTTGATCGACGAATTATCCAGTGTCTGTGATGTGGAGGTTGAAGAAAAGGCCGTTCCTAGTAATATGAAAGATGCTTATGGTAATTTTATCTATACTGGGCAGACGACCTATTCGGTTAAGATTGACGGACAGCTTCTGGTGAAAGATTTTAGTTGTAATGCACTGGAAGTGCGGCCAAGAGAAGTAAAGAATAATCAGTCGGATATTGATGGATTATATGATATATATTGGAAAAACGGTCAAGACTTTAATATGAAGTCTACTTCTGTAGGCGGTTATCTACAGGGACTGATTGCAATCAGGGATGGTAATAATGCTGAGAATCTACAAGGTTCGATTGATACAACAAAAATCAATACAACTGAGAATTCAGTAACCATTACCAATCCTAATATTACTGATATTACCAAAATGAATATGCCGGAAAGCGGTAAAATTATTTTGAATAGTAAGGAATTTACTTATGATAGATTTGAGTATGATCCAGATACGAAAGAATATAAGTTTTATCTTACAAAGCCTCTGACAGCGGCAGACCAGACCCTTCTGTCAAAACCAGATGGAAAAGCGGCAGTAGGCAACACGGTAGATTATTGTGGAATACCGTATTATATGTCCAAGTTAAATGAATTTGTCCGCTGTTATGCTATGGAGGCAAACCGGATTCATACGCAAGGGCAGATTAAGATCGATGGAAATTTTGTTCAGGCAGGTAATATGTATACATCAGCCAAACCAGCAGGCGGTGATTATACATTTGCAGATGGAAATAAGGTTGGAACCAATACAGATACCTATTATAATATGGTAGCAAAATATTTTAAAGTTACAGATGAATTAATGGATGATCCTAATCGTTTGGCTGTAACATCCAATCTGGCACAGGGTTCGGCGGGAACAGATATAGCAAAATTATTTAAAGAAATGAAAGATTCACGTATTATAAATGGAGCAACGCCTTCTCAATATTTTGAGGCAATTTTATCTGATATTTCTGTAGGGACACAGAGTGCGAAGCAGAATATGGACAATTATAATAGTCTGGGCAACAGTATCACCAATCAGAGATTATCTGTATCAGGTGTGGATGAGGATGAAGAAGGAATTGATCTTGTAAAATTCCAGCATGCTTATAATTTATCTTCTAAAGTCATCAGTGTATTGTCTGAAGTTTATGACAAATTGATACTGGATACCGGAGTATAGGAGGTTTTAAGATGAGAATAACGAACAATATTATGCTTAATACGCAAAAAGGCAATATTAATGCCAATAAGATTCTAATGGATGCCATCAATACACAGATGTCGACCCAAAAGAAGATTTCTAAGCCCTCCGATGATCCAATCGTAGCAGTGCGTTCTCTTCGACTGCGGGCGAATTATGCTGAACTGACTCAGTATACAGAACGTAATATTGAAGATGGCCTTTCCTGGATGGATGTAACAGAATCTGCGATGGAAAATATGCGTGCTATTATTAAGGAAATGTACGCAAACTTCATACAGGGTGATGTAGATTATATTGATACCGCACAAAGAGGCCAAATTCTGGAGAATCTGGAAGCTTCTATGGAACGATTTTATGCAGAAGGCAACAGTTCCTATGCAGGACGTACACTGTTTACCGGCTATAAGACGGATAGTGATTTTCTATATAAGACGAATTCAAAGGACCACTATAATATTACAGAAACATTTTCAGCATCACAGATTAATACAAGAGATTATGTATCTGGATGTGTAGATAAAACGAATGTGACTGTGCTTGACCCCAAGGACTTCCCGCAGACAAATACAGTAAAAACATTTAACTTGACATATACCGGAGTGGATACGATCCAGTCGATTACGTATTATGCGGATACAGATGGGGACGGGGTAGGAGAAGAATTTACCATTACTCCAACCGTGTATTCTTTGAATGATATTGATCCAACAGATCCCACGTCAGATCCGTATCTTAGTGTTAGTTCAGCTACGGGAGCCAATATCAATTCGATTGTGTATGTCAAAGAAACTGGTGAGCTGCTCATAGGAAGAGAATTAGCAGATCAGCTGACAACGGAAAACATATCAGTGAACTATGATAAGGAGGGATTTCAGAAGGGGGATATCAATCCAGTTATGTATTTTGACTGCAGATTGATGAAAGAAAATTATGATGCAAATGATCCCACTACTTATATAGATTATAAGAAGGAACGTCAAGATATTGAGTATAATGTAGGCTTTAATCAGAAGATTAAGGTAAATACAGAAGGCAGCGATGTGCTTTTACTTGATGTCAAGAAAGAAATAGCAAATCTCAGAGATGCCATCACTTCGTTGGATGAGGCAGAGAAAAAGAAATCAGATATTGAGGCGATGTTGGCAGACAGCCGTTATTCTGATAAGAAAGATGAATTGAATTCTATGCTGGAAGCAGTAAATAAAGAGATAGATTTGAAGAATGCCAGGATGGTGAACCTGTTTAAGAAAGGTGTCGGAAGTATGCAGGCATATGAGGATCATGTCAGTACACAGATTACTGACATGGGCAACCGCTATAGCCAGCTGGAAATGATTAAAACAAGAATGCAGCAGCAGCAGACCAATTATAAGGAACTGATGACAAATAATGAGAATAGGGAACTGTCAGATATTCTGCTGGATTATACATCCATCAACTATTCCTTTAATCTGGCACTGCAGGCAACTGGAAGCATTAGTAAGCTTTCACTGCTGAATTATATTTAAGGAGGGAATTTGAATGACAATACAGACCCAGTTGTTTGGAGCCATTACTGTAGACGAAAATAAAATTATTACTTTTAGTGATGGGATTATTGGATTTCCTGGGTTAAAAAAGTTTATATTTATAAAGGACGAGGAAGAAGCTGATTCAAAAAGAGTGTTTTGGCTGCAGTCCATGGATGACACGGATTTTGCTATGCCGCTTGTAGATCCGTTTGCAATTTTTGATGAGTATAATCCAGTCGTCGAAGATGAATGGTTCCGAGCGCTGGGAGATCATACAGAGGAGGACCTGCTTGTATTTTTGACAATGGCAGTTCCAGAAGATGTAACGAAGATGACAGTGAATCAGAGAGCACCGATCATTGTTAATATGAATACCAATAAGGCAATTCAGATTATTATAGATGGGGAAGAGTATCAGATCCATTGTCCTGTGTATGATATTCTAAAGTCAAAAAATCAAAAGGCGGGTGAGTAGATGCTGGCTTTATCAAGAAGAAAAGGAGAATCATTGATTCTAAATAACAACATTGAAATTACAGTACTGGAAATCCGAGGAGATCAGATAAAGCTGGGAATTGATGCACCTAGAGAGGTTCCCATTTATCGTAAAGAAGTTTATGAGCAGATCGGAGAAGCCAATAAGGAAGCAGTTCAGAGTAAAGGATTAAAAAATCTTAAGAAAATGTTGGAAGAATAAAGTGTTAACTATTCAATATTTCTGCCGATATATTAACTAAAGAGCAGTGTCAGCTTCCATATAACTGGAGGCTGATACTACTGGATAAATTTTAATTATCACACGGAGGTGATTGTATGGCTATCGATGCAGTAAAAGGAAGCGCGATGTCATATCAGGGAATGACATCCAATGTAAGCGTTAAGCCTGTACAGGAAAGCAGGGATGCAAAAGTACAGGAAGCTCAGACGGCTCAGGCTGTTGCAGTTAAGACAACGGATTTTAAGGTTCGGTCTGATTCAGAAGGAAAACATAACACAGGAGATAATTCTGGCAATCCCAATGAGCAGAATGAGAAAATCCGTAAGTCGGTAGAAGAGATTAATCGAAGAGCTCTTCAAAATAATGTAGAATGTCAGTTTGGCGTCCATGAAGGAACGAACCGGGTTACCATTAAGATTGTTGACAAAGAAACACATGAGGTAATCCGTGAGGTTCCGCCGGAGAAAACTCTGGATATGATTGCGAAAGCATGGGAGCTGGCTGGTCTCATGGTTGATGAGAGAAGATAGGAGGAATAGGTATGGGAATTGGATTATCGGGAATTAATTCCGGTATGGATACGGATGCCATTATCGAAGCAATGGTAATGGAAAAAACCGAGAAAAAGAATTCTCTTGTAAGGGCACAGAAGAAGCTTGGAATGAAGCAGGATTTGTGGAAAGCTTTGAACACAAAGATTTACAACTTTTATTCCAAAACTTTAAGTAATATTCGGCAGGCGGGTTCATTTAATAGGAAGAAAGTCAGTGTATCCAATCCGAATATGGCGACTGTCAGTGCTAAGAGCAGTAGTGTAAACGGCACACAGAGCCTGGCAATTCAGCAGTTGGCAAAAGCCGGATATTTAACAGGAGCAAAGCTGGGAACAACAAGCGGAAGCAAGGTAACTAACTCCACATTACTGAGTGACTTAAAAGGTCAGTCAGGTGGCCAGGGAATACAAGGTGAGACAGCGATTAACATTACAGTTGGAGGCAAGGAAAGTGTTATTAACATTAACCAGGATACAACTGTAAAGGATCTGGTATCACAGTTATCGGCTGCAGGAGTAAAAGCCAGCTTTGATGAGTCCAATCAGAGAATTTTTGTTTATGCAAAAGACAGCGGCCGCGAAAATGATTTTTCTTTGACAGCTGCAGACAGCAAAGGAATTGATGCCTTAAAAGCATTAGGTTTGTATACAGTATCCAGTAAGGAGATTGAACAGTATCAGTCTTGGGCAGATTATTCAGCTTCTGATATTAGCAATATGATAGAAGAAGCCTATAAAAAAATGGAGCTGACAGATTCAGAGGCGGTAAGGCAAGGGATTGAAAAAGAGATTGAAAGTCTTTACTCAGCTCAGAAGGCACTTAAAAATACAGAAGTATTTTTAAATGAACAGAAGAGCTACGCACAGATGTATAAGACCGGAACGCCGGAAAGCAGGGAACAGTATAGAAAGAATCTGGAGGATCAGGCAGAAGAATATAAGAAAAAGATAGCTGACGGAGATACAAGTGTTCAAGAAGATTATGAAAAAATTACTCTTAGGCTGTCGGCAATTAAGGATGCAGATGCCAAATTAGGGTCAGATACCATGACAGAGGCAGAACGGGAAAAAGAGTTAACTGCATACTTAGCAGATGTAGATTCTAAAATCCAGACCAATAATGAGAAATTAACTGCTAATCAGAAAGAACTGACTGAAAAGGAAGCAATTATAGCTACAGAAGCCAGTCTGCAGAATTATATTGATAAGACGAATGCAGATACACATAGTAGAATTGAGAATCAGATTAATAACAAGAAAGCTACTGCGGATGCATTTATAAGAGATTATAATATGCAGAATACTTATAATAATGCTACAAAAAATGCAGCTGGTGATGCAGTAGATAGCAGTGGCAATGTATTAGTTTCCAAAGCGGACTATGATGCGGCAGTTAACCGAATCGGCAATATTCAGGCATCCAGCAATACAGATGGTAATGGTGCAGTTCGTATTGAAGGTGAAGATGCAGTTATTTATTTGAATGGCGCAAAGTATGAAGGGGCAAGCAATACCATAACCGTTAATGGTCTTACAATTACAGCTCAAGAAGTTACAGGTGTAGATTCCAACGGTAAGTTAAATGAAATCAGTATTACAACATCTACGGATACCGAGGGAATCTATGATATGGTAAAGAGTTTCTTGAAGGAGTATAATGCATTGATTAACGAGATGGATAAGTTGTACAATGCAGATTCGGCAAGAGGCTATGAACCGCTGATAGATGAAGAAAAGAAAGAAATGTCAGATAGTGAAATAGAGCTTTGGGAGAATAAAATCAAGGACAGTCTGCTTCGTCGTGATTCATCCCTGGGCAATATTATTCAGGTAATGAAGAACAGTATGGCAGGCGGTGCCACGGTTAATGGAAAGAAAAGCTATCTGGCAGAATTTGGAATAAGTACAGCAGGATATCTCTATGCAGATAAAAATGAGCGAGGAGCTTACCATATTGATGGAGATGAAGATGATACCATCAGTCATGCTAAGGCAGATAAGCTGATGAAAGCGATTATGGAAGATCCGGATCATGTTGCGGAAGTTCTTTCAGGTGTTGCTACCAATCTGTATAATAATATGACGCAGGCCATGCGTACTACATCATTAAGCAGTGTTTACACCGCATATAATGATAAACAGATGAAGAAAGAGTATGACAACTATACGAAACAGATTAAAGAACAAGAAACAAAGATTGCTTGGTGGGAAGACTACTACCGGAGCAAGTTTACAAGAATGGAGAAGATGTTGGCATCCCTGAATTCGCAGCAGTCATCACTGGCCGGATTGTTAGGGGGTTAAAGAAACAGAATAAAACAGACAAGTGAGGAGAATGTACCAATGGCAGTCAATAATCCATATGCAGCATATCAAAACAGCAAGATTCAGACGGCTTCCCCAGCTGAGCTTACTCTTATGTTGTATGAAGGCGCAATCAAGTTCTGTAATATAGCTTTAATGGCTATGGAAGAAAATGATGTTGAAAAGACGCATTATAATATTGTAAAGGCAGAAAATATTATTATTGAGTTTTTAGATACCCTGAATTACAAATATGAAGTGGCCAAAGATTTTGAAAAAGTATATAATTATATTTATGAATTATTGGTAGAGGCCAACATGAAGAAAGATAAGGAACTGCTGGAAGAAGCATTAAAGCATCTGCGTGGTATGCATGAAACATGGAAAGAAGTCATGAAGCGAGCCAAGCAGGAGAATAAAGGGTGATATCATGACAAAGGCGGATCAGTATATAGATATTATGATTGAGGGATTACGCAAGAAAATAGCGTTACTGGATCAGATCATGGAGAGCAGTAGACAGTTGGAACAGGCAGCATCTGTGTCGGAGATGGATCTGGACCAGTTTAAAGAACTGCTGGATGAAAAAGATGAATACGTAAGCCAGATTAACCAGATGGATACAGGTTTTCAAAGTCTGTTTGATAAGGTTAAGGAAGAACTTCATAAGAATAAGCAGATGCATAAGCCGCAGATACAGGAAATGCAGCAGCTTATCAGAGAGATTACAGACCGGACAGTTCAGATTCAGGAGCTGGAGGCAAAGAACCAGCTTTTGATTGAAGGGCAGTTCGGCAAAATGAGGAAAAATGTACATGTGGCAAAACAGGGAATGAATGTCGCACAGAACTACTACAAGAGTATGACTAAGATGAATGTAGTAGATTCCCAATTCATGGATAAAAGAAATTAAAAAAATTTTAATTTTGCTATAAAGTATTACCGGGTAATGCCGATATACTATACAAGTAAGCAATTACTTAGTCTGTAACAGGTGATAGGAAGCGTACGGTTCTATGGCTTGTTACAAGTTAACAGCAAGGAAGCTGTATAATAATCATATTTTCAAGGAGGAATATACTATGAGAGTACAACATAACATGAATGCGATGAACGCAAGCAGAAATTTAGGTATCAACAATGGACAGTTAGCTAAGAAGTCCGAGAAGTTAGCTTCTGGTTATAGAATTAACCGTGCAGCTGATGACGCAGCAGGTCTTGCTATTTCTGAAAAAATGAGAAATCAGATCCGCGGTCTTAATAAGGCTTCTTCTAACGCACAGGATGGTATCTCTTTAATTCAGACAGCTGAAGGTGCTATGGATGAAGCACATTCCATCATTCAGAGAATGAGTGAGCTTGCAGTTCAGGCTGCCAACGATACAAACGATACCGTTACTGATAAGGTAGCTCTTCAGGCAGAGGTTACTCAGCTGAAAGAAGAATTAAAGCGTATTGGAAGTACTACAGAGTTCAACAAGATGGGTCTGTTAGATGGAACATTCTCCGGAAAGCAGCTTCATATTGGTGCTAACTCAGGACAGACAATGAGTGTTAGAATTAGTAAGTTAGAGACCATCGTAGCTAGTGCATTAGCAACTACTGTATTTATCAGCACTACTACTGCAGCTGAAGCAGCAATTAGCCATATTCAGAATGCTCTGAATACTTTATCTGCTTCTCGTGCTAATCTGGGTGCTATTCAGAACAGATTAGAGCATACAGTGTCCAGTTTGGATGTTGCAGCTGAGAACGCTCAGTCATCAGAATCCCGTATCCGTGACGTTGATATGGCTGCTCAGATGGTTGAATACAGCAAGTACAATATCTTACTTCAGGCTTCACAGTCTATGCTTGCTCAGGCTAACCAGTCTACACAGGGTGTATTGTCCTTGTTCTAAGCAGAGTCATAGTATTTATTACAAATCATATGATTTTAACAAGACCAGTGTTACTGGTCTTGTTTTTTTAAATAAAAATGGAGGTAAAAATTTTTGACAAAGATCTTTACAATGACACACAAAAGATTTTTAGTGCCGCAGGATTCTACCTATATACCGTTACATGTAGGGAAAGCGGGCAGTATGGATCTGGGATATATGGGGGACGATTCTGGAGATTCCATATCAGAGTTAAATGTTTATTATGGGGAATTAACAGGAATTTATTGGATTTGGAAGAATTATACTGGCAATGAGAATATAGGAGTATGCCATTATAGAAGATTTTTGGCCAATGATCAATTGGAACTGCTATCAGAAAAAGAATACGATCGAATTTTAATGGAGTATGATATTATGACCTCCAAGGCTATAGATACAGATGGGACTTATTGGGAAACATATGCTAAGGCACATAATATCCGTGATTTAAAAGAAGAAGCTCGTATAATAGAACGATTGTATCCAGAAGATTATCCGATATTTTGTAAAGTTATGGAAGGGTCGAAGCAATATTTTGGAAATTTGATGGCGGCAAGAAGAGAGATTTTTGATGCCTACTGCAGCTGGCTGTTTCCTATTTTTTTTGAATTGGAAAAAGTAATCGATGTGGAACATTATGACGCATATCATAAGCGTGTTTTTGGTTTTCTATCAGAACAATTGCTGATGGTGTGGGTGCAGGCCAGAAATCTTAAGGTTTATGAGAGCCGTGTGATAGTTACTAGTGAGAAAGCGGAAACAGTAGAATTAAAGCTTGCGATGCAGCAATTGATTAAAATGAATCAGGTATCAGAGGCAAGGCAGCTATATTATGAAATAATAAAGGTAAGGCCAGATCTGCCCCAAGAGTCGTCTGATTTAAAACAGGAGATATTTATTATAGAACAGATTTTGTATATCTGTGAAGTAGAAAAACAGGCAGAACAGGCAGGTATCTTAGCTTTCAGCCACGATCTGCCGGAACTGATAGAACATTATTACCGGCTTGTAGATATTTTAAAAAGATATCAGAATTGGTCTGAGGAGGATATGGCATATCTAAGAGAAACTTATGTTACAGAATTGGCAATTGAGATCATTGGGCGCAATTCTAATGAACTCGACCACATATGGCAAAGTGCACTAGAAATGTTTTCTTCAATTAAATAGAGTTCAACAGCTGCTGTAAACGAACCTCAAACGTGTGTTCTCTCTGCATAAGTTCCAGAGCCTGGGCGGCGATTTTCTGCCGTTCTGTCTCATGTGCCAAATAATAATGACATTTATCAAGTGCTTCTGGGAGGCTGCTGTAGGATTCAAAGTGAACACCTTCTTCAAAATGAAGAAGAAAATCCTCCTGAAAATTAGTCATAAGGAATCCACCGCATCCCAGAATATCCATAGCACGAAGAGGAATCCCATTTTTAATACTTCTAAGGGAACAGTTTAAATTAATGTTAGAGAGACGGAATAAGTAAGGCATTTCTTCATTATAATCAATAGTTCCGCAGTTTTTGACATTACCGATATCGGTAGTTCCATGCGTATATAAATGAACCTGAAAGAACTGTCCAAGAGTATACAATAATTTAACACGGTCAATGAAAGCAAGTCTGCGGGCTAGATAATAATCTGCATAGACCTCCGCTTCCTGTATAAAGGAGCCCTCATCTACAGAAAACGGCATATAGCTGCGGATGCGTTCGCTCACATCAGGAGTAAGTAGTTCTGCAAGAAAATTATAGCCGTATACTTGGCTTTGAGCTTCTATGATACCGTCCAGATATCCTTTCAGATAAGAGTCGTCCGCTCTGGAAATCAACCGATTATAAAAATTGTGTTTTTCATCATAAAGGGAGCCAACGAAAGAGATGTCACAGCTGTATTTTTGGGCACAGGCGTTTGTGATAACCGGACTGGTCAGACGTTTGACATTAGCTGCCATAGGAGCATAAGCTACCGTTTGAACCCCGCGTGATTGAAGTTGGCTGACCATATGGCTGTCAAAGGTAAAAATATGGTTGCAGTCGTTCACCGCGGTTTGATCATAGACCTTTAATTGAGGATTATCATAAATCCACGAGAGATACTGGCAGTGGGTATGCTGACAGGCAACTGAAGCAGTGGGAAAATAATTGATACTAAATACTACTTCACAATTTGTCTCATGAATTCTTTTTTCCAGCTTTTGCATAAATTCATCATCAACTTCATGATGTGCCGTTTCACTGAGCTGCAGAATATTTACATGATGTCCAAGATTTTCCAATGCAAGGCAGACATCGTGAGCACATAGAGAAGCCCAGTTCAGAAATATGATGTTCATGGCAGTTGTGTCTCCTTTCATTGAAT
Source organism: Lachnospiraceae bacterium (assembly GCA_022791575.1). GTDB lineage: Bacteria > Bacillota > Clostridia > Lachnospirales > Lachnospiraceae > JAAVZI01. The sequence continues at coordinate 31,707 of JAAVZI010000070.1, forward strand.
GATACAATAGGCATTTGCGAAACTCAGTATTCATAACCAGATTTTAGGCAAAACATACAAAAACAGAGCGAATTTAAAACGTTTTTGAGCGGCGTTTTTGTATGTTTTGTCTAAAATCGTCGCTTTGATTCAGACTTTCGCAATTATCTAAGTGATACCTTATTTTACCACATGTAGAAATAAATTAAAAGGCATTTTTCTTGTGTTTTTCTAACAATAATGATACAATGATAACGAATATATCTATAAGGATGGGATATTTATGGACAAATTATTAGTACATACAAAACAGTTGGATGGTATGATTGATGAAGTACTTCCCATGTTGATTGCAGATGACTGGCAGCAGGCAGCTGAGAAAATGCCCCAGGTTATAGAAATGCTGGATATATTTTTGCAGTTTATTTTGGAAGGAGATCCTGATGAGGAGCTGCTAGAAACAACCAGATTCTTGCTGAAGAGGCTATTATTTGCTGTACAAATCAGCGACAGCATTCAGCTGGCAGATATACTGGCATATGAAGTTGGGAATATGATGCAGATGGTATATGAAAATAATCCATGTTGATAGATCGGATACAGAGGAGAATATAGTATGGAATATGGTGAGCTTTTTGAGAAAAATATGGACTTGCTGAATGCCAATTATCATGAATTTCGTGAAAAGGCAGAAGATTTATGGAATCAGCATTCGGACATGATAGAAAAGATTCATGATTTTGAAACCTATGATGGACAATATGGAATATACATTCAGGAAAAAGATGGAATTATTCAGTTAAATAGCCAATATGAGGCAGTAGATTATGCGAATGAGTGGGCAGAAAATGTAATAGAAAAGGAACATTTACAACGAGGATATGTAGTAATTGTATTTGGTCTGGGAAATGGGAGTTATGTAAAGGCGTTGTTGGAGAAACTGCCAGAAGAAACCTATACGTTGATTTATGAACCATCACCGTGGGTATTCTTAAATGCAATACAGCATATAGATCTGCAGGAATTAATGGAATTGGCAGAGTATAGAGCAGATATCTTCGTTGAAGGAATTAACATGATGTGGCTTAGGGAATTATGGATGACAAAGGTGTCTATTCATACTGCCCAAATGATACAAATGGTGTCTATTCCAGTGTATCAGAGAATATTTCACAAACAGTGTCAGACATTTACCGAGCGAATTTGTGAATTGAATAAGCTAATAGAAGTAAACTGGAATACATTAGTTCGATTTGCCAGAAGCCAGACAGAGAATCAGATTGCGTTGCTTCCATATCTGTTAAAGTCTTATAGTCTATTTCAGCTCCAGGAGAAACTGCCGCAGAATTATCCTGCGATTATTGTTGCTGCTGGTCCGTCTTTAAAGAAAAATATGCAGGAAATAAAGAGGGCCAAGAACAAGGCTTTTATTATTGCAGTAGATACAGCGATGAAGACGTTAATGGCAGAAGGGATTATACCAGATATATATGTGACGGTAGACCCGGAAAAGCCCATCGAATTGTTTGAAGATCCCAGAATACATAAAATTCCGGTGTGCCTTGTGCCATTTAGCGTCAAAGAAGCATTTGAAAAGCAAGAAAATAAAATATTCGTTGCGATGGAGAATGGCTATATCCATCAGCTGTGTCTACGCTACGGTAAACGTTTTAAACAATTAAAAGCTGGCGGTACGGTTGCGCAGGTTGCATTTTCATTGGCGACCAATTCTGGGATGAGCCCGGTTATTTTGGTAGGACAGGATTTAGCCTATACGGATGATGAGACACATGCTGCAGGTATTTATAAAAATCAAAAGAAAGCGCATGAAATGGATGAAAGCAAACTGGTCTGGGTGGAAGATATTCATGGTCAGAAGATTAGAACAGAAAAACCATTACTTCAATATAAGAAATGGTATGAAGATCGAATTAAATTCCATCTGGAGGGGATTCGAGTGATCGATGCAACGGAAGGCGGAGCCAAGATTGAAGGCACAGAGATTATGAGATTGCAAGAGGCGATTGATGAGTTCTGTAACCGGGAATATGATTTTACGAAGCTGATTACAGAGATTGAGCATTTGTTTACACAAGAGGAACAACAGCAGTTAATGGCTGAGTTTATGGCTATGCCTCAGGTCCTTCAGGAGATCCAACAGAAGAGCTGTGAAGGCAAAGAGTTGTATAAAGAACTAATCGAGGCGTCAGAAAAGGAGACTATAAATGTGGAGATGGTGCAGCAGCATTCGGAAGCATTGTCTGCAATTACAGAGTCTATTGAAAGTCGGTTGGAGAATCTGCTGGTTCAGCAATATGCAGGGGAAGCATCCAGAAAAGCTTTGTGGAACCTGGAAAAAGAAGAGGATACAGCCAAAGATGATTTGAAAAATGTTGCAAACCGTGGAATTATCATGATGGAAGCAATACAAGAATCCGTATCTAAGATTATGCCGGATGTGGAAACGATGCTGGACAAATTATCAGAGAAGTCTATATAGATTAAAGATAAGGAGAGACATAACAGTGTTAAGTGATAAGACGATATTAGTTACAGGTGGAACCGGTTCTTTTGGGAAATGTTTTATTGAATACATTTTAGAACATTATAACCCGAAGAAGGTAATTATTTATTCCCGCGATGAATATAAGCAGTTTATTATGGCAAATGAGATGAACCAATATAAAGGGAAATTACGATTTTTTATTGGGGATGTACGCGATAAAGAACGTTTGTATCGTGCTTTTGAGGGGGTTGATTATGTGGTACATGCAGCTGCAATGAAGCAGGTGCCGGCATGCGAATACAACCCAATTGAAGCAATTAAGACGAATATAGAAGGCGCTATGAATATCATTGACGCCGCACTTGATAAAAAAGTGAAGCGGGTAGTAGCGCTGTCAACGGATAAAGCAGTTAATCCAATTAACCTTTATGGCGGAACCAAGCTGGTGTCGGATAAATTATTTATTGCGGCTAATGCCTATGCAGGTGGGAAGGATGTTGCATTTTCTATTGTACGATATGGAAATGTGGCTGGAAGCCGGGGGTCGGTCATTCCTTTCTTCCGCAATCTGATTTCGAATGGAGCTACAGAACTTCCGATTACCGATTATCGAATGACACGTTTTTGGATTAGTCTGGAAGAAGGGGTTCAATTGGTGCTGAAAGCGTTGGCGGAAGCAAAAGGCGGAGAAACTTTTATTTCCAAAATCCCCTCCTTTAAGATTACGGATCTCGCACAGGCGATTCTTCCAGGCTGCAATATGACAGAGGTTGGAATCCGGGAAGGGGAGAAACTGCATGAGATTATGGTTACAAGAGAAGATTCACTGATGACTTATGAATATGATAAGCATTTTATTGTGTATCCTCATATGGAATGGTGGAATCCGGGCAGAATCCAGCCAGGCGGGAAAAAGGTAGGACAAGAATTTGAATATAGTTCGGGAACCAATACAGAATGGCTGGATGTGGAACAACTGCAGAGACTGTTAAAAGATGTGAAACAATATTAAAGAGGGTGAAATGATGTATATACCATATGGACGTCAGACGGTTGATGAGGAAGATATTCAGGCAGTTGTGGAAGTGCTGCGGTCAGATTATCTGACAACGGGTCCGGCAATAGTAGAATTTGAACAGAAAGTGGCGGAGCAGGTGGGAGCAAAGTATGCAGTGGCAATTGCCAATGGAACAGCGGCACTGCATGCAGCCTGTTTTGCAGCAGGTATTCAGCAGGGAGATGAAGTGATTACAACACCGATTACCTTTGCAGCTTCAGCCAATTGTGTATTATATTGCGGAGGAACGCCTGTCTTTGCAGATGTGAAGAAGGATACCTATAATATAGATCCAGAGGATATCCGTAGGAAAATAACAGATAAGACAAAAGCAATTCTAGTTGTTCATTTTACCGGTCAGCCATGTGAGTTGGATGAGATTCACAGCATTGCCAAAGAGCATCATCTAATGGTGATTGAGGATGCAGCACATGCACTGGGAGCTGATTATAAGGGAAAAATGGTTGGCAGCCTGTCAGATCTTACTACTTTCAGTTTTCATCCGGTAAAACATATTACAACGGGAGAAGGCGGGATGATTACAACAGATGATGAAGCTTTATATAAGAAGCTTATATTATTCCGTTCACATGGGATTACAAGGGACGAAACGTTGCTTCAGTCCAACGAAGGCCCCTGGTATTATGAACAGCTGGAGCTTGGATATAATTACCGGATTACAGATATTCAATGTGCATTAGGCATTTCCCAAATGAATAAACTGGAGCGTTTTGTGGACAGAAGACGTGCATTGGTTATGCGTTATCAAGAAGCATTGAAAGATATAGCGGGAATTGTTACGCCAATAGAAGCCGAAGGTTGTCATAGCAGCTGGCATTTGTATGTGATCAGAGTAGAGAAACGAAGAGAGATATTTGAGACATTAAGAGCACTTGGAATCGGAGTTAATGTACATTATATTCCAGTATACCGCCATCCGTATTATCAGAATCATGGGTATCAGTCTGTAGTATGTCCGAATGCAGAGCAGATCTATGAAGGATTGATTAGTCTTCCATTGTTTCCCGGCTTAACGGATGAACAGCAGGATTACGTGATAGAACAGGTAAAGAAATGCGTGGAAAGGCAGGAGGGATAATGGAAAAGATTTTGGATGAATTAGAACCCGTATTACGTTATTATTATGCGCCGGAACGGATCGAAAGCCAGATTGCAAAAGATATGGCGGCATTGCGGGAAGTATATATCAATGGTAATGAGGAAGATAAGAAAAAGTGGGAGGAAACGATATTAAAGCGGATTCGGCAGAATCCAGATTGCAAAAGCAGAGTGTTCTTTTATTCTTATCTATTAACCGTGATGGAAAAAGAGGAATGTTTGCAAGAACTGTTGGAACTTCTGGTAACACTTACTGAACAACAGATGTCCTGGACCATGCGTTATCATATCTATTGGCAGATTGCTTCTGCCTTTTTTGAAAAGGCATCATTGCAGACAGCTGATAACAGACAGCTTATGGCCAGGCTTTATTATCATATTATACAAGATATGAAACAGGAAATGGGAGTTGGGTTGAAGCAGATTCCTGCGGCAGAACGGAATAAGAATTTTGTGATTGTTATAACGAATCAATTTCTAAACCTGACGCATGGCCCAACAAAGACAGCATTAGATCGTTGTCAGATATTAAAACAGAAGATGAAGAAAGAAATTATGTTGATTAATACGGCAGAACTTCTCGTTGGTGATAATAAGAATCCCTGGTATGAGAGAAAAATTGCAGATTATGAGAAAGGGTATCTGCAATACGAGTCAATTGTATATGAAGATTTGAATATTCCATTTTTCCAATGTGAACAAAATATGCCGAATAGAAAGGAAATGCAGGATATTATAAATGTAGTCAGAGATTTAAAACCCATCTATATAGTGAATATTGGGGGAACAAGTATTCTGACAGATTTATGTAATGAGCTGGTTCCAACCGTGACAATTGGTACGGTTCCCAGTGATTTATCTACGACAGCTGGAGAACTTCAGGTGATAGGGAGAAGATTGAGACCCGAAGATCTGGATGTATTAAAAGAGCTGGGACAGGAAGAAAAAAATGTGATAGAAGGAACCTTTACAAGTTCACTTCCAGTCCGCAAGGAGAAGGTTTCCAGAAGAGAACTACATGCAGAAGAAGGGGATTTTTTATGTGTAGTTGTAGGAGGCCGGCTGAATCAGGAAATAACAGATGAATTCGTGGAAATGATTTGCGGAATCAAGGAGCCAAGGATAAAATTTATTTTTATTGGCCGGTTTCAAAAAGGATATGAATATTATTCGCAAAAATATAAGGATTTTAGAGAGAAAGCCATTAATATTGGAGAAATAATGAATGTTCTGGGTTATTTGGAACAATGTGATCTATATGTAAATCCTATTCGTACAGGAGGCGGAACTTCAGTAATAGAAGCCATGCATGAGGGCCTGCCGGTAGTTACAACTGATTTTGGAGATGGTGCGCTGGGTGTAGGTAAGAATTTTTTCGTTAAGGATTATCAGGAGATGGCAGAGGAGATCGTTCACTATGCTATGGACAGAACCTACTATGAAGAAAAGTCGCAGAAGGCAAAACTCCGTGCAGCAGAAATGCTAGATACCAGCAAAGCATTTTGTAAGATTATGGAAGAGGCAGAACGAAGATTAGGGCTTAGAGAAACAGGAGAATAAAATGGAAGAAAAGGATTACCTGGAAGCAGCATATTATGATATTCCGTTTGATCTTACCAAAGAAGAGGACTGCCTGAGACTGGAAGAGCAGAATCGAAATCTAATGATAGAGGAGCAGCCCAAGTTCTCATTTATGATGTCTATATACAACGACATTCAGCTATTGAATGCAGCGGTGAATTCTCTTTTAAAGCAAAGCTTTCGTAATTGGGAATTAGTAATCTGGGACGATAGTGATCACAATGACGATGTGTGGGAGATGGTACAAAGGCTGGTTAAAGCAGATCAAAGAATACATGCCTATCATGGAGAGAAGCGGGTTGGCTGGCCCAAAGCAGTATCTTTATGCCTTTCGCATATTAGAGGCGAATATACAACATTTTTAGCAGCAGATGATTGTATCAAAGCAGAAGTTTTACAGCGGCTGAACGAGATCTTATGCAGAGAAGAACCAGATATTCTCTGGGTGGGAAATGATCATGTAGAGTATACGCCGCAGACCGGGCCAGAGTCCAGAGGAATGTTTGTGCCAGAATATAGGGTATATACACAGGAGCAGCGTTCTACAGCGATAGTTCATATTATGAGACATGTATATTATAATTCCATGTTTCACTATATGAAGACTTCGTTCTTAAGAGAGAATCAGATTGATTTCTTTGAACCTTATTATATGGATTGTGCCGGAATGACACAGGCAATGGCTGTAGCGAATAAGATGATAGCATGGAATGAAGTTGTGTATTATCTGACGCTTAATACGTCGCAGACAGCGGGTAGATATACATGGGACAGTTATGACTTTATGTTTTCTAATCAATGGAGATCAGTAAAGCAGGTATTCATTAGAGAAGGCTTTATGCAAAAGGAAGATATCGGTTATGTAGCAACACGCATTGCCAGAAATCTGTTTGGAAACGTAGGACTTTTATGCAGAGGGCAATGTAGGGATAAATACATGGCTCCGCTGCAAAAAGAGACAAAAGAAATCATTGCTCAGATAGAAGCACTATTATCGAACAAAGAAATTATTGAAATGCTGGAGATCACAGCTAATCATGGATTTACATGGTTATTGGAAGCTTTAGCAGGATTGCAGGAATATGCCGGGATAGAGGAAATTTTGGAAAGGCAAAGCTGGTTAAATGCACTGATTGTCCTAGCCATTCAAGGAGAGACATTAGAGACAGAGCAGAAAATCGAACTGATTTCAGATTGGATATTAGAGGAAAATAACCATTCCTGTATAGGATTCGAGTATTTTGCACTGCTAGTAGGTTCTGCAGCAGATTCTGTTGTGATTCAGCAGCGTAAAGCAATAGAAGCGGTAATTGGTAAATATAACCATTATCTGGAAGAACAGGAAAAAGAAACGGATGACTGGAGACGGTTCCTTGTCAGTATCCGATAGAAAGTGAGGCGGAACGAATGAGCAGTCGGCTTGCAGTAATAACTGCCAGAGGAGGCAGCAAGCGGATTCCGGGTAAGAATATAAAAGAATTCTGCGGTAAACCTATTATTGCCTATTCCATTGAAGCAGCCATAGACTCCAGGTTATTTGATGAGGTTATGGTATCGACAGACAGCGAACAAATTGCTGGGATTGCAAAGAAATATGGAGCGAAGATCCCATTTATGAGAAGTGCAGAAACAGCTGGTGATTTTGCAACTACAGCCGCAGTAATTATGGAGGTAATTACCTGTTACAAACATGTGGGAAGAGAGTTTGATACAGTAGTTTGTATCTATCCAACGGCTCCGTTTGTAACAGCAGATAAGCTGAGAGAAGCGGTGGAACGGTTGGAGAGTTCAAAGGCCGTTGAGGTTCGGCCGGTGGTGAAGTTTTCTTATCCACCGCAAAGAGGATTTGTGGCGAATGACGGTTATATTCAGATGAAAAATCCAGAATACCGGGATACACGATCACAGGATTTAGAACCCATTTATCATGATGCGGGACAGTTCTATTGTTGGAATACGAAGAAGTTTTTGGATTGTGATGGGAAAATTACAAGTGGAATCGCCCCCCTATTTGTTAGGGAAATGGAAGTTCAGGATATTGACAGCGAAGAGGATTGGAGACTGGCAGAGTTAAAATATTCGCTGATTAAGAAAGTATAAGGTAGGAGAAACATGCGCTTATATGATAAAATGAAAAACGGAGTTTACATCATTGCTGAGATGTCAGCCAATCATGGGGGAACCATTGAGAATGCCTATAAAATTATAGAAGAAGCTGCCAAGGCAGGAGCCGATTGTGTAAAGATACAGACTTATACAGCGGACACATTGACCATTGACTGTGACCATGATATTTTTCGTATAAAAGGCGGTTTGTGGAATGGATATACCTATTATAATTTGTATAAGAACGCATATACCCCCTGGGAATGGCAGCCAATGCTAAAGGAAAAATGCAAAGAAGTGGGAGTGGATTTTTTGTCGACTCCTTTTGATCGTACAGCAGTTGATTTTCTGGAAACGATGGGTGTAGAGTTTTATAAGATTGCTTCGTTCGAGCTTGTGGATATACCTCTAATTGAGTATGCAGCCAGTAAGGGTAAGCCAATGATTATGTCCTGTGGAATGGCGGATACGGAAGAGATTCAGGAAGCTGTTGCAGCATGCCGAAGACAGAAAAATGAACAAATCATTTTATTAAAATGCTGCAGTCAATATCCGGCACGATATGAGGATATGAATGTATCGGTAATTTCGGATATGAAAGAGCGTTTTCAAGTTCCGATAGGTCTTTCGGATCATTCCTTCGGCAGTCTGGCTCCAGTTGTAGCCGTATCTTTAGGGGCTCAGGTGATTGAGAAGCATGTCTGTCTGGAAGAGCATGTAGAGAGTGCGGATGCAGGATTTTCCATGAAAATGTCTGAGTTTAAGAAGATGGTGGAGGATGTTAGAAATGCCGTTTTAATTAAAGGAACCGTTTCTTATGAATTGACAGAAAATGAAAAATCTGGATTAAGTATAAGACGGTCGCTATTTGCCGTCAGGGAGATCAAGGCAGGAGAAGCATTTACAGAAGAGAATGTTCGCAGTATCCGCCCATCGAATGGACTGAAGCCTAAATATTATTCTGAGCTGCTGCAGAAAAGGGCAAAACGAAGTTATGCGTATGGAGAGCCAATTACAGAAGAAGAAATAAGCTGACAACCGAAACAATGTTAATTAAAAGGCAGGTATAAAGCAGCATGAAAGAAATGAATATTCACACTTCCCGTTTGCTTTTGCGTACAATAGAAAGAGAAGATGCAAAGACGATTGTAAAACTAAGAAATCAAGATTCTCTATATAAGTATTATAAGAATCCCTGTAAACTTACAATAGAAGCACATGATCAATGGTATAAGAATTCTTATCTGAAAGATTCATCAAGATATGATTTTGTAATCCTATTACGAGAGAATCGTAGGATAATTGGCACATGTGGAATTAATAATCTGGATATTAGTCGGGAATGTATGGAAGTCAGTTACCTGTTGGATGAAGATTATCGGAAGAATGGTTACGCAGCAGAGGCAGTAACAGCGCTTATTAATATGGCAGAGAATACATGGAATGTGAAAGAAGTATCTGCTGTGATTCATCAAGATAATATGGCTTCGGTGTGTTTTATTAAAAATCTGGGTTTTATATGGAAATGTACGACAGATAATTTTTCGGAATACATTTGGAGACGAAATAATTAGGCTTGACTGTCTGATGGACAGCAAAAGATAGCAAATGATCAGTGATGGAGGCAGATGATGATAGGGTTTCGAGTAGATGCAAATGAATATGTTGCAACCGGGCATTTGATGCGCTGTATATCCATTGCTCTGCAGTGTGAAAAATTGGGCGAAAAGTGTATATTTTTAATGGCAGAGGAAAAAGGAATCCAGTATCTGCAAGATAGAGGGATTTCGTATAGAATTCTTCATACCCAATGGAATTGTATGGATACAGAAATAGATGTGATGAAAAAGGTGATTCAGGAGGAGGAGCTGAAGTGGCTGGTAGTGGATTCTTATCAGGTTTCAGCTTCTTATCTTGCTATACTGCAACAGCTGGTGCCGGTACTATATGTGGATGATTTGCAAAAAGAGATGTATTCATCGGCTGCTATTCTTTGTTATATCAAATGGCCAGAGAATGTTTTGTATAGAACACAATATGCGGATGCCGGAGTGCAGGTGCTGGCTGGTATGCAATATGCGCCGCTTAGGGAAGAGTTTTGTATGGAAGATATTGAGTGTGAAAGGGAAAAAAGCATTTTGATTACCACTGGTGGGACAGATACTTATAATGTAAGCGGAAGAGTTCTTAAGTATTGCCTGGGCCATTTGGAATTTGCTGAATATCATTTTCATGTCATTGTTGGAAGTATGAATGAAAATGAACCAGAACTGCAAAGTATGGCAGAACGGAATCCAAGAATCCGGCTGCATAAAAATGTTAGTCGTATGAGCAACTATATGAGATCCTGTCGATATGCAGTTTCAGCAGGCGGAACAACTATGTTGGAACTATGTGCATGTAAGATACCAACGGTATGTTTTTCTTTTGCAGATAATCAGTCGGAATTTGTTCAGGATATGGACAGAAAGCAGGTTATGCTTTCCGCAGGGGACGCAAGAGTATATGGTGATATTGAGAAACGAATTGGCAGCAGGCTTTTGGAGTATATAAAAAATCCGGCACTGGCTGAGGCTTACACAGAACATATGGCCAATCTGGTGGATGGATCTGGAAGCCGGAGAGTGGCGGAATTTCTTCTAGGCATTGACGGCTCATGATACTTTAGTAAAATTCTTTGTACAATCTGATTACGAAAATACGGTGGATAATATTTTCTGTACCTGCACGGGATAGGAGAATTCCTGGTGTACTTTGCGGAATCCATTGCAGGCGATTTCCTTACGTTCTTTTTCATGCTCTAAATAGTAGTCTATGGAACAAAGCATGTCTGATTCATTTTCAAATAAAATACAATCTTCTCCATTTTTAAAGTAGGCATCCAATTCTGGCTGATAATTTGACAGTAAAAAGCCGCCAGCGCCCATAATATCCATGGCTCTAAGAGGGATGCCAGATGTAATGGAACGCAGGGTAATGTTGAGATTAATTTTGGATGTGCGGAATACTTCCGGCATTTTTTGGGTATACGAAACAATGCCGCCCAATTGGGCATTTGGAATTAATTCAGGGTCAGAAGCAGTAAATAGTGTAAAAGAGTGCTGTGCTGCAATCTTTGATAATAATTGAATTCGTTCCGTTGAAGTAATTTTTTCGGCAATTAAGTCTGCAAAAAGATTCTTATAAGTAATCTGGTATTGGTCAGGTATTTCAAGTTTTACATAGTTCTCAAGTTCAGACAGAATATTAGGCGTCAGTACATCATTGATAAAAGTCCCGCCGCAGATTTTCTGCTGCGCATTCATAATTCCTGCTAGATAACCGTTTAAATAATCTGGCAGATATTGAATCTGATTATACAGGCACCTTTCATAGAGACTTCCTACAAAACTGACATCATATTGGGTTCCGGATTGTTCCGGCGGCATACCAAGCAGATCAATCATTCGGCGGGTGTTTACTGCAAGTGGCAGATGATAGATCTGCGAGTCAGGATTTTGCTGTATCAGGATATGATATAAGTTATAATCAAATATAAATACATAGTTGACACTGTTATGAATAGCAGGAGAAAAAAGCGTGGTATGCGGCATATCATAGATCCACGAAATATAGGGAATGTGAAATTCCTGGGCAGCTTTAGAAATTAAAGGGAAAAAGTCAAAAGTAAAAATACAATCCGCATTTGATTGTCTCATAGCGGTTGTGATAGCAGACTCAAACAAAGGGTCCTCATCGTAGTCAGAAAAAGGAAAAGAAATGGTACTGACACAATGTCCAAGCTGCCGAAACGTGGACTGTATGTCTTCCGAAGAATTTTCATGCCATGTATAGTGTAAAATATTCATAATACCTCCATTGCCGCACATGCTGGTGTGATATTACATTTATCGGATAAATAAAAGAATTACTTAATAACACCCAGAAAATCAGCGGGATTTAATCTGTGGGGAGGCTGGCTGTGAAGGGATTGACAAGGATATCAGAACATAGTATGCTAAGGGTAAATTATTATTTTGAATCGTTCCTGATGAGATAGCTGAAAAGAGGATGAAAATGAAACAGATAAAATATGACATTGAGGAAAGGTTAAATGAGCTTGATCTGAAAGAAGCTGGCCGGCTGATTGAAGAATATAAAAGTCAGGCGCCTGCGGATATGGATCTGATTACTTACCAGTGCATTTATCATTTATATTTGGGAAATTTAGATCAGGCATTGCCATATGCTCTGTGGGGAGTACAGCAATATCCCACGAATGGTGATATGTACTATAATCTGGCTTCAGTCTATGAGCAGATGGGGGAACTGTTGGAAGCCTGCAAAAATTATATCAAAGCGCTCTATATTTACGAATATATTAATTTAGAGGGAATTGCAGAACTGCAGATTACGCAGAAAATTGACGAATTGTGGAATCTTGTAGAAGAGAAATTAGCAGATAGCCGCAAGAGTGACAGTAGAAGTTTTGAAGAAGCGGTAAGGAACTATGCCGAGCAATATAAGACATTTTTTGGCTTGTGCGAACCTGCCTATCGGAATGCAGAGGTACAGATCATAGGAGACTATTACTGGATGTCTGATAAAGAAAAAAGATATGTAGGTATTTATAGGAATCAGGTTCAGGAATCACTGGAAAATGATGTATATGATGTAGTTCATACGAAAGGTGAATTTCTAAAAGTTAAGGAAGGGAGTTCTTGTCTGGTTGAAGGAGACAAACGTGAATATTTACTTCCTATTGCAGCTTCTGAGAAAAATACTTCTCATATTTTCATCCATCAGGAATTGGGGGATGTTCCCGTTCTGCAGAAGGCAGATAAGCATTTTAATTATTACCGGGTAGCTGGTAAAACTAAAGTTTGTTCTGAGAAAAAGAGTTATTATGGCAAACCGATTCCTTTAGGAATAGATACGAAGAAGAAAAAACTGGTACTGAATATTTTTGTGGATGGACTTTCACAGGAATTATTAGACGGAGACGGCTTTAGGAAGCATATGCCAAATACCTATGAATTTTTTAGAAAAGGAAGCGTTTGTACACAGGCCTATGCAGCTGCAGAATGGACATACCCAAGTATTGCCAATTATGTGACTGGTCTGGATACGCTGCACCATATGATGTTTCATAATGAACTCGATACTGCTTTGCCAGCGGATGTTCCAACGTTGTTTGAGTACTTCCAGGAAGCCGGCTACTATACAGCGGTAATGAGCGGAGACTGGAGAATTATACCGGCTTATGGTTATGCAAGAGGAGTGGATCGGTTTATTTATCAGCATCAAAATGTAGGTTTTAAATCAGAAATGATGATTGGAGAAGTGTTAGATCATCTGGACGCATTTCAGGAAACCAATCAGTTTTTATGGATGACACTTGGTGATCTGCATGATATTGCCGATGGGTTGGATTTGTCTCTGGCTGTACAGAATAAGCTGAACATAGAGGAGCGAAGAAAAGAAGTGCATGGTCTAACTTCAGCTAAGCAGAATTATAGTGAGAATAAAATAAAAACATATAGAAAGAGCGTTTCTCATATGGATCTTTTGTTAAGTGTTTTATATCGCTATATAGAAGAAAACTATAAGGAAGAAGAGATACTGATCAGCTTATTTTCTGACCACGGACAAGCATATATGGTGCCGCCTGGTGAGCATTTTATGTGCAAAGAGCGGGCCAGGGTTGCATTCATGTTCCGCGGGGCTAAGGAGCAGGTAAGCCACGAGATGATATCTGCCAGTGATTATGTAAGTATTCTGTGTAAATTAGCAGGAATTCCACTCAAAGAGGGGAAAACTAATGGCAGCCTTCCAGTTTGTTTTGGCGGAGAACAGGAACGAGAGTATGCGTTAACAGAAAGTCTTCATCCCAAGGACCCATATTATGCAACCTATTTTGCAAAGAATTATACCGTATTTTTTGAAAATGGGGCGCCAACCGGTGATGACGGCAGGTTTGAATTAAAAGATTATACGATTACAGCAAGAGATCAAGCCGGTAAACCTTTAGAGGATCAGCAGTTAATAGAACAGTATCTTACGATTGTGAAAGAGCATATAGCACCGCTGATTATTTATTGATGAGGAGAGAAGAATATTGAACATAAAAAGAAATGTTTTATTGAATCCAGGGCCGGCGACAACGACCGATACAGTAAAGCTGGCTCAATTGGTTCCAGATATCTGTCCCAGGGAAAAAGAATTTACGTTTATGATGAAAGGGATTCGGGAGGATCTTGTAAGAATCGTACATGGCAGCTTGGATAAATATACCGCTGTTTTATTCTGCGGTTCTGGTACTATTAATTTAGATGTCTGCATTAATTCCTTAGTACCAGAACATAAGAAAATTCTTGTGATTAATAATGGAGCTTATAGTTCCAGAGCAGTTGAAATTTGCAGGTATTATCACCTGGATTACATAGATTTACAGTTTCCAGCAGATGAACTTCCTGATTTGGAACTGGTAGAACGGGAATTAAAAGCACATCCGGAAATCGAAGTCGTATATACTACACATCATGAGACTGGTACGGGAATCTTGAATCCAATTCGAGAAATCGGGCAGATGGCCCATAAATATCAGGCAGTTTTTGTTGTGGATACCACGTCTACTTATGCTATGCGGCCGATTGATCTGGAGAAGGATCATATTGATTTTTGTATGGCGTCAGCACAAAAGGGGCTGATGGCAATGACAGGCTTATCATTTGTTATCGGAAATAAAGAGATGATTGAAAAATCCAAAGATTATCCCAAACGTTCGTATTATTGTAATCTGTATTTGCAGTATGAGTATTTTGAAAGGACTGGAGAAATGCATTTTACACCTCCGGTACAGACAGTTTATGCAGCAAGAGCAGCACTGGACGAATATTTTGCAGAGGGTGAGACTGCTAAATGGGAACGGCATTTACGGGTGTTTGAAGCAATTCATAAAGGGCTGGAGAAACTGGGCTTTGAAAATGTGATTAAACGAGAATGGCAGGCTGGATTGGTAGTTTCTGTCATTTATCCGAAGGATAAAAACTGGGATTTTAACCGCATTCATGATGATTGCTACGAGCATGGTTATACCATTTATCCTGGGAAAATAGCAGGAACGGATACCTTTCGTCTATGTGCGTTAGGCGCAATCGACCAGGAGGATATAGAGGGATTTTTTCAGGTCTTTATAGAGGCATTAAAGAAAAGCCATGTAGAAATTCCAGTAAAATATTAATCGTTCAGGAGAAGAAAAATGGCAGTGATATATACATGCTTTTGCACAGATGTCATTCATGAAGGTCATTTAAATATTATCCGGCAGGCAAAAAGATATGGAGAAGTGGTGGCCGGTGTGTTATGTGATTCGGAGATGATCCGCTATAACCGTTTTCCGACGGTTTCCTTTGAAGAGCGGAAGCAAATGGTAGAGAAGATAGAAGGGATATCCAGAGTAGTGGTGCAGAATCAGATTATGTATGATACCATTCTGGAAGAATTACAGCCGGAATATGTCATACATGGAGATAACTGGTTAAATGGACCAGAAAAGGCAATCCGCAGCCGATTAGTAAAAAAATTAAACGAATACGGCGGTCGTCTGATTGAAGTACCTTATACCTATAATGAGACAGTTAGAAAAATAGATACCATATATAGAGAAAAACTGGCCATGCCAGAATACAGACGCAAAAGACTAAAGCAGCTGCTAGAAATGGTTCCGATTGTGAAAACCATGGAAGCTCATAGCGGCCTTACAGGTCTGCTTGTGGAAAAGACGGTAGTAGAACATGACGGAGGATTGGATCAGTTTGATGCCATGTGGATTAGTTCTCTTTGTGATTCTACAGCCAAGGGCAAACCAGATATTGAGCTGGTGGATATGACATCCAGATTTCGGACCATTGATGATATTATGGAAGTAACTACTAAACCGATTATTTTTGATGGCGATACAGGCGGGCTGACTCAGCATTTTGTATATACCGTAAAATCCCTGGAGCGAATGGGCGTATCAGCAGTAATTATCGAGGATAAGACTGGATTAAAGAAAAATTCACTGTTTGGAACAGAGGTGGAGCAGACGCAAGATTCCATAGAGAATTTCTGCGAAAAGATAGCAGCGGGTAAGAGGATTCAACGAACCGAAGATTTTATGATTATAGCCCGAATTGAAAGCCTGATTCTGGATAGGGGAATGGAAGATGCATTATGCCGTGCTCGTGCTTATGTACAGGCAGGAGCAGACGGAATTATGATTCACAGCAGGAAGAAGACAGCAGATGAAGTGTTGGAATTCTGTGATTACTTTCGTAAGCAGGATTCCAACACGCCGCTTGTTGTTGTACCAACCTCTTTTTCTTCTATAACAGAGGCGGAATTGGCTGCTCATGGAGTTAATATTGTAATCTATGCAAATCAATTAACCAGAAGTGCATTTCCAGCTATGGAACAGACTGCACAGAAAATTTTAAAGCATCATCGGGCTTTGGAAGCGGATGCGGATTTAATGCCAATCAAAGATATTATTACGTTGATTGATGAGGAATAATATGAGAAAAGAAATTGCAGTTTTATTGGCGGCAGGTCTTGGCAGCAGACTGCTTCCATTGACAGAGAAGGTGCCAAAACCCTTGATACGGGTACATGGAGTCCCTATGATTGAGACAATGATAGCTGGATTAAAGAGACGAAAGATCTCAGAGATTTATGTGATAACCGGACATTTAAAAGAGCAGTTTATGTATCTGGAAGATAAGTATCCAGGGCTGCAGCTGATATGGAATCCGGATTATCTGCAGAAGAATAATATTTCGTCTATATATGCTGCTGTAGATCGATTACCGTCAGCTGATTGTTTTATCTGTGAGTCAGATGTATATGTTTCTGATCTGGGAATTTTTGATGAGGTTCCTGACAAGTCCTGTTATTATGGGAAATATGTTTCTGGTTATTCCAATGACTGGGGATTTGATTTGGATTCTCAGGGAAGAATTACCAAAGTTTACAAAGGGTGTACAAACAGATATAATATGGTTGGGGTTGCATTTTTTAGAAAGAAAGATGCAGCAGTTTTAGCGGAGAAAATTATAAAGGAGTATGCATTGGAGGAGAATGCAGACTTATTCTGGGATGAAGTAGTGGATAAATATGTAACAGAACTGGATATGAGGATTAAGCCTGTATCCGAATCTCAATTGACAGAGATTGATACTTTGGAGGAATTAATAACTGTGGATCAAAGCTATGGAAAGTAATTTATACAATTAGATTGGAGCGGATAGATATGAAAGCACAAAGATTAGTGGAAATAATTGGTTCGGACTTTTATTCAGGAGTTCCAGACTCTCAGCTGAAGCCGCTTTGCAATTACTTGATGGATTACTATGGGATTGATACCAGGCACCATATCATAGCAGCAAATGAGGGGAATTGCACGGCGCTTGCAGCCGGCTATTATCTGGCGACGGGCAGAACCGCGGTGGTATATATGCAGAACTCTGGTGAGGGCAATGTAATCAATCCTGTTGCTTCCTTATTAAATGATAAGGTATATGGCATTCCCGTTCTGTTTATCATCGGCTGGAGAGGAGAACCGGGTATTCCTGATGAACCGCAGCATATTTTTCAGGGGGAAGTTACATTAATGCTTTTGGAGCAGATGGGAATTTCCTATTTTGTGATACAGAAAGAGACTTCGGAAGAAGAGGTATATATGGCAATGGAGAAGTTTCGCCGGCAAATGCAGGAAGGAAAGCAAGCAGCATTTGTTATTCGAAAGGGTGCCCTTACCTATGAAAGAGAACAAGAATACCAGAATACATATCCCCTGGTCCGAGAGCAGGTAATTGAGCGCATTGCAGAAGAAGCGGGAGCGGATCTGGTGATATCTACGACGGGAAAGGCAAGCCGGGAGCTATATGAGATACGGGAAAGAAAAGAGCAGGGGCATCGCTGTGATTTTTTAACCGTTGGTTCTATGGGACATGCGTCCTCTATTGCACTTGGAGTTGCTGTGAATCAGCCGCATCAGAAAGTATGGTGTATTGACGGAGATGGGGCAGCAATCATGCATATGGGGGCTTTGGCAGTGATTGGAGCTAGTAAACCGACTAACTTAATTCATATAATTCTTAATAATGAAGCGCACGAAACGGTTGGTGGAATGCCGACTGTGGGCAGCAGTATTGATTTTCCAGGAGTGGCCAGGGCCTGCGGATACCCCTATACGGTATGTGTGAATGATATGGACGCTTTGACGAGGGAGCTGCATGAGGCAAGAAGAGACCAGAAGCTGCGTTTGATTGAGGTAAAATGTGCCGTTGGTTCACGGAAAGACTTGGGAAGGCCAGCAACGGCAGCAAAAGATAATAAAAAACAATTTATGGACTATATCAAAGAACAGGAAGTTAGGAGACAATAATGTTATCGGTATGTATTATCACAAGAAATGAAGCAGAAAAATTGGAAAAGTGTCTGCAGCATCTGAAAAAAATGAAGGCAGAGATTGTAGTTGTAGATACTGGCTCTCAAGATCATACAAAATTAATAATAGAAAAATATGCAGATATTGCTGGAGAATTTGCATGGTGCGATCATTTTGCCAAAGCTAAGAATTATGCCGCTTCTCTTGCTTCTAATGACTGGATTTTTACTTTAGACAGTGATGAATATATAATCAATTATAATCAGAAAGAATTGGAACAGATCACAGAACAATCTGACGATATGCTGTGGAATGTACAGCGGAAGAATCTATATGAATCGGATGGTGATGGAAGAATCTCAACCATTTGGATTCCAAGGATATATAATCGGACTTGTTATCAGTACCAGGGCAGAATTCATGAACAGCTGCGGCAAATTCAGGAAAAGGAAATTGCTCACACTTCTATCAGGAAAACTTCTATAGTCATAGACCACGACGGATATTTGGGGACACCCGAACAGCGAAGGGAAAAAGCAAAGCGGAACAAGCGTCTGCTGCTGCTAGATCTGGAAGAGTTCGGAGAGGAACCATATACCTTATTTCAGTTGGGAAAGAGTGCATATATGGCAGAAGAATATGCAGAAGCTGCTCAGTATTTTTCTAAAGGACTAGAATTTGATCTGGATCCGAAACTGGAATATGTGATAGATATGGTTGAAACCTATGGTTATGCTTTATTGAATTCGGGACAGAAAGAGATGGCATTGGGATTGGAATCGGTATATGATGCATTTGGGAATACCGCGGATTTTAAGTTTTTAATGGGATTGATATATATGAACAACGGTCTGCTGCAGGAGGCGGTGGATGAATTTCAGAAAGCAGCCCAGATGCCAGAAGGAAAAGTACAAGGAACCAGTTCTTATCTGCCATATTACAATATGGGTGTGATTTATGAGTGTACAGGAAATAATGAAAAAGCAAAGAAATGTTATAAAAAATGTGGAGTGTATGAAAAAGCGTTGGAGCGAATCAAACATTTATCATATAGCAGTAAAAAGAATGGTTGATCGTGGAAGAGACGCCAGTCCTAAATTTACCATCCCGCCCCCCTAAATTAATTCTGCCAAATAGCCGATATATTAAATGATTTTATATAGTTTCAGTCAGGTACGCAACAAAACATTACGAATTACAATTATCATGGATGATATTTATAATTTACAGGGATGTAAGATGTAAAATGTAAAATATAGGTTTATTAATTAAAAATTCATGATACAGCATAATCATGAATTTTTTTAATGAAACCGGTTAGGAGAGTACAATATGAAAGTCGTAATACTGGCAGGGGGCTTTGGAACCAGAATCAGTGAAGAAAGCCATCTCAAACCCAAACCAATGATTGAAGTAGGTGAGGCCCCTATCCTGTGGCACATTATGAAATACTATTCCTCATTCGGATTTGATGAATTTGTGATCTGCTGCGGCTACAAAGGATACGTGATCAAAGAATATTTTGCCGACTATTATCTGCACCGCAGCGATATCACCTTTGACTTCTCAGATAACAACAATATGATTATCCATAATAATGTGGCCGAACCTTGGAAAGTAACGGTTGTCGATACCGGCCTGCGCACGATGACAGGCGGAAGGCTTAAGCGCGTGCGCAAATATATCGAAAACGAGACGTTTATGATGACCTACGGAGACGGTGTATCCAACGTCGATCTGCATGCACTGCTGGAATTCCATAAAAAGAAACAGAAAGCAGCCACCATTACGGCCATCCAGCCCGGCGGCCGCTTTGGTGTACTGGACATTGACAAAGAGCGGAACGTAAATGCCTTCTCCGAAAAGGCCAAAGAAGACGGCGGATGGATCAATGCGGGATTCATGGTATTAGAGCCGGAAGTATTTGATTACATAGCCGGCGACGATACCTTTTTCGAACGCGAGCCATTAGAAAATCTGGCCAGGGACGGCAAACTGGCGGCTTATAAGCATGAAGGGTTTTGGAAATGTATGGATACTTTGAGAGATAAGGAAACGCTGGACTATCTGTGGAATACCGGAAAGGCAAAGTGGAAATGCTGGTAGTAGTGTGTGAATGCGAAAATCGTTGCAAGGGGACGAGTTTGAACAATTGATACAAAAATTCCGCTCAAAGACGTTTTTGATTCGCTACATTTTTGTATCAATTGTCCAAACTCTGACAGTGAAAGGAGAGTATCGCAGGTGGATGAAACCAGATAAGGATAAAATATACAAAAAAGTTTTTATATATCGAACGAATTTTAATATTACTGTCTCTCTTTTTGTGTGATTTTATTGATTTTATCGATAAAATCGCATATAATAAAAATATCTCAACTAAAAGGAGGGTTCGATATGGTTGTTACGGCAACAGAATTTAAAGCTAATTTCGGAAAGTACCTTGAATTAATTGCCGAGGAAGATATCTTTATTACTCGTAATGGAAAAACGGTCGCTAAAGTAGTAAATCCACAAGTTTCTGCTGTGGATACCCTGCGTGGAATGCTTGGTGGTATTTCCTCTGGTATTGATATGGATTCTTTACGAGAGGAGCGTTTGTTAAAATATGAAAATAATGTGTGATACGAACGTAATCATTGATGTATTATTGGAAAGAGAACCTTTTGTAGAGGATTCTTACAAGATTCTGAAGCTTTGTGAAGAACATAAAATAAACGGTTTTGTATCAGCATCTTCAGTTACCGACATCTTCTATCTTGTAAGAAAATATACTCATAGCACAGAACAGGCATATAAGGCAGTTGGAAAACTTTTAGAAATTGTCAAGGTGTGCAGCGTTACGAATAATGATGTTCTTATTGCATTTCAGAAAATGGCAAAGGATTTTGAGGATTGTCTTGTTGCTACTTGTGCAAAATCTATACATTGCGATTATATTGTTACTCGAAACAAAAGAGACTTTGAAGGTTTTGATATTCCTGTGCTTACCCCGACAGAAATTCTTTTGAAAATCATATAACACATACTTCACGGAAAATTTTCTTATTTCCTAACTGTAGAATGGGATTATGGCTGACATAATCCGATGCTCGCTATTTCTATGGACAACATTACAAGTCTTAAACATAGTTTTGGGGTTTTCTCCCTATCTGCTTTCATCCATATCAAACAGGCAAATAGCAAGAAAACTCTACATTTAATATATAGGAGGACAATGAGCAATGTTTAACAAACAATTAGAACAGGACTTAGATTATACATACCATAGTTTATCAACGGAAGAACTCGGCAAACTTGAGGATTCCACCATTCTGATTACCGGCTGCGCGGGATTTCTGGGCTTTTATATGGTGCATTTCTTATACCAATACAAAGACGACTTGAATCTAAAGAAAGTCATCTGCCTCGATAATTTTATGCTCGGTTACCCCAAATGGATTGACGAGATGAAAAAGGACCCGCGCTTTATTATCAAAAAATTTGACATCATCTCCGACCGCATTGATTCCATCGAAGAAGCGCGCGAAGCCGACTACATCATACATATGGCTTCGATTGCCTCGCCGATGTTCTACCGCAAATACCCGATTGAGACAATCGACGCCAATATTTGGGGACTGCGCGGGCTGTTGGATTATTACAAAGAAAAATCTGTCAAAGGATTTCTGTTCTTCTCCTCCAGTGAAATCTATGGCGACCCTGCGCCGGAGGCGGTGCCGACGGCAGAGGAATATCACGGGGACGTGTGCTGTACCGGTCCCAGAGCCTGCTATGACGAATCTAAGCGCTTTGGAGAGACACTCTGTATGCTGTATGCAAGGCAGTATCAGATGCCGATCGGCGTTGCGCGGCCATTTAACAATTACGGGCCGGGCATGAAAATCAATGACAAGCGCGTACCCGCTGATTTTGCGAAAAATATTATGGAAGGAAATGATATTACTATTCTTTCCAACGGCAGTCCCAGCCGGACCTTCTGCTATATAGCGGACGCAGTCTGCGGATATTTCAAAATATTGCTGCATGGCACTTACAATTATTTTAATATCGGTATCGAAAAGCCGGAAATATCCATTCAGAAGCTGGCGGATATCTACAAAGAAAACGGAAAAGAGCTCTTTGGCTACCAGGGGCGGGTGATCTACGAGGTATCGGAGGATCAGGACTATTTGACCAACAATCCGCAGAGGCGCTGCCCCAATATCGACAAGGCAAGGCGGATTCTGGGATACAATCCCACGATTTATGTCGAAGAAGGCGTAAAACGCTTTTTACAGTTCTTGAAAGAGAGTGAAGAGGAGAATTTAGTATGGTAACCGTATTTGGATTAGGGTTCGTCGGACTGACGACCGCGCTGGGATTTGCCCATTTAGGATACAAGGTATATGGCATTGACGTCAATCGGGAGAGAACAAATGTTCTGAAGGCCGGAAAGCTTCCTTTTCTGGAGCCGGACATGCAGGAGGTGCTGCAAACACATCTCAACCAAAATTTTATTATTACTGATAACGCGCAGCAGGCAATTGCTGACAGCGAATACATTTTCTACTGTGTAGGCACGCCCTACGGCGAATCTGGAAGTGCCGATTTAACCTACCTGTTTTCTGCCATTGATACGACAATCAACGCCGTCCATGATGAGAAATTCCGCGTTTTGGTGACAAAATCAACGATTCCGCCTTCTACCACCGCAGAAAAAATTGTGCCCTATGTCAAGGCAAAAGGCGCGGTAGCAGAACATTTAGGCGTTGCCAACAATCCGGAATTCTTGCGCGAAGGGCACTGCTGGAGCGATTTTATGGAGGCGGACCGCATTGTACTGGGCTGCAATGACGACATTTCCAAGAACATGCTCTGCCGGCTGTACGAGCCGATGCATGTGCCGATTGTATGCGTGTCCCACTCCACCGGCGAATTTATCAAATATTTATCCAATACGTTACTGGCAACCATGATCAGCTATTCCAATGAAATGGCGCAGGTTGCCGACCAGATCGGCGGGATCGACGTCGGCGATGCCTTTCACATTTTACATATGGATAAGCGCTGGAACAACTGCAATATGACAAGCTATGTCTATCCGGGCTGCGGATACGGCGGCTACTGCCTGCCCAAAGATACCTGCGCCCTGTTTGCCCAGGCCAAGGCAAAAGGCTGTGAGCCGCAGATTCTTAAACACGTAATCGAAACCAATGAAAAACGCCCGGCAATCATTGCCGAGAAAATTATACAGTGTCAGACCAAAGAAGCCGTGATTGGTATATTGGGCTTGTCCTTTAAACCAGGCTCTGACGACGTCAGAGACACTGCGGCCTATAAAGTTATCAAAGCTCTGCAGCAAAAAGGCTATTCCAACATCACTGCATACGACCCGGCGGCCGTAGAAGAATTTCAAAAATATTATCAGGATGTGACCGTCGACTATAAAAACAGCGCCAGAGAGGTTTATGAGTCCGCGGACGTGATCGCCATAGTAACTGCATGGGACGAATTCAAGGCTGTGCCGGAGCTGGGCGATAAACCGATTGTTGACTGCCGGTATATGTTTTCGTCATTATAAGATAGAAGGAGAAGAAAAAATGGATAAGAAAGAAATTTTAGAGCTGGTAAAGCAATATTATCAGGAAAACCACCAGCAGAACGAATATAAAAAAGGCGACCGGATTAATTATGCCGGCCGGGTTTACGACGAAGAGGAGCTCTGCAATCTGGTGGATTCGGCGCTGGATTTTTGGCTGACAGCTGGAACCTATACCAAAGAATTTGAGAGCGGCCTGGCAGAATATCTAAAGGTTCCCTACTGTTCGTTGGTTAATTCCGGGTCTTCCGCCAATCTGCTGGCATTGATGGCACTGACTTCTCCGCTGTTAAAAGAACGGCGGCTGAACAAAGGCGACGAAGTCATAACGGTTGCCGCTGCATTTCCAACGACGGTTGCGCCGATTGTGCAGGCGGGGGCAGTGCCGGTATTTCTGGATATTCAGATTCCTTCTTATAACCTTGACCCTGCCAAGCTGGAGGAGGCTTATTCGCCGAAGACAAAAGCGGTATTTCTGGCGCACAGTCTGGGTAATACCTTTGACTTGCAGACGGTAAAGGCGTTCTGTGACCGGCACCAGTTATGGCTATTGGAGGATAACTGCGATGCGCTGGGCGGCACCTATGAAATTGACGGTGAGCAGAAATTAACCGGAACAATTGGAGATATTGGCACCTCCAGCTTCTATCCGGCGCACCAGATGACAATGGGCGAGGGTGGCGCGGTCTATACGTCGAATCCATTGCTGCATAAGATTATCCGTTCCATGCGCGACTGGGGCAGGGAATGTGTGTGCAGCGGAGGACAGGACAACCTGTGCGGCCACCGCTTTGATGGACAGTTCGGCACGCTGCCGAAAGGCTATGACCACAAATATGTCTATTCTCATCTTGGCTATAATCTGAAAGTGACCGATATGCAGGCGGCTATCGGCGCGGCGCAGCTGAAAAAGCTGCCGGATTTTGTCGAAAAACGTCAGAAAAACTGGGATTACCTGCGCACGCATCTGTCCGATTTATCGGATGTACTGCTGCTGCCGGAAAAAGCGGAGGGAACCAATCCCTGCTGGTTTGGATTTATTATGTCGGTAAAGGCGGAATGCGGCAAAACCAGAAATGAGGTAGTAGCTTATTTAGAGGAGCACAACATTCAGACGAGAAATTTATTTGCAGGAAATATTTTAAGGCATCCCTGCTTTGAGGGCTATGAAAAAGGTGTGGATTATCGCGTAGTCGGATCGCTTGAGAATACCGATTTTGCGATGAATCACAGCTTCTGGGTGGGGGTCTATCCGGGCATGACGGAGGAAATGTTAGAAGAAATGGTTTTGAGGATTCATGAGGCAGTCCGCTAACATCAAATAGAAAGGAAACAAGGAGGAACCCTCTATGATTAAAGGATTAACAATTTTCGACTGTTCCCTGCGTGAAATCGGCTATCAGACGGGATGGTATTTTAATGATAAGACGGTGCGTGACATTTACAATTTTGCCCAGACGAAAGGGATTGACTATGTGGAGCTGGGCTTTTTCCACAATGAGGAGGCGGACCCGGGGCGAGGGAATTTCCGCTATTGCAGCAGCCGCAATAATGAGATGAAACAGGTGTTCCGCTCGACGAAGAATCTGACGAAGCTGTCGGCTATGCGGGATATCCAGCGGCCGTTGTCCCCGCTGCTGCCGGCGAAGGAGAGCGTAATTGATACGGTGCGTCTGCTGACCCGTTCGCCGGAGACCGATCTGGATGTTTTGGACCGTTATCTGACGGAGGCGCTGGAGCTGGGCTATGAGGTGTTCCTGAATTTTACAAGCGCCGGTCATAATTCGATTGAACAGAATATCCGCTTTGCCGAATTTGCCAAGGAGAAGGGGGCGCATGCCTTAGAGTTTGCCGATACCGAGAGCGTTATGACGCCAGAGTATGTCAGGGATACGATCCGTGAGTGTCATAAGGCCGGTGTGAAGCTGGGGTGCCATTTCCATGACCGCAACGGCACGGCGGACGCGCTGGCGGATCTGGCGATTGCCGAGGGAGCTGATTATATGGACGTCACCCATCTGGGATTGGGTGGAAAATGGCGCGACGGCAATCTGACGATGGAGTATCTGCTGCGCAAGCTGGGCGTGAACGGCGGGTATGAGGCGACGATTATTAAAAATGAGATTATTGAGGATTTGATTCAGTATCATGAGTTCAGCGCTGCGGAGTAGCCAGATATTGAGAAAGCAGGAAGAATATGAAAGTAAAAATATCAGATTATATTATGGATTTTATTGCCGGATTGGGAGTGCGGCAGGTATTTTATATGGCGGGCGGCGGCGCCATGCATTTGAATGATTCGCTGGGCAGGAGCAAATACCTGGAGGGGGTATGCATGCTTCACGAGCAGGGGGCGGCGATTGCTGCCGAGGCTTATGCCCGCATTCAGGAGGGCTACGGCGCCTGTCTGGTGACAAGCGGACCGGGCGCAACCAACGCCCTGACCGGGCTTGCGGGCGCCTATATGGATTCGATTCCGGTGATTTTCCTGTCCGGGCAGGTGAAACGGGCCGATCTGGTTGGAGAGCAGGGAATCCGCCAGTTTGGTATTCAGGAAGTGAATATTATTTCTATGGCAGAATCGTATACGAAGTATGCGGTGCAGATTCGGGAGCCGGAGGAGATCCGCTATGAGCTGGAGAAGGCGGCGGCCATCGCAGTCAACGGCCGTCCGGGGCCGGTCTGGATTGATGTGCCGCTGGATATTCAGGCTATGCAGGTGGAAACGGAGGAACTGCAGGGATTTTCCGGGGAAGGTCTTGGAGAGTATCCGGCGAAGGAGGAGGAGATTACACGGACGATTGAGCTGCTGAATCAGGCGGAGCGTCCGGTGCTGCTGCTGGGGCATGGAATCCGCCTGGGGCATGCGGTAGAGGAAGCCAGGGAGTTTTATCATGTTCTGGGAATTCCGGTTCTGACCTCCTGGAACGGGGTTGATCTGATTGAGGAAGAACATCCGCTTTATTTTGGCCGTCCGGGGTCTGTGGGGCACCGGGCTGCGAACTTGATTCAGCAGAGCGCGGATTTTGTGCTGACGATTGGCAGCCGATTGAATCTTTTGAGTACAGGGTATAATTATGAAAGCTTTCTGGCGAGAGCCAATCATGTGATGGTTGATATTGATGAAAAGGAAATGAATAAGAAGAGCGTTCATCCGCAGCTCAAGGTGGTATGCGATGCGAAAGCATTTTTAAAGGCCATGCTGGCGAGAAAATCGGAAATTGAGAAGCCGGACCGTTCGAGCTGGCTGCAGCGTTGTGAACAGCTCTTTCGTAAGTATCCGGTGCGGATTCCGGAGCAGGAGGCCAGAGAGGGCTTTGTCAGCAGTTATCGTCTGATTCAGGAGGTATCGGATCAGATGACGGGCGAAGACATTTACCAGTTTACCAGTTCGGGGACGACGGTGGATATTGCTATGAAGGTATTTGAGATTAAAGCGGGACAGCGGGCGTTTCTGACAAAGGGGCTGGCGGCTATGGGATATGATATTCCGGCTTGTATCGGCAGCTGCATTGCCTCTGGAAACCGACGGACGGTATGTGTGACGGGCGACGGCAGCGCGGCTATGAATATGCAGGAGCTGGAAGTGATTCGAAGACGGCAGCTGCCGGTGAAGATTTTTGTGGCGGATAACCAGGGGTATAGCATGATCTATGGCTCGCAGAATGGGAATTTTAAGGGGCATTTAACCGGCTGTACTGAGGAATCGGGGCTGACCCTGCCGGATATGCGCGCTGTGGCGGAAGCATTTGGCATTAAGGGCATGCATATTGAGAATGAGGAGCATTTGAAAGAACAGGTGGCGGAGGTTCTGAATGAGCCGGGGCCGGTTGTGTGTACGTATCAAGCGGATATTACACAGAAGATTCTGCCGCGGCAGACCAGTTATATGCGTGAGGACGGGCAGATGGCAAGCCGCCCGCTGGAGGATATGACGCCGCTGTTAGAGCGGGAGGAGCTGGAGGAAATTCTGGGGTAATCCACATGTGTGTTGGGTGATTGAGTTGTGAGGAACGGAGTAGTTCGCTTGCGGAATGCAGGTTTTTGATATATGCGGGACTTTGTAAATTCTGCCAGCCGGATTTGGCTTGTGGGAAGAGCGAAGTTATGCTATAATGCGGATATCATAGATGGGGAGGCGATTGGCCGTGCAGCGGAACAAGCGGATTGGGATTGGATTTGAGTTTTATAAGGAGTTTATTGATAAAAATTTATACTATGTAGATAAGCTCTGTTGATTCGGGATTTGTTTGAGAAGGGTGCGAAGGTCAGCCTTTTTACGCGTCCGCGCCGGTTTGGCAAGACGCTGGCGCGGACGATACTGAAGACATTTTTTGAACATGGGTATCTGGTTGGGCTTTTGGGTAGTCTGGAGGGGTACAGCGTGGATTCGAATAAGGAGAAGGGCAATGGACGGCCGGATCTGGTGTTAAGTCCGTTTACGCCCAAGGAGACGGCAGTAATTATTGAGATCAAGCGTGTGGATAAATTTTCTCAGATGGAGGACAGTAGATGAGAGCGATTGTAACAGGTGCTACGGGTTTTCTGGGGACGGCTCTTTGTGAGGAGCTTCTTAAAAATGGCTGTGAAGTGGCGGCTGTGGCAAGGCCGGACAGTGTGAGATTGGAGCGGCTGCAGGTGCTTCAGTCATCTTACAGCGGGCAGCTGCAGATAGTGGAATGTGCGCTGGAGGAGCTGCAAGAGCTGGCACAGAAGGCGGGCAGGGCCGATGTGTTTTATCATCTGGCTTGGAATGGCTCGTCCGGCGGTGAGCGGAATGATTTTACTATACAATATAGTAATATAAAGTATACCGGTGATGCGGTATGCGCGGCAAAGGCCTGCGGCTGCAGCAGAGTGATCGGCGCGGGCAGCCAGGCGGAGTACGGCGTGGTGCGAGGGACGGCGAAAGAGGACGAGACGGTTCCTAAGCCGTTTATGATGTACGGCGCGGCGAAGACGGCGGCTTATCAGATGGGCCGAGTGTTAGCAGAGCAGGAGGATATCGAATTTGTCTGGCCGCGCATTTATAGTGTGTATGGCGTGGGAGAAAATCCGGGGACGCTTGTCAATTATGTGATTGAGACACTGCAAGACGGCGGGGCGCCGCAGCTGTCGCCGTGTGAGAATCGGTGGAATTTTATGTATATTACGGACTGCGCACGGGCGCTGTATCTGCTGGGTACATGTGCAGAGGCAAAAGGGATCTATCATATCGCCTCGGAAGATACGCGGGTGTTAAGGGAATTTGTGGAGGAAATTCGAGAGATTATGGCGTCGTCGGGGCAACTGCAGTTTGGAGCTAGAGAAAGCGATCCGCAAAGGACGTTCTGGTTAGAGCCGGATGTGTCGCGGTTAAAGGCGCTTGGCTTTTCCTGCCGGGTTGGATGGAAGGAAGGGATTAAGCGGAAAATCGAGTGCAGATAACAAGAGCGGAAGCCCTATATTGGGAGCACGTAATCTCGGTGCTATGAAAGAAATCAGGAGGAACGAAGATGAATCATGAAAAACTGCATGCTTTAGAATTATCCCTGACGATCGGGTGTAAGCTTGCCTGCGATTATTGTCCGCAGAAATTGCTGTTGGACACATATTATAGTGAAAATAAAGCCAGAAAAAGAAAGCTAAGTTTTGAAGATTTTAAGATTGTGCTTGACAAGGTACAGCCAGGAGCTACCATATCGTTCTGCGGGATGTCAGAACCGTTTCATAATGAGGAATGTGCAGATATGATAGTATATGCTTACAAGAAGGGATATAAGCTCTGCCTGAATACCACGCTGGTAGGAATGACAATAACTGATTATGAAAAGATCAAAAATGTAGAATTTGAAAGTTTTATCTTGCATATTCCAGATGAGGAAAAGCATTCCAAATTTGTAATAACAGACGAATACATAGAGCTTTTTAAACTTGTAAATACGAATATGAAGATTAATTATTACTCCTGTCACGGAAGTTTACATAAGGACATAAAGGAGTTAGTAGATCAGGAAAAGTATGCAGGATTGACCTTGATTAACAGAGCAGGGAATTTAGAGGTAGAGGGAGTCGAAGATATTTTTGTAAAAGGAGAGATCATCTGCTACCATGGTTCAGAAGAACAGGCTGGAGGCTGGCTTCCGGTGATGTTTCCAGATGGAAGTCTGGTTTTATGCTGCCAGGACTATGGTATGAAACATGTTCTTGGCAATCTAATTACGCAGACATGGAGCGAAATCTGTCAGGGGAAAGAATATAGAAAACTCAGGAAAGGATTAAAAGACGATTCAATTGATATTTTATGTAGGAATTGTTGTGACGCGAAAGAAGTTAGTACTTTACCGGCAATGAGGCTAAAAGAGGCGCTGCAAACGGGAAATTTACCAGAAAGTATGCGACATGATGAGAAGGTAAGCTGTCTGATTAATCGTTTAGTGAATGCGGATCATATATGCGTGTTCGGTCTTGGTAAATTATGGCGGGATCATTATTATCAGGAATATTGGCATAAGGGATTGGGAACTACAATATTTTCTGATAATAACCCAGATTTACAAGGAACCTGTATTAATGGAGTGTCTTGTGTGAAACCAACAGAATTAAAGAATTATGAAAAGCTATTGGTAATAATTTTTGTGAAAAATGGAGAAGATATCATTTCTCAGTTTCATGAAATGGGGATAGATAATTGTATTTTAATTGGAGAGGTATATGACATTTGTAATTTCATGTGCAATCAGCAGTTTAGCAAAATGACGGTATAGATAGTGGTACATAGATATCTTGTAGAAATAGTATGTATTCGAAATGGCAAAAGGAACAATCGTATTCTAAGAAATTATAACTTCTCGGAATCTCAATGAATGAGATTCTAACCAAAGATTGACAACTGAATATCGTGCAGGAAAAGAAATTAGAGAAAAATGGACATAAACTTTGGACATAGCGGGTACTATGCCTTGAAAAATCTTATGGAATC
>JAAVZI010000071.1 GCA_022791575.1 Lachnospiraceae bacterium
GCGATTCCATAAGATTTTTCAAGGCATAGTACCCGCTATGTCCAAAGTTTATGTCCATTTTTCTCTAATTTCTTTTCCTGCACGATATTCAGTTGTCAATCTTTGGTTAGAATCTCATTCATTGAGATTCCGAGAAGTTATCTCTTAAAGCTTCAGCAATATCACTGATTTTTCTCAATCTATGGTTTACCCCTGATTTTCCAACCTGAGGGCATAACATCATTCCTAATTCTTTCAAACTGGCATCCGGATGTTCCAGCCGAAGCTGTGCCATCTCACCCAAGCCTGCCGGAAGACTGTCCAGTCCTGCATGTTCCTTAATGTATTGTATATCCTCTGCCTGTCTGACAGCCGCCGAAACCGTCTTATTCAAATTTGCAGTCTCACAGTTCACCTTTCGGTTAACAGAATTCCTCATTTCCTTTAGAATCCTGATATTTTCCAGCTGCATCAGCGATACATTAGCCTCCATCACATTCAGGGCCAATACAATCATAGCACCCTCTTTGATGTATACAACATAATATTTTTTTCTCTGAACAATTCTTGCATCGATATCAAAACTCAAGATCAGATCACGCAGCTGCTCTGCCTTACTTTCTGAGGCACAGACAATCTCAAAATGATAGAACTTTTCTGGATCGCTGATGGAACCCGCTGCCAGAAATGCTCCCCGTAAAAACGCACGTTTGCAGCATCTTTGCTGGATAATAATATTATCTGTAATAGAAAGATTCTCATTAATTTCACCGTCTTCATCAATCAGTCTAACAGCCTGAAGAATCCTCAAGGAATCCTCTGGATTAGGTATCGTAATCATATAGACCCAGGCCTTATTCAAATTTCTCCCCTGACGTACCGATACTTCTGGACGGATTTCAAATGCTTTTTTTATCAATGTAAAATATTTCCTGGCAACCGCCGCATTTTCTGTCTGCATACGAAGACAGTATTGATTCTTTACATTAATCTGTATTCTCCCACAAAGACTGATAATTGCTGCAATTTCAGCAATCTGACAATGTCTCGCCCTGCTGATTTGTCTGGATAATTCTTCCTTCGTGTCTCCTGAAAAAGACATAACTGCTCCTTTTATGACTTCTTATAGGCATCTTTCTCAATATCCCGATGCTCTACCTTCACTCCATAATTCCCCTTATTTTCCAGAGCTTCATATAACTTATTGGCAAATGTAACTGATCGGTGTTTTCCGCCGGTACATCCAATACTGATTACCAGCTGATTTTTTCCCTCTAAAATATAATTAGGAATCAAAAAATTTACCATATCTATCAGTTTTGTTAAAAATATATGGGCTGTTTCTAAACCCATGACATAATCCTGTACTTCCTTATCATTCCCCGTTTTATTTTTTAATTCACTAACATAATATGGATTTGGTAAAAACCGTACATCAAACACCAAATCTGAATCCTCTGGAATACCATTTTTAAATCCAAACGATAAGACTGTGATAAACAGATTCTTAAACTCCTGATTTCTAACAAAGATTTTCTCCAGCTCCTGCTTTAATTCGCGTGTCAGCATAGTGCTGGTATCAATAATATAATCTGCCTTTTCTTTTAAAAATGCAATCCGGCTGCGTTCCTGCCTGATTCCGACATTGATTCTGCCGCCTCCTGCCAGTGGATGGTTCCTTCTGGTCTCTTTATATCTTTTCACCAGTACATCATCACTGGCATCCAGAAAAAGGATCTCATATGCACAGCCGGAAGCCTGCATATCCGAAAGAACTGCTGCCAGCTCTGCAAAAGCCTGTCCGCCCCTAATATCCAACCCCAGCGCTGCCTTGGATATTTCCTGGTTCGGAACATTTAGAAGCTCTGCAAAATTCTTTACCAGTGGAATAGGCAGATTATCAACGCAGTAATACCCAAAGTCCTCCAGCATTTTCAAAGCAATACTTTTTCCTGCACCGGACATTCCTGTTACGATTACAAACTTCATGTCGAACCATGTCTCCTTCTAGTATCCAGCCATCCGTTTCCGGACTTTCTTACGAAAAATCTCCTAATTTTCTGATTTCCAGTTCCAGCATAACCCCAGAGTCTTTCTGAACTTTATCCTGTATGTGTCTTGTAAGTTCTATAACATCCCTGGCTGTAGCATCTCCTGTATTAATAACAAATCCGCAGTGTTTATCCGACACTCTAGCACCGCCTACCTGATATCCGCGGAATCCCGATTCCATAATCAGCTTACCAGCATAATTACCCTCCGGCCTTTTAAATGTACTCCCTGCGCTCGGATATTCCAGCGGCTGTTTCGCTGTACGCCTCTCTTTTAATTCCTCCATGCGTGTACGAATCTGCTCTTGCTCCCCATGCTCCAGTTCGATTACAATTTCCAGCGCAATATAAGACCTGCTTTGCAGAACACTTGTTCTATAACCCAATTCCAGCTCATCTTTTCCCAATACAACGATTTCTCCCTGCTCATTCAGGGCTGTCACTTGTTCTACTACCTGCTTCATCTCGCCATCATAGGCACCCGCATTCATAACAACTGCACCGCCTATAGTTCCAGGAATTCCAGCAGCAAACTCGAAACCCTTCAGAGAATGCTCCAGTGCACAGACAGCTACTCTCGAAAGCAATGCGCCGGCCTGTGCATAAAGCCGTGTACCATCTGTTTTTACTCTGCTGAAATTCTTATAGAGCTGAATAACAACGCCTTCGTAACCCGTATCACTGACCAGCAGATTGCTGCCATTTCCCATAATAAAGCAGGGAATCTCATTCTCACGGCAGAATTTCACAAGTTTTTGTATGACCTCTGCTGAATCGGGCATTATAAAATATTGCGCACATCCGCCAATGCGAAACGTTGTATGCTGTTTCATCGGCTCCGCCAGCCGCACATGCTCTTTTCCAGCAATTTCTTCCAGCTGGTGTTGAATATGAAATCCTTCCATAATCTCCCTCTTTCCACATTTACAAATTCGTCCAATCAAATGAGGGTATTATCATCCACTGTTATTAATAGCTATCTATAATCATACAATACCCGGCTCAAGAATTCAATTGTACAAATTACTAAACATTTCTTAATATTATATTATTTTTTGTCTTATTTACCAAACTTTAATATAGTAGCCTTGAATAAATCAACGTTGCAAAATAGATAACCGAGGCGAACAACACGATCATAGGCCCTGTTGCCACGCTGATATAATAGGATACAATCAGTCCTGCCATTCCTGAAAATAAAGAAAACAGAATGGCGAACAGATGATACTCCCTCATATTGGCAGATAGGTTCCGAGCGGCTGCCACTGGAATGATCAATAAGGCATTAATTAGCAGAATCCCAATGCATTTAATGGATAATGTGACAATCACTGCAACCAATACCACAAACAGGTTATCCAGCAGCTTTACTTTTATTCCCCTGCTTTTGGCCAGTGTTCCATGTATACTGACAGCCAAAATCTGGTTAAATCCCAAGAGCCAGAAAAGCCAAAGCGCCAGAAAAGCCAGCATTAAATACCCTATTTCCCGTTCGGTAATGCTTAAGATATCTCCTGCTAGAATCCCGGAAAACCGATTGAATTCTCCACTTCCCGACAAAATAATCAGTCCTGCAGCAATGCTGCAAGAAGCAAATACAGAAATCACCGTATCCGCACTTTCTGTCTGTCTACTTTTAATTTTATTTAAAAGCAGGCCAAATATGACAGCAAATATTAACATTGTAACATTAATTTCACTGACTCCCAACACAACCCCAATTCCAATTCCGGTAATTGCCGAATGTCCCAGAGCGTCCGAGAAGAATGTCATCTTCTTTTGCACTACAATCGTCCCAAGCATTCCCAGCATGGGAGTCATAAGTAAAACCGCCAGAAATGCATGCTTCATAAACTCGTGTTCCGCCCAAGCAAAGGGCAATAGTCGATCCAGGATAGAATAAATAGCCTCCATCATTTACCTCCCCATATAATCTGCCATGCCAAAAACTTCTCTAAATTCCCGGCTGCCAAACACTTGTTCTGCCGTTCCGCGCTTTCGAATACTTTTATCTAACAGAATTACTTCATCCGCATATTCTGCCACATAGTCCAAATCATGAGAAATCAATATAATTGCCAAATCATATGTTTTTTTCAAATGGTCAATGGTCTCATAGAACAAATCCATACCATTTTTATCAATACCTGACGCTGGTTCATCCAACAGCAGCAAGCCTGGTTCCTGAGTCAGCGCCAGAGCAATCAATACCCGCTGCAGCTGTCCCCCCGATAAATTGCAGACCTGCCTGTCAATACAGTCTTGCGCCTGCAGCATCTCAAGAGCCTGATAAACCGATTGATACACTTGCCTGCTCTTTCTAAAGAATACCGGCACACTGCTCATATAAGAAGCCATAAAATCATAGACACTGAGCGGAGTATTTTTATCAACATTCAGCATCTGGGGGACATAGCCGATCTTTAGCTTTTTTTGTATAAAATCTCCTGGATGATACTGATAAGTAATCTTTCCTTCATGGGGGATCTCATCCAGAATTGCCTTAATCAATGTAGATTTGCCGGCGCCGTTTTTTCCAATAATTACATTCAATTTTCCGCAGTGAATATGCAGATTGATATCCTGCAGAATCACCTGATGATCTAAAGTAACCCCAAAATGATGAACCTTAATACAGTGCAATCCGCAAGGCTTATCTAACTTTTTCATGATCCAGGGCCTCCTTTAATGCTTTAATATTGTTCCTCATGCCCATAAGATACGCATCTTTCTCTTTACTTCCAGTAACCAGTGTATCCAATAATACCGTCTGGCAGCCTGTTTCATCTTCCAATATGCGGCTTAGGGATCTGCCGTAGATCTCTTCTGCAAATACATAAGAAATCTGCTCTTCCTCTACTGCCGTAAGAATCTGACCCAATTCAGAAGCTTTCAGATTCGTATTCTCATCCATATTAATAGTCTTTACCATCTCCCATTGGAAATTCTCTGCAAAATAAGAAAATGCCTCATGTGTACTGACAAATTTCTGTCCCGCTGCTTCATGGAGTTCTTTCTGTCCCTCCCGCAAAAGCTCTTTCACTGCGTTTTGATAAGCATGCATGTTGGCTTCGTATTTCTCCTGATTGGCAGAGTCCATCTGGATTAGCGCATTTCCTATATTTCCTATCTGAATACAATAGTTTTCCATACTCATCCAGATATGCGAGTTATGAATATGCTCTTCTTCCTCCGCATCATGTTCCTCTTCATGCTTGTGCCCTTCGCCCGCTTCCAGCAAAGCAGTTCCCTTTGAGGTATCCACAACCGTCAGTTCGGGAAACCGTTCCTTAACCGCTCCCAGATAAGTCTCCATACCGGCTCCGTTTATAATAAATACGTCAGCCTGCTCAAGAAGAACCATATCTCCTGTTGTCAGTTGATGATCATGAACACATCCTGCAGACGGACTGGAAAGACATTGAACCTGAACCCCTTCGATTCCATCCGTCACATTGATTGCTGCAATATATACCGGATAAAAGCTGGTAACAATGAGCAGGCCTTCCTTCTGGTTTGCAGCACCCTTACTAAAATGAACAGTCAGCGCCGACACAACTGTCAAAACCGTCAGCAGCAGCGCTGTAAAGATATATTTATTCTTCATATTACCTGAACCTGCTTCCTATATGAATTCTATGTAAGAAGGGAGCCGCCACAATGAACACATGTGGCGGCTTCCTTTATCATCTATCGCATTTGTTCTTGTTTTCGGATTGTCCCAGAGACTCAATATATTCCCAGATTTCATCCCTTCCCTGCTTATTTAATGCAGAAAAAGGCAGTATCACTGTATTGGGAAGTACCTGCAGTCCAGTCCGAATCATCTTTAAATGTTTCTGTACCTGGCTCCGCTTGATCTTATCCAATTTCGTAGCAATAATAACTGGTTCATATCCGTTATGAACTATCCAATCATACATGGTCTTATCATTGGCCGAGGGTTCGTGGCGGATATCTATCAATAAAAATACTGCTTTTAACTGCCTGGAAGTATGCAGATAACATTCAATCATCTTACCCCATTTTTCCTTTACTTCCAGAGAAACCTTCGCATATCCATAACCAGGAAGATCTACAAAATATAACTCCTGATTCACATTATAATAATTAATGGTCTGGGTTTTTCCTGGAGAAGAAGACGTTCTTGCCAGCGCTTTTCGGTTCAGAAGCCCATTTATTAAAGATGATTTTCCTACATTGGACTTTCCAGCAAAGGCGATCTCCATTTTATCATTCTCTGGTAGCCTGCTGGTAATTCCGCATACCGTTTCCAGCTCTGCACTTTTAATAATCATAGCTCTATTGCTCCTTTTTCACAAATGCCTCACGGACAACCTCTTCCATCTGCTGTACAAAGACAATTTCCATACCGCCTTTGATTTCTTCAGAAATTTCCTCTACATCTGCTTCATTTTTCTTTGGTACTAATATTTTCTTTATTCCAGCTTGCCGGGCTGCCAGCATTTTCTCCTTCAATCCGCCAATTGGCAGCACCCTTCCCCGAAGGGTAATCTCTCCAGTCATGGCCACCCGTGCATTTACTTTTGTATTCGTTGCTGCAGATAATATTGCAGTCGCCATAGTAATACCTGCTGACGGACCGTCTTTCGGTACAGCACCTTCCGGGATATGGATATGCACATCATTTTTCTTAAAAAATTCTCTATCCAGTCCCCAGCTTTCTCCAATTGAGCGGATATAACTGATACCGGTCTTTGCTGATTCCTGCATAACCTCTCCCATCTGACCGGTTAAACTGACTTCGCCTTTACCTGGCATAATATTCACTTCAATTTCCAGTGTGTCTCCACCGACACTGGTCCACGCAAGTCCCCGTACAATGCCTACTTCATCTTTCTCATTCACGGAATCTTCGTCATACTTTTCTTTTCCCAGGAACTCCTTTAAGTTCTTGTCGGTAATCTTTACTGCAGATACTTCCTCTTCGAGAAAGATTCTGGCAGATTTCCGGCAGATTTTCCCTATCATCCGTTCTAAGGTACGTACACCAGCCTCTCTAGTGTACCTCTGAATAATTTTTTCTAATGCCTTTGGGCTGATAGAAAGCTGGCTTTTCTTAATTCCATGCTTTTCTAACTGTTTAGGAATCAAATATTTTTTGGCAATATGAAACTTCTCATTTGCGGTATAGCTGGTTATTTCTATAATCTCCATACGGTCCAACAAAGGCTTGGAAATTGTCTGCAGGGAATTAGCGGTTGCTATAAAGAGCACTTCTGATAAATCAAATGGCACCTCAATATAATGATCCTTAAAATGCCTGTTCTGTTCACTGTCCAGAACCTCCAGCAAGGCAGATGCTGTATCTCCTTTATAGTCACTGCTGATTTTATCTATCTCATCTAATAGCATTAAAGGATTGCTTACTCCTGCCTGGCGCATACCATTAATAATTCTTCCCGGCATTGACCCCACATAGGTCTTCCTATGTCCTCGGATCTCTGCCTCATCTCTGACACCGCCCAGACTGATACGGACATATTCCCGGTTCAATGCTCTTGCAATAGAGCGGGCGATTGAAGTCTTACCTGTTCCAGGAGGGCCTGCCAGACATAATATCGGTGCTTCTCCTTTTTCATTGAGAATCCGTACAGCCAGGTATTCTAAGATTCGTTCCTTAACCTTTTCCAGCCCGTAATGGTCTGCTTCCAGTATTTTACTAGCCTTTTTCAGATTGCGGTTATCCTTAGATAATTTTCCCCAGGGCAGATCCAACAGGGTCTCTATATAATCTCTTGTTACACCGGATTCAGAAGAATGGGAAGGCTGGGACTTAAAACGCCGAATTTCCTTCTGAAGTTTATCCTTTACCTCCTGAGGTGCCTTTATACCGCGTACCTGCTCCAGCCACTCATCTGCTTCTTCCAGATAATTTTCTTCGTCCAGCTCTTCTCGAATGGCTTTCATCTGTTCCCTTAAGACATATTCCTTCTGATTCTTCTCAATCTTTTCCCGCATCTTGGCCTGCAGCTCTTTGCGAATCATCAGAATCTGTGTCTCATCTTTAATAATGACACATAAGGTATCATAACGTGCTTTCCAGTCAAACTGTTCTAATATTCTTTGTCGATCATCATAGCCAAGGGGCAGATTAATACAGATAAAATTCATTAACCGACCAATACTGTCATATTCACCCAACTGATTAGCAACACTTTTTCCCACTCTTGGATTCTCAACACAGTACCTTAAAAAGAGCTCTTCTAGTTCCCTCAGCAGGGCTTCTGCTTCTACCCGCTCCTCTTCGGACGTAATCTCTTCTTCCACTTCTTCATATACTTTAATATCTGCAACCAGATAAGGTCCTTCCGTATCCATGCGTAACAGCTCAGCTCTGGACTCACCCTTTACCAGGACTCTGACAATCTCATTCGGAACCTTTATTACCTGCTCGATCGTAGCAACGACTCCTGCCTTATATAATTCATCATATCCTGGAGAATCCTCGTCTATATCTTTCTGTGTTACAAGGAAAATCCGGCGGTCTCTGATCATAGCCTCTTCTATGGCTTTTACGGATTTCTTTCTGCTAATGTCAAAATGTACAATCAGCTCCGGCAGAATTGTCAGACCCCGCAATGCGATTGCTGGCATATTTTCTACTATACTCGTTTCATTATGCACTTTCATCATCCGCTTTTTCCTTCTCCATATCCAATAATTGCTCTACTATCTGGCCATTGATCTCTAATCGGGCTGGACCTTTATTCTCTACCAGTGCTTTGGTTACATGACAAGCAGTGATTTCTTCATTTGACGGAACTTCATACATCAGATCCATCATGGATTTCTCCATAATAGCCCGAAGCCCTCTGGCTCCTGTTTTTCTCTTTGCTGATTCATGCGCCACTGCCAGCACTGCATCCTCATCAAATTCCAGACGTACTCCGTCCAGTTCGAAGATTTTCTGATATTGTTTGATCAGCGCATTTCTTGGCTCCTTTAAGATTCTTACCAATGCCTCTTCATCTAACAGATCTAGCGATACCGTAACCGGAACACGCCCGATAAATTCTGGAATCATGCCAAATTTTACCAAATCTTCCGGAAGAACCTGACGAAGCAATTCACCTACATTATTATCGCTCTTTTCACTGATATCAGCATTAAATCCGATCGACTTCTGATCCAAACGTCCTTCAATAATCTTTTCCAGTCCGTCAAATGCTCCGCCGCAAATAAACAGAATATTCGTTGTATCAATCGGTATCAGTTCCTGATGTGGATGCTTTCTTCCACCCTGTGGCGGTACGGATGCCGTTGTTCCTTCCAGAATCTTAAGCAGCGCCTGCTGTACCCCTTCACCAGATACATCTCTGGTAATGGATACATTTTCTGATTTTTTAGTAATTTTATCAATCTCATCTATATATATAATTCCAAATTCAGCTCTTTCAATATCAAACTCAGCTGCCTGAATAATTTTCAAAAGAATATTTTCTACATCTTCGCCAACATAACCCGCCTCTGTCAATGAAGTGGCGTCTGCAATGGCAAACGGAACGTTCAGAATCTTAGCCAGTGTCTGTGCCAGATAAGTTTTACCGGAACCAGTGGGACCTAACAGCAGAATGTTGCTTTTCTGAAGCTCCACACCCAGATCTCGTCCGGCCAGAATTCTCTTATAATGATTGTAAACTGCTACTGACAAGGTTTTCTTGGCCTCTTCCTGTCCAATTACATAATCATCCAAAAATGTCTTAATTTCCTTTGGCTTTAAAAGATTAATATCCATATCATCCAAAAAATCATCATATTCGTCATCCATAATATCAGAACATAATTCTACACACTCATCGCAAATATACATTCCATTCGGTCCTGATACAAGCTTTCGGATCTGTCTTTCTGTCTTACCGCAAAACGAACACCTTGCCATTTTATTCATGCCCTTTGTCATAATTTCACCTCGAATCTATATGATATGAAAACTCCTACTCACGAAAAGTAGGAGTTTCCACTTATAATTTAGCTTAAATACATTTCGCCAATTACCGTTCTGTGGATAAAACGTTGTCAATTAATCCATACTCTTTCGCTTCTTCCGCGGTCAGATAATTATCCCTCTCTGTATCAACCTCAACTTTTTCCAAAGGCTGCCCACAGTTCTTGGCCAAAATCATATTTAATTTCTTTCTCATCTGAATAATACGGTCTGCAACAATCTTAATCTCTGTTGCCTGGCCCTGAGCACCGCCTGACGGCTGGTGAATCATTACTTCTGCATTCGGCAATGCAAAACGCTTACCCTTTGCACCTCCTGCAAGCAAAAATGCGCCCATGCTTGCTGCCATACCAATACACATTGTGGATACATCGCACTTTACATACTGCATAGTATCATAAATCGCCATACCCGCAGTAACAGAACCACCCGGACTATTGATATACAGATGAATATCCTTAGATGGATCTTCGGACTCTAAAAACAGAAGCTGTGCAACAATCAAACTAGCTGTTGTCTCATTTACTTCTTCCCCCAGGAATACAATCCTGTCCTTTAAAAGTCTGGAATATATATCATAAGAGCGCTCGCCTCTGCTGGTCTGCTCAATGACATAAGGTACTAAACTCATGATAGTCCTCCTTCACTCTCAACTTATACTTCCTTTGCACTTTCTTTCATCAGCTTCAGAGCTTCCATAACAGCCAGATCATCACGAATCTGCTTTTCTTCCTCTTCGCCCATCATCTCTTTGAACTTATCAATATCTGTCTGATATGCCTTTGCCATATTCTCCAGCTCTTCATTGAACTTTTCTTCTGATATCTGAATATTCTCAACTTCTGCTGCTTTCTCCAGTACTAATCTGGACTGGATTCTTCTTAATGCCTGCGGTTTCATCTGCTCTAAGAATGTCTCTGGTGTCAATCCGGTAAACTGGAAATACTGTTCCACAGATAAGCCCTGTTGTGAAATTCTTCTTGCGAAATCCTCTGCCAGCTGTCTGGTCTGTGTCTCTACCATCAGATCAGGTATATCCATCTGTGCATTCTCAATTACCTTATCCAGTACCGCTTCCTCCCGCTTACTGTCTGCTTCCTTTTCTTTCTGTTCCATAAGAGTCTTTCTAACATCCTCTTTATATTCAGCCAGTGTATCAAACTCAGAAACGTCCTGTGCAAAATCATCATCCAACTCTGGATATTCTTTCACCTTAATTTCTTTTACTGTTACTTTAAATTCTGCCGGCTGTCCTGCCAGAGATTTTTCCTGATATTCTTCCGGGAATGTAACACTAATGGTTACTTCTTCTCCAATGTTAGCTCCGACTAACTGCTCCTCGAATCCTGGAATAAATGCGCCTGAACCGATTGTAAGGG
Source organism: Lachnospiraceae bacterium (assembly GCA_022791575.1). GTDB lineage: Bacteria > Bacillota > Clostridia > Lachnospirales > Lachnospiraceae > JAAVZI01. The sequence goes on from JAAVZI010000071.1 coordinate 11,379, forward strand.
TATAATTCTCAGCTTTACCTCCCTCAAAAGGCTGGCCGTCTTTAAATCCTTCAAAATCAATGATCGTAATATCACCATTCTCAACTGCACGGTCATCTACGCTGATGGTTCTTGCATTGCTCTCTCTTTCTTTGTTGACTTCTGCCTCAACCTCTTCGTCGGTTACTTCCACATTTATTTTTTCAATTTCAACGCCTTTATATTCACCTAAAGTTACTTCTGGTTTCACAGCAACTTCAGCTGTAAAGATAAATGGTTTGCCCTTTTCAATCTGAACAATATCAATGCTTGGCTGGGATACAATATCCAATTCACACTCTTCTGCAGCTTCTGCATAAGCCGGCGGAATCATTTCATTTACTGCATCTTCATAGAAAATAGCTGGTCCATACATCTTCTCAATCATAGCTCTCGGTACTTTTCCCTTACGAAATCCCGGAACATTGATTTTCTTTTTATTTTTCTTATATGCAGACTCTAAAGCCTTTTCTACGGTACTTACATCAACCTCGATGGTTAATTTTGCCATATTCTTCTCTAAGTTTTCTACCTGTACACTCATTTTTCTTTGTTCCTCCTTAACCAGCCCCGCGGAATGATTGGGGCCATTTCATTTTATTCCACCAGCGGGAGTGCTTCCGTTTCCGGTTCTGTCTCCATAAGATCCTCTTCCAGGAGTTCATCGTAAATGTGTTCTTCGTCAACTCCGTCCAGAGCCGCCAGCTCTTCTACATTTTCAGCTTCCTCTTCTTCCACTGCTACATCTGACGGAGCTGTGTTCTCATTTGATTCTTCCTCTTCTTCATACGTTTCATAATCCGTATTCAGTTTTACAGAACGATATTTCTTCATACCAGTTCCTGCCGGAATCAATTTACCAATAATAACATTTTCTTTCAAACCAATCAATGGATCAATCTTACCCTTAATAGCTGCTTCTGTAAGAACTTTGGTGGTCTCCTGGAACGATGCAGCTGAGAGGAAAGAGTTGGTAGCTAAAGAAGCTTTCGTGATACCAAGCATCACCTGTTTGCCTTCTGCTGGCTCTTGACCTTCTTCCAGTAACTTCTCATTCAAGTCTTCATATTCCAGCAAGTCTACCATTGTGCCTGGCAGGAAATCGCTATCGCCGCTCTGCTCAATTCGAATTTTCTTAAGCATCTGACGCACAATTACTTCGATATGCTTATCATTGATCTCAACACCCTGCAGACGGTATACACGCTGCACTTCCTGAAGCATGTAATCTTGTACTGCACGAACTCCCTTGATCTTCAGAATATCATGAGGATTCACACTACCTTCTGTCAGCTCATCACCGGCTTCGAGCATTGCACCGTCCTGAATCTTGATTCTGGAACCATATGGAATCAAATACGTCTTGGATTCTCCTGTTTCCTGATTGGTTACAATAATTTCTCTTTTCTTCTTTGTATCCTTAATCACTGCCAGTCCGCCGAATTCGGTAATGATTGCAAGACCCTTCGGCTTTCTCGCCTCAAACAGCTCCTCGACACGCGGAAGACCCTGTGTAATATCATCACCGGCAACACCGCCAGTATGGAAGGTACGCATAGTCAGCTGAGTACCTGGTTCTCCAATGGACTGGGCTGCAATAATACCGACAGCCTCACCGACCTGTACCACCTCCTGGGTTGCCATATTGGCTCCATAACATCTAGCACAGACTCCGTCATGGGAACGGCAGGTAAGAATCGTACGAATCTTTACCTTGTCTAATGGCTCTCCATTTTCATTTACACCATTCTTCATAACCTTGGCGGCACGATTCTTTGTAATCATGCAATTTGCCCGTACAATGATATTTCCCTGCGCATCTACAATATCTTCCGCTGCAAAACGGCCGGTAATTCTTTCTTCCAGACTTTCAATCTCTTCCTTGCCATCCATAAAGTCTTTTACATACATACCCGGAATCTCTTTATCCAGACAGCAGTCAGTCTCACGAATAATCAACTCCTGAGAAACATCTACCAGACGTCTGGTCAGGTAACCGGAATCGGCTGTACGAAGAGCTGTATCAGACAATCCTTTACGAGCTCCATGCGCTGACATAAAGTACTCCAATACATCTAATCCTTCACGGAAATTAGACTTAATAGGAAGCTCGATAGTACGTCCAGTTGTATCTGCCATCAATCCACGCATACCAGCAAGCTGTTTAATCTGCTTATCAGAACCACGGGCTCCGGAATCTGCCATCATATAAATGTTATTATATTTATCCAGACCGCTTAAAAGCGCTTCTGTAATCTCATCATCCGTCACCTTCCAGGTGTCTACCACTTCTTTATAGCGCTCTTCTTCCGTAATCAGACCACGCTTGTAATTCCTGGTAATCATATCCACGGTTTTCTGTGCCTGATCCAATAAATCCTTCTTAGCGGCTGGAACCGTCATATCCGAGATAGATACTGTCATGGCCGCCCTTGTGGAATACTTATAACCCATAGATTTAATATTATCCAACACTTCAGCCGTTACAGTGGCACCATGTGTATTGATTACCTTTTCCAGAATCTGTTTCAGACCCTTCTTGCCTACATGAAAATCCACTTCTGGAACTAGATAATTTTCTGGAAGGGAACGATCTACAAATCCTAAATCCTGCGGCAAAATTTCATTAAAAATCAGTCTGCCGACAGTAGATTCAACTGTACCAGATAATACTTGCCCATCTTTCATGGTTCTATTCATTCGCACCTTAATTCGTGCGTGTAACGTAATCACATCATTTTCATAAGCTAAGATTGCTTCATTCGTATTCTTGAAGAATTTGCCCTCTCCCTTGGCTCCTGGTCGTTCCTGTGTCAAATAATAGATTCCAAGCACCATATCCTGTGAAGGAACCGCAACCGGTCCACCGTCTGACGGCTTCAGCAAGTTGTTGGGAGATAACAGCATAAACCGGCACTCCGCCTGCGCCTCTACCGACAGCGGAAGATGAACCGCCATCTGGTCGCCGTCAAAGTCTGCATTATAGGCAGTACATACCAACGGATGCAGCTTAATCGCTTTACCTTCCACCAGAATCGGCTCAAAAGCCTGAATTCCCAATCTGTGCAGAGTAGGCGCACGATTCAGCATTACCGGATGTTCTTTAATGACTTCCTCCAGCACATCCCATACTTCAGACTGCAGTCGTTCTACCATTTTCTTAGCACTCTTAATGTTATGAGAGGTTCCATTTGAAACCAACTCTTTCATAACAAAAGGTTTGAACAGCTCGATTGCCATTTCCTTGGGAAGACCACACTGATAGATTTTCAGTTCCGGTCCTACCACGATAACAGAACGTCCTGAATAATCTACACGCTTACCAAGCAGGTTCTGACGGAAACGGCCGGATTTACCTTTTAACAGATCCGATAAAGATTTCAGTGCACGATTACCCGGACCAGTGACCGGACGCCCTCTTCTTCCGTTATCAATCAACGCATCAACTGCTTCTTGAAGCATCCGCTTCTCATTGCGCACAATAATATCCGGTGCACCCAGTTCCAACAACCTTGTCAGACGGTTATTCCTATTGATAATTCTTCGATACAAATCATTCAAATCAGAAGTAGCAAAACGGCCTCCATCCAGCTGTACCATTGGCCGCAGATCCGGCGGAATCACTGGTATAATATCCATAATCATCCATTCCGGACGATTGCCAGATTCACGGAACGCTTCCACAACCTCCAGACGTTTAATGATTCTGGCTCTCTTTTGTCCGGTAGAATCCTTTAATGCCGTTCTTAACTCTTCTGTCTCTGCTTCTAAATCAATGGCCTCTAATAATTCTTTAATAGCCTCTGCTCCCATGCCAACACGGAACTGGCTGCCATATGCTTCTCTTGCATCCTGATATTCCTTCTCAGTCAAAACCTGCTTATATACAAGATTGGTCTGCTCACCGGGCTCCAGCACAATATAGGAAGCGAAGTACAAGACTTTCTCTAACGTTCTTGGTGACAAATCCAGTATTAGGCCCATACGACTGGGAATTCCCTTAAAATACCAAATATGGGATACCGGAGCTGCTAATTCAATATGCCCCATGCGTTCTCTGCGGACGTTGGACTTTGTTACTTCTACTCCGCAGCGGTCACAGACAACTCCCTTGTATCTGATTTTCTTATACTTTCCGCAATGACATTCCCAGTCTTTGCTTGGTCCGAAAATCCGTTCACAGAACAGGCCTTCTTTCTCCGGTTTCAGGGTTCTGTAATTAATTGTTTCCGGCTTTTTTACTTCTCCGCGGGACCATTCACGAATCTTTTCCGGGGAAGCTAAGCCTATTTTAATTGCGTCAAATGCAATCGGCTGATACATCTCTTTATTATTTTCTTCCGGCATTTATGGCACACCCTTTCTCTGCATTTCCTATATCAACGTCCTACTCCTCGTCATCAAAGACCGCTACATACTCATCTGCCTCATCTGCAAAATCATCTTCTTCATACTCGTCTTCTTCAATGGAAACCAGTTCTTCATTCTCGTTGAATTCCTGCTGGCTGAATCCATATCTGCCATACGACTCTTCTTCATTCTTATAATCCCGCTTATCATTCATAATGGAATTCAGATCAGTTTCTCCGTAATCAATGGTTTCCATAATTTCAACTTCTGTATGGTCATCACGAAGCACACGAACATCCAGTCCAAGAGACTGCAGCTCTTTTAACAGCACCTTGAACGATTCTGGAATTCCGGGTTCTGGGATATTAATTCCTTTAATAATGGCTTCATATGTCTTCACACGTCCGATTACATCATCCGACTTAACCGTCAGAATCTCCTGAAGGGTATATGCAGCACCGTATGCCTCCAGTGCCCATACTTCCATCTCTCCGAAACGCTGGCCGCCAAATTGTGCCTTTCCGCCCAGAGGCTGCTGAGTAACCAGTGAGTAAGGACCTGTGGAACGGGCATGAATCTTATCGTCTACTAGATGATGCAGCTTCAGATAATGCATATGCCCAATGGTTACCGGACTATCAAAATATTCTCCAGTCCGTCCATCGCGCAGACGTACCTTCCCATCTCTGGAAAGAGGTACACCTTTCCACAGTTTTCTGTGTTCTCTATTCTCATATAAATAATCTACTACTTCAGGAAGCAATTCCTGTTCATGCTTCTTCTTAAATTCATCCCATTCAAGATTTACATAATCATTGGCCAAATCCAGGGTATCCATAATATCATCCTCCCTGGCACCATCAAATACCGGGGTTGCAATATTAAATCCTAAAGCCTTAGCTGCAAGACTTAAATGAATCTCCAGTACCTGTCCGATATTCATACGGGACGGCACACCCAACGGATTCAGAACGATATCCAGCGGTCGTCCATTCGGCAGAAATGGCATATCCTCTACCGGAAGCACACGGGAAACGACACCCTTATTTCCATGACGGCCGGCCATCTTATCTCCTACGGAAATCTTTCTCTTCTGCGCAATGTAGATCCGCACTGCCTGATTGACACCTGGAGAAAGTTCGTCGCCATTTTCTCTTGTAAATACTTTCGCATCTACCACAATACCAGATTCTCCATGAGGCACTTTTAACGAGGTGTCACGAACCTCTCTTGCTTTTTCACCAAAAATGGCACGAAGCAATCTCTCTTCGGCTGTCAGCTCCGTCTCACCCTTCGGTGTTACTTTACCAACCAAAATATCGCCTGCACGGACCTCTGCCCCAATGCGGATAATTCCGCGTTCGTCCAAATCCTTCAACGCATCATCACCCACACCCGGAACATCCCTTGTGATCTCTTCATCACCAAGCTTGGTTCCACGGGATTCTGCTTCATATTCTTCAATATGCACCGATGTATATACATCATCCTGCACCAGCCGCTCACTCAACAATACCGCATCTTCGTAATTATAACCTTCCCATGTCATAAATCCAATCAGCGGATTCTTACCTAAGGCAATTTCGCCATCTGCTGTTGACGGACCGTCTGCAATTACATCTCCCTGCTTTACATGATCATTTTTGAATACAATCGGCCGCTGATTATAACAGTTGCTCTGATTGCTTCGGGCAAATTTGGTCAGATGGTATACATCCTTAGTTCCATCATCATTTTTAATCACAATCTCATTAGAGGCAGATTTTTCCACTACACCGGATTTTCTGGCAACTACACAGACACCAGAGTCTACCGCTGTCTTTGTCTCCATTCCAGTACCCACTACCGGAGCTTCTGTCGTCAGAAGCGGCACTGCCTGACGCTGCATATTAGAACCCATCAGTGCACGGTTGGCATCATCATTTTCCAGGAATGGAATCAGCGCTGTTGCCACTGAAAATACCATCTTAGGAGACACATCCATGTAATCGAACATTTGTTTGTCATAATTTTGCGTCTCTTCTCTATAACGGCCAGAAACACTGTTATTGATAAAATGTCCTTCATCATCCAGCGGCTCATTAGCCTGAGCTACATGATAATTATCTTCTTCGTCGGCCGTCATATATACTACTTGATCTGTAACAACTGGATTCTTGATATCCGTCTTATCTATTTTTCTATATGGTGCTTCTACAAAGCCATATTCATTAATCCTTGCATAAGTCGCAAGAGAGTTAATCAAACCAATGTTCGGACCTTCTGGGGTCTCAATCGGACACATTCTTCCATAATGCGAATAGTGGACATCACGTACCTCGAATCCGGCACGATCTCTGGACAGACCGCCTGGACCCAGGGCAGACAGACGCCTCTTATGGGTCAACTCACCCAATGGGTTGTTCTGATCCATAAACTGGGACAGCTGGGAAGAACCGAAGAATTCCTTTACTGCTGCTGTTACTGGCTTAATATTAATAAGGGATTGAGGTGTAACCCCTTCTAAATCCTGTGTTGTCATTCTTTCGCGTACTACACGCTCTAATCTGGATAAACCGATACGATACTGATTCTGTAATAGTTCCCCTACTGCACGAATTCGCCGGTTACCCAAATGGTCAATATCATCATCATTTCCAAGGCCATATTCCAGATGCATATTATAGTTGATGGAAGCCATAATATCTTCCTTTGTAATATGCTTAGGAATCAATTCAGAGACATTTTTCCTGATGGCCTCTTTTAAATCCTCTATATCATCATTTTCAGAAAGCAATTCAACCAGACGCGGATAATATACCAGCTCTGTAATACCTAAATCTTTTGGCTCACAATCTACATATTCGCGCAGATCTACCATCATATTAGAAAGAACCTTAATATTTCGCTCTTCTGTCTGTATCATTACATAGGCAGCTGCCGCATTCTGAATACGGTCTGCCAGCTCTCTGTCTACTTCCTTTCCTGCCTCAGCAATCACTTCTCCAGTAGAAGGATCTACCACATCCTCTGCCAGAATCTGCCCGCTGATTCGGTTCTTTAACGCCAGCTTCTTGTTGAATTTATAACGTCCAACTTTAGCAAGATCATATCTTCTTGGATCAAAGAACATGCTGGTAATCAAACTTTCTGCACTTTCAACGGTCAAAGGCTCTCCTGGACGGATCTTTTTGTATAACTCTAACAGACCCTGCTCGTAATTCTCAGCAACGTCTTTCGTTAAACTGGCTAAAATCTTAGGTTCTTCGCCAAACAATTCTATAATTTCTGCATTCGTTCCAATGCCTAAGGAACGAATTAATACCGTTATCGGCACTTTTCTCGTTCTGTCTACACGTACATAAAATACATCATTGGAATCAGTCTCATATTCCAGCCAGGCTCCGCGGTTGGGGATAACCGTAGAAGAAAATAGTCTCTTACCCAGCTTATCATGATTAATATTATAATAGATACCCGGTGAACGTACCAACTGGCTTACAATAACACGTTCTGCACCATTAATCACGAATGTGCCGGTAGCAGTCATAAGCGGAAGGTCACCCATGAAAATCTCATGCTCTGCAACATCTTCCTTCTCCTTATTGTAAAGTCTCACTTTCACTTTCAGAGGCGCTGCATAGGTTGCATCTCTTTCTTTACATTCCTCAATTGAATATTTTGTATCATCTTCACATAATGTGAAATCCACAAATTCAAGACTCAAGTGGCCACTATAGTCTGCAATTGGAGAAATGTCATCAAATACCTCTTTTAATCCTTCGCGCAGAAACCAATTATAGGAATCCTTCTGCACCTCAATTAAATTCGGCATCTCTAATACTTCTTTTTGTCTGGAATAGCTCATCCGCATCGTATTACCAGAATGGACCGGACGAATTCTGTTCGTTTCCATTAGCACTTTCACCCCTTGTCTTATTTATTTTGCCCTCTTTTCTTCATAGCCCGGATTAATACCGAAATCGTGTCCAAATCCCCCCTGAAACGGCACTAATCTGGACCATGAATAACAACACAGAAAAATAGGCACGAATTCCATAATAGTGCATTCTCCATTATATTACAATTTCTGTGCCTTGTCAATAACTATTTTCACTTTTGTTACACTTTTTATTTCTATTTACTGTCAACTGCTGCCTCATTCTAAGAAAAATCTCCCGACAGGAATCACTGTCGGGAGTGAAAAAGGATGTATTCCTTTATTATTTAAGAGTAACCTTAGCACCTTCTGCTTCAAGCTTTGTCTTAATTTCTTCAGCTTCTGCCTTTTCAGCGCCTTCTTTAACAACCTTAGGAGCTCCGTCAACGACTTCTTTCGCTTCCTTTAAGCCTAAACCAGTTACTTCACGTACTACCTTGATTACCTTAACTTTGTTAGGACCAACTTCTGTCAGCTCTACGTTGAACTCAGTCTTCTCCTCTGCACCGCCTGCTGCGTCACCGCCTGCTGCTGCAACTACCACACCGGCTGCTGCAGATACACCAAACTCTTCTTCACATGCTTTTACTAATTCATTTAATTCTAATACGGACATGCCTTTAATTACTTCAATAATTTCTGCTGTTGTCATTATATTTACCTCCTGATATTTTCTATTGTTTTACGGATATCTTCATCATAAACGGATGAAGAATGGCTAATTTTCGGGCCTGGATTAGCTATTATGTTGTAAGCGGGTGAATTCTGACCCTGAACTTAGCTATCATGCTATAAGCGGTTGAGCTCTGGTCCTAAACTTAGCTATCATGCTGTAAGCGGTTGAACTCTGGTCCTAAACTTAGCTATCATGCTGTAAGCGGTTGTTCTTCATCCAAAAAACGGATGAAGAACGGCTAATTTTCTAGGACTCGAAAACACCTCGTCCTGAAAATTATGCCTCTTTACTCTTTGCAATCTGGTCAATAACACGTGCAAAGTTGGCGATTGGTGACTGCATACTTCCAAGCAGCTTGGAAAGCAGTTCTTCTCTTGAAGGAATTGCTGACAGAGCTTTAATTCCATCTACATCATAATAAGTTCCTTCTACAACACCCGCCTTTAACTCCAATGACGGAGCCTTCTTAGCAAACTTCGCAAGAATTCTTGCCGGAGCGGTTGCATCTTCTGTAGAAATTGCAACTGCTGTCGGTCCTTCCAAATGTTTGTCCAGTTCTTCAAACTGTGTTCCCTTAAACGCAAACCGAAGCATAGTATTCTTGTAAACCTTGTAAGTAACATTTGCTTCTCTTAACTGTTTACGGAGATTCGTATCCTCCTCTACAGTCAGTCCGCGATGGTCTACTAAAACAACTGCCTGTGCCTCCTTAATGTGTTCGGAAATCTCATCTATAATCGGCTGTTTTAACTCTACTTTTGCCATCTTCGTACACCTCCTTTTCAATCTTCCAATTAACTGGGAATTTCTAATGTTCTGTGTACTGCCGCAGCTTTCTTAATAATCAGAAACGCCTCTTTATACAAAGACAAAGAGGCGTTAGTCATTCTATCATAACAAGAACTTAACCTCGGCAGGCGTTTTCAACTTATGCCTTACGGCGCCTGCTGTCTTCGGCAGCAAATACTAAAATAATATAGCACAATTTATTTGTGATGTCAATCCTTTTATTATACTAATTTCAATGTATTCAGCTTAATACCAGGTCCCATCGTAGATGTCAGTGTAACACTTCTTAAATACTGGCCTTTCAGGGAACTTGGTTTTGCCTTATTGATTGCATCCATAAGCGTCTGGAAGTTGTCCGCTAACTGCTCCTCTGTAAAAGAAGCTTTACCAATCGGCACGTGGATAATATTGGTCTTATCCAATCTATATTCAATCTTACCTGCTTTAATGTCGTTTACTGCCTTCGTTACATCCATGGTTACTGTACCAGCCTTGGGATTCGGCATTAAGCCCTTCGGTCCAAGTACACGTCCAAGACGTCCAACTACACCCATCATATCTGGTGTGGCAACTACTACATCAAAGTCTAACCAGCCATCGTTCTGAATTCTTGGAATGAGTTCCTCTCCTCCTACGAAATCAGCGCCTGCATTTTCTGCTTCTGCAACTTTATCACCCTTTGCAAAAACCAAAACCTTAACGGACTTACCAGTTCCATGAGGCAGTACAACTGCTCCACGAACCTGCTGTTCTGCATGACGTCCGTCACATCCTGTTCTAATATGAGCTTCGACTGTTTCGTCAAATTTTGCAACTGCACATTTCTTCACTAATGAAATGGCTTCTGTAACATCATACTGGGCTGTACGGTCAATTGCCTTAGCAGCCTCAACATATTTCTTTCCATGTTTCATTTCAATAACCTCCTAGTGGTAATATCGGGAAGCTAAGCCCTCCCACAACTCTGATCCTCTGTTACTCTATAACAGAAAAGATTCTTAAATCTTAATCTTCTACAACAATTCCCATGCTTCTTGCTGTTCCAGCAATCATGCTGATAGCCGCTTCCAGGCTGGCTGCATTCAGATCCGGCATTTTCAATTCTGCGATTTTCTGCACCTCTGCCTTACTAATCGTAGCAACCTTTGTCTTATTCGGAACTGCGGAACCAGACTTAATCTTGCATGCTTTCTTCAGCAATACCGGCGCCGGCGGAGTCTTTGTAATAAAGCTAAAGCTTCTGTCGGAATAAACCGTAATGACTACAGGAATAATCAAATCTCCCTGATCAGCTGTTCTTGCATTAAATTCTTTTGTAAACTGTACAATGTTAACACCATGTTGTCCAAGAGCCGGACCAACCGGTGGTGCAGGTGTTGCTTTTCCTGCAGGAATCTGTAATTTAATGTATCCTTCTACTTTCTTTGCCATTTTAAGGCACCTCCTAAATATAATGTGGTATTGGCGGGGATTAGTCCCTCCCACGGTCTGTACACAGACCTTTTCACTTCTTACATTTTCTGAACTTCTGCAAATCCAATTTCAACCGGTGTTTCACGGCCAAATAGATTTACATTGATCGTCAGACTCTGTTTTCCTTCGTTCATTGCCTGGACTACTCCAATGGTATCTTTCCAGACACCTCCCGTAATAATAACCGTATCTCCTTCTGCGAAGTCTACGACAATTTTCTCCTCTCGGATTCCCAGAGGCCTCATCTCCTCCTCTGTCAATGGAACCGGCTTGGAGCCTGGTCCTACAAACCCTGTCACTCCACGTGTATTCCTTACAACATACCATGTATCATCATTCATAATCATGTTAATAAGGACATAACCAGGAAACATCTTCTTCTGTACCTTTTTATTCGTACCGTTCTTAACCTCTACGACTTCCTGCATAGGAACACGAACCTCCAGAATCTCATCTTCCAGATGACGATTCTCAATGGTTTTGTCAATATTGGCTTTTACTTTGTTTTCATAACCCGAATAGGTATGAACTACATACCAGTTTGCTTCTGACATATAATCACCTTTTCCCTACGTTAAGAAATTCAGGCCAAACTTTACTAATGTATCAAGTCCGGCAATAATCAGTCCTAGTACGACAGATACAATAACAACCGTAATCGTGTTTTGGGCAATCTGCTCTTTCGCCGGCCAGATCACTTTCTTAAACTCAGCTTTCACGCCCTGAAACCAGCTTTTTTTCTTTACTGTTTCATTTTTTGCATTTTCACTCATATTTTCACTTCCTTGCACATTGCGGTTCGTTTACTTGGTTTCCTTGTGTAACGTGTGCTTTCTGCAGAATCTGCAGTATTTCTTGATTTCCATACGATCAGGCTGATTTTTCTTTTCCTTGGTCGTATTGTAATTACGCTGTTTACACTCTGTACATGCCAATGTAATTTTTGTGCGCACAACTTCCACCTCCGTTTTCATTCATTTGTCCTGAACACATCTGATGGTGTTCGTTTTTAGGCATAAAAAAAAGACCTACTTCCATCGCTCATTCACTATATCACAAATAGAGACAGCCGTCAACTATTTTTTAAAATTACGAAATTTTTTCATACTTAATATATACATAACCGGAAAAATATGTTATAGTTATTGTAGAATATTAGAATTTTGGCCGCGCGCCACAGAAAGGAGGATTCTTATGAATGCCATATCCAATGTTTATAATTATTACATGCCGTCCGCCCAGGCTGGACGCAGGCAGACGAATAAGTACGACACGCACAATAAGAGCGAACTTAAGAATATCTACAATTCTATCGTCAGAATGAGTAAGGAATCTCCTCTCTACATTTTTGATCAGTCAAAGAATGCATATAAGTTCGCTATTAATGTTAAGGAAGAAGCCTGTGAATTAAAGAATACCTTATCCGCCCTGACAGCCGAAGACGATTCCGGCTCTCTTTTCGGACAGAAAATTGCTACTTCCAGTAACCCCGATGCAGTAACAGCCCAATATCTCGGCCAAAAATCCGGAACCGATATGCCGGAGGGATTTGAGATTTCTGTAGAACAGTTGGCTGCCCCACAAGTGAATACCGGGAATTACCTTCCTCCTAACCGTTTGAAATTAATTCCCAACAACTATGCCTTTGATATTCAAAGCGGCGGTCTCTCCTATGAATTTCAGTTTCGTGTCTCTCATCAGGATACGAACCAGACCATTCAGGAGCGTCTTTCTTCATTAATTAATAAATCCAATATTGGAATAAAGGCAGCAGTTCTTACAGATGAAGATAGTGGATTTACTGCTCTTTCTCTATCTTCAGATGCAACTGGAACTAGTGACGGAAAGCCTTTATTCCGTGTTACTGATGAACATTCCTCTCAAGCTTCTGGTGCTGTGGATTATCTTGGTATTGGTAAAATCACTTCCGATTCACAGAACGCAGTTTTTCTTCTGGACGGAGACAGACATACAGCTGCTTCTAATACTTTTACCATTAACCAGAGCTTTGAAGTCACGCTTCATAGAGAGACGAATGACATGGAACCGACTATCATTGGTTTCAAAGCGGATATTGATACTGTTAGTGATAATATTCGTGAAATGACTAGGCAGTATAATTCCATGATTCGTTTATCTGGTTCCTATGCTGGTAAAACCATTCAAGATAATTTGCTGCAGAAGAACATCAGTTCTGTCGCCAAACAGCATGCCAATACATTAGAGGCAATTGGACTTCAGCTAACAACGGATGGTTCCCTAGAAGTTGACGACCAGCTTTTGACTCAGTCTTTAACAGAAGATATGAACGAGACCATTGAATCTCTGATTGATTTCAAATCCACTCTTATGGATAAGACAGAGGAAGTCATGCTGAATCCCATGGATTATGTTGATAAGAAAATCGTAGCTTATCCAAATCCAGGCAAAACATTTGCCAATCCATATCTGACTTCTATCTACAGCGGTATGCTGTTTAACAGTTATTGTTAATATATGATATTCATACAGTCCGGCGGAACCACCTGACAGGCATATCCAATGCTTTGCAGATCTCCGCTGGATTCTTATATTTTAAAAAGAAAATGCTCTTTTTATTGACAAACTGCCTGCCTTTGTCTATACTTAAAGTGGTTTTTTATATATATTTGATATGTAGAAAAGCTGCTTAATATTTAATAGAAAGGCTCGGTAACGACTATGAGTAATTTTAACCCCAACAAATATTTACATAGGGAAACACAAATTATCACTCCTCCATGGTTTATGCTTCCTTTTATTCTCACCTTAGCCGGAATTCCCTTTATTCTGGGATTATATTCCTTTTCGCCTGAATTAGGTGAACACTATTTTACTACAGGAAGTACGGCTGATGATATCTTTCTGCACTACAAGAGTGTTTATCTGATTATTCTGGGCGGAATCATGGCAATAGCCCTTCTTGCATACCGTTTCATTTCTCAGAAGAAATTTTCCTTTGGTTATGCAATGATCCCAGTATATGTATATATGGGATGTGTCATTCTTTCCACAATTTTCAGTACAAGCCATCAACATTCCCTGCATGGAATCCAGCATCATTTTGAATCGGTTTTTGTACTGCTGACTTACTGTATACTGGTGATGTATGCTGTTTATTTTGTGGATTCAGAAAAAAATTTGAAATGGTTTATCAACGGTTTTTTAATTGGTGTAGCGCTCCTTGCTCTTTTCGGAGTTCTTCAATATTCCAGCGGTCTGATTCAAAGCCTGTATACAAACGGCACACTTTCTGCCAAAGGCGGCTTTTATGACTTTATGAATAAAATATTCGGATGTATTGAAAAAGACGGAACTTTAAGTATGCCCTGGTATGAGAAATTAGAGCCTTTCCGCACACGCTGGATGGCAGAATATGTATATATGCCAGTGTTAGAGAACGGACAGAAAGCCTCAAAGCTGACTTTGAATTTTCCTCTTGGGCAGGTGTTCCTGACTTTATATAATCCTAATTATGTTGCATTTTTTACAACTCTTACAGCACCCTTTTTCGCAGCGCTAGCTTTTTTTCAAACAAAGTTATGGCGCAAAATTGTATTTGCCATTGTATCATTAGCAAGTATTACCTGCCTGATCGGTTCTCGGTCAGTAGCTGGATTTTTATCCGTTTTTGTATCTCTTGGTGTTTTAATTGTCGCATTTCGCAAGAAAATATTTAAACATTGGATTCCCTGGCTGTGTGCATTCGGTATTTTTATCGTTGGCATGTTGGTCTTTGATATGGTGTCCGGCCATGCAGTATTAAATAAGCTAAATTATGCTTGGCAGAAAATCCAGGTGGGAGCTATTGATGGATATGAAACAGATGAAAAATACCATTTTACCAACCTGACTGGCTCTGCTGACGGAATCGTCATAGACCATAAGGATTCTCCTGTAACATTTACTATGAATTATGATTCGCAAAAAGGGCTTGTCTGTGAATTTAAAGATGAAGATGGTACGCCTTTAAAAACAAAAACCGTCACAGATACCAACGGTGCGAAATCTGTTATTGTTACTTCCGATGGTTATGCGGATAAGGAACTGATGGCCATATGCAACGAGGATGCCTATATTCCTACCTGCACACTGATCGTAGATGGTGCAAGTTGGAGCATTACCAATCAAATTCCTACTATGTGCTATTCCTATGATCCGTCAGAAACTACGAATCATAATCCTTTTACCGCAATACAGAAAGGCCATGACGAAACGATTGGAGATTATTATTATTTTGTTTCACTGCCGAAGAGCAGCGTATCCGAAATGTTTCAGACCTTTATCGACGATCCTGAGACCCTTAAGGTCTGCCTGAACCAGCTTTCTAAAGCAAACAGCGCCTATGCAGAAGCCAGAGATACTATTTTTAATTCCTCCAATCCCTCACAAGCTGCGCTGGAATACTTAAATCAGTTGTTAAATAACCCCAATGCCTTAAACATATTTTTCTATCAGATGAGTAAGACCAGTAAGACTGATGAGAATTACTATTATAATAACCAGTTTGGAAAATGGACTGCCATTGGCCAGAAACCTACTACCGCATTATTTGAAAGCCATCCGGGACTGGCTTCTGGACGTGGATTCATATGGGCAAGAACCATTCCGATTATCTTTAAGAGTGCACATAATTTCCTAATCGGAACTGGTCCAGACACTTTTGTTTTCCAATTTCCGCACTATGATTATGTAGACGCTTACCGGGCTGGATATGGAAACCAGATTGTAACCAAACCACACAGTCTATTCCTGCAAGTAGCGGTTCAGACTGGACTTCCTAGTGCCCTTGCCATCATCGCCTTATATGTGATTTATCTGGTAATGACCGTACGTCTGTACTGGAAAAGTGACTTCAGCACTTATACTTCCAAAGTCAGCGTAGCAATCCTTGCCTCGGTATCTGGATATATGTTCTCAGCAATTACCAATGATTCTACCGTCACTTATTCTTATGTATTCTGGGGACTGATTGGCGTAGGAATTGCAGTAAACCGCCTAGAGCTGAAGCTTCGCCAAGAAGAAGCGGAAGCAGCTGAGAAAGCTGCCCGCCTGGAACAACAGCGCCAGCTGCGAGAAGAAAAGAAGAGACAGCAGAAGGCTGCACAAAAATAATTACCTATATCTTATACCAAATTATTTATTTGTTACCCAAAATCAAATAAGAAACATTTAGAGGAGTTAGTGACTCATACAAGTCACTAACTCCTCTGTTTTAGATCTATCTATTCTATGACAATTCCCCTTTATATTTATCGACACTTAAATGCCGACAATATCTCATATTGTCAAAATATTCTTTTATACCAAAACCACATTCAGGACATTTAATCAATGCCATATTATCACTCTTTTCAAAAAATGTTATCATAGTGTAATGTTTGGCGGATAATTTGATAAACCTACTTGTATCCTGCATAGATTTACCAAATATCAATCAAACACCACGTTAGCCGTAGACTGACTTTTTAGCAACAGCCCTTATTATTATCATATCCTATAATCTTCTTATGAAATATCGTTTTCGTTAAATATATCTCCACATTCAGGGCAGAACTTCGGCGGATTCTTTGGATCTTCCGGTGTCCAGCCGCACTTATCACAACGATACAGCGGCTCTCCTACTGGCTTTTTGGCACCGCAGTTCATACAGAATTTCCCCTGATTCAACGTACCGCAGGAACAAGTCCAGCCCTGCTGCTGGACAGGCTTGCTGTTTCCACATTCTGTACAGAACTTCCCTGTATTCTTTGCACCGCAGGTACAGGTCCATGTAACCTGTGACGGTACTCCTGCCTGTGACTGCTGAGAGACATTCTGGTTTTGATTCTGCTGCTGCCCCATAGCAAAAAGCCCCTGTGCATTCATGCCGCCGGCCTGCTGTGCCATACCCATACCCATAAAGCCCATCATGGCTCCATTCTTATTAGAGGCCGCCGCACGCATAGCATCGGACTGTGCACCAACCAGAGTGGCCGCTGCCATATTCGGATCACGCATAACTGCTGTCCGCTGCAGTTCTTTAATCATTGCTTCATCTTCTTTAGAAGCCGATACTGAATTTACACCAAAGGAAACAATCTTTAATCCCCTTGTTTCCGTCCATTTTTTAGATAAAACCTCATTCAATGCATCTGCCATTTCCATTGTATGACCCGGAAGTGCACTATAGCGAATACCCATACCAGATATTTTGGCAAATGCAGGCTGCAGTGCGGTAAGAAGCTCTGTCTTAAGCATGCTGTCAATCTCATTCCGCTCATAATCATCGGTTACATTTCCGCAGACATTAGTATAGAACAGCAGTGGATCTACAATCTTATAAGAATACTCTCCATTACAGCGAATGGAAATATCTACATCCAAACCTATGTTCTGATCCACAACACGAAACGGAACTGGATTAGCCGTTCCATATTTATTTCCTACAATTTCTTTCGTATTAAAGAAATATACCCTTTGGTCTTTCCCTGTCTCGCCTCCGAAACTAAACCGTTTTCCGATCGTAAGAAAAGTATTCTTAATATTTGCACCAAGACTTCCATAGAAAATACTTGGCTCTGTAGAAGTGTCGTAGATAAATTCTCCCGGCTCTGCACAAACATCCACAATCTTGCCTTGGTCTACAATAATCATACATTGTCCTTCATTCACAGCTACAACAGAACCATTACTGATAATGTTCTCAGAACCTTTGGTATTGCTTCCCCTTCCTGTTATTCTTTTCTGGCCTTTTTTTACCAGAACCTCCGGCCTTATGGAATCACAATGAAAATAATCCCGCCACTGATCTGCCAGTACACTATTAAGTGCACCTGCTCCTGCTTTTAATAATCCCATCTGTAATTGTTCTCCTTTCCATTTAATTAATCTATTAGGTAATTGCGAAAGTCTGAATCAAAGCGACGATTTTAGACAAAACATACAAAAACACCGCTCAAAAACGTTTTAAATTCGCTCTGTTTTTGTATGTTTTGCCTAAAATCTGGTTATGAATACTGAGTTTCGTAAATGCCTAAATTAATCGAATTAGACATTTGCAAAATCCTTATTTCAATGTCAGAGTTTGGGCAATATATACAAAAATGGAGCGAATTAAAAACGTCTTTGAGCGGAATTTTTGTATATATTGTTCAAACTCGTCGCCTTGAATACAACTTTCGCTATTGCCTAAATTAATCTAATAAACACTTTCCTCTGTCAAATCCAGAGCAACCTGCATATTCTCCATTCGATGATCTGCTGCACTGAGTCTTGGCATAATTACAAATGTCTTATCCTGATAGGAAATACTGATTTCCGCATTTGCATATTCCACTGAAGGATTACAGTATAATAAAAATGCTTCCTCCACCACCTCATCTGTCTGCACCAAATTCATTCGCTGATCCTTTAACTCCATACGGTTCAGAGAAATCCGGCTTTCCTTGTATCTTGGTACTACCAAGTAGCATTCTGTGCCGCCATAATCCAGCTTTGGAATCTCGTTTAGACTTTCCTGTGGATAATCTGCAAAATATTTTTTATTAAAGTTCTGTAAATTTCGTTCCTGCGCTTCCTTTGTATTTCCCATGTAGGCTACCGCGCATACCTTATCATCTCCACTGGTAAATGGAAGCGCTGCCGCAAAGGTATTCCTTGCCGCTGCTTCCTCCTCGGCAGATCCCTCATTTGTTAAAATCTCTGACTCTTCTTCATCTTCTCCCGGAGTCAAAACCACTGCATCTGGTGAAACCGTTGGCTTTGGCTGTTCAGTCTGGACTGGCTTTGGCTTTTTATCCTCCGATGTTGATTTCTCAGAATTAGTGTTCCGGCTGCAGGCACAGCCAGACAACAGCAGGGCTGCGCTTAAAACCATTGCTAATATCACTACTTTTCTTTTCATCCAGACTCCTTTCTGCAGCATATTTTACTGCTCACTCTATGTGAACGCTGCCATATCATTAAAACTTTCCTCCGCCTCCGGAACCTCCGCGGCTTCCGCTGCTGCTTCCACCGCCACTGCTTCCACCAGAAGATGATTCGTTCTTGGGTCTTGCTGTTCTGGTTGTATGCGAATATAGATACAAATCTTGATTTTCAGTCAGAACAAAACTTCCCTGCTTTACATATTCTCTCGCTGCAGGCTGTGGCTTTGCTGTATTCATTCTTATTTTCATAGATTGAACTATCCCAATGGCAATGGCCAGTGAAAGTATCATAGCTATTCCAAAATAAAGTAAGATACGTTTTGTTTCCTTTACTTTATTATCACTTCCATAAGCTTCTCCCTTATCATATGCCTGAAAGAATTTTTCCAGATCATCTACATACCGAACAATTCCTTCTTCATACTTATCATCGCTCAGCTTATCGACCAACCGTTCTGATATGTACTCAAATCCATAATCGTTAACTGCCACTCTCGCTTCACCGACTATGTAAATATGCCAGTCACGCTCTTCCATACTGATAACAAGCAGAATTCCGCTGTCCTCTTCATCAAAGCCAAATTGTCTATCATAATAATAGGAGCTGGCAAATGCTTCTGTACTGTAATTCGGAAGAGTACTGTCATACATCTCATAATCCTGTACTGTCAGAATCCCCACATCCAGTTTATATCGTCTCGCAAGCTTATCCAGCTTTCTTTCCAATTCTTTTCTTACATCCCGCTCCAGCAGCTCTCCGTCATCTACAAGGCGCTGTTGAGCTGCTGCATTTACTTCTTCAACATTGATACAGGCTGGCAGCAACGTTAGAAGAAACAGCATAACCAGAATTCGAATCCAAATTTTCTTCATATTGTCCACCTCCTACATCATAAACCATGCAATGAGACATGCCAATACTGAAATGATTGCAAAAAATCCTCCCAGAAATGCCCAGTATCTCCCACTGGAAACTGGCAGTTCCCCAATAAATTTTCCAGTCTGTCCATTCATGGCAAACGTATATATTTTATTCTGATATCTTGTATTCAACATCCAGACAGGCAGCAACGCATAACTAACCTTACCATCAAAAAAACGGATGTTATTTCGTTTAACAGAAACCGTACTATAACCCTTTACCGTCTCCCGCATCAACGTTTCCACACTCGTCTGAATCCGCTTATTGGCCCGTGGCTTATTCTGCTCCGCATCTACGTCATACTTATCTGCCAGATAGCCAGACAGATATGCGGTATCAAAATCCACCAGATCCTCGTAATGAAATGGTTCAATTGCCTCCATATAGGCATCGTCCATCTTGGCAGATCCGTCCGCCGGCACTTTCACAAATTCGACATTTCCGGCACGATTCACCATAAAATAGTCTGTCTTGGTGTAATTATAATCACTGTCGCTCCAGCTTCTAACTTTGGTGGCATTGTAGCTGATACTAGCATCGGTGTCACAATCATACAACCAGAAGGGTACATAGATACCCGTTATATTCTCCATTCTCTGTTCGTCCAGAAATCCTTTGGGAAGCAGCCACTTGCCTTTACAATTCTGCCGGAACGCTTGTTTCGCCTCTTCTTTACTCTTCTTGAAGGGCAGAACATAATCCGGCCGGAACATACCAGACAGCTGGCCTGGCATAACTGCCGGATTATCACAATAAGGGCAGCGTGTTGCCGCAGTTGTAGCATCGCCTATAATCTCACCACCACAGGAAGGGCACATATAGCCACGCAATCCATTCTGTTCTCCCTCTCTCCAGTTTCCATTGCCGGAATCCGCTCCATATTCCTCCCAGCCAAAATTCTCTTCACGCTCACTTTCCAGCGCTTCATTATACTGTTTTACCGTTTCTACTGCAAACTGGGTATTACAGTACTCACATGTCATCTGCTGAGCCGAACTGTCAAACTTTAGGCCAGCGCCGCAGCAGGGACATTTGTATTCTTTCACACTCATGCATTTTCTCCTTGATGGTAATTTTTATATATATTATACTAAACTATAATTGGAATTACAATCAAATTTATTAATAATTTATCTACTGCCGATATTCTCATGATTTCATTCTACGTATTTTTTGCGAAGCTTTCTTATATTTTCAAGGAAAACTGGCTGATTCATATAAAGAAACAGTGCTTTACTAAATGCATAATTCTGAATCAGCTCTGCTTCCTCTTTTTTAGAAAATACATTATAATATTCATCTATATAAACCTTTTCGAGAGAATAGTCTTTTACATTCATGATATAGCTACACAGAGAAAGAATTACATCAGCCTGACTGATGGATTGCTCTCTTTTTTCTGGATAGTGATTCTGTATATATTCTCGAAGCTCTCCGGCCAGCCAGGAATTTCCATTCTCTTCTATATAATAGCTTTGGCTGTTCTCTAAGATCTGAGTGAGTCTTTGATAAGGTACATCTTGATTTTCCAGCTTATATGGCTCTGCTTTTCCGCGAATGCCGTACATCGCATCCTCCAGCCCATACCGAACTGCCAGTGCAGCACAGTGCTCATCACGGTACATACATTCATAGATGGTGTCAAAAACATTATTCAGCATTTTGGCAGCAAAATCCTCCAGCTGGTCTTCTTTGATATATTTCATAAAGAAATGAATTTGATTGCGGATGCTGTAATAATTTGTAAATACTGCATTATTGCGGTTACTGGCTCCTTTGGTATGCAGTATTTTAGAGCGCCCGTAAACAGCAGCCCGATAGCCCGCCTGCTGAATGCGATAGCCCCACTCCATATCATCCCAATAGATAAAATTATCTTCCGGCATAATTCCTGCTTTCAGAATAGCCTCTGTGCGGACAAGGACAGAACATGTTGCTACCGTATCACAGAATACCAGTTCCGGTATAGTACCATCCTCAGGAACATTTGCATATAAGGTATCTACGATATAGTTCTCAAAATCAATATTCAAACCAAACTGCTGGACATAATCCGGCTCTTCCATATGATAGACCCTTGAGCCTAATATACCAATCTCCTTATGTTCCTGCATACAATCCAGAAGCGAACGGACTGCAGACTCATCCACCAACACATCATTGTCCAGACACATGATATAGGGATGACCGGCCTTTAAAGCTGCCCTGATTCCACGGTTAAATCCACCGGAACCGCCGAGATTCTCGCTATTAATCAGCAATTGAAGCTGGCTTCCATAGCGCTTTTGTATTTCTGATACAGAATGATCGGTTGAAGCATTGTCTACTACATAGATACTATAATCAGAGGTGTCGGATTCCAGAACGCTTTGGATACAATTTAATACGTAGCTGCATTTGTTGAAATTACAGATGACAATTCCTATGGATGGTATGGACATGGTTCTTTGCTCCTTTTCTTGTACAGTATAAATTCTCTCTTTCCTACTTAAAATAATACCATGCTGCGGATAGATATACAAGCAGAAACGTTTTCGATTACTATGTAAAAGTCTCCAGCAGGGCAACAAATCTTTTGTTTACAAATAAAATTTACTGCCTCTGTATTTTCTAAAAATTATCTAAAAATTTTTCTATAATTAACAAAATTATGTTTGACAATTTCTGCTAAACAACCTATAATTATACTAATCACTAAAATTTAAAAACAAAAATATTTTCATTAATTTTTGTTTTTAAGTTTTTAGTTTTTATTCCTATCCGCCGATATAGTAGGTGATGGAATACAATTTCCAACAAAAGTAAGAAGGGAGGTTCTATTATGTCCGGCAGCGGACAAACATCCACTCCGTCAGAACCAAAGAAAAAGAACAAAGCAACCATCATTTTGTTAGTTGTTCTTATTGTTGTTGTTCTCGTTGCCGCAGGTGTTATTATTTATCTGTTGACACGTGAGGATGATAAACCGGATGACGGTCCGCCAGATGGGAGGGGAACGGTTGTTACCGAAGACAACTTGGATGAGGTTCTAAAGGCTACACAGAATCCAGATGCCTATTATACGACTTCTATGTCAATTGACTGGCATTTCAAAGGTAAAAAATCATCCGACGCATTTGTAGAAAATGTAACGAAAAACAGCCGAACCGTTTACTTTGATCTTGTCCGCACAGATACTGGTGAGATGATATATTCTTCCGCCTATATACCGGTTGGTAAAAAGTTAAACGGCGTAACTCTGGAAAAGGAGTTGGAACCTGGTACTTATGATACGATTATGACGTATCATTTAGTCGATGATGATAAGAAAGAAGTGGCTTCCTTATCTGTCGGCTTAACTATTTTTGTAGAATAATTAGTAAGGAATCACTAATTAAAAATTTTTCAAGGAGGAACAAATTATGAAATTAACAAAGAAAATTATCGCAGCAGTTGCTGCACTTTCCTTAACAATGGCTTCAACCGCTACTGTATTTGCAGAAGATACTATCACAGGTGGTGCAGAATATTTAAATACTACTATTTATAAAGTAACACTTCCGACAACTGCAGGAATCACCTTTACTCTTGACCCTCAGGGTCTTTTAAATGCTACTCCTGGCGCTGATTTATCAACATTAACCGGTGCTGGTGATGTTAGTTCTTCAGGTGTTATGGTAGCTTATAGTGAAAGCTCTGTAGACGTAAAATGTAAGGCATCCTTCTATGTTGATGCTCCTGAGACATTAGCAGTAAGCGATGCTGCTGCTATTACTTCCGCAACTAATACCACAAAAGCTGCAGTTGGTCTTCAGATTAACTATGCTAGCAAAGATAATGGCAGTTATGCTAGTGATGTAAGCGGTGCAACCATCGCAACAGTAACATCACCTTCACAATTAGATGTTACTGCTACATCTGTAAATGCAGCCAGCGTAATTTCCCCGACACTTGCTAAAGTATCTTATGTTGTTACAGGTAATGCAACTGATGGTTTTGAATATGTTAAAGATGATGATGATGAAGCTTCCATTCTTTATATGTATGTTGGTGGTAAAGTAACTACAAAAGCTGACTGGAGTGATTATACAGGCGCTGACAGCATTAAGCTGAAAGCTGTATTTACATTTACAAAAGTAGATGGTGGAGATTTAGCTAAAGATGTATATGCTATGCTTGATGTAAAGACAGCTTCTATGTGGATTTCTGATGGAACTAATACAGTAAGTCCTGTAGCTTTCCCCGCAGGAACAGTATTTACGAATGTAAAAGCAAATGGTAATGATTGTGCGTTTACAACAAATATGGGATATCTCATTATTTCACAGCAGCAATTAACCGCTGCAGGTGCTTTTTCATCACCTTTAACTGTTACATTTAATGCTAATGGAAAAGCTTATACTACTACTGTTACATTCTAATGTAATCTGTAGCTAAGTAGGTATTTAGTTATCACAAACTATTAAATAATAGCCAAGCTTGGAAGCATGATCCAGCTTGGCTATTATTTTATCTAAAATTACTGAGTCAATTATTTGTACTATCTTCGAATCATCTTTTATGTTACAAGTAAGACCTCTCGGATTTTACATACCTGTACTTAGTATCTCCCACTGTTTCTTTTTATATTTCCCAATTTATACCTTCAACTCCTGATACATAATTTTCCCTGCTGGTGTTCTAGGTATTCTTTCAATTTTTATCACATGAATCAAATTTTTAGGGACTTTTATCACCTTAACACAATAATCCTTTATTTTCTCTTCATCAAGTTCTCCTGTTGTATATATCGTCAAATGATTATCCTCTCCTTGACATGCTATTTCTACATCTTCATATTGATCTACAAGAAGCGATTCGACTTCATCCAAACTAATTCGATGACCTAATATTTTAATGAATCTCTTTTTTCTTCCTTTTAGAAATACACAACCATCTTCATCTAAAACAGCAATATCGCCGGTCTCAAATTTTCCTTGATGACTATCCTTTAAATTTAAGTCTTCTTTCTGTTGTGCATATCCTAAAGTAACACCAGGGCCATAGATTATTAATTCTCCCTCGCTGTTAATCATGCAGTTAGTTCCTGGAACCGGAATACCTATACTCCCAATCTTTTCTTCAGACATATTATCTGGCAAAAGTGTAACAACACCCGTTGCCTCTGTCAATCCCAGAAAAATATACAGCCTTTGTCCCATTTCATGCAACGCTTTACTAAAAAGCTTTTGATTTTCCTCTGATAATTTTCCACCTGCCTGTGTCATAAACCGGAAATCTGGATATTTCTGCTTTAAAAATCCAATCTGTTTTAACATATCAAAAACAAACGGCACACCACTTAAGTTTGTGACATTATGATTTCTAAATGCTTTCCAAAATTCCGTATCAAACAATCCCCTATCTGTAACCAAAATAGAAGCTCCCCGTAACCAATGTGTGTGTAAAATAACTAACCCATACGCATGATACAAAGGCGTTACTGTAATTGCTTTATCGTCCTCTTTTAAATCAACTGCATCAATTAAAGCTTGTGAGGTATATCGTATATTTTCATAAGAAAGTCTTACCATTTTAGGACTGCCTGTGCTTCCAGAAGTTGTCAATAATAAGGCCAGCTCACGATCAATCGCATATAATTGATAGTCCAACTTTACACAAACATAATCCCCACATGTCAAAACTATTTCCTGAGCTATAGCAAGTTTGCTGATGACTTCTGTTTTACCCCAAACAAATTGAGGCTCGTAAAGCTCCAATATTCGCATAATAAATTCCTCTTCTGTTGATTTATCAAGCAATATAGGAACTACACGGTTATTCAGCATACAGTAATAAAAACTTACCGTATCAATATGATAATCCCCCAATATTAAAATAACACTTCTTTCTGGAATTATTTTCGCATAGGTTCTGCTTAATTCTTCTAAGTCGAAATAGGTTTTAACAACGCCATATTCATCTTCAATTGCACTCCTATTCAAATGCTCTGTAGCCGTATCCTTATTCAAAAACATTATGATCTCCTTTCAATAACTAACTGTAATAAATCACGCATAGTTTCTATACCAGATATATCTTCGACACTTATTTCTGCTTGATAACGTTCGGACATCTCAACCATAAAATTCATTATCATAAAAGAATTCCATTCTACTACATCCTCGATTTTTTTTGAAATTTGATCCTCTTGAATCTCTACTTCGAAAATCTCATTAATCAGCTCTTCTGCTGCTTTCATTATAACACTCTCCTTTATGGTAATAGCTTTTCACTTTTTAAACGTCTAATAGCACTGCTGTATTCTACATACTTTTCTACAAATTCACAAACACTTATTTTTTTCCAGCCATTATATGTATATAAATCTAATATTTCATTCATCACATCCCACTCTAAACCAAGAATCTTGGCAGTTGATGGATAAATCAAGTGTTGTGAACATTTCATTAATGGCTCGTCTATTATATTCAATGTATCATCTACATCTAGCTTTTCCAGCACCTGTCGCGCATAATAAATTAAAATTTCATTTTCCATATGCCCTTCATTGCGAAATAGACGCCTTTTTTGAAAATTTTCCTGTATATAATCTGCAAAACGAAACTCACCCTGCTGCTCTTGAAAGCGAAAACGTTTCCATTCATTCTCAAGATACGATTCCAAAAACTGTTCATCATAAATATCAGTATGGTATAGACTATCTAAAATATCAGCAACACTCATTCCTTGATCAATACATTGGTTTAACCAGCTATCGCCATAAGAAAATGGTGTATAATTATATCCATCACATTTAATTGCATAAGGGTTCATTTCATTAAACATCCGCTGACTCTGTGGAAAATATCCTCCAAAATAAATAATCGGCAAACATAAAGTTTTTCCTTTCTTGGGCAGCCGAGATAATACAGCTTCATTCATCCTGGAACTTTCCGGAGAGGCAGCAAAATTATATATTAGCAAATCACATTTTGTTATAATGTATTGAAATCTCATATTCCCATATACACTACTAATTAAATAATTTGCATAATAAAAAACCTCGTATCTTTCAGTAAATTCTTTTGATTGTCTCAAACATTCACTAATTCCCCTAAGATGACATATCCCATATAATAATGCTATTTTTTTCTCACTCCATAAAATATCAGCTAATTGATAATCAATAAAATCCTTAAATGGCTGATACCCCAACAGCATTAACTGTTCTGCGATGTTATCATAATCATTACTACAGATAATAATAAGATCTTCCTGTCCCATTTTGGCTTCTGGTCTTTTTACTTTATATTCTACCCCTTCTTCCGGAGAGAAAAAAAGCTCTTTTTTATTATTTGAAATAGCATATCCTATTTGAACTTGCTTTTTATATCTATTATAAAATTGAACAGCTGTTTTTCCACATCCGAATATATTAATGTGCCTTCTATCCATATCTTTTCCACTCCTTATATTATTTTTAATTTACTCAATTTTTCTCAGATAACCTTCTTTCGTTACATATATACATATTGCCAACTTACGAAATCTGTAACTTCTGTCCTACCCATTGACAGTAATTGTTCTTTTATTTCTCCATAATAATCAGTACTTGCAACAATAACAAATGCATTTTCTGGAATTTCTGATGGACTGATTACTGGAAGCAGATTTCCTGCAATACATGCTCGTTTATTCTTTCTATTATTATCTATAAAACCTTCTATCTGTATTCTAGGAATATCTGTTAACAACTGCCCTGCACATGCACCTGTCCCCCACATATAAACTGGTTTTTCATGAGTAATACTTTTATATTTTTCATCATCAAACGATTCTAGCGGTATATTTTCTCCATTTGAGGTATTTGACGCTAATTCATATGCTTCCTTATAACCAAACTGATTTAGCGTTTCAAAAAACTCTTCTTCTCTTGAATCACTTTTTTCCAATGGGTGAACCAGACAGGGATTTCCTTTGACAACATCTTTTTTCTCCATCTCAAGTATATCATTATTAGGCAATATTTGCTTTACCAACTGTAATCCTTTTTCTGTTCGGCACATAACAACAGAGGTTCCAAGATTATCATCAAAATCCAGATGTTCTAATCCCCAAAAATCCCCTAAAGTGATATCTGACACAGCATTTCTACCCTTAAATCTACAGGTATAGCAGGAAGTCCGTACTCCCATATTATATAATAAAAGCAAACGGACATATGTATCAGCTCTCCCCTTACTAACATATTGTTCTCCATTTTTAAAATTAATTACTGTTGATAAATTATGCCAACCCTTACACTTATTTTTCATCCATACAGACTCAATCTCAGATCCATATTTCTCTTGTAGTTCCTGTATATATTTTTGAAACAACAAGGGAGAACTAACTGCTCTGCAAATAAAATCACATATATATAAGTTTGAATATTCTTTATCTAAATAACCTCTCAATCCACCCGCCTGGCATGGTGTTCCACAGAATAGTACTTCTCGCCCTTTTAATAACTCTTCTTTGATTTTCTGATATAGAAATCCCATTTCACTTTGTTGGTATTTTGAACGACGTAGCCTGTCCATTTCTTCTTCAGTATTAATCATTTCATGCTTTACTGACCAGTCTTGCTGATAGGCAGCCCCTACAATAGAACCTCCTCTTTTTAAAACAATCTTTGCTAATTCTGAAAAAGCTCCCCCAGATGTACTCCTCCATCTCAAATCCGAATTTCTACTTTTTAATGCAAATACCTTTGCTTCTGTCAGTTGCTCAATCATCAGCTCCTTCTCTAATGGACATACCCTTAAACATTGTCCACACTCTGTGCACCGATCGGCATCAATCTGTGGATATAAAAATCCTTTTTTATTACGCACCATTGAAACAGCCTGGTTTTGACATATATTCTGACATGCACCGCATGCTGTACAATCCAAGGTTCTTAATTGAATCATCCTATCCTCCATTTCCATTCTTTCCACTTCAGAAAACCTATATTTCTATGTTTATACATTATATAATCCAGTCATCTATAACTGCATTCCGTCCCCGCACAGTCCAATCGAAATATATATCTTGTTCTGCACAATAGCAGCACATATCAACCGGCTTATTTAATTTGCAATACAACTCCCAGGCATTTAGCTTTTTATCATAAATGTTATAGATATCTTTACTGCCAATCTCCAAATGGTATTTCTCTGAAAATCTTTTAATTGCCTGTTGCATGCTACAATGTGATAGATTACCCCGATATAAAAATCGGCAGTTCTGAGCTGTACAATTCTGATTGGCAACTATCGGATTACTTTTGCCATCTACTCTTATCTTTCTTATAAATTTAGTAATTCTTTCTGTAAACTGATAGGGTAGATTTTTATTCTTTAAAAATTGTTCAATATCACTACGCATGTCATCCAAAACCGGATAACAGGATACATCGATCAAAGCCTTATTCATTCTAATCGTTCGACAGAGGTCATCTGATATCTTTGTTATAAGAAGTCCATTCGTAACAATATGGATATCTGATTTTGGAAATGCCATGTGTGTCATTGCAATATACTCTGGTAACTCAGGATTTAATAAAGGCTCCCCTCCCATCAGTCTTATAGTCGTTATATTTTCAAAGATTTCCGCCAACCGAAAGATATCCTTTTTATATTCTTCTAATAATGGAAAAACCTCTTCCGGTATCAAATTACAAAAGTTTCCACAGCCTTTGCAATTAAGATTACAGGATTCTGACACCCATACTTCCAAATATTTTAATACGGGTTTGGCCTTTGATATTGGAACCAAGTTCTTTTCTATAGTATTGTTCTCTAATCTTTCATCTGTTAGATTCATGTTGACAAAGTAAATATGAATGATCCCTTTTTCCAATAGCTGCGCAGCAACTCTCGTTCGTTCTTCTTCTGAACGAATACAAACAATAATTGAATCGATTTTTCCAGCATTATATAAATCGGTTATCTCCTCCAAAGAAACTATTTTTCTGCCGTATATTTCTTTACCTATTTTTTCTTCATTATTATCTGCTAGAACAACCACACGCTCAGCCAAGAGTTGTAACACCCTCGTCCCTAAACTGCCTGCACCAAATATCGCCGCTTTCATCCCTAAGCACTCCTTTAGTATAAAATTTAATCTTTAATAACATTTAATCTTCTTAATACATCTTTTGTAAAATCTACAGCTGCGCTTTTTATTAAAAATCCTGGCCATCCATACAGGTTATGAGCACAATATCCTCCTATCGCTGTATAATCCAATACTACTATATCATTATTAAGATATTCCTCTAAAATATTGAAGAAATGTGTTTGTCTAAACTTCCAGCTTATCTCTTTTAATAAATCTTGACACAAAGGGGGTACTACGATCACTGGTCTATATTCTTTCTTTTTACAAAAATCTAATATTTTCCCAAACCAAAATTTCGTCTGTATCATTTCTGATTGTACATGTTCACTTAAGGCTCCTGATTGAAATGAGACTATCTTTAACGACTTAATCCAATTTTCTAATGCAGCCTTTATCTGTTCTCTCATTTCCGCCTCACCTAAACAGCGTTCCAACACTAATTCTTCCTGACGTCCTATTATGCTCTGCTGCTTATATCGGTACATATAATCCTCATATGTAGTCAAACATCTGTCTCTCACCTGTGATTGCGGCAATAACGAATAATAGCGCTCATACCTGCCCCGCACGTCCTCTAAATCATGTGCACAAAATATAAAAAAGGGCAAAACTAAACAAATATAGCATCCTTTCTTAAATTTATTCTGATAATGTTCCATTAATTTATAATCAAATTCCAAGCTTTGCTGTGTAAGTGCAAAATTAAAAGCCTGAACCTCCAGATTATCATAACAAAAATCGTAATATCCCATTCCTGTACCAAAATTCGCCACCTCAAGATTGTTCATAGCTTCTATTTGATCGAATTTATATAATTCAGGATACATGTAGTTCCTCCCAACTATCTTCCCTTTGGAGATAAATCATTCAGCAATTGATCCAGAATGGTTTCTAGTAATATAATATGTTTGCAACCCATTGATTCTAATTCTTTTACTATATTTTCATAGTCGGACATTACACTAACAATAATATATTCATTCTCTAATCCCGCTGCAGACACACAACATTGCATATCTTCTAACTGCAAGTTTTGATTTTTATCAATCACACACTGAATGTTTATGACTGTATTTTCTAAGAGTTGTACTAAAAATTTACCAAACATTCCATATCCATATAAACAGATATTTAAAATATTCTTTTGTATAAAATATGAACTTATCTGAACACCTCTTATAGATAAGGCCATCCATTTTTCCAAACACCGTTCATTTATTCTATGCTTTTCGGCTTCACATTTTATAGTTTTTGATTTCTCACTCATTGTATTGTATAATAATTTCCAGCGTTCTTTTGTTATTATTTTTGCTGATATAATACTCTCTTTAACATTTCCATCTCTTTTTGCCCGGTCCAAAATCTTTTTTATCTGTTTCTCAACAGCAACTGACCAGCCAATATATGGTTGATGCTCCACAAAATAATCTACTGCCTCTTGTAGACAGTCCAGTATGTTTCTCTTCAAATGATAAGACCCTATTACAGATTTTACTTTTTTATTAGAATATGTACTATGCCAACCGCCCTCTAATAACGGTTCGATTCCTTCCTGCTTCTCAAAATACTGTTGGGGTAAACAGCATACCTTTGCATATGCACCTAAAATATCTGTTAATTTAACTAGAATCTGCTTGGAAGATACATATTCGTCACCCGTTATATTGAATATATTATTAAAACTTTCCTTTTTATTCAATAATGTATATAAAATATTCGAAAAATCTTCTGCGTGCAAAACCTGCATCTGATCTTCACCATCATTTACACCCACTATTTCTTCTCCACTAATAATACAATGAATTAAATAGCCTGGCATATTATAACTATCTATCGGCGAATATGGAACAAACATTTCACTATATGTTACACAAGGCCGAATAATTGTATAACTGCAATTTTCTATACCCTCAAACATCTCATGTATAGTATTTTCACATGCTGCCTTTTTCTTCCCATAACTCCACTCATGGTTTCCAATCGGCATATCTTCTGTATAAAACTTGCATAAAGGATCTCTTGCATATGCAGCTACAGATGATATAAATACATAATGTGTACATCTGCTCTGTAAAATATGCAGTTTCATCTTCATTATTTCACTTTCAAATGTTGTAAAATCTATTACTAAATCATAAAAATCACCCTTCACTGCTTGAAATAGCTGCTCTTCATTATTCACATTCAATATTTTATCAATTCCATTATTACATGATAAATCTTTTCTATTTCCCCGATTCAGCACAGTCACATCATGATTCTCATTATTATATTTTTTCACCAAATATCGGCTGATTACCCCTGTACCTCCTAAGATTAACACCTTCATAATATAAGACCTCACTTTTTACACAACAGTCGATTTTCTTTATATCAGTCTGCACTCTTTTGCTTTTATTCCTAAACGATTCGCCAAGTTATAAAAATTCACTTTGTCATCATGAAGTAGTTCTTCCGTAAAATATTTTCTATATTCTTCTTTAATTACATCGCCATCTATAATTGATACCTTTTGATATTCTTCCTCTCCATAGACACCCCAATTTTCGATGTAATTTATACCAATTGTATCTACACCCCACTGTTTAGCCTGTGTAACAAACTGTTGCATTTCTTGTATATTTTCCCTCTGACAAACAAACGTTACCTGCCAGTAAGCTATTTTGCCTGCCTGTTTTTGCTTTACAATATACTCAATATTTTTCAAAAGTGTGTTATAATCCCCTCCACGTCTTAATTTTTGATAGGTTTCTTCAGTTGCCGCGTCAATGGATATGGATAATTCTAATTTTTTATAAACATTTAGTAACCAATCAACTTTTTCACTTGACAAAAGAGTTCCATTTGTATAGATGGATATATTGTCTCTTCTCATTGTTTCTGGAGCATGAAGAAGATTTAAGCAATATTTACTTGCAAATACTTCACCTGAGGTATTTAGCATAAGCCGAACCGGTAAATGAACGATATCTTCTTTTACACTTTCAACAAAAACTTCTATATCTTTTCCTGATTCCGTAAAAACATGATTACGACAAGATTGACAATATAAGTTGCAATTTGTATCTACGGAAAGAGAAATACTATCTGGATATTGCGGAACCATGTATTCATATGCTTCTCTACTTGTATTATCCGCACAATTTTTAATACCTGACAAAACTGGACAGCGGTTTTTATTACAAAATGTATATGTATGATTTAACAGCGCTAACCTGCAAATCTGTGCTCGAGTTGATTGATAGACAGATTCAAAATTTTCCTCCAACATGTTTCCCATTGTATTAATTGGTTGATCGTCACACGGTGAACATAAATAGACCGTTCCTGTTTTTGCTATTCGAAGTGTCCTGTCCATTTGCAGGCAATTTACATCATAATAACTTTCATCATTGTATGTTTCCCTTAACATATCGCCTGGATTCTCCAATAAGTTATTGTAATATATAAGTCTTCTATCGTCTATCTTTAATTCTCTGCACTGTTTTCTTATTTCGTAATAATTTACATGGTTCACCGCAATAATTATATTACAATCTAAATTTACTGCATCCTTAGGCAATATAATTTTTATACCATCTTTTTCATTTTGATGTTTGTTACTGTCAATATAATACTTGATATGATCTTTTAAATCCACCTTATCAAAATTATTTATAAAGTATTGGCTGATACTTCCAAGTCCCCATATAGCAACCTCTTTACTAATAAACCTTTCTGCGATAAAATTATTCATAAATTCAAATATATCTTCATCACTGCAATAATTTTCCCACAAAACCCAATACGGTTCCTTAGTGTTTTTCTCAAAAAAGGAATGATCTAAGCTACTAAAAATATAAAATTCTTTTTCTGAATTAATGTCGGAAAGCGCATGCATATCTATCCTTGAAAACCTTATTTTTAATATAAACTCTAAATCTCGTGCTTGTTTTGTCTTCCCCACAAAGACCATTGTTCTCCCTTTCCACATTTTCTTTAAAGTTTCTATCATCTCTTCATACCAGTTTATTTGACTCCACATATACAACTTTCCTCCAAACATATTCTTTTCACTCCACAGCCATAAAGTATAATACAAACAATACACTAACAATAAAATCTATATTTCACCACTACATTCTTCAAACACACACTTGTTCCTTGGTCATTATCATAATTAATCCTTACCAACAGGAATCATTTGAGGTAAAACCAAAACATTCTACATAATCTTTCTTCTGCTCCGTCCGCTGAACTGACTCAAGTGTATATCAATGCTGGGAGTATTTCCACCAGACTGCATTGGATATTGCCTCTCTCCATCTCAAAATTAGCTTTATTCCCTGCGTCCAGAAAGTCCTTGTATCATCCGGGTTTTATCTACTTAATCGTAGTTTTCATCAATAAACTCCTTATCGTTCATGTCCGATTGCAAGCCGTTTTTCTTTCACAGACACACCTTCTTTTTCTATAAATACAGTCTATTCTTACCTAACCTATATTTTATATGGTATCTATTGTATCATATTATTGTAGGCATTACAATCACCGTTATTTACCTATTTCCAGCTCTTTGGCTCCCTTGTACACACGCAATAGGTTCTCAATTCTTCCGCCGCCGCCCCATTCCTTCTCCGTCTTCCGCTCCAGAACGCAGAACGGCTTGTGATAAATCACCGAAAATGCCACGCCGTGAAACGAATCCGTACAAACCGCCTCCGCATATTTCACCAGCGAAATAAAATCCTCCGGCGAAACATCATACAGCACCTCTCCAAAGCCATCATACCCCCTGCAGGTATTCTGTGTTGCAATCAAAATCACCCGCTGTGTGCCGAACTTCTCACAGACCCTTCTCACAGCCGCTTTGCCAGCGGTTAACCTCCCCAGCGTATAACAGAGCACATACCGCCCCTTCCCCTTTCGGGGCGAAGCCAGCCGATCCCATTCTTCGGCCGGTAAATGAAGCGTCGGATCTAGTACGGTATGCACCTTTTTCTGCGTATACGCCTGCAGAATCTCCGCCCCGGCCTGTTCGCGCACACTGATTCGATCCAGTCGTTTTAAATGTTTCGCTGCCTGTTCCAGTACCGGCTGATGCTGCTCCTGCACCGTTGTAATTCCCATACTAGCTGCAAACGCAATCCGCCTCTGCCGCTCACTGCCAAAATCCAGATAATAGACCGGATCATACGCCGCTGGATTCCAGATCTGGTCGCTGCCGCAGATCAGTAGCGCACAATCCTTCGCGGCCTGCTCCACCTCCTCTAGCGTATAGCAGGGCGCCGAGTGCGGAATATAGGTAAGAAAAAATTTCTGAAAGCGGCTTTTCCTAATATGAAATCCTTTCTCCTCTAAATTCTGTTCAAAATACAACTCATACAAGCCTCTGGCTGCCGCAGACTTCCACCGCCTCTCATCCCCGCCCTGCCTGCGGTAACGGATCACAAGCGGCTGATACCCCTTTTCCCTGACAATCCTGGTCATGGCATAACACTGTAGAATCTGCCCATAATTTGCCACCCCATTGTTGTTGCACCATGTAATAATCGCTGCCTTCTTCATCTAATCAACCTCTCCCAGTCCATCAATCACTTCATCCAACGCAAGTATATCACCCTGTATTTTCCCATATAATAACTCCTCAATCGGAGAATAATCCAGAAATGGACTGATTACAATACAGTCCACCTCCTCAAACGCACCCTCCAGATTAATCATCTTCAGCCCATTTCTCGGAGTACCGTCCGACATCTTATCAATCCCATATCGTACTTCAACCGCCGACCCCCGCAGATCGTCAAACAAACGTTCTCCAAGCAGACCCATTCCATAGATCGCCGCCGACCGATACCCCTTCTTCTCAAGAT
Source organism: Lachnospiraceae bacterium (assembly GCA_022791575.1). GTDB lineage: Bacteria > Bacillota > Clostridia > Lachnospirales > Lachnospiraceae > JAAVZI01. Next base: position 47,413 of record JAAVZI010000071.1, read on the forward strand.
ATTCTGCCGCCGAACGTCCCTGCTGCCTGTACGCCAGCCATTGATTCAACAGCTGATAATAGCGGTAATATTTCCCCTTCTCCTGCTCCAGCGCCTCCAGCCTTGGTTCATAGGTTCTATATTTCGACACCAGCAGCCCGCCGGCCGCTCCTACTGTAAATGAAATCAAAGACTTGATCTTACTCATGCCTGCCCCTTTCTATCGCATCCTGCCATCTACCATTCCATCAAAATCATCTGCTCAGCCCGAATTCCACTCTCCGCCAGCTGCTGCTGAATGCTATTCATCACCCGTTTCCAGTGGCAGATTACAAATAACGACTGCGAATGATCCTCCCTTGACAGACTCTCCCGCAAATTCTGTACACAATACCCAGCTTCCAGCACATAGGTCAAATTGTGATTGCCCGCCTCTGTATGATTATCCAGAAATGCCTCAATCACCTGCTCCTGCGCATTCAGTTTTTTGGCTAACCGCACATTATCCTCACATGCCGGAAGCAGATACACCTTCTGCGCCGCTTCCATCGCCGACAGCAGCTGATACTTATACCGCAGAAAATAGGTATCCACCGGCAGGCCGCCTGTCACTTCTGCCAGATACTCCGGCAAAATCTCCTGACAGGCCTGCCCCAGTTCCCGAACCATCCGCAGCCAGTCCATTTCAAATAAAAATCCCCGGATGCATTGTGTACACCACTGTTGTACCCACTGCTGCAAAAACGCCTGCTTCTCCGGCTCCCGGCGCATCCACTCAGCCGCTTTCAAAAAGCGTGCCTGAAAATAAGTCAGCATATGCGACTGGTCCAACTGCGCCCGGCTGGTCAGCGAATCCTCCACCTGAATCCGATAGCCGTACACAGCCTTTTTCAGATAATACACCGTCTGCGCACAGGCCAGCACATCCATCGTAAACAAGGAATCCTCCCCATAGTCCAGCTGCGGAAACTGCAGCTGGCAGTCCTCACATAGACCACGCCGCAGCACATACCTCCAGGCCTGCGCCGGCAGCTGCATTGTCCAATATGGATTCTCCAGAAGCTCCTCCTTCCAAAGCAGCCCTTCCCGGCAGTCCCCGACCGGCTTCTTAACCTCTAAGACCTGCCCGCCCAGCAGCTGCACATAATCAAACAGCACCAGATCCGGTCCGTCCTCAAGTGCCGACAGCACATCTTCGAACACCAGTTCTTCCATGCGGTCATCGGAATCCATAAAAAACAGATATTGTCCCCGCGCCGCATGCATCCCTTCATTTCTGGAATACGCCACACCCCTGCGCCTGGCATGCTGAATCAGCTTCTTATGTACGAACGCATCCAGATACTGCCGACAGAGATCCATGCTGCCGTCCGTCGACGCGTCGTCAATCAAAATCAGCTCCATTTCCCCGCCATGCCCCTGTCGGATTAAACTTTCTATACACTCCTCTAAAAATTCTTTGCGGTTATAAAATGGAACAATCACCGATACGGCAATCTCATCCTTTCCATTTCCTTCTTTACCCTGTCGTTCCATACTGCCATCCTCCTGACGCTGTTCCTACAATCCCGTGATCTGTTCAAACAACTGCACCGCATCGTAAATGGTTTCTACACCTGATTTTGACGCGTCCAGCGTCAGGCGGTGATTTTGCAAACCCTCCTGGTAAATTCTGGTTTCCGATGGTTCCAGTTCCGGCTCCGGTTTCACATACTCCGGCTTCATCAGACGCGGATAAACCGATTCATCAAACCAACGCAGAAATTCCTCCCCATGTTTAGACGCCGTATATCTCAGATAATGGACCTTACGGTCAAACAGCGAATCTGCCTTATGCATCAACTGCATATAGTCCAGATAAATCTTTTTCCAGTCAAACAGCTCCTCCAGGTACATACGCGGCAGCACGCCCCGCGCCACCGCCCGCAGCAGACTGAGATAAAGAGAACTGACGTCGCTGCCCAGCTCCGGCAGTAGCCGCTCCGTACGCGACATAGAAAATCCGCCCACATTGCTGGATTTGACAACACGATCCATATTTCTGCCCGCTTCCTCCACATCAATCACCGGAAGATTCGACAGCTTGCCCGTCGACACATTACTCATCCCTGCAATCGTAATCGGATATAGCAGATGCATAATCTCCTTATAAATCGAAATGTTGATCACACCAACATAAATATCTTGGCAAATCCCATCCCACAGCCGACCGGTTTTCTCCAGCAGCGTCTGAAAATAACTGCGGCGGAAACCAGAATTAATATACAGCATCGGCAGCGTCCGGTACATACTCTTCGGATTCTTTAAAATATAAGCCAGCAAATCGGTATTGTGCTCCATTACAACTCTTCGGCAGCCCTTCTGGTACAGGCCAGGAATGATAAACTCCCCTTCCTGTCCCTGGTCCAAACCCTTCCAGCCATAACTGCCCCGATCCCATTTCAGAATCTCCTGCTCTGGATGTTCCTTCAGCGTCTCAGCCAGCACATCCAGCGCCCAAGGCAAAACCCCGTCGTCCGCCCCCAGAGAAAAGATAAACGCCCCCCTGGCCTGCAGATAGGCAAATTCAAAGCTCTTCGGCAGATGCAGATCCCTTGGCGTCTGATAATAGCGAATCCGCGGATCATCAAGCTCCCGCACCAGCTGGTACACCTCCTGATTGCCGTCCGTAGAATTATCACTGATGATGATCTCATAGCTTCCCGTATAGCGCAGCTCCAGACAGGTGCGCAGCGTATCCTTCAAATAATACGCCGAATTGCGCACCGGAATCACAATAGAAAAATCACACTCCGCAGGCCGTTCCACCGCCGCTCTGGCATCCACTCCATAAATACGGCTGATATATTCCAGATAATCTCCAGCCCAGCCAAACGTCAGACTTTTCTCCAACCCGTCCGCCGTAAAATTATACAGCCGCTCCATCTTCTTTTGCAGCACCGGCGATTCACACAATAGATCAAACAGATTTCCCGCCGCCAGAACCGTTGCCAGACCGCGGTACGAATCCGAGGCAGCCAGCGCTGCAATCAATTCACAGCGGTTATCCCCCATACTGCGCCCTTCCAAAATAATACGAAAGGGAGTAATCACCTCCACTCCCTCACATTCCTTCCGATTCTCCATGCTGATCGAAACAGTATCCGCCATATTAATCTCATAATCCACTGGACAGTCCATCGGCAGCTCTAGCAGGAACACCTGTCTGCCCAGCAGCGACAGCATCGTCGCCGCAGCCTCGCACTCCATTAAATTATCCTCCGAAGCCACAAGTATAAAAGTACTCTGCTCGTTCGAGAGCAACTGCTCCTTTAAATAACCAAAATTTACAATATCATCAACCACATCGCGCGGCTCAACCGCAACTCCCCGCCGCTCCAGCAGACAGGAAGCCAGCGTATAGCTGACATACTTCCCCAGCACAAAATATGACTCCTGCAGCTTCAACAGCTTCTCATTGTTCTCCTCGTCATCCAGAAATGCATCCTCTCTCTGCTCTTTAAGGGAAATGATTTCGGCCAGCTCTAGCGAATGTTTCTGAGCCAGCTCCTCAATACATACCCAGGGATGGATTTTATTGCGCAGCGCATCCACATGGTCTTCATATGACGCATTCATCCTCGAATACAGGTCCGCCAGCTCCTCCACACCATCATAGTTGTAGAGATACCATGCCTGTCCATTCAGTAGGTAAAACAACTCGCTCACCGGATTTTGGTTCTGAAGTGCCGCCTCCGACCAGGCAAGCATACATTTCAGCCGGGCTGGCTTGATCTCATCATACAGCCGCCCAGTCTGTTCCATCGTCTCCTGAATATTGTCTGGAGAAAGGTTCTCTATATAATTATTAAATAGTTCCATATACTCTTTTTCCGTCATAAGAACTTCCTCTTTCTGGATTCATTTACACAAACATCAGTTCTCCCATTATAACTTTAATGGTATAAACCCTTCTGGCGGGTCATACGATACTGTCCGGGACAATGGATTGTCACCTCGAATCTGCTTAAGTTTTCGCTCTAATTCCGGACTTTGTAGTGGTACACACTCCAATAGCTGCACATACGTATCATCCTTTGTAATCTCCTTCTTCAATACTGGTGCCAGCTGCAGGTAGCGCAGCGCTGTATCATTCAAATGATTTTCTAACATCTTAAAAGCATAGCGCAGACACATGGAGCCAAGCTTTTCGACCGCTGCATCATAACGTGCTGCTGGCTTTGTCATCCCAAAATTATTTGATATATCAACAAACGAATTAATAAGCTGATAATGTTCCCAAACCCCCATCAGTTTTTTTTCTGATTCATTGGTCTCATTCCCCGAATGAACCCGATAATTGCATAAGGGGTCTGCTATATAAGCAATATCTCCACACATAGCGCATAAAAAGTTATTATACCAGTCCCCTGCTACATTCCAGATCCTTTTAAAATTTTTAACTGGTTCCAGTCTTGCCGAATTACACATTCTCTGACCAGGTATGGCAATTCCAGCCATCATGAATACAGCTGCCTGGTCCTCCCCCTTTATAATACAGCTTTGATTATAAAAAGGAGTCGTTTTATAAATATTTCCATTTTCATCAATTTCATTTCTATGTGTCATTACCATAGAAACATTTGGATTTTCTTCAATTACTCTCACACACTTTTCAATAAAGGTTGGTTCGATACTGTCATCACTTGCCAGAACATATTCCAAATCCCCAGTCATATCAAACTCACATAATTGTGTGTTCATATCACTTCCATAATTATATTTATTTTTATGTATAGAAAAATAAATACCTTTTTCCTTAAATTTCTGATAGTATTCCATCATAATCTCAAAGGAATCATCCGTGGAACCATTATCTCTCAGTATAACCTCAATATTGGGATAGGTCTGTGCTAATATGCTGTCTAAACAATTCCTTAAATAATGCCCATAATTATAATTAGGAATACAAATACTCACTAATAAATCACTTTTCATCAATATTCTCCTTATCGCTATTTCATTACTGCATAACAGTCTGTATCCCATACAACAGGAGTATGATGTCTGAAATAAATTTGATAATTCTTATTAAATTTATGAATCAACAAAGGAACCTCCCATAAATCAGATAAAAAATGATATGCACTGACAGCCAGCTTTGGCTGCAAATTCTTTATAATAGTTTCAGCGCCTCTTAATGCTGCTAACTCCTCACCTTCTATATCCATCTTAATATAACTTACTTTTTCATTCTTCAATTCATCATCCAGCCGAACAAGTCTTGCTTCTATCAAATCGGCACTCTCAATTTTCGTACTTGACATATTGCTTGTATCAGCAATTTGAATCATTTTATTTTCGTCTGAAACACCTGCTCGGATCAGTTTAATGTCAGGATTCTGATATTTGTCTATTACTTTTTGTAAAATATCTGCAGTCCCATTATTGAATTCAAAACAATAATATTTATTTACCCGATTATGGAATAAATTCATATATTGTTCAAGAGAATCCCCAACATATGCGCCGCAATCAACGATGCACTCTTCTTCCGGAATCAGATTAAATATACCTGTAGCAAAATATTCATTTTCTTCATATATCTCTGCAAAGGAACTTTTTGCCAATTGAGGAGCTGCACTATTACAAAAAACTTCTGTAAATATTTTTCTGGATTTATCATCCGCTAACAGATCATATACTTCCAGTATTTTATTCTTATTTTCTGCAAAGTAAGCTGAATCATAATGTGGAGTATATACATTTAAAACCAAATCTCCAAATTTATAGTTTTCAATTCCCCACTGGTTTAACAGAATCTGTATTTCCTTTGGATTTCCAACTGTAACAATTACGATACAATCCTTGAGTCTTTTTAATTGCTCAAAAGATATAATTTCTTTTGAAATAATGCTTCCTGATTCAGTTGTTCCAATGTCTATATACTTACCCCACATATGTTCATTGCTATCACATACATATTTCACATCTATACCATATGTTTGAAAAGGATTTACTACTTTTACCGTATCACGTAAAAACTTTCCGGCTCCATATAAACATATATTACTGCACTTACTGATTCTATCGAATATCCTACTTTGTAAATTCCAGACTTCATAGTTAGAAGCGATTGTATCATCTATCGCTTGTATCAATCTTTTTCTTAGTTCCACAATATCCCCTGCCTATCTTTTTTCTACAATTCTAATGGCTTTGTAAAATCCATATACCCCTGTTCTGCTGCTTTAGAGGTTGTACCATTTCCATATGAACAATGTCCGCAACTTCTATAATATGGCTGTTCTATGTAGTCTCGGATTTTCTTCTTTAATTCTTCGGATGAAGTGGAGTGTTCAATATCTACATAATCCATTTCGTAATCAGCAAGCCCAAGACTATGCAAACTTTGTCCAAAATCACAAGGATATAATTTGCCATTTTTAACCTGCATACACCGTGGCGGCTGTATACAACTCTGCTTCTTGTTAATCATGGTTTCCTCACTATCTCCCAAGTCATATAACGTGGACGGAATCAGCCACTCCGGCATCGTGATACCAACGGTATAAGATAAACCAGCTTCCTTTACCATCTCAATATTTTTATGCATCATTTTAATTTGATTAGGATTCAAACTTTGCTCATAATTAGAAAAACTAATATTAACCCTCTTATCCTCTAAACCCACTAATTGTTCTGGTTTGATCGGATATGTACCAGATGTTGCAATAGATATAATACCAATATTATTCTTTGATAAAAGTTTTCTCACAATTGCTGACAAATCCGGATGCATGAAAGGCTCTCCACCCATTACTGTAATGGTTCCCACACTATCCATAGCATCAAAAAACTTATCTATATCATCACAGATTCGTTCTAATGGTATATCTTTTCGTTGATCTAATGGATATTGATTCATATAAGAGGTACAACATTTACACTTAAGACTGCAGCGCTGATTGATAATCAACGTTATATTAAATGTATGCAGCGGATTTTCAAGCTTATTTCTGCTTTTAACAATATTACTTAATCTCTCACAAAACATGGATCTACAACACATACTTCCCTGACATTGCCTGGATTCGATATCTGTTGAGCAATTAAATGGACATAGCGCTCCCTCATATAAATAATCTCCTCGTAATACATTCGGATATCCTTTTTCATAAAGTTCTTGTAATAACGTACTACGTATTACATTATTTCCAATACAAAAAATAACAAGTGTGTTCTCTCTATCTTTTGTAGTAAACGGAGGTATTACACGAATACCATGAATTTCTTTTAATTCTTCCCAGCGCAGATCCCAATAATTTTCTACTTCAATCCCTTTATTTAATAAATATTCCCCGATTGCACTTCCTAAAAAACTTCCACCCCAAATCACTACATGTGCAAATGATTGGATATATGCATCCATTCTAATATTCTGTTCATCTGTTAATTTTTCTCCTGAATGCGCTAATCTGTAATACTCTTCCACATCAAACATTATAACTCTCCTTCCATTGGTGGTGTAATAAAGTCATATTCACCCTGTTCTCCTGCCATATTTGTACTTCCACCACCTCCGCCGCAATGTCCGCAGGAATGGTAATACGGTCTCTCCATAAATTTCTTTATCTTCTCTGACAGCTGATCTTGGCTTAATTCTACATAATCAGCAGGATAATCCGCACCTCCTACACCATGCAGCGACATACTATATAAACATGGATACAATCTTCCGTTATGAATCTGCATGCAGCGCTCAGGAAGTTGACAAGCCGCTTTTTTTGCTGTCATAATTTCTTCTGAATAATGTCGGTTCCACAAGGTCGGAGGAATCAACCATTCTGACATCTGCACACCAACTGTATGCGGAACCTTTTCTTCTTTTAATAATTTAATGTTATGATAAAATTGATTCATCTGCGGTTCTTGCAATGCACCATAATATCCAGAAAATGCAACATTCAATCGACTATCACGGAAAGCCTCTAATTTCTCCTTTTCTATTTTAAATATTCCATTTGTCGCAACAGAAACAATTCCTAGATTTTTCTTTTCTAATAGTTTTTTGATTATGCGGTCAATATCCGGATGCAAGAAAGGCTCTCCTCCTTGAATCGTAATCGCACCAATTGAATCTACCGCATCAAATATATGATCGATATCCTCACAGATTTGTTCATATGGCACATGATATTTTCTTTGATTAGGATAACTATTCATATAAGCTACACAATATTTACATCTTAAACTGCATTTTGTCGTAATCATAATGGTGAGATTATCTAAAAAAATACCGCCTTTATCATATGTTTGCCGGACAATGCTATGAAGCTTCCTGCAAAACATACTCCTGCAAGTCATAGTCCCATTACAGATCTCACCGTTAATTCCAGTATCCTTATTAAACTTACAGACCAGTCCCATAAAAAGTTTATCGCCACGTAAAACATTACTATATTCATTATCCTGCAGACGCTTTAACAGATTCGGCATAATTGCCGTGTTGCCAATACACAAAATCACTAAAACATCTTGTTTCTCACCATCCATTTCCGAAAATGGTTTGATTACTTTCCTATCATGGATCAATTGTAGTTCTTCTGCACGCATATCCCAATATGCAGAAATCTCTACACCATGATTGAGCAATTCTCTGCCTACAGCCTGTCCCAGGAAACTGCCACCCCATAAAACCACCTGTCTAAATGATTTAATATATGCTAACACCTCTGTATTATCTACCACTTCACCAGAATATACTTTCTGGTAATATTCTTCTAAACAAAACATGATTCTCCTCCCCCATTACACTTAGCATAACATATTGTATCTGTGTAATTCTGTGTGCTATGATGTCTGATATATACATCGTACGAAGAACAATAGTCTTTAATCATAAGAGGAATCTGCCATAGGTCTTCTGGTTTATGGTATAAGCAGATTGCAAGTTTAGGCTTATCAGTACTTATAATTCTTTTTGCCCCGTCTAATGCTTTTTGTTCTGCCCCTTCAATATCCATTTTAATAAATGTCACTGTTTCATCTGCCGGAATCTCCTCATCTAAAGACACCATTCGTGCCAGATTTTCACATTTACCCTCAATAATCTGGCAGCCATCCATTGCTTCGAAATGATCATACCCCATCTGACCTGATTGATTCCATACGCCTGCATTAATGGGAACAATTTTATCATGGATCTGTTTTTCATATTGTGAAATATTATTAGTAAGTATTTTATAATTTTCTGTTGACAATTCTAATGTATATATTTTTTTAAATTCACCGTTTGAAATCTTTACAAAATCATCTACCGTATCACCAATATATGCTCCTGCATCAATAAACACCTCATTATCCTCAATTGTTAAAATTCCCGTATTAAAATATTCTCCTGAAGTGGCAAAAGTCTCATAATCTATTTCGGTTCCAGATCCATATATTTTATTACAAAAAATATTGGTAAATACATCTCTTGATTGATCATCAGCAAGCAGTTCGATTGCCTTTTTTATATTAGGCAATTCCTTCTCAAGCCACTCTACATTTTCCCCTTTCTCATAATTGGAAAAATACATATCGTAGATATGCATAATAGGAATGTTCATTGCTCTCATTTGTTCTCTTAATGGTATATAATTTCCAACTACTGCAATTACAAATGGATTTTCTAATTCTTTTATTTTCTCTGGCTCTATACATTCTTTTCCATAATAAACATGTTTCCATTTTTCCTCATCATTATCCGAAACATAAGCAACATTACACATACCAAACAATCTTTCATGTGTATCTTCGAAAAATTTTCTCAAACCAAACGCCACTACTGTATACTTTTTGAATGTATCATTCCAGTTATATACATTTGGCTTCCTTTTCTTAGCAAACTCTATTGCTTTTGTAACTTTTTCTATCCACATCCTTTATTCCTCCTTAAGACAATTATAACTTCTCGGAATCTTCAGCCTTGATTTTATAAGGCTTTCAGACCCCTATCTCAAAAAAATCACCCACTTTTTTGTAAAAACACTTGACAAATCGCTCAAAATTTGCGGCGAAGCCGATTGATTATATTTTATTTCA
>JAAVZI010000072.1 GCA_022791575.1 Lachnospiraceae bacterium
ACATGTTATGTTGGTTTTTCTTGCACTAAATGGATATGAATTGTCTTACAGCCAAAAGGAGTTATGTGATGTGATTCTTGCGCTGTCATCCGGTGATATTGGTGAAAAGGAAATCTTACAATGGATTATTGAACATCAGCAATAGGCTTTCAGCGTCTGAGAGCGAAATGCACCAATTGCACAAACTGTATTTATGCAATTGGGATTTCGTCCTTGCAGGAAAACAAGTGTATAGCATGGAACATAGACTAGTACAGCATAAAAAATGAGGAACAAATTTACCTAAAGAAATTTGGAAGTGGGAGATGCAATATAATTTTGAAAGTTGTAGTTTTTGATTTGGGCGGAACATTAATGCAGTATGTAGGAATGCCTCACTTATGGGAGGATTTTTATTATAAGGGATTTGAAGAAATTATACGGAAATTTAGGTATCCTATTTCACAAGAAGCTGTTGAAAAATCGTTTCAAATACTAAAAGAATTTAATCCGAGAATTCATTATAGGGAAGTTGAGTATTCAGCGGAATATATTTTTACAAAAATATTAGAACATTGGCATATGGATATTCCTATTCAAAGTTGTATAGAAACTTTTTGGAGTGGATTACGATTAAAAGCGGAAATATATCCAGAGACAATTAATGTGTTACAAAAACTTAAAGAAAAAGGATATACAATAGCGGCATTGACAGATTTACCCAGTGCAATGCCTGATGAAATTTTCAGACGGGACATCTCAGAACTTTTGGGCTATTTTGATTACTACGTTTCATCTATTGTTGCAGGATATAGGAAGCCGAACTGTAAAGGCTTGCAAATGATTTCTGAAAAATTTGCCTTTCCCATCACAAAGCTGATTTTTATTGGAGATGAAGAAAAAGACAGAAGAACGGCAATGAATGCTAATTGCAAATTTATTTGGATACAACGTATAGAGAAGAATAGAGAAAGTATTGATAATTTAAATCAATTATTACAAGTGTTGGAATGAAAAAATGTTTTCCTCATTTTTTCCCTTATCAGGGTTCGTAATGCCCTATGGGAAGATATAATATAAGGGAAACAATAAGGGAAAACTCGCCTGCGATAAACTTAGTGTTTTCAAGGGTTAGCGGTAATTTTAATAACAGAATATAACAGCTAATATTTCCCTTAAAAGTCATCAAATGTGTGTCTGAGTTTGTGCAGGGAAAGATAGCGGAGTTCGTCGGAGTGTTTCTGCATGAACTTTTTATAGCGGTTGTAGAGTACGGTTGGCGAAAAAATCGAACCGTCTTCATGGCAGATGATATAGCCCTCGTCATGGAATTTCTTCCCCAATTTCAGTTTGTTTAGCTTATATTCTCTGATTCTTTCCTCTATCACTTCCACTACGCTGTCCGGCAGGCTGATGCTTCTTCTCCCCGCGCTGCTTTTTGGGGTTTTGCTGATGTTCTTGTTTTCTGCATAGACGATTGCTTCTGTGATTTTGATTTCTTTTCGTTCACTGGAAAAGTTTTCAATCCGAAGACCGCACACTTCGCCCCGTCGAATTCCTGTTCCTACAATGATTTTTATACATGCGCTTAGGATTTTATCCTCACATTCATCCATCAACCTTAGAAGCGTTTTTAATTCTTCCTCTGTATAGGCTTCGATTTCATTCTTCTGGATTTTGGGCAAATCAACCTCTTTAACTGGATTGAACCCCCTTTTGATGTAGCGCAGGCGGATGGCCTTTTCAAACATGGTGTCCATGAGCATGACATAGTTTTTCACTGTCTTGGAGGATTTTCCCTTTTCAGCATGTGGTTGATGAATTTCTGGATTTGCAGCGGTTCTATTTTATCAAGCTGCATGTTTCCAAACGCCATTTTTAGGCCATTGTCAGAATTATAGTACATCTTTTTATAGCCGTCCTGTGTGGTTGGGGAGAGGTTTATCATATAGTTTTCAAAATATTCCTCTGCATATTCGGCAAATGTCCGTCTGCATATTCATTCTCCATCTGTCTTTTGAAATTCTCCACAACACGCTTGGAAACGCCAGGCTTGAATGTCTTGGATTTTCTGTGCCTTTTATTGTCAGGAGTGCGGATTTCATAGCTCACTTTATATCTTTCTTTTCCTTTGATTCCCTTGTCCAAAATTTCTAAACTCGCCATTTTTTTATCCTCTTTGGAAGTTGTTCTCTGCTCAAATTTATAATATATATTTGAAGTTTTCTTTGCCCCGAATGCCCGCCCCAAAACTGAAAGCAGAAAAAAATATTTTTTGCTGTTGTCAGAATCCGAACGGGATTTCGGGATTGGCTTTTTTCCTTTCCGTTTGACACTGCATAGACAAAAGACATCACATCTCACTTTATACCTTTCATTTTCCTTGATTCCTTTGCTTAAAACTTCTATACCCGCCCATCTTTTTACTCTTCTTTAGAAATTTTTCAGTTTGCATTTTACTTCATTTATTCAAATATCAAATTTCCAGATCAAGTAAAAAATGGTTTAAAAAAATTTAATCATCTGCTATAATAAGAATATCAATAAAGAAGTGGGTGTAAAATGATAACAATAGCACAATTAAAAACGTTAAACAAACCAGAATCTATTGCCATAACAGAACATGCAAAAATTGGCTCTTCGAACGAAATATTGGTATTGATGATATTGTTAACGGTATAAACACAGGTGAGATTATCAAACAATATCCTGATGATAAACCGTTAGCAAGTTGTTTAATATTGGGATTTTCTGTTAAATCAGAATATATCCACATAGTAGTAAGTTATAGCATAGATTTTATATATTTAATAACTGCATACTTTCCCAATCCCGATATGTGGGAAGCTGATTTTAAAACTAGAAAGGAGCGTTAATTATGGTATGTATGGAATGTGGAGCTAAAGCTGAAAAAGGCTATACAACAAGCGTTTCTGATTTAGGAAACTGCCTTTTGATTGTACGAAATGTTCCTTGTTATAAATGTACAGAATGCAACGAAATTATTTATACAGGCAATGTAATAAAAAGGCTAGAGCAAATCAAGGAACAGGCGAAACAATTTACACAGGAAATTTCTATTGTGAATTATAGCAGCGCTGCATGATGGAATTGTAATGGAACCCAATATCAAATAGTTAAAAAGATTTTTTCTAGATCTTTTTGCTTTTGGAAATATTATTCTATCAAAAAAAGAAACAGCATTTACCAACACGGTCCATCAGTTGAGCAAATTATTAAAATGCAATGTTGGTAACATCATGGAGATTGTTGAAGACGACAAAGAATGAGCAATCATGTTGGGTTTTCTTTCGTCACTTTTTTGGCACGAGCAGACCAAATTCCAGATTTTTGCCAAATTCTTGAAAAGCAAATCGCACTACTTTAACTATGGCATTTGAATCTTTGCCTCGTGGCAAAAATTAGAGCATTTAATCTATTCAAGTCCCACCATCCGCATTACTTCTTAGAGTCCAATGAATGTTTCATTGGACTTATTTTGTGTGCCGAGCATGGCATTAATCTAACTGGTGAAAGTCCAGTCACGGGTATTTACCGCCAAGTGTAGCGAACCACAAGTCGGTATCAGTAATGGTATGGATGGAGGAAGTGGTGTAGCAAAGTTCTTGAGCCTACGAACAGAAACTTGATAAGGCGATTAGGTGGGTAAGGTTGCAAATCAAACCGAAGCCCAAAAGGTAAACGTAAACCGAAGTTGTAAATCAAGAGGTTGTGGAACGAAAGATTAATGTCTTACCTCGGGAGACCCTACTCACATACCGAGAGGTATGGTCGAAAAAGGTTTGGAGAGGGAGTCAGATGATGTCATAGTAGGCAACCTCAGAAAAGCTGAGCTATAAGCCGAAGGACAGAAACGATTTATAGTACAAATCGTTATGTTAAAAATAGTACATGAGCCAGAAATCGGATGGACAGGAAAAGTAGGAACGTAACCAAGGAATACTGTTTATATCCAGAGGGGTGTTATGTACGAATTTTAGGATAAGTCAGAGGAGTAACAACGATGGAATTAATCGAAGTGATTTTATCAAAAGAAAATCTGAACAGAGCCTATAAAAAGGTGGTCTCCAACAAAGGAGCAAGTGGAGTTGACGGAATTACGGTAGAGGAATTAGGAAATTATATAAGAGAGAAGCGAGATGAAATTGTCACGTCTCTTAGAAACAGGACATATATGCCGAAGCCGGTACGAAGAGTATATATCCCGAAAGACAACGGAAAACAGCGTCCATTAGGAATACCGACAGTACTAGACAGAACCATTCAACAGGCAATTGCACAGCCTATATCAGATATTTATGAAGAAATATTCAGCAATTACAGCTATGGGTTCAGACCAGGCAGAAGCTGTCACGATGCCATCAGACAGGCGTTAGAATACTTAAATGACGGTTATGAATGGGTAGTGGATATTGATATAGAACAGTTTTTCGATAAAGTAAATCACGATAAATTAATCCAGATACTAAGGGAACAAGTAAATGACAGAACTACATTGAATCTGATTCGGAAGTATCTGAAAGCAGGTGTGCTGGAAAAAGGATTGGAAAAGGCAACGATTACTGGAGTGCCACAGGGAGGTCCTCTTTCGGTTGTGTGTTCAAACATATATCTTGATAAGTTAGATAAGGAACTGGAGCAACGGGGACTTCGTTTTACAAGGTATGCAGATGATGTGCTGATATTCACGAAAAGCGAAATGGCGGCTAACCGTGTAATGAAATCTATATGCAGCTGGTTGGAACGAAAGCTGTTTTTAAAAGTAAATGCAACCAAAACCAAAGTAGTCAGACCGACAAGAAGTAAGTATCTTGGGTTCACATTTCTCAAAAATGGATCGGAATGGAGAGTAAAGCCGACCAATGAAAAGAAAAGGAAACTGAAAAAGAAACTGAGTGAATATCTGAAAAGAGGAAAAGCGGTTGCCAGACCATTGGCGGTAACGATTAAGCGTGTCAATGAGATGGCAAGAGGATGGATTAATTATTTCAGAATCGGAATGATGAAACAATTCATGCAGGAACTTGGGGAATGGATGAGACATAAAATCAGGGTCATAATCATGAAACAGTGGAAAAGACCAAAAACAATCTACTGGAATTTATGGTATCTGAACCGGAAGCAAAGGAATGGATTCAATCGTGAAGAAATCTTCAAAGTTGCAAACTCCAGACTTGGATGGTACAGAAGAAGTGGAATGAATGTAGTGAATTTCATTATCAGTAAAGATTTACTTGAAAATAGGATAAAAGACGGAGTTGGATTACTCAATCCTCTATCCTATTACTTGGTTAAAGTTGGAATATAAGTTGTAGAGCCGTATACGAGACCCGTACGTATGGTTCAATGGGAGGGGCGAGAAAAAAACTATTCTCCCTCTACCCTATTGTCTGAAAATATTGGATATTTCTTTTCATACATTTTATAGAAATAAAATTATTTATATAAATATAAAAACTATTTACAAATAAACTTTTAAAGAGTAAGATAAAATTAACTAAAGACACCATATATTCCATTTTAGGCAATTGTGAAAGTCGTATTCCAGGCGACGAGTTTGAACAAATTGTCCCCGATTTTATATCGGGGAATTACCTTAATACAAAAATTCCGCTCAAAGACGTTGATTGGACATGAGGAGACACGACATGAGGAGATACGACATGAGGAGGGACCCACGAAGTGGGAGGAGTCCTGGTGTCAGTACTTAATTCGCTACATTTTTGTATATATTGCCCAAACTCTGGCATTGAAATAAGAGTTTTGCAAATGCATGTCAATGAAAGGAGAACGAGTTTATGAAAAAATCTTTACTACTGATTATTTCCATTGCATTCACTTTGGCACAAACTTCACAATCGTTATCAACCGCAGCTAATAAAACCCAGGCCGTTACTACCAGCCAATTGACAAACACTTCGAACAGCGATTTAAACGCGTAAGAAATCTATCACAGCTTTCTTGCCGGAAAAACCGAAGCCATCGACAAGGACGGAACCCGCAAAAACCTAAACAGCTTTTCCGCTTTAGGCGAAATGGAGGACATCCGCGAATATGCCCTTTATGATATGAACGGCGACAATATTCCTGAATTAATCATCCGCTCCCGCATAGCAATCCACATCTTCTGGATTAATAATAATGAATTAACCCTTTGGTACTCCGATCCTGCTTACACCAAACCATTAAATAATAGGGCTCTCTTGTATGAACGCGCAGGCGGCGCACCGGAGCATACATACTATAAGTATATGGTTCTTGGATATGGCGGGGAAGAACTCTACAGCGTAAACTTTAGTGAGTATGAGGAAGATCCGAGCTGTCCAGGCGGTAAGAAATATTTTATTGATGATACCGAGGTAACACAAGAAGTCTATAAGGCCCAGACTGAAGAGTACCTGCAGATCGGTGACGATCAAATCGAATGGAAACCCTTTGAAAACCAATAAGCTCGAAACTACCAGTTAACTGGAACCAATCCATTTATTTCTGTAAAACTATGTTCCATAAAATCATAACAACGGTATAAAACAAGGTCTTCTATGATCCCATCAGAAATCATAGGAGACCTTTTCATTAGGACGGATATTTATGGCAGACAGAAACATTTACAAACGCTTCCATCCCTATCAACCAAACCACCATGCATATAGAAAAAGCTAATCCTAAACAAGAACTGATGTTCACTTGTCAGAAAACGACCCATATGCATCGTATCTGGCAAGGTATTCCTTGACATACTCGACGTCCGATTTACAGGCAAGATATTCACTGCCGTATTTCTGGCGGGTTTCGTTTCCTTTGCCGGTGACAAGCAGAATCGTCTTGCCGGCGGCCTCTGCAAAGGCCGTGCGGATGGCCTCGCCGCGGTCCTCGATCATCTCGCAGGGGCAATTCTGCGCCTCCACATACTGCGCAATTTCCTGGGAAATGTCTCTGACCGGCTCATAGCCGGGATCTTCGGCGGTAAGGTAGACCTTGCGGGAGTAGCGGCCGGCGACGGTCCCTAAGTCGCGGCGCCTAAGATAGGCCTTTTTGCCGGGGCAGCCGAAAATAGATACAATTTTATAATCTGGATATTCATGCCGGGTGGAGGCAAATAATTTCTCGAAGCTTAATTTGTTGTGGGCATAGTCTACAACGGCGATCACTTGTTTGTCGCGGCTTTCGTATAATTCCATCCTGCCGCTGGAGCGCGCCCGCCTAAGGCCGCTGTGTATATATGGTCGGGGAATGCCGAGCAGCAGGGAAACAGCAATGGCGGCCAACGCATTTTCCACATTGAACAGACCAGGCATGGTCAGGCAAAAGCGCTCTTCGAATTCAGGAGTGCGCACCATAAATTCACTTCCGCTGCCTTTTTTGCGTACCTGGAAGCCGTAGACGTCAGCGGATTCGTCTTTCATGCTGAAGGTGAGAACCTTCTGGCACACAGAGACCGCTTCTAAAATTCGTCCGCAAAAATCGGCGTCTAAGTTGACGACAGCCTTGTCTGATTGTTCAAATAATTTTAATTTGGATGTGAAGTAGTCCTCGAAGTCGGCATGCTCGGCCTGGCTGATATGATCCTCGGCGATATTTAAAAATACTCCCACATCAAAGCGCATATGATCGACCCGGTTGTATTTGAGCGCTTGGGAGGAGACTTCCATTTCTAAAAAGGAGATTCCGCTGTCGGCCGCGCGGCGGAAATGCTGCTGCAGCTCCACGGCTTCCGGCGTGGTGATATGGGATTCTTCCCGCACGACGCCGTCGTAGGTATCAATGGAGGATAGGACGGCACTTTCTTTACCTCCGACGGCTTTCATGTAGTCGTCGATCACTGCCTTGACATAGTAGGTAGTGGTAGATTTTCCCTTGGTGCCGCCGATTCCGACTATGGTCAGCTCCTGCCAAGGTGCGTTGTAAAAATGTTCGGCCAGCGGCGGCATGGCTCGGCGGATGTCGCTGACCAGAATATAGGGAATATTGGTCTGCGTGCGGTATTTTTCCTCGCTGACATAGGCGGCAGCGCCTTTTTCAATGGCTTCGTCTAAGTATTGTGTCTGAAATGAGGCGCCTTTACAGATAAATAAGGTGCCTTTTGTGACCTTTCTGGAATCGTAGGTGAGATTGGTGATCTTAAGACCGCCTGCTGCCTCTATGTTATAGCCGTTCAGCAACTGCAGGTTTTGCAGCAGTTGGACGTAGCTGTGTAAGGTATCGTTTTTCATAAATCATTTCTCCTTCTTTGGTTCTTAACCGAATGTATGTTCTGTAAGTATTTGATACTTCTTTCGAGCGTATTGGACACTTGCTTTCTGTCAACCTTGCATGAATGTTCCGACATCTTCTGGTTGGTATGGCTGATTGATTCTTGATTTGTTCGGTATGACTGATAGATTTTTGATTTGTCCGGCAGCAGGAAAGTCGGCTGCCGGAAGCTTATGCCATATTGCTTCTTTTGCAGGGCTGCTCTGCCTGTTTCTCGGGCGGGCAGATACCAGGGCGGTCTGTTTCGTCCCGCAGCCTGGCGCCGGAGCGGCGAATGGATTCTTTCACTAAAATGTCCATGGCGTCTATGCAGTTTGGCGGCAGGGTATGGTATTGCTGGAATACGGAGAGCTCGGTGCAGGCTAACAGGACGGCCTGGCAGCCCTGACGAAGCAGGCTTTCATAAGCCCGGTCGAATTTCCAGCGGTTGTTGTAGCTGCCGCTTTTGACATCGTCGTAGATGAGCGACATCAGCAACCGCTGCGTGGATGCTTCTGGTACGGCGGTATGGATGCCGGCTTCCTCGAACGCACGCTGGTAGAGGCCGCACTGCAGGGTACCGTCGGTTGCAAGAATACCGGTTTTCTTAATAGGTTTTTGCTGTTTTTGTATACTATATACACTCTCTTTTACCATATTGAGGATCGGAACGCGCACAGCCGCTTGGATTTCCGGCAAAAACGCGTGAGAAGTATTGCAGGGAATGGCGATCTGGGATACGCCGAGCTGCTCTAAGATCATGGCGTCACGAATGGCTTCTTTTAAAAATGCTTGGCGGTGGCCAGTGCGGATGGCCTCGGTCCGGTCGGGCATAGAGGCGTGGCTTAGTATAATCATGTCAATATGCTGCTGGTCGCTGTCGGCTTTGGTCTGTTCGATGACTTTTGCATAGAAATAGCTGGTGGCTTCGGGTCCCATTCCGCCGATCACTCCTAGTTTTTTCAATTGGAATCCCTCCTGTCGGTGTGTTCGCATTGGTAGTATTTTCTGAATTTTATAAAATGACTGAAATAGTTTTTGGCCATGGCCAGGAAACGCTTGGGCTTTAAGTCGCCTTTTTGAAAGATGGGATTGACGCTTTGGTTTTGGCGGAAAAGGCTGCGCATTTTGGCCAGGTTAGCGGGGTCTTTTATGTAGCGGAATGCAACTGCTTTGGGAACGACAAGCCAGAGGTGTTCTTTTTGCGGCTGCTCGAACTCCAGTTCTCTCTGGTAAATGTATTCTTCGGCTGGGTATTTGGCCATATTGAGGCCAGAGGCGGTGACGTAGTAGTTGCTGCGCCCCTGCCGGGTGTTGATTTCAAAAAAACGGTAGGTTTGGTCGCGCTGGTCGAATTTGATATCGAAGTTGGCAAAGCCGGTGTAGTGGATGCTTTCTAAAAAGGCTTTGGCCTGCTTCAGCAGCGCTTCATTTTGTTCGGTTAGGATTACCGCATGATTGCCCTTGCCGTGTGGGGTGTGCTCTTCTAACAGCACATGGCCCAGGCACATCATTTTTACCTTGCCCCGTCTGTCGGAGTAGGAGGTCAGAACCCGCATATATTCGTCATTTCCGGGAATCCGGTCCTGGATAATCAGGGTGCCTTGGTAGCCGGCGTGGTAGATTTTCCAGATTACGGTCTCCAGTTCGTGGCGGTTTTCGATCTGGTAGACTTTGTTCTGGCCGGCAAAGGGGTGTTCCCAGTAGGAAATGCCATCGGAGGGCTTTAAGATTACTGGAAATGGAAACGGGAGTTTGAAGTCTGTTTTCATTGTGGGGCGGTAGACCAGAGTACGGGGATAGGGAAGGTTGTGATCCCGACATAGCTGGTAAAAGGTTTCTTTGTTCTGAAGGTGCTGCATCAGTTCATAGTCTGTGGTTGGCGTTAGGATGTTGGGCGCTAAACTATGCTCTGAGGGCAGTATTGGGGCTGGGGGCGATTTTTGGGATCGAGCTGGTATTGAATTTTGCGGTATTTGGCTCTGAGCCGGCAATGCGGCTGAAGGCTGGCTGGAGGCTTCTGTATAGCAGTCCTGGATTTGCATAACCTTTTGATAGCTCTGGCTTTGCATGGCGTTTGTGAAACTCTGGCCGTGGTTTTTGTTATGATAGTATCTGCTGATTCGGGCAACATAGTTGTCACCACAACCGATCAGCAGGATTTTTTTATGGGCATAGGCTCTGGCAAAAGTGTTGATAATCGACAGAAATTGTTCATCGCTGTCTATGCCTGGATCGGCGTGGTATTCTATAATACGGCTGTTACAGCTGGGGCCGGTTGGATATTTGCCGATGATATAAGATTTTACCTGGTATTGCTCGTAAAATGCGCGCGCCATGCTATAAGTGTTGATATCGCCTCCAAGCAGCAGGGGGATAAATTCCTGCTTGTCCCATGGGCTGGTTTGGGAAATGTCTCGTTTTGTTTTGTTCATAATTGGGTCTCCTGTATGTGAATGTGATATGCTTTTGGGGCATATGAAATATTTTGCTATACTTTTTTTCATTCATCTGTTATTTTTGTTTAATTATAGTTTTCTTTTGTATCATCTTCCCATCCTTTGTGTATCCATTTTGTAAATATTTGGGCAATCAATTGTAAATATGTTTTATTTTAGACGCAAAAACAGGAAACCCGTATTGGATTTCCTGTTTGGATTAAGCGTTTGTGAAATTGGTTTGCATGTGAATTACTTGCAGTAGCCTTTGCAGACAGTTCTTGCAACTTGTAAACCGCTGCTCTGCTCCTAGTGTTCTGGCTGCTTAAATGATTGTGCAGCCATCACTTCTTCAATCGTGCGGATTTCCTGACAGCATGGCAGACCAAGTTTTTTGAGCTCTTCGGCAATCAGACCAGCGACATAGAACGCTCCATAATTGTTATAATGAATTCCGTCTTCCACATGGAAACCATATGCTTCGTTCATTCCCATCTCATGATAGAGCGTCTGGGTTATAGCATGGGTATCGAGCAGAAGAACATCCAGCTTTTCTTTTTTGCATTCGTCTACCAGTTCACGCACGGCCTGAACATGTGGGGTATAGAATACTTCTTCCTGTTCCTGCTGCTGATAGAACATAGCCGCAGGCTGCATAACACTAGTGGAAAGAATAACATGACCCCCCTTTTTGAGAATTGGCTTGATGTAGTCCTCTTTTAATATATTTTTAAAGGAACCAGGAATTTTGGAACTTGTAAAAGGATTGGTAGAACGATCCTTATACCATGCATCGTTAATTCCAAACTGAATAATGACATAGTCACCTTTTTGCAGTTCCTCTATTACCATTTTATAAGAACCACTCTGAATAAAGCTGCTGGAACTTGCACCTCCCATAGCAACATTTCTGACAACTACAGTCTCGTCTTTCAGGTAATTCTGGAGTCCTTCGCCCCATCCTTCCGAATTAGAACTACGCGAATGAGCAGCAAGCGAATCCCCTAGAATCCAGATGCTGAGCTCCTGATTTTGAGAAGTCTGTGGGGATTCTGTTTTTTGTCGTTCTTCTTTCTGCCTACTGTGATCTTGGCTTTGGAAGTTACTGTTTATGTACCACACTATGCCAACAATGCAGGCTGCTGTCAAAAGCAGGACTACGACAATAATCCAACGCCGTTTTGATTTCATTTTGATAAAAGCCACTCCTTTCTTCTTCATTTGTAGTTAGGCATTTGCGGAACTCAGTATTCATAACCAGATTTTAGGCAAATCATACAAAAACAGAGCGAATCCAAAACGTCTTTGAGCGGCGTTTTTGTATGATTTGTCTAAAATCGTCGCTTTGATACAGACTTTCGCAATTACCTATCATTTGTAGTATGCAATTTCTACGGAAACTTATTTCTATGAATCTTTATAGTTACATCCGTAAAATTATGATCACTGCTATTATAATAATTAGAAATGTACTAAACCAAATAATATATGCTCTAATTCTTCTCGATTTTTCATCTTCCTCTATCCGCTCTTTATACTGCTTCTGACGCTGCTGCAGATCAATCTGCAGTTCCTGAATTCTCTTCATACACATCTGGCATTTTTCCTCCGCGTCTCTCCAGTCAGCAATGATTGAGAACAAATGTTCCGCCTCCTTCAGTGTATTTATCGAACCATCCCTTGCCAGAATGGTTTTTGCTTTCTTGTATATCAGCTCATTTCTCGCTTCCTGACATTCCTCCAATTTCTCCCTAGCTTCCGCATACACACCAGTAACTTGGCGCAGCAGCTTTATAACAATCACATAATCCGCTACAGTCTCTACTTGTTCCATTTTTTCCAGAGCCAAACTATAAATAGATTCTGCCAGTTCAGCCTTGAGAGGCTCATCTGCGAACCGCATCAATTTTTTATAATTTTTACTATCTACAAAAGAACGCTTATAATTGTGTAAATGTTCTATATCCGGCAGCTTTAACTCTGCTAATAATTTGCCTAGATATGCCCAGGCATGTTCCGGATCGCAATTTAACGCCTGTTCACAAAACTCATCCGCTTTCTGAAAGTCCTTATCCTCCAATGCTAGAAATGCACATTTTATTAATGATTCTGCTGCTCCTCCGCCCCATCCATCTATACTTTCCTCAAACAAAAAGCAGCCAGAATATCCTAGAGCGTACATGAGTATCAAATATGCTCTAAAATCTTCTAACTGCCATTTTTTATCTGCCTCTGCTGATTCGTTTCAGCATATACTCCTTTGCCTCATCTCTGCTCATATCATAGACAATGGCAAGTTCACTATACAAATTATCCTCTGCAATTTTAAAATATTTCTCGTCACTAACCGTTACCTTCTTACCATCTGCCACTCGTTCCTGTTTCCGAACATAAATCGTCTTAATTACACGAATCAGCTCATAGCAATCACATTTGGCGATGACATTCTTATACTCGGATTCCCGGCTTCGTTCATTATCAATCCATAATATCTCCGCCTCCTGCGCATGATCAATCATATCATCCGCTTCTTCCCTGGTCATAAGACAGCGCATAACCGTCTTTTTATTATCGGTCGGGGTAAGAATCCTACTTTTCTGGCTGTAGCAAGGCTCCAATGTATAATAAAGACGGTCCTCTGACATACCGGATAGATTACTTTTTCCAATATCCACTACCTTGCAGACACCGCTGCTTCCATATACAATATACTGCCCTATTTCAAACATCTGTCCACCTCCTATTTTGCTGCCACCAGAAAGTGTCAGAGTTCTTTATGAGCAATATCCAGACATTTCCCAGAAAACAGCGTAATTTACTGCTTCTATATTAATGATAACACATTTTTCCGAAAAATGTCAGTAAAATTAATATTTTTATTAAATTTTTTCAATTTTCTATTCAAAATCGTGCTTTTAGCAGTTTTTCCAGCTATCCCAGCGCCACATCCAATATCATCATAATCAAAAATCCCCCCATAAATCCAATCGTTCCCACATTGGAATCCGTCTTAAATTTTGCCTCTGGAATCAGCTCTTCCACCACAACAAATACCATTGCCCCTGCAGCAAATGCCAGAAGCCATGGCATTACCGGCTCAATCCAGCTGGCTGCTAACGTAGTAGCAATACCAAAAATAGGCTCTACAATTCCAGAACCAGCTCCCCATAGAAATGCCTTACTACGGCTATGTCCTTCTTTTCGCAGCGGCAGGGAAATAGCAGCCCCTTCTGGGAAGTTCTGAATACCAATCCCCACGGCCAGCGCAAAAGCTGCCGCATACCAACCCTTCTCATCTGGATTCTGCGCTGCCATGGCAAAAGCAAGGCCGGTTGCCATTCCTTCAGGAATATTATGCAGTGTAACTGCTGCAATCAACAGTGTTACCCTTTTCATAGAGCTAGGCCTGCCCTCCGGCTTATCTGTCCCAAGATGCAGATGAGGCATCAATTTATCCAGCGCTAGTAAAAACAATCCGCCCAATACAAAGCCACCAGCTGCCGGAATCCACTCGATCGGAATATTCCGCTCTGCAGCCCGATCAATCGAAGGAATCAGCAGCGACCAGACCGATGCGGCAATCATTACTCCGGCCGCAAAACCAAGAAAGGCCCGTTGCACATTTTCATGCATAGTTCCTTTAAAGAAAAATACTACAGCTGCTCCAAGTGCAGTCATTAGAAATGTAAAACCTGTACCCAAAGCTGCCCAGATTACTGCCTGACTCATATAAACTCCTTTATTAATATATTTTCAGTTCTTATATCATACGTTACCACATGATGTCCTATGCTCCGCCATTTCTAAACTCTTGCATAGTGATAGTATTCCAAAAGAAAAAGCAGTTATTCTGAAATAATGTTCAAAATAACTGCTCATAATTACAAATATATATAAATACCTATTTAATACTTCATATCTTTTAATATATCACAGAAATCAAATGTTGCAAAATAATCCTTCGGCGTCTCGGCCCGGCGGATTAACTGTGTACTTCCATCTTCTTTTAATAAAATCTCTGCTGATTTTAATTTGCCATTATAATTATAACCCATGGAGAAACCATGTGCTCCTGTATCATGAATAACCAGCAGATCTCCGATCTCAATCTTCGGCAGCATACGGTCAATCGCGAACTTATCATTATTCTCACATAAGGAGCCCGTTACATCATATCGATGATCACATGGTTCCTGTTCCTTACCCATTACCGTAATATGATGATAAGCACCATACATAGCCGGCCGCATAAGATTAACTGCACAGGCATCACAACCTATATACTCCTTATGGGTATGCTTCTGATGAATCGCTGTTGTAACCAGACAGCCATACGGTCCCATCATAAACCGTCCCAGTTCTGTATACAACGCTACATTTCCAAGGCCAGCCGGAACCAACACTTCTTCATAAACCTCGCGGACCTTCTCACCAATTACCCGGATATCGTTTGGCTCTTGATCTGGTGTATAGGGAATACCGATACCGCCAGATAAATTGATAAAGCTTAACTCAATACCCACTTTTTCCTTAATCTCAACTGCTGTCTGGAATAATACTTTGGCCAGTGCCGGATAATACTCGTTTGTTACCGTATTACTGGCCAAGAACGCATGAATGCCAAAACGTTTTGCGCCCTTTTCTTTTAAGATACGATACCCTTCGAACAATTGTTCTGTTGTAAATCCATATTTGGCCTCACCCGGATTATCCATAATGCTGGTACTGATTTTGAACACCCCGCCCGGATTATACCGACAGCTGATGGTCTCTGGAATCTTTCCTAATGTTTGTTCCAGAAACTCAATATGAGTAAAATCGTCCAGATTAATAATCGCTCCTATCTGGTCAGCCAATAAAAATTCTTCTGCCGGTGTAGCATTCGAAGAAAACATAATATTGTCATTTGCTCCAAATCCCAGAGCATCTGCCAGCATCAGCTCTGTCATAGAA
Organism: Lachnospiraceae bacterium; assembly: GCA_022791575.1. Classification (GTDB taxonomy): domain Bacteria; phylum Bacillota; class Clostridia; order Lachnospirales; family Lachnospiraceae; genus JAAVZI01. Next base: position 15,624 of record JAAVZI010000072.1, read on the forward strand.
GAGCAGTCACAGCCGCAGCCATATTCCTTTAAAATATTAATTAAGAACGGATTCGGAGTTGCTTTTACTGCAAAATACTCCTTATAGCCCGGATTCCATGCAAATGCTTCCTGCAAAGCCTTTACATTCTCGCGGATTCCCTTTTCGTCATATAAATGAAATGGAGTCGGATACTGCTTTACAATCTCCTCTAGTTTTTCTTTTGTTACAAATGTCTGCTTGCTCATTCCCTTTCTCCTTTCAGACGCTAATTGATAACTGCAATCTTCATCATATTGGTAAGGCCGGAAACCTCCTGCGTATTTCTGGCAGGTACACCGGCAGTAATCACAATAATATCACCAGCTTCTACCTTCTTTAAATTCTTCAGCAGATTCACGGAGCGTGTCATAATATCTTCTGCTGATTCCATGATCGTCGTCGGCATAGGCTGTACTCCCCAGTACAGCTGCATTTTCCTAAGTGTTCCCTCATGCGGGGACATACCGATAATCGGTGTTTTCGGATGCAGCTTGGATACCAGACGGGTGGTCTGTCCAGATACGCTGGGAGTGACAATATATCTCGCCTTAAGCTGCTTAGCAGTGATCACAGAAGCAATTCCAACAGAAGAAGATACATTCTGCGTCTCGGACATCTGTCTCGTTTCCAGCGTCTCATCCTCTACCAGATGTTCCTCAGAAGCTTTGGCAATTTCACACATCATTTTCAATGCTTCTACCGGATACTTTCCGGCAGCTGTCTCTCCTGAAAGCATAATCACATCCGTTCCATCATAGATTGCATTGGCCACATCCGTAACTTCAGCCCTTGTCGGACGTGGATTGCGGATCATGGAATCCAGCATCTGAGTTGCCGTAATAACCGGCTTATATCTCTCATTACACTTTTTAATCAGCTGTTTCTGCACATAAGGCACCTGTTCGGCTGGAATCTCCACGCCCAAATCCCCTCTGGCAACCATCACACCATCACTCTGCTCTATAATATCATCCGCGTTCTGCAGTCCTTCTGCATTCTCAATCTTGGCAATAACCTGAATTTTCTCTGCGCCATGCTCCTTTAAAAATTCTTTAATTTCCCGGATTGCCTCACCTGAACGGATAAACGACGCTGCAATAAAATCCACGCCCTGCTCAATGCCAAATAAAATATCCTGCTTATCCTTCTGAGTGATCGCCGGCAGATTTACCCGAATATTGGGCACATTGACGCCCTTTCTCATCCCCAGGACACCGCCGCTTATCGTCCTGCATATAATCTCATGATTCTCTATCTGTTCTACTTCAAATTCCAGCAGACCATCATCTACCAGAATCCGGCCGCCCACTTCTACATCTTCCGGCAGTCCTTCATAAGTAATGGAAACTTTCTCTTTCGTCCCCACAACTTCCTCAGTTGTAAATACAAACCGGTCTCCGTCTTCAATCGTCACACTCTTGTTCTGTTCCAGAACGCCAGTTCTGATCTCTGGTCCTTTGGTATCCAGAAGAATCGCTACCGGAATTCCCGTTTCCTCCCTGACACTTTTCAGCAAATCCATTCGAGCCTTCTGTTCTTCATGGCTTCCGTGGGAAAAATTAAATCTTGCTACATCCATTCCATTTAACACCAGATTACGCATAACATTAATATCATCCGTATTCGGTCCCATTGTGCAGATAATTTTCGTTTTTTTCATTACTTTCCTCCTGTCTGGTCAAGTCCTATTAAATGAACACTCCTTAAACAGCATTCTATTGTACATGCTGATGGGTAAACAAATGATTCTGACAATACTCATAATTTCCATTACATTTTGAACAAAAGCGAAATTCCAGAGTCGGGTCATCCTCGTCGGTTCTTCCGCAGACCGCACATTTATGCTTCGTAATCCGTCGGGCATTCGTTACCTGACGCTTATAAGAATTCCGCCTGTGAACTTCCTTTGGCGAAATCCGCCGATAATTTCTCGTCATCAGGAAGAAGATCACAAAGTTCAGCAAAGACACTACGATTGCCACAATACCGCCTAAACCTAATACACCAATCCTGGCATATTGATAAATCTTATATATCAAAAATGCTGCGTCCAGCCAAGCCATCCATTTAATCTTAATCGGAATTACAAAATACAGCATTACCTGCATCTCTGGATAACTGGCTGCAAATGCCAGGAAAATCGAAAGATTAATATAATAGGTGCTGAAATTAAAAAATATACTCTCATATATAATACCCATAACTTGATGATAGGTCCCTGCTCCATATTCTTTATAAGCCCCCATCTCTGCCAGCAGCCCTATGGTATCCTTATCGCCGGCAAAAATAAAAATATCATATACAAAGTATAACAGAAATGCCCCGACAACTGTCAGAATCAGGCCTCCAAAGATATAGAAATTATAACGGAAGGTTCCCCATGTTCTCTCCAGGTTGGTTCCCAACGAGTAATAGAAAAAGAGCATAATAATAGTAAATATGCTCAGTTGTTCCGGCGGCACCAAAATCCAGGTAAAGATTCTCCAGACCTGTCCTTTTAAGATATAAAAAGGATTCAAGGTCAGCCAGCTCATCATCTCTGCATTGACAAAAGAAAAAATATAGCCAATGATATAACTGCCGATTAAAAACAGCGTCAGATTGGGAATAGCAAATCTGCCAAACTTCCGCTCCATCTTATTCAAAAAATTCATAGTATTCCGTCCTTTTCTAAAATCATCTACCAGTTTCCGTTTACTACTTCCTTAGTTTGCTCATTTCTAATCACAAATAACCTATGAAAAGAAATTATTGCCAATTTCTTTTCATAGGTTATTATAAATAGTTCCTATCACTTTGTCAATTCACTTTATAATATCTTCACAATTCCCGGCGTTATTTAGAATAACCCATATTCGTGCATTCTGAACATTCATGATCCGGCATTGTATTTTCCATTCCATTCGGCATTCGGTCATTTCTGCTGCTCTCCATCTGCATTTCTGCATCAATCACCCGGTCATTTTCATTATAAGTTTCTGGCATAACGGCAGGGCCCGGTTCTGCTGAAGGAATAGGCATGGGCATGGGCATAGGTGCAGGTATGGGACCAGGTGCAGGCATTGCCTCCTGGCTTCGCAGCCTTGGGATACAAAGTTCATCTCCAATCCGCAGATTATAAATATCTACAAATGGATTAGCCATCATCAGCGCGCTTACTTTGACCCCATATTCACGGCTGAGTCTGTAGAGGGTGTCACCTTTGCGGATTACATGCGACATACAATAATAATTGCCGCACATATATCCTCCTCTTCTCTCTGTTTCTGCTCTGTAATTATGATCCATTGAGAAACTCCTTTTTCAGAAATTATCATCTTCATGGATATCATATGCAAAAGCAGGGCATATGTGACGGGAATGGCGTAAGAAAGATGTATATGACTGGGAATTTTGGCATAGGCTGGTACGAAGAAAGTATTCCTACCTTAATTAATAGCAGCGTAGAAGATGCGATTTCTCATTGAAATATGTTGACTTTTGTCATATAATAGTATATGTTTGAATAACTATTGATTAATTATCTGGAATAGGAGGCTGGCTTTTGCACGATAAAGGCCGAAAGACTATGAATAACCATTATCATACTCTTGGAATCGATATTGGTTCCACTACTGTTAAAATTGCAATTTTAAACCAAGAACACGAACTTATGTTTGCAGACTATGAACGTCATTTTGCAAATATTCAGGAAACGCTGGCAGACTTGCTTTTGCGTGCCTATGAGCAGCTGGGAGAGCTTACGCTCTGTCCTGTTATTACAGGCTCCGGCGGCCTGACACTGGCCAAGCACCTGGAAGTTCCGTTTACCCAGGAGGTCATTGCCGTATCTACTGCTCTCAAGGAGCTGGCACCTAAAACGGATGTTGCCATTGAACTGGGCGGGGAAGATGCAAAAATCATCTATTTTGAAGGCGGTAATGTGGAACAGCGTATGAACGGAATCTGCGCTGGCGGTACTGGCTCCTTTATTGACCAGATGGCCTCGCTTCTGCAGACCGACGCTTCCGGACTGAATATATTTGCCAAAGAATATAAGGCAATTTACCCCATTGCTGCCCGCTGCGGCGTATTCGCAAAATCAGATATCCAGCCGCTGATTAATGAAGGTGCTACAAAAGAAGACTTATCTGCTTCTATTTTCCAGGCCGTTGTGAACCAGACCATCAGCGGGCTGGCCTGCGGTAAACCCATTCGGGGACATGTCGCATTCCTGGGCGGCCCCCTTCATTTCTTATCCGAGCTTAAGGAAGCTTTTATCCGAACGCTGAAGCTGGATGAAGAACATGCCATTACTCCGCAGAATTCTCATCTGTTTGCAGCAATCGGCTCTGCCCTCAATGCAGACGGCAGAACCTTTGTCAGCTTAACCGAGATGAAAAGCCGGCTGGATGGTAAGATTAAAATGGAATTCGAAGTGGAACGTATGGAACCTCTATTTCAGGACGAAGAGGATTATACAGCATTTGAGGAACGACATGCCCGTCATTGTGTAGGAACTTCGGAACTTTCCGAATACGAAGGAGAATGCTATCTTGGCATTGACGCTGGTTCTACCACAACCAAAGTCGCTCTTGTTGGAGAGGACGGTTCTCTGCTCTACTCCTTTTACAGTAATAATAACGGAAGTCCGCTGGCTACCACCATCCGTGCCATGAAGGAAATCTATTCCCTGCTGCCGGAGAATGCCAGGATTGCCCATTCCTGTTCTACTGGTTACGGAGAAGCCCTGATTAAAGCAGCATTTATGCTGGACGAAGGAGAAGTAGAAACGGTTGCTCATTACTATGCAGCAGCATTTTTCGAACCTTCGGTGGACTGTATTTTGGATATCGGCGGCCAGGATATGAAATGTATTAAAATTAAAAACCAAACCGTAGACAGCGTACAGCTTAATGAAGCATGTTCTTCCGGCTGCGGCTCTTTTATCGAGACCTTTGCCAAGTCCCTAAACTATTCGGTTGAGGATTTTGCTAAGGAGGCATTATTTGCCAGAAATCCCATTGACCTCGGAACACGTTGTACCGTATTTATGAATTCTAAGGTAAAACAGGCACAGAAAGAAGGAGCTTCTGTCTCTGATATCTCTGCCGGCCTAGCATATTCTGTGATTAAAAATGCATTATTTAAAGTAATTAAGCTGGCGGATGCCAGCGATCTCGGCAAACGGATTGTTGTACAGGGCGGTACATTCTATAACGATGCAGTCCTGAGAAGCTTTGAGAAAATATCCGGCTGTGAAGCAGTGCGGCCCGATATAGCCGGAATTATGGGGGCCTTCGGTGCTGCTTTAATTGCTAGAGAACGCCATCAGGTCGGACAAAAAACTTCTATGCTGAAAATTGAACAGATCAATGCCCTGACCTTTGATACAAAGATGGCTCGTTGCAAAGGTTGTACGAATAGCTGCCTGTTAACCATTAATCGTTTCTCCGGCGGCCGGCAGTTTATTACCGGCAACCGCTGTGAACGTGGACTAGGCAAAGAGAAAAAGAACCATGAAATACCGAATCTCTTTGCTTACAAGCTCAAACGCGTGTTCGATTACGAACCCCTGGCTGAAGATGAAGCTAACCGCGGACTGGTAGGAATTCCACGTGTTTTAAACATGTATGAGAATTATCCGTTTTGGTTTACATTTTTTACCAAACTGCAATACCGTGTGGTTCTTTCTCCAGTCTCTTCCCGCAAAATATATGAGCTTGGTATTGAATCCATCCCCAGTGAATCCGAATGTTATCCGGCCAAGCTGGCACACGGACATGTCAGCTGGCTTATAAAGCAGGGACTGAACTTTATCTTTTATCCCTGTATTCCCTATGAGCGTGAGGAATTTCCCGAAGCAGTTAACCATTACAACTGCCCGATTGTCACTTCTTATGCTGAAAACATTAAGAACAATGTGGATGAATTAAAGGACGAAAACATTACCTTTATGAACCCATTTTTGTCCTTTAAAGATAAAAAAGTACTTTATAACCGCCTAAGACAGGAATTTTTACCCCTTGGAATTCCCAAAGACGAGATCAAATCCGCGGTCGATGCCGCTTGGGAGGAATTAGAACAGGTACGTCGGGATATGTACCAAAAAGGAGAAGAAACCCTGCAGTACCTGAAAGAAACCGGAAAGCGGGGAATTGTTCTGGCTGGACGTCCTTATCATGCAGATCCAGAAATCCACCATGGAATCCCGGAACTGATTACCTCTTATGGGATCGCCGTATTGACCGAAGATAGTATCTCCCATCTGCAGCCGGTTGAACGCCCCTTAATTGTTATGGACCAGTGGATGTACCACTCCAGGCTCTATGCTGCTGCCAACTATGTAAAGACTCAGGACAATCTGGATCTAATTCAGCTGAATTCTTTCGGCTGCGGCCTGGATGCAGTCACAACCGACCAGGTAAGCGATATATTGACCAATTCCGGTAAAATCTACACGGTATTAAAGATTGATGAGGTAAATAACTTAGGCGCAGCCAGAATTCGTATCCGTTCACTCCTATCTGCCATCCGCGTCCGCGAAGAACGCCAGATCAAACGGGAAATCGTCCCAGCAAATCATGAACGGGTCCTTTTCACGGAAGAAATGCATAATCAGAATTACACCATTCTCTGCCCGCAGATGTCTCCCATTCACTTTAACATTGTGGAGCCTGCCGTGCGTGCCTGTGGTTACAATCTTGTCATTCTGCAAAATGATAATAAAACAGCCGTAAATGTAGGGCTGAAATATGTGAATAATGACGCCTGTTATCCTTCACTGATGGTAGTCGGCCAGATTATGGACGCGGTTCTGTCCGGTAAATACGATATGAAAAAAACTGCCATTATTATGACACAGACCGGCGGCGGCTGCCGTGCCTCCAACTATATTGGCTTTATCCGCCGGGCACTGGCTAAGGCCGGCTATTCTGATGTTCCGGTGATTTCTTTGAATTTAAGCGGCTACGAAAAGAATCCCGGCTTCAAATTTACAGTAGCAATGGCCAAAAAGGGAGTCTATGCCTTGGTTCTAGGAGATATCCTGATGAAGGTCTTATACCGAGTACGGCCCTATGAAATCGAGAAAGGTTCAGCCAATCAGCTGCATAGAAAATGGGAACAATCTTGTATTGACTTTGTAACCAGTAAAAATCCTAAGTTAAAAGATTTTAAAAAGCTGTGCCGAAACATCATTAAAGACTTTGACCAGTTCCCGATTCAGGAAGATTTGGTAAAGCCAAAAGTCGGCGTAGTAGGAGAAATTCTTGTAAAATATATGCCTGCTGCTAACAACTATTTGGTAGATCTCCTGGAAGAGGAAGGCGCAGAGGCCGTTGTACCGGATTTGCTTGATTTCTTTATGTACTGCTTTAAGGATTCAGAATTCAAAGCTGATTATCTTGGTATGAAACGCTCCACCAAGACAGCAGCACGCATTGGCATCAGTCTGTGCAATTGGGTCAGAAATACAGCTAATGACGAATTCGCGAAAAGCAAACGGTTTGCACCTTCGGTTCATATTGATAAAATTGCAGAAATGGCGGAAGACATTGTATCAGTCGGCAACCAGACTGGAGAAGGATGGTTCCTGACCGGAGAAATGCTGGAGCTAATTCACAGCGGTACCAATAACATTGTATGTATCCAGCCATTCGGCTGCCTGCCCAATCACATTGTTGGAAAAGGAGTGATCAAAGAAATCCGCCACCGCAATCCACTGGCTAACATTGTTGCAATTGATTATGATCCGGGAGCCAGTGAAGTAAACCAGTTAAACCGTATTAAACTTATGCTCTCTACAGCCAATAAAAATCTAACATAGCGATCCCCTTATCTCACTTCGACGGACAAAATGGTAAGTCCTCCTCATATCGGGCAGCAAAAAGCCAGGCTCTGTGTTTTTCACATCGCCTGGCCCTTTTTTTGTTTTTAATCTGTCAATATCAACTTTTCAACTTCTTTTGGAGCAGAAACAATGAGCGTGGCCCCCTTTTCTATTAGAAACACTCGTTCACGAAATCCCCAGTCTACAATGATGCTATCCATTCCAGCATTTCGTGCTGTCTCAATATCCACATCCGAATCTCCGATGTATACAGCATCTTCCCGCGCAATATGTAACCTTTTTAATACTTCATTAACCGAATCCGGAGCCGGCTTTTTCAAGACAGACGGCTTCTCTCCCACTGCCGTATCAAATAATCCTTCAAAGTAATTTTTGCATAATGCCTGTACGGCATAATCTGCCTTATTGGATACCACAGCTGTCCTACAACCGGCCTGGCGGAGGTTCCTAAGAAGCTCCGGTATTCCATCATATGGCCTGGTCTTATCTGCACAGTGAAGCTTGTAATAATCTTTATGCTCCTGACACAGCTGATCCAATCTGCTGCTGTCAACAGGCTCTGGTACCCCCCTCTCTACCAGCTTGCGAATTCCATTTCCAACAAAATTTCTTACCTCTTCGAGTGTCCGTTTGGGATAGCCATGAACCGATAATACATAATTTAGACTATCTGCCAGATCCTCTAAGGAATTCAGTATCGTTCCATCCATATCAAAAATAGCCAGCTTGTATCTCATTTTAGTCTCCTTTGTATTTTCTTTCTAATTATTATTTAAAATACACATCAAATACTTTTTTAGCCACAGGCACAGCCGCATGCCCTCCGGTTCCGGCGCCTTCTACAATGACGCTGATCGCAATATTCTTACCATCTTTTTTGGCATAGCCGATATACCATGCATGGCTCTGCCCTTTTACCGTTCCATATTCCGCTGAACCAGTCTTACCGCCTGTCGTATATCCAGCGCCTGCAAATAAAGATGCCGTACCTGTTCTGGCTGTTTCCTCCATATAGTCCTGCAGCAGCTTGCTTTCCTCACTGGTTAGCGGTGTTCCTGCTTTCTGAGGTGCGTACGTTTTATTTCTGCCGCCATCTGCATTTTCTACATAATCAACCAAATATGGCGTCATTGCAACTCCTTGATTGGCTATAGCAGATGCCGCTACTGCCATTTGAAGCGGGGTCACCAGAGTATCTCCCTGTCCAATCATAGTCTGCATTAATTTATAATCGCTGGTCTTGTTGTTCAGACTGATTTTACTTTGTTTGGATGCAATTCCCAGCGGAAAGCTTTCTCCAAAACCAAAATCTTTACACAGCTCTACCAGCTTATTTCGGTCAATACTCAGCCCGATATTCACAAATGACGCATTACAGGAATGGGTAAAGGATGATTTCAAATCCAATGTTCCGTGTACAGTACCATGATAACAATTAATCACGTCTCCATTGCTGTTTTGATGCTTTCCCTTGCAGGTATAGCTATAATTCTGAGGAGCATCCGGATTTTCTCGGATATATTCTAACAGTGTAAATATTTTAAATGTAGAGCCTGGCGGATACTGGCCCTGTGTCGCACGGTTTACCAGCGTTCCCGTTCCTGACTGATCTTTTACAAAGGAATCCCACAGCTCCTCAATGCGGTTCGGATCGTAATCCGGTTTGGAAACCATAGCCAACACTTTACCTGTCTCTGCTTCCATTACTACAATCGCTCCCTTACGGTCTCCCAGTGCATGATATGCCGTTTCCTGAAGCTCGTAATCCAGGGTGGTAATCACATTGTCACCAATATTTTTCTTCCCCTGCAGATCATTCAACAGCTGCTTGGTAAAAAATACATTCGAACTTAACAGACGGATATTGTTGTAGGCCTCTAGGCCGGAACCGCCGTTCATAGCATAACCGGCTACATGAGAGAACATTTGTTTGTATGGATAATTTCTGGTTTCCTTCCCATTTTCATCTGTAACCGTCTCTGCAATCACTTTGCCGTCGCTGGTCAGAAGTTTTCCTCTTACCACTTTTTCAGCCAAAAGATCTTGACGCCTCCGGTTATAAGGGCTGTTTACTACATCTGCACTAATCTTTGCCTGATAATAGGCAAGATATCCCATCAGACCCAGGAATATCACAACAAAGAATAACGTTAGAATAATCATTTCCTTACTGCGGATTCCTTTACTCTTTCTGTCTTCTTCCATATTCTCCGCCTCCTAATCCTCGAAAAATTCTTCGGGAATATCCAGCTTCAAATCATCAGTCACTGCATATTCGTCAAAGGTTTCTTTCTGCTGCTTTCCATTATATCTCTCATATTGTTTCTGGTAGGAACTCCTGCGCCTCTGATTGGCATGATAAAATGCTTCGTTCCGGCCTCTGGCTTTATCATCCGCTTGATCTTCGAACTCTGCCGTATCGTATCTGTGGTTTAAATCTTTGTCATCATAGTCATCGTCTTCGATCTCGTCATCATAATATTCATCTTCTATATCCTCATGATATCTGTCATCATAGTCATCATCATAATATTCATCTTCTATATCTTCCTCATAATATCTGTCATCTTCAATCTCGCCATCATAATATGCATCTTCTAAATTCTCATTATCGTATTCATCATCCTCTAAATCCTCATGATATCTATTGTTTCCTGAACCCTTGTCATAATATCTCTTTTCCTCTGAATGTTCCCCATAATATTCGTCGTCTTCTGAATCCTCGCTGTCATATTTGTCTTCATACTCTGGATCGTCGTCATAATCCTCTTCATACTCCAGCGCCGCCCCTGTTTCTGTCTGTTTGAGCACATAGATTCCCTGAATGACCTGAAAGATAATAATAGAGCACAAAACCGAACTTCCGCCATAACTAATTAACGGCAGCGTCACACCGGTCAGAGGAATAAATTTCGTTCCACCGCCAATAGTCAAGAACACCTGAAAAATATATTCAATTCCAAAGCCTGTTGCCAGAAGTTTATAAAATGGATCTTTAATCTTCGTTGCAATATTAATAAACATAATAAATGTACTTAAACAAATCAGGATCATACACAAAGAAAAAAACAATCCCAGCTCTTCTGTAATCGCGGAAAAAATCATATCTTCCGATGCAACCGGAATCGTATCCGGCATTCCCTCCATCAGACCCATTCCAAACCAGTTGCCGGTTCCAATTGCAAACAACGACTGGGAAATCTGACTGGTATCATTTTTTATTTTAGAAAAAGGAGTACTCCATGTCAACACTCGGACACGGACATGATTAAACAGATGATACGCCACCACCGCAGCGCCTGAGCCCCCCAAAAGCCCGCCTAAAAAGTATAAAGGCTGACGAGTTGCCACATACACAAGAGCCAGATAAACCACACAGAATATCAGTGCACCGCCCAGCTCCTTCGACCAGACCAGAAGAAGTACATGAACAGCTGCAATTAAAGATACCAATATCACAGATTTAAAATCATGGTGTTTACTAAGAAATGATGCCAGAAAAAATACAAAGATAATTTTAACAAACTCCACTGGCTGCACCGTAATTCCAAAAACTGTAAAAGAAATGCTTGCACCATACGTAATAATACCTGCCAGCTTCATAACACCCAAAAAGCCAATTCCAGCCGCTGCATAGAGCCAAACCGGCCGGGAGAGCCATTTCATTTTCTTAATCAATATTGGAATAAACAAAGATAACACACAGGCAGCCGCTGCAATCACAAATTGCTTCACAGACTTAGAAAAGGTAATTCTGGATATCATAATGAATCCTACCGCCAAAAGCATAAACATATTATTGATAATCAGCCGGGACATTTTCGGATATAACGAGCTGTACACCCCGATCATTACCGCAAAGAAAACCGCCTGTACCGCATAAAATACTAAATACTTTAATTCCTTGGTCTGAATATACAAGGTCAGGAATCCCAGAAAATGTACAAAGAACAAAAATGTCCTCTGAACAGAAAATAGCCGTCCTCTGTTCTTTCCAATCGCTGCAAATCCCGAAATTGTAAATAATAAAAAACAAAACAGAATCGCATATTTGGATAATTCTATAATTACATTTTCCATCTATTCCACACCTCTTTTCCAATGCCCTCTGGTACAGCCTTCTGGGCATCCAACACTGTCTGCCTGGCCATTTGAGTATTCGGTAAATTCCTTCATAATCCGTTCTACTTCCTCTTTGGTCTCAATTGTAAACTGCAGCCTTACCGCCGAACAGGACATATTCCTAATTTCCTCCTGCAAATCGATCAAATACAGTGCATCGCTGTTATAAATAATCGAATAACAGATATCACAATAATTCTTTACATAATGAAGATTTCCTTTTCGATCCTTTAACCTTCTTACCACTGGCTGCCTGCGGCAGCCTTCCGTATTGCGTATCGGACACTGAGCCGATACCATCATAGGCATATGTCCATAGATCACCAGCTCCATAGGCAGTATTGTTTTGCTGGTAAACGCCTTAATCTCTCCTCTATTTAACTCCAGCGGTACAGTGATTGAGGAGGCTCCCAGTTCCTTCCATGCCTGTACCGAACGCCAGTTCATTGCATATGCTGTATAATCCAATACTACTGGCAGCTTCCTTGAAAAGTTCTTTTGAAAATCTGTTACAAATGCCAAAACTTCCATGTTTTTTGCAACAATTCCGTCTATTTCTGTTAAAATTGCTTCCATAAGCGGAAGAATTTTCTTCTCTACAGCCATACGCCATATATGCGGAAAGACCAGATACAGCTTTGTATCAGCCTCCATACAGCGCTTATGTGCTTCCCTCAGCTGGTCAAGCCCCTGCGCCTGCTTCTTTGTCTCCAACAGCGTCGTCGCATGTATACTCATATAAACAGCCTTGACTGACTCATGTGTTAATACAACATCTAAATGTGTCAGCTGTTCTATTAACACATGGCACCGGGGAGTGAACTGCTCCTCTGAACCATTTGGCTGTCCAACACCCGATACCGATTGCTCTAAATATGCAAGAAGCTGCTTCCCTGATCCTTCTAACGAATCCGCTGCCAATTCCCGTCGGTAACTATTTACAATCTCAGCTTCCAACGCTTCCAGCCCTTCCCGGCGCAGCTGATTTAATTCCTTTGCTGGAAGAAATCCATTTCCAATCACCTGGATCTTTAATTGCTGAAAAACAAATGGCGAATTCCCGGTTTTTTCTATTTGCTTTCTAATAATTTCTTCATTGATAGGCTGGTTTTTCGCTTTCTGTATTACTGAACCTGTAACCTCTGCTTTCTGTCTATCCAGACATAAAGTCAAACGGATCGGCCTGCCCTCTTCTGCCAGAACCTCCCCCATGACCGGAATCTGCACTTTGTCCTCCAGATACCGCTTATACAGTTCCCCAAGCAGCTGGTCATTCTTAGTCCGATAGACCTCAACAGCCGACACCCCTCTTTCCTCCAACATTCGGTAATACTTCTTCGGCAGATCATATCTGCTGTTTATAGGAACATCCCGTTCCAGCTGGATTTCCATCTCCTTAGACTGCTGTCTATCCTGTTTCATAGATGTTTTTGAAGCCGCTGTGGTCCGTAGTTCCAAAACATCCGATTTATGCAGGGAAACCGCTGCTTTCATGCCATATCCCTGCTTTCCTTTTTTTAATGTTCCGACATAAATACCATTGTGATTGGGGCGGTCCATGGACATCATTTCTTTTCCACCGCCTCTCTCAAAGCTCTGAGAAGCCATTTGATAATAGCCGGCATGGAAACTTCCTCTGTTATAAAGATCCATCAACCGTTCTTTATCTCCAGCTGCTACAACATATCCTTCTCTGCCCTGCTGCAGATACTGGTCCAGATATTTTCGGTAAATTTCCGTTACTCCCGCTGTATATTCCGCCCTTTTCATCCTGCCCTCTATTTTTAGAGAATACACGCCCGCCTCTATAATATCCGGCAGAATATCCAGCGTACAGATATCCTTGGGGCTTAACAGATACGATTCCTGATTGCGGTTTTGCTTCCTTCCGTTCTCATCCAACAACTCATAGGGAAGCCGGCATGGCTGGGCACAGCGGCCGCGATTACCGCTTCTGCCGCCTGCAAAACTACTGAATAGACACTGCCCGGAATAGCAATAACATAATGCTCCATGAATAAAGCTTTCTATCTCTATGTCAGTATACGTTCGGATCTCTTTTAGTTCTTCTAAAGTCAGCTCTCTTGCAGTAACAATTCGATCTGCTCCCAGCTCTTCATAGAGCCTGCTGCTGTTTTTCCCTGTGACAACTGCCTGGGTGCTGATATGTATCGGAAGTCCCGGAAACAGTTCTTTTATCGCACAAAAAACGCCGATATCCTGCACGATAACAGCGTCTAATCCCTGTCTGTAATAAGGAAGCAGATAAGAATATAAATATTCTGACAATTCCTTTTCCTTTAAAAGGGTATTAACCGTCAGATACAGACGTTTTCCCCATAAATGTACATAATCTACCGCCTGTAGAAGTTCATCTTCTTCCATATTCTCCGCATATGCTCTTGCTCCGAATCTGCTTCCGCCTGTATATACCGCATCCGCCCCCGCATGGACCGCGGCACGGACTGCCCCCAGACCGGAAGCCGGAGCCAGCAGTTCTACCTTTGGTTTGCTCATAATTACCAATCCCTTTATTACGTTTGCTCTTACTTATTGTCCTTATGATCCTTGTTATCTTTACCTTCTTTATTCTCTCTGTTCTCTTTTCCCGCCTTGCCGTCTTGATCAGTATAGGTTTTTAACTCGGTCTCATACTGGATATTTTTCTTCTGCGCATTCTGCAATTCTTTCTTATTTCTGGAAAGCCTCTTTTCACAAGTCTCCAGCTTCAACTGTACGGCTATCATATCATGCTTTAAATCATACAGTTCTTTATCCTTGCTGCTGATTTCTTCCTCTAACAGCTCTGCTTGTTTCTTAGCCTTGAAATAGTCGTCCGCTATATTTAATTCTGTCAAAACCCGTTTTCGGTCATACGGCAGATTTCGACAATTTTCATTCTGTTCTACTTCTGCAATCTTCTGGTCCAGATAACCTGCTACCTTCTGTAAATATTCATCACTTTCATAACCGCCTAATGTATATACTTTACCACCAATCAGTACCTGTACACTGTTTTTTGTTGCCATAGACTGTTTCCATTCCTCTCTGTATATCAAACGCTTGTTTTAACTTTTAAAACAAACCGATTTATTCAAATTTCATCCTACACTATTTTAACACATAACAGCCGCAAATGTAAACTCTTTTTCCAATATGGTCAAAAAACAAAAGCAATACCGGCTATTCTTTTTCTGGCGCAGATATTCCAAAATGCTCATAAGCAAGCTCTGTAGCCATCCGCCCTCTGGGGGTACGTATCAAAAGATGGTTCTGCAGAAGATAAGGTTCATAGACATCCTCAATTGTTCCCGCATCTTCTCCAATCGCAGCTGCCAGATGCTCCAATCCTACCGGTCCACCTGAAAAACGTTCCATAATTGCTTTCAGCATATTCCGATCTGTCTGGTCCAGCCCCAGTTTATCTACCTCCAGCAGATCCAGGGCAAAATCTGCCACTTCTTTTGATATTCTGCCGTCGTATTTCACCTGAGCAAAATCCCTTACCCGCTTTAACAGCCGATTAGCAATTCTCGGAGTCCCCCTGGAACGTCTTGCCAGCTCCATAGCTCCTTCCTTATCAATCTCGACTCCTAATACCTCCGCCGAACGGATAATGATTTCCTGCAGCTCCTCTTTTGTATAAAATTCCAGTTTATGTATCACACCAAAACGGTCTCTTAAAGGCGCCGACAACAATCCTGCCCTCGTCGTCGCTCCCACAAGGGTAAATGGTGGAAGATCCAGGCGGACCGATCGTGCTGTAGGTCCCTTGCCAATCATAATATCAATGGCAAAATCCTCCATGGCTGGATAAAGCACCTCTTCTACCTGTCGGTTCAACCGATGGATCTCATCTACAAACAACACATCGCCCTTCTGCATATTATTGAGAATTGCCGCCATCTCTCCTGGCTTTTCAATTGCCGGACCTGAAGTAATCCGAATATGTACCTTCATCTCATTGGCAATAATCTCTGCCAGCGTTGTTTTGCCAAGTCCAGGCGGTCCATACAATAGTACATGATCCAGCGCTTCCCCTCTCTGCTTCGCCGCTTCTATATAGACCTTCAGCTTCTCCTTTGCCCGTTCCTGGCCAATATACTCATCCAGAAGCTGGGGACGCAGGCTGTGTTCAATTATATTGTCTTCAGTTGTCAGTTCAGTTGTAATAATTCTTTTTTCCAAATCCGTATTCCAGCCTTTCTATTACAGCATATGTTTCAGGGATAATTTCAGGCATTGTTCTACTGTCATCTCTTCCGATATCTCAACCTTCCCTACAGCTGCTGCTGCCTGTGCCATTCCATAGCCCAGCGCTGTCAGAGCCTCTATTGCTTCCTTCTGGACAGCGCCAATTCCTTCTACTACAATCGGATTCGTCTCATCTATTTCCCATGCTTCCTCTAGGCTCAGCCGGTCTTTCAGATCTATAATGACTCTCTGTGCCGTCTTCGCTCCGATTCCTGGTGCCTTTGCAATCGCCTTGGAATCCTGCCCATGAACAGCCATCCGCAGTTCCCGGCAGGATAACGTGGATAAAATGCCCAAAGCCCCCTTCGGTCCCACGCCGCTGACCGTTAACAGCAGTTGAAATATATCCAGTTCCTCCTTGGTCAAAAAACCAAACAGAGAAATGGAATCCTCTCTCAAATACAAATAAGTATAAAATTTAACCTCAGAGCCAACTGCCGGAAGCCTGTCTATGGTTGTGCCAGGAGTTCTAACACAAAATCCCATACCATTATTATCCAGAATAACGGCTTCACTATATTTCCCTTCTAAAATTCCTCTCACATATCCTATCATTTTTTCCTCCTGCAGTCTTTTTTGTTTCTTTATTCTTCTGACTCTTCCAGATCATTGCGGATGATCTTCTCATCTGGAAGAAATCGTTCTAATATAGTATTAAGCTGATTTAGTTCCAATGGTTTAGGAATATAATCATCAAACCCTTCTTTCACAAAGAGCTCCTTCGCCCCATTAATCATATGCACAGTCATTGCAATCACTGGCAGAGTCTTGTAATATTTATCATTAAACTCTCTTAACGTCCGAAGGGTCTCTACGCCGCTGATTCCGGTCATAGAATAATCCAGAAATACCATATCATAATCCATGCCCGCCATAAGCATTTCCAGACACGCCGTACCACTTAAGGCCGTATGAATCTTCATCATATACCGCTCCATCAGTCCGGTTGCAATCTTTAAATTCGCCGGATTATCATCCACAATCAAAATACTTGCCTGCGGCGCTACAAAATGGCTGGTCGAATCCGCTGCAACCAACTCCATCATATCATTCCCGGAAATCGCAGCATACAAGTTCATACATTGAATCGGCCTCTGTAAAATATCCGCGTTTTCATACGTATGAATGGTATTGGCAATATCTGCCATCACAACTTTGCGAATAGAAGCATTCAATGGCTGTTGCAGGTATTCCTTATGCTTTTCATACTGCGTTTCACAGATCAGCACCGTATAGTAGATCCCGGAATCCAGCCTAAAAATAAATTCCTCATCCCCAGATACAAATTCTGCATCCAGATTCAAATCCATAAATACTTTCTTTAGCATCATCTTCTGCAGCAGATTGCTCTCATAAACCAAAGTTTTAAAATTCCTGCGAGCCACGTCCACAAGCGGCATACCATTAATAATCTTCTGTGGTATCTGCAGATAAAAGGTCGTTCCTTCCCCCAGACGGCTTTCAACCGATATTGCTCCATGCATTAAGTCAATCAGTTTCTTGCATACAGCCAGGCCAAGTCCCGTACCTGCCACCGCATCATCCGTCTTATACAGCAGAAACATATCAAACAATGATTCTAAATTCTCTTCTTTGATTCCTGCCCCTGTATCGGAAATCGTAATATTAAGAAGAATTTCATCTGCCTGGCTGATCTGGGCATCCACTCGAAAACGAATAGACCCCTCCTGGGTATAACGGACTGCATTCGCCAAAATTGTTGTCAGAATCTGACGAATACGGATTTCATCACCAAAGAGTTCCCGCGGAATATTGGGCGAAAAATCTACCAAAAAATCCACATTTTTCTCAATCAGCCCAACAGCCACCGATTCATTCATATCATAGAGCATTTTCTCTACTGGATAAGCTACACACTTTAATTCCAGTGTATTGGTCTCATATTGGGTATAATCAATAATATTATTCGTTAAAGTCAACGCTGTAGTCCCAGCTGTCTGCACAGAAACCAGCTTCTCTTTCACATTGTCGCTGATCTCATCCCTCATAATCAGCTCCGCTACTCCCAGAATATTACTGATGGGCACAATTAACTTCTTGGATACACTGCTTAAAAACAGACTCTTAGAAGCGCTATACTGATCTGCATACTCTTTGGAACTTTTTAGATATTCAATCTGATGCAGCAGTTGGTCATGCTCCTGCTCAAGCGCCATACGCTTCTCATCATTTTCCTTCATCCTAGTATCCAAGTCTACTCTATAATCCTTGACTACCTTGGAAATGTTGACCGTCCCCAATACCAGCATCATAATCAGCAGCCCAAAACGGCTTAACGTAATGCTTCCATAACGGTCCAGCATAAAATCCAAAATCACCATCAGACTTTCCATAATAAGCAAAACAAACATCAGTACCTGTGTTTGATCTTGTTCTTTTTTATAAAAAATATTCAGATTTAAGTATATAATATATACAATTAACGCAATTGCCAATCCGATAAACAGATTCTGGTACTGATAATAATCCACCAGATTCGTAAGCTGCAGGAAAAAAGCCAGTATAAAATTCAGCATAAAGATCCATGCACAGACATGCAGCTGCCTTTTTCGCAGTTCAAACACCGTATCCGCCAAAAACAAAAGAAACGGAACCAGACACAGATATAACAGCGTATAACTGGCAAAATAATAGACACTGGAATTTCCATAAAAAATCTGCACCATTCCGGTTGCAATAATCAAATGGCAGGCAAGCATAACCGAAGATACACCCAGATGGAACATTCCCGTATTCCGCAGCTTTAAGTGCCCCATGGCAAAATGATAGACCATAAACAACAGACCCAGCAGCAACAGGGCAACTCCACTTAAAAGGCCGATCCATTCTTCCTGCATAAAATGCAGAATACAGGAAGAGCGGGCCCCATACAGAACCTCATCCACTCCTCCGCCCAGGTCTTTAAAGGGCGATACCAGTTCAATCTCCAGCCTTCCTGCCTCAAACTGATTGGGAAGCGATACATAATGCCAGAGCCGCCCCGGAGATTTTTCAAAAGGCCGTCCTTTTTCTATCCCAAATTCATATAATTTCCTGCCGTCCAGCCTAACAATTACACTCTGGTTATCAGTACGAAATGCCAGTGTTGTTCCATAAAATTCTGCATCTAATGTATTACTAAGCGTAATTTTATCATTGGCTTCCGCAGTAATCTTGCTGGGTAAAGACAGCTTCTTGCAGCTTCCATCGGAAAATGTCACCTTCCAATTATCCAACAGTGACACCTGGGAATTACTAATCGTCCGCTCATCTACCTGAAAAATGAAAATAGTGGAAATCATTACTCCAATCGCAACCACCAGAAAAAAATAAAATATATACTGAACTTTTAGAACCTTCCTCATGTTCCGACTCCTTTAATCTTCTTCATGCTTTTCAAACATGCTCTAATGCAACAAAACCGGAACACATAAATGCTCCGGTTTCATCATCCTTTCGTAAATAGCTCTATTCTTAAATAATATTTAGTTATATTTACGTTTTCTAGCAGCTTCAGATTTCTTCTTACGCTTTACGCTAGGCTTCTCATAATGCTCTCTTTTACGAATCTCCTGCTGGATTCCTGCTTTCGCACAGTTTCTTTTGAATCTGCGTAAAGCACTATCCAATGTTTCATTTTCTTTCACAATTACATTTGACATAGCCTCACACCTAACCTCCCTCCAGTTGCGAATTGTGCAAATACAACTGTCTGGGTATTTTTTTATGCACTATAGTTTAGTATATCACAAAATTTCTTTTCGTCAATAATATTTTACCAATTTTCTTCTGTTTTATGAAAAAATATTAATTTCCATCTGTTCCCAATCCAAATTTCGTGAATTTCAGACAACAAATTCAAACCAGAATACACTTCCGCTCCCCTCTTCGCTTTCCACTCCATAGGCCGCACCATGAAGTTTAAGAATATTTTTGCAAATCGAAAGCCCCAGTCCGGTTCCCTGTACCGCCCGCTTATGGACCTTGTCCACTTTATAATACCGTTCCCATACATACTCCAGTTCTTCCTTGGGAATCCCATTTCCAGTATCGCAGACTTCAATGCGCACCTTATGGTTTTCCACAATTTGTCTAACTGTCACTTTCTTATCCTCTCCTGTATAATTTACCGCATTATTTATTAGATTATACAATACCTGAAAAATCTTATGTTCGTCCGCACAGATTTGTACATGCCTATCATAGATAAAGTCAATTTGATAATTCTCCTGCTCTCTGAGCTTGACATACCGCTCCAGGACGCCGTTAATACTATCTGTCAGATCATATTCCCTTTTATCCATCCGGGCCACGCCCGCCTGCAGCTTGGAAACATCCAGCATATCATTTACCAGACTGGTCAGTCTCTGTGCTTCCTCAATTACTACCTGCACATTCTCCGGGGTATTTTCATCCGGCAGGTCACGCATAACCTCTGAATAAGCAATAATCATAGTCAGCGGAGTCCGAAGGTCATGAGACACATTCGCCAGAAGCTCTCTTTGCAGATTCTCGGTTTTAGAAAGCTCACTGGCTGCATAATTCAATGTATTTGATAATTGGCTGATCTCTTTGTAATCTCTGCCGTCAAACATTACCTGAAAATTCCCCCTGGCCAGTTCTTTCGCCGATTCATTGACTCTAATAATGGATTTTGACACCATGCGGCTAATCATAAGCGCCAATAACAAGCTCAATATGATTATAATAACAGAAATGTAAATCAGCTGGATGCGCAGCGTCTGCACCGTAGCTTCTACCGGTGTCAATTTTACAGTCACTAACAGTAACGCCTCCTGCTGCTGAATTTCTAGTATTTTAGCGTACACAGTCCCTTCCTGTCCGCCGCGCATGGATTTCAGCAGATGTTCCTCAATCGGCCTTCCCATTTCCTCCGGCGGCATAATTTTAAAATCAGCTCCCTGAGCGAAATCCTGTTCTTTCTCCTGGATTCTGTCCAGATTCTTTTTCATTTTTTCTGGATCAGTCTGCTCCGCTCCCTTCAACAGTTCCTCAGAATTATACTCTACCAGACCGCCGCCCTCCCTTACCTCATCATAATACATCTTCAGCTGCTCTTTTGTCAGACTGCGGATTGCCGATACTTGGAAAAACTGCTCTGCATACAGCTTATCCCCCTCACTGTTGACAATAATTAAAGATAATTCATTTTCTTCTGCAATCTCCTTAATTGCTGCCGCCGGTTCCTCCTCTTTCACTGCCTCACTCAGCAGCTTGACCGACTCTTTCAGATCTCTTTCCTTAATATATTTATAAAACCTCTCCAAATATACCGTCTGACAAACCCAGAGTACTGCCAGCAAAACAGCGGCCAGCACCAGGAGCCAGGCAAATATTTTCCATTTCAGGCTGATTTTTTCATGCTTCAAATCGATATCCCACCCCCCGCAGTGTAACAATGTAATCCCGATAAGGCCCCAAACTGCTTCGAAGCAGCTTCATATGCGTATCTAACGTTCTGTCATCGCCAAAATAGTCATATCCCCAGACATCCGTAATCAGTTTTTCCCTAGAAAGAGCAATATTGCGGTTCCTTACCATATAGAACAACAGTTCGTATTCTTTAGGCGTCATATCCACCCTCTTACCATCCACCGTAACAATCCTACCCGTAAAATCCACTTTCAATCCGGCCCTCTCAAATACATCATGCTTTTCACTTTCCGGCAGATTCTTCTTATTCCTAGAAATAACCACCTTAACACGCATCAAAAGTTCCCTAGGAGAAAAAGGCTTCACCACATAATCATCAATACCAAGTTCAAAACCATGAATTTTATCATACTCTTCCCCTCTTGCAGAAAGCATAATTACCGGAATATCCTTCACCTTGCGGATTTCCCTGCAGGCTGAAAAACCATCCAGTTCTGGCATCATCACATCCAGAATCATCACATCAAACTCTTCCTTCCTGCAGATTTCCACGGCTTCCATCCCATCCCGGGCCTCCACAATCTCATACCCTTCAAACTCTCCGTATTTCCGTATAATCTTCCGAATCTTTTCCTCATCATCCACAACCAGAATCCGCTCCATAACCGTCTCCTTTCACACTCACCTAGATTACCTTTCATATTACAGACTTTATGTGATAATAACGTGACAAAAAGCAGTAAATTATCTAAAATCTACTGCTTTTCCTAGTCATACTCTATATATGCCGCTATTTCTTCTTATTCTTTTTACTAAGACTTGGAGAAAGATATTTCTTCTCAGCGCTTCTGATTACCGAGGAATACCAAACATAGGCTCCTATCAAAACCAGTATGCACACCAGCATCAATGTGAAAAAATTCGTTGCTACTGCAATCAGAAACAAAAAACCGCCGATTGTAGCAATCGCTGCAAAAATATTGGTCTTCTTCACCGCAATCTCTATAAATGCCGGCAAATCCCTGCTGTCTTTTAACTGCACATGTTTACTGACAATCCATCCGGTCTTAATGACTCCTGTCTGTCTCATCATAAATGCAAAATAAAAGGAATATGCACCGACCACAATAAACCATACACCCATTACCATTCCAAAAACCATACCTTGTTCTCCTCATCCAGACTGTATCTGCTATTCATCCCAATTGTGATATACCTGCTGTACATCATCATCCTCATCCAGAAGATCCAGCGTCTTCTGCAGTTTCTTAATATCTTCCTCACTGGCCAGCTCTACATAGTTCTGCGGAATCATAGTTACCTCCGCACTTGCCATGGGAATATTGGCTTCCTCAAGTGCCTGTCTCACTTCACTGAAGGTATCTGAGTCAGTTATAATCTCAAAGCTGTCCTCCTCTTCGCTGAAATCCTCTGCTCCAGAATCCAGCGCCGTCATCATCAGCTCATCGGCATCTCCCTCATACTCCTCTTTGGCAACAATAATCTGCCCCTTCTTATCAAACATATACGATACACAGCCCTGAGTTCCGACATTTCCGCCGCCTTTTGTAAAAGCATTGCGCACATTTGCTGCGGTCCGGTTCTTATTATCCGTTAATGCATCCACAATAATAGCAATTCCGCTCGGACCATAGCCTTCATAAGAAACATATTCATAATTTACCGAATTGGCATCTCCGGCTGCTTTTTTAATTCCTCTATCAATTGTGTCATTAGGCATATTATTTGCTTTTGCCTTAGCAATCACATCACGAAGCCTGCTATTATTCGCCGGGTCAGGACCGCCTTCCTTCACCGCAACTGCAAGCTCCCTTCCTATAATAGTAAAAATCTTTCCTTTTGCCGCATCATTTTTTTCTTTTTTATGTTTGATATTGGCAAATTTCGAATGTCCTGACATAGTACCTCTCCTTGTTTATCTTATTTCCGTCCCATATAACGAGCTCATATGAAGACATATCTATAATATTTTAACACTAATCAGGGGTTCTGACAAGTATTTTGTTTTGCTCAGACCCAACTCTATCATCATTCAAAAACTCTTTCTCTTATTTTAAAAGTTCTGGCATCCACAGCTGCCCCCAGCCCTGTACATTTTTGGCCAGCCCAAGATCCCTAGCAGTATCATGAATCTTCATTTTCACCTCAACCGGAGAAAGATAAGGATATTTTTCTAACAGACAACAGATCGCTCCGCTGACAACCGGTGTCGCCATCGAAGTTCCACTCTTTGGTACATAGCCTGCCGGAGCATTTTTACAAGACATAATATGCAGGCCGGGTGCAATAACCTCTGGCTTCATAATACAAAACGGTGTCGGCCCTCTGCCCGAATAGCTTCTCTGTACACTTTTTTCCTGAATGGTCCCCACTGTAATCACTTTTCTGCTGATTCCGGGATAAGTAATCGTACCAGGGCCCGGACCATTGTTGCCGGCTGCTGCTACCACCACCAATCCTGCATCCCAAAGTCTTTCTGCACTTTCTATAATCGTATTTCTGTCACGGGAACCTACTTTAGGAAACATACCAATAGATATATTCACTACAGCAATATCGTACCTATATCGATTCTGAAGCACCCACTCCACACCGCTGACCAGATTCCCTACTACTCCATTGCCCTTTCTATCCAGAATCTTAACACCTATAAAGGAACAGCCAGGCGCAATTCCTCTGTACTGCCCACTGGAAGCGCTGCCACTGCCACCGATAATCCCGGAAATATGCGTACCATGACCATTATCATCATAAGGCATTTCTTCTCCGTTCACCACATCACAAAAAGCGGTTACACGGTCTTTAATATCTTCATGTATAAAAATACCGGTATCCAAAATGGCAACTCCCACTCTTCTACCGGTATATTTTCTGCACTCTTCTTCTTCACAGCCAACTATATCCCTGACCCGATTCATGACTCATCCCTATAACTATGATCTTGCTTATAGTATATTCCTGCTTTGGTAAATGGTTCGTCAGGATTTCCTATGAGGCAGGCTGTAGTTACAAAGCATGCTCCAGATCAGCATCCTCTTCATATCCGAATCCAGCGTATCTACAGGCTGCAGCCCTTTGCCAAAAGCCTGCTGCGGCAGATAGGTATCGTCCATCTTCCTGCATGTAATACGCTGACCTTGATACTGTGCATCGGAGTATAATTCCAGCACCTTCTTCACTTTCAATCCGCAGGCTTCAATTTCTTTCGCAAAAAATGCATAGCTATACCTCTTACCCTCCGGTTTTACCATAAACCCAACCGGACGATCATAACAGAACATATAGGCATAGCTTCCTCCGATTGTCCCATTTCTTGCAAACTTCAACCATTTTACAAATTCAGAACATACCACATCCGGTCTTCCTTTAATAAAAAGCTTATCCAAATAAGCTCCGGCACCGCTGACATGGATATATGCCCCATCTTTCTCTACCAAGATCCGGCATGGAAACGAAGCCTTCTTATATTTTAATGTAAATTTAATACTTATCTTGTCACCAGCCTCGCTCACCTGCAGCATTGGCTGAAATACCATTTCATATTCCCTATTCCGCCTTGGGATTTTAAATATCCCCTCTCTGAGCGATTCTGCCAGCTTCTTTTTTATTTCATGCTCTTCCATTATTCGCCCTGTATTCCCAGCAAATTGTCGATAGACTGCACAAGAATTCCAATCTCTGGCTTAGACAGCTGTGCATCTGCTCCCAACGCCTCACCTTTTCTGCGCATCTCATCATTGACCAGAGAAGAGAAGATTACAACCGGTATCTCTTTCAGTACATCATCAGACTTAATCAACTTGGTCAGACGATGACCGTCCATCATAGGCATTTCAATATCTGTAATGACCAGAGATACTCTGTTTCTGACATTACCCTGCTTTTTCATAGCTTCCAGCTTATCCCATAATTCCTGGCCGTTAGGACAAATGGTCAGATTTGTATATCCAGCTTTTTCCAGGCAGCTGGATATCATATTGCTCAGCAATGCAGAATCTTCTGCAATATAAATCGGCTCTGTAAAACGCTCTCTCTCTCCTAATTTCTCAATATCCGAAACTTTCAATCCGGTCTCTGGACTGATATCTGTAACGATTTTTTCAAAATCCAATATTACAATCAGCCGGTCATCCATCTTTACCACGCCGGTAGAAACTCCTTCTTCTGCCCCAGATACGGTAACTCCAGGTAATATAATATCTGTCCATGAAATTCTATGTATACCCAATACCATATCCACATGAAAGGCAATGTTCAGCTGATTAAAGTTAGTAATAATGAAAAATCCCTCATTATTATCATCCGGCATACCGATGCAATTCTTCAGATTGATAACCGAGATCATGACATCTCTTGGCATGAAAATACCTTCCACACTGGGGTGAGAATTGGGCACTGGCGTCACTTCCTGAAAGGCCAGAATCTCACGTACCTTGGCAACATTAATACCATAATGATTCTTACCCAGTGTAAACTCCAGCACCTCCAGTTCGTTCGTTCCATTTTCCAATAAAATGTTTGTATCCATATGTACTGTCCTCCTTATATGTTTTACATATAAATTATTTATTTAATACCCGAAGTCCGTATGCACTTGAAATGTATTTAAAATTGCGGAACTATTTTAAATATGTTCCAGGCTACTGTAACTTAATCAGTGTATTTTCACCGCCAACTCTTGTAATCAAATCTACACTGCCAATATTCGACTCATATCCTGCCGAAACCTGGCTGATAATGACTACCCGTTTGGTCTCATCTGGCTGCAGTGTACAATTCAAGGAGGCAAAATCATCATTTAACATTGTTTTCTGTACTCCTATGAAATCATTACCATTAAACCGCATCTGAAACTTAATATTCTGTCCTGCAATATTACAGTTCTTGACCTTCCCTGACCGATTGTTCAGCTCAAACTTCGCTACTACCAGTTTCGCACCCTGATTGGCTTTCATTACAAAAGCCATCTCATCCTCTGGAATCACAGGATAGGAGTCAAGTGCTTCAAAACCGATATAACTTACCTCTACCCCTTCAATTCCCAGCAATTTTCCGATGTCATATGGTGACATTTTATTGTTGTCCTGCGCCGGTGCAGATGTCGGAGGAGCCTGCGATTCTGCCGGTGCCGGAGTAGGTGTTGGTGTAGGTGCAGCCGTTGGTGCCTGTGTCGGCTCTGGAGTCTCTGTAGCTGGCTCTTTGGTCGCCTGCTCTGTCGGCTTCTCACTCTTTTTGGGTTCTTCTGTTTTGTTCTTATTGGCTTCCATGGCCTTCTTAGCATCCGCCTTAGCTTCTGCTATCGTATCTTTCTCATATTTGAAATTATAACCTTTGTCATAATTCAAAATAGCACTGGCTGCATACTCCGCAATAACCTCCTGCTCTTGTTCTGTCAGCTCTACTACTTTAGCACAGCCAGCAGCCGAAAAAGCAAGCAGACATGTACAAAGCAAAGCCCCAATCTTCTTCTTCATCTTTCCAATCTCCTTACCTGTCCTCCTTACAATCACGGAAAACGTAGTATTATAGTCTTTTCTTCTATTGTACCATTTATTTTATGAGAACGCAATATTTGGAGCCGAAAAATTCTAAATCAATTCTTCCATTATTCGGCCAGTCTGGCTTTTTCTACTTCAAACCAGAACGCTACACCATTTTCATAATTCTCTACTCCACAGGGCCTGTTATATGAATCCATAATCGCCTTTACAATAGAAAGCCCGATTCCACTGCCGCCATACTCTCTTGTTCTGGATTTATCGACTTTATAAAACTTTATCCAGATTTTATCCAGATCTTCCTCAGGAATTGGCTCCCCGGAATTAAAGACTGTTACCCGTACCGTATCTTCCTTTTCCAGCATGCTGATTTCAATTATATTTTCACCAGAAACATAATGAAATGCATTACTGATATAATTGGTTACCACTTCCTCAATCTTGAATTCGTCTGCCCAAGCATAAATCTCCCGGCTATCATCAAAATTAACCGTTACGGTCCGCTCTCCGGCCAGTATCTTTGTAGAATTTAGGATATTTCGAATTAGTGAAGTCAAATCAAAGCGTTCAAAACTTACTACCTCATTACCGAATTCCAGCTGATTCAGAGTAAGAAGATTTTTAACCAGCTGATTCATTTTATGTGCTTCATCCATAATTACATCACAATAGAAATCGCGGCTCTCTTCATCATCCTGCACACATTCTTTTAGTCCCTCCGCATACCCTTGAATCAATGCAATGGGAGTTTTTAACTCATGAGATACATTAGACAAAAATTCCTGCCTCATGCTGTCTATCTCTTCTTTTCGCTCAATATCCTTTAAAAGCTCATTATTGGCAGTCTTTAATTCAGAAATTGTTGCTTCAAGCGTCTCAGACAGCAGATTCATCCGCTCGCCCAGCAGATCGAATTCATTATCGCCGGTTCTTGTATATTTGGCATCAAAATCTAAATGAATCATACGGTCGGAAATATATACAAGATTTTTTAATGGTTTGGTCAACTTTTTGGTAATCAAAGATACAAGCACGCAGCTTACCAGAACGGTTGCAAATCCAACATAAATCAAAAACCTATTTGAAATCACAACACTTTCACGGATACTCTCTACCGCTGTACGCATGAGATAAAAGTATTCATTTCCCAGATTGCCCCACATGTCCATATATTCAGAATTGTTGGCAGGATCAATACTCTCTCGTATGATCTGCTGGCTGTTCTTATCCTTTAGAAGATAATTAAAGAAAACATTCTGAAAAGCTTCCAAATTCCCCATTGAGGCAAAGATAATTTCATGGCTGGAATTCATAATAAATAATTCTACATTTCCCTTTTCACAAATTCTCTGTACCTCAGTGTAAAACTGGTCACTTCCAATTGTACCGGCAACTGCAGATTCTTTCAGATAACCATATAAACCCAGCAGAGTCTGGCGTTTATTAGACTTATAATATTCCTCTAAAAATAATGTATTGATAATCAGGCATACGCTCATGGCAGATGCAAAAACTCCAATAAACACAACTGCAATCTGTCTTTTTATAGAATATCTCATTCTTTCACCTCGAATTTCCATGATTTTTCCCATCTCTTCTATAAAAATAGTTTACCAGAAATCAGATATCTTATCAATCCATTTCACAATATCTTCACGCTCCCTAGCCGCTTAGCCGTAAATTATTCACCTATTTGTTTTTCTTGACTCGTTATTTTTTTCATGCTACACTGTTTTTAGTCCAGTGTATGAATTATATAGGTAATTGCGAAAGTCTGATTTCAGGCAACGTGTTTGAACAATCGATACAAAAATTCCGCTCAAAGACGTTTTTAATTCGCTACATTTTTGTATTGATTGCCCAAACTCTGATATTAAAATGATAGTTTCCCAAATGCCTCATGAATTATAAAAAGACAGGAGTTTGATCTATGCCTTTCATTTCCACTCTCCCAGGTGTCTTCCAGGCACAGAAAAAAAATGGAGAAACCTATTATCGTTCCTCCATTACTTATCGAACAAAGCATATCAGCCTTGGAAGTTTCCATACAGAACTAGAAGCTCACCAGGCTTATCTGGATGCGCTTGCCATTACAAAACCAAATTCTACTATGACAATTGAAAATGTACAGGAATCCCAAAGCTTATCTTTTGATAAATGTATCTGTCTTTTAAACTTTCGGGACAATGGAATCTATATGAAAAACCCCATTTATCTTCGAAAAACTTATTTTGAATATTATTATTCGGCCAGCGAAGTTTATCTTTTTGATATTGATGATTTATTTTACTATTCTGAACATAAAATCATGAAACGCAACGGCCATCTCTTTGTAGCAGACTATGGTATGCAGATTACCATCCTCTCTCGCTATGGAATTAAGAATTACAGTGTTGCAGGCCGGGACTATCTTTTTAATAATGGAAATCCTCATGATCTACGTTATGAAAATATACAAGTGATCAATCCCTATTATGGTGTGCAGCAGATCATTAAAAAAGGAACTCTTCTTTACCAGACCAAAATTCATGTCCGTGGAGATTATCTGGTTGGTATCTATCAGACTGCTGAAGAAGCAGCCATTGCCTACAATAAGGCTATTGATCAATTAAAAGCAGCTGGCAGCCTCAGAAACTATCAGCCTAATTACATCGAGAGCCTGACTGGCCAGCAATATGCTGAGCTCTATAACCAAATAGCGATTTCCCCCAAGCTCTTCACCTTAAAATTTTAAGAGCTTAGAGGAAATCAGACTTTCTAAACCATTGAAATCATTATGCTAAAAATGCTAAAACTTAATATAATCTGGATGCTGTCCAGAACCTTCACAATCCTTAATTTGATCGATTCGCTCCATATCCTCCTGTGTCAGTTCAAAATCAAAAATTTTCCTGTTCTCAATCATTCTTTCATAATTGGAAGATTTGGGAAGCGGTACAATACCCTTCTGCAATTCCCAGCGAAGGGTAATCTGCGCTATCGTCCTGCCATATTGGTGTGCTATGTCCTTTAATTCTTCCACTTCCAGTATTGCCTGCCGCGCAAGCGGTGCCCAGGCTTCTATCTGAATATCATGAGATTTACAATAAGCCACCGTCTCTTCCTGAAGCAGTCCCGGATGAAACTCTATCTGATTTACCATCGGTTCTATACTACAATTTTCCATTAATGGTTCCAAGTGATGCGGCATAAAATTGCAGACTCCTATAGCTCGGATTCGGCCCTCCTCGTAGAGCTCCTCCATAGCCTTCCAGGTAGCCTTTACATAATCACTCCAATTTTCTCTGTGTGCATAGGCAATTGGCCAGTGAATTAAGTACATATCCAAATATTCTATCCCTAAACGTTCCAAAGATTTCTGAAAAGCCTCTTTGCATTCTTCATATCCCTGATCATCATTCCAAACCTTGCTGGTAATGAAGATTTCCTCTCTTTTCAGCTCTGTCTGGCGCAGCGCTTCTCCGATTCCCTTCTCATTGCCATAAAAAGCCGCCGTATCAATATGCCGGTATCCTGCTCTTAATGCTTTCAGCACCTGTTCTTTCGCTTCTTCTTCCTGAATCTTCCATGTTCCAAATCCTATACAGGGAAGGTTTACACCATTTTTCAGTACATAATAATCACATACACTTTTCATAATACTCACTCCTTTTTCTATCCATAAAATATTTATGTCAGTTTGCAAAACTATTACAAATAGTTATTGAAACTATCTGTGGTTGTGGTATAATATTCATAAGTATTCCCATACACTAAAATACAACCCGAAAGAAAGGATTAAAAATCATGGAAAATTTTCAAATTATCAGTGACGGCGCCTGCGACTTATTGCCTTCTTATACAGAAAAGCATAAGCTTACCATTGTCCCCTTCTATGTATCCTTTGATAAAAAACAATATTTTAAAGAAGGTATCGAATTAGACCACGACGAATTCTATCGGAAAATGGATGAAGAACATGCGGTTCCCTGTTCCTCCCTGCCGTCTATTACGGATTTTTACGATGCATTCCTTCCGCTGGCACAGCAGAACATTCCCATCATTTGTATTTGTATTACCAGTAAGTTCAGCGGTTCTTATAACAGCGCCTGCAATGCAAGAGACCAGATCCTGGAAGAATACCCCAATGCCAGACTTCATGTTATTGATTCTACCCTGAACACTGTAACCTTGGGCCTTTATGTCAATGAAGCTGTCCGCATGCGGGACGATGGTCTATCTTATGAAAAAGCCATTGAAGTTCTGGAGTCCCTCAAACAGACCGGCCGCATATATTTTACTGTATCCACTCTGGAATACCTGATTAAAAACGGCCGCATTGGTAAAGTCGCTGTCATCGCAGGAGACAAACTGGGCATAAAACCCATTATCATTATGAAAGACGGTGAAATCAGCCTTGGAGGGGTAACCAGAAGCCGTGCCAAAACTAAGAAAAAAATTATTGAACAAGTTCAGAAATATTTTGAAGACCAGAAGCTTTCCATATCGGATTACTCAATTACTGTCGGCACTGGTTATGATTATGAAGAAGCAAAAGCATTTGGCCAGGAACTGGAAACTGCTTTAAACACTCATTTGGCTGATGTAGATACTTTGATTGGAACTACCGTTGGCTGCCATGTAGGCCCTCATCCGATTGGTATTGGCTTTGTACGCAAATACGATGCCTGATCTATTTTTCGTTTTGACTGAAAGCGTGTTGAAGCATACATGTTTGTATCTTTCAAACACGCTTTTATGTTATAGCAAATCCACTTCGAGAATATTGGTACATTCCTGATATTTCTCAAGTTTTACTTTCGTGGTAATAATACTGGCTGCTTCAAAGTCTGCAAAGGAAACCGATGAAATCTGATCAAACTTCGTAGAATCTCCCACAATAAAACAATCTCTAGTACGCTCCATTGCTTTAGTCTTAATGGCTCCTTCCCGAATCTCTGGTGTCGAAAATCCATTAACCATTGAGATCCCGTTAGCTCCCCAGAAGCCTTTAGTAAAATTAAAACGCTCCAAAGTCTGCATTGCTTCATTTCCAACAACAGCTTCTGTATTGGCCTTATATTCACCTCCCAGAATATAGACCTGCAATCCTTTTGCTGCCAGACGCTGTGTATTCTCAATTCCATTTGTAACAAACTTGGCATGTTTATCTTCCAGAAAATCAATTATATGGCTGGTTGTCGTTCCCGCATCCAGAAATACAAAGTCCTCCGAATGAATCAGAGAAGCTGCATATCTGCCAATACGAATTTTCTCTTCTTTATTCAGCTCTTTACGGTCATGAACCGAGGATTCCCTCGTATAATATGCATTCTCAACTGCAATCGCCCCTCCATGTACCTTTATGATCTGTCCTCTTGCATGAAGAGTTGTTAGATCCCTGCGAATGGTAGATTCTGAAATCTGCAGAATCTGCATAAGCTCCTGTACGGTTACACTTTGTTTGTTCTCTACCTCTCTTACAATCTGGGCCAGTCGTTCTTCCATTAACATGACCAATTCTCCTTTCTCAAATAACTGCTTACTATTATAACCCAGATTTTCGGTTCTGTAAATCATTTTCCGTCATTTTCCGTCATTTTCTTTCATTTTCCGCTTTTCTCCTATAATGCAAAAGGCTGTCAAGATTACCTGACAGCCTTTTGGAGATAATAAACAGGGACAGAAGGACTTGAACCCTCGACATTTGGTTTTGGAGACCAACGTTCTACCAACTGAACTATATCCCTATATTATATATAATTGATACTATATAAATAAGTGACTATCACTAGCCACTTACTTTCTGTACCTTCAAAACTACATACCGTAACCATCAAATCCACTCTCTTACAACCGCTTCTGGTCAAGCCCTCGACCGATTAGTAACGGTCAGCTCCATGCATTGCTGCACTTCCACCTCCGCCCTATCAACCTTGTCGTCTTCAAG
>JAAVZI010000073.1 GCA_022791575.1 Lachnospiraceae bacterium
CATACAGCAAAGTATGAACAGTGCAGGCGGCAGATGCCACGATAATGCCCGCTGTGAAAGTATGTGGGCAAGGATGAAATCAGAACTGCTGTATGACCGTTATGATACGGAAAAAATGACCACGGATGAACTCAGGACGATTATCTGGAGATATTTCATCAGCTACTGGAATAACCGAAGAATCTGCTCTGCCAATGGAGGGCTTCCTCCTATGGTTAAATGACAGCAATACTATGATTCCCTGAAAGAAGCAGCATAGGATACAAAATCCTTGAAGAAAATGTGTCAACTAATCTTGACAAAATCATAATGCCAGAAAGCAAATCAGGAAATGTGCCTTAATACGGTTTTCATCCAGGTAATGAAGGATATCAGCAGCTTCTCCTTCTTTTGTGACCGCTGTGGTCCCGATAAAACGGGCTGGATCGTTTGGATTTTTGCGGTTCTTTTTTGTGTTCCCGGAATCTAACATTCTTTGCGCGCGTTCTACCTGTTTATCACGAAGAGTTTTCTGGTAAAGTGCATATCTGAGCGAATATGTGATAATCAGACGCTGATGGAGTTTTTTTGTGGTATAAGGTTCTTCTTTATAGTAGAGCCCTTTGTCATCGGCAGGCAGTTGTGTGATATCCACAGGTGTATCATCAGAAACTCTTTTGAAGCTTTTAGAATTCAAAGCCCATTCCTTTTCTTTTTTTCAATTTTTTGATCGACTGGGTTACGATATAGGCACGTTCTCCCATGTGGTTGTAAGCCCTGATATCTTCCGAAGCCAGTCCGGCGTCACTGCAATAGATAAATTTCTGGCATCCAAACTCCCCAAGAACTTTCTTTTCTAATGGTTTTAGAGAGGTTTGTTCGTTTGAGTTGCCCGGAAAAAGTGAAAAAGCAAGCGGAATACCGTCACCACCCATAAACAATCCCATCTGGACGATCGGATTTGGTCTATGTTCTTTGCTTTTCCCATATTTCTTACTTCCGTCCTCCTGTTCAATTTCAAAGTAATAATTTGAACAATCATAATAAAGGATCTTGTCGTTCCTGGTCCCTAAAAAATGGCTGTTTTTATAAACCTCCGATTGAATAAGGTCACATTCGGTTCCGAGAACATCTAATGCACGATAAACGTCATGAAGTTTGTAAGAAGGCTTTTCTAAGAATTCTGACGCAGCTTTGAAGGAAGAACGCTTGCTTGAAGGTTCCAGGATTCTTGCGTAAATCAAATCAGAAAGAATGGCATTGATATCGTATTGAAATTTATATGTTGCTTTCAATTTGCGGCAAACTTTATGTATTTGCAGCTGATAATAAATAGCCTGGGCAAAAAGATATCCACCGCGGAAGAAAGCCTGTTTATCAAAATCCAGTTGCCGGTCTGTATGAAAAGTAATCTGGACTGATTTGTTTTGCTGATCTTGTTTATACTTTAAGGTTTCAAGCCTGGCTTCTTCTTTTGCCCAAACCATAACATCATTGCGAGTCGGTCCATGTTCAGGCAAAAGATCTTTTAATGTTCCGAGTTTTCGGACAATAACAGAAGTGCTTACGCCTTTGTCATTGATGAATCCTTTTGAGATATAAAATGATTCTGCATTTTTTGATTTGGATGTGATAACTCACATAGCATAGGAAACGCCTCCTTTTCCACATTTTACCATACATTGCAATAAAATATAATAAAATAGAAATATTGACATAAAAAAGCAGGTATTATGCGACTTGCAAGTGATTTTTATAATATTCAACTGTCAAACTCCCGATTTTTGAACACTCAGATAGAAATACAACTTTGAAATACAGTGGTATTGCAAGAGAAAATATGATTAAGCTATATAACGATATGGGAGATTTTATTACTGATGTTTCAAATGGAAAAAAACCAGTTATTAAGAATAGTCCTGTAATTCCTTTAAAGGCAGAGGATTTTAGAGAAATACGGATATGGCTCAGAGTGGAGAGGATAAATTTAATGGAATTAGTAATCTGATTGGCATGGCTGAGAAATGTATGGTATAATATGGGAGGAAGTGTGATTAGGCAGAATATTGATAGTGAGTTTGTTAAAATGAAGAATGCAAAGGTAACTTGTAGATTATATAAGGATATTTGATAAGCGGTATATTTATGAAACCGACAAAATTTTGTAATTGTTTTAGTTGTACAGATTGTCAGAATTATACTGACTATATGGAATATGTAATAGAAACGGAACGAGAAAAAGATAAATTTTCTTTCGAACAATTAGAAGAACAACGAAGAATTAAGAATGTTATATGGACAGTTTTTGCAATTTAAAAAAACTGGAGTTATAGTTGGAGTTGAATTAAGAAAGATTCGTGATCAATATTGTGAATGGTTTAATGCTAACCCTATTAATATGATACAATATGATCTAATGCATAATATGGCTGATATATGGTATTGGAACAAATGAATGTCTGATTACATGTAAGAAGAAAGGGGAAATATATTGAATTATTATATTGCAGATATGCATTTTGGACACGATAATATTCGCAGATTATCAAATAGACCATTTAATACAATAGAAGAAATGGACAAGACTATCATTGGTAATTGGAATAGAAGAGTAGCAGATAATGATGATGTATATATTTTAGGCGATTTCTCATATAAAAGTGAAGATCCAATTTCATATCTTAAACAGTTAAAAGGACGTAAACACTTAGTAGTTGGGAATCATGATGGGAAGTTGCTTAAAAATCCTGACTGTAAGAATTATTTTGTAGAAATTGTTGATATGAAAATGGTCAATGATAATGGGATTCAGATTGTTTGTTGCCATTATCCTATGCTTGAATGGAATGGATATTATAGGAATGTCTTGCATTTTTATGGGCATATCCATAACAATTTCAATAATGAGACTAATCAGTATATTTCTAAAGTTAAAAATGCATACAACGTTGGTGTAGATATCATTGGTTTTATGCCAAGAACATTAAAAGAAATTTTGGAGAGTAGAAAATAGTTTATGAATGACAATTAAATTCGATTTTTATTTGGTTAAAAGCAAAGTGTGGTGGTGAAGTATGGTACTAGATTGTCATAATGAGGAGTTGGCGTTGCAATCAGTTGCGCTGTATTTTAAGATAGATGTTGAAAGTATAAAAGATATTCTAATAAAAAATAATTTCGAAAAGTTATTTAGAATGTGACTTAATAAATATGATTATTTTTGCGATTTTCTTTATGATTACTTTACAAAAAAATTTAGTGTAAAGAATATTAAAAGTATTATGTGGTTTCATTTATCAAGAAGTTTAAATCCAGAAGATTATTATGAGGGGATCTTCCCTCTAAATACCATTTTACCAAAACTTCAAAAGGATTTGTATAATTTGGTTTCGTCAGAAATTAGTGAGAGTGAGTGGGAAGAAATTTGCAAAGGTGCTGGAGCTGGTTTTAGAAAAATAAGATATAATATGAAAGTAAGCGAGAACTGTCACTATGGTCCTTATGCTATGTTGGTAAGAGAAATAGCATTTAACTCGCAGTTAGTGGGAAACCATGATTATTTAAAAATTCCTGAAATAATAGAAGATATGTGTATGGGTGTTCAAAAAATATATGGAGTAGATGTATTAGATAGATTTGTAAAAAAAGCGTCACCGATTATTGTCAAATTTAAGGAAGAGTTAATAGACAATACCAAAGATAAATATTACATAGGAACTGCACTGACTTATTTGTATAATAAATTTCATAGCAAGAGTTTATCTTTAGCGTGTAATATGTGTTATACGGGTTATGGTGTTGGTGTGAAGAAAAATAATATTGTTTCAGTAGAGGTATTATCATAATTATGTGATTTGATAAATAGAATAAAATCCGGTTTTATAAGGAGGATTTTTTATGGATCAGATGTATCGTATTAACTATGTTGTTGATAGTAATAAAGCAGTCTGTACAATATACAATTATCCAATATTAAATGAAAAAAAATATATTATATTATTAGATTTGGACGAAACAATAGACAAGTAAAGAAAATAAGTATTGGGAATATAAAAAGTGCAGATGTAGATAAAACTGGGTATTATGTATTTCTAACTGAATTACAAAATAAAGATATATATATTAAACAAATGATAGAAAAAGTAAGAGAGAATGCATTAAAGCAGATTCAAAAATTTAAAGCTATACAAGAGAATGCAGTCCGATGTAATATAGAAATTGTGAATGTTGAACCTGAATGAAAGGCGGGTTTAATTGGAGGTAACAAAATGTCAGAGAAAAACATATATGAAATTATGCATATGGATAGAAGAGTTGCAAAGATAAATGATTCTGGACAATGTAAAATATATTTTAAATCGTTTATGCCATATAATTTATATTTAGAAGAAGCTGAAGACATTGATACATTAGTCAATAACATTACGAATTTCAATTATTGGTGTGCAACAAGAATTCTCACTTTAGATCGAAAATATGCAAAAGAAATATTAAATAGTATAGGAATGTTACAGGCAGTGACTGACAAAGAAAGAGCAAAAATTGCACTATCATATAGATGTGCTTCATTAACAGATGTTTTTTGGGTAAAATTAAAGAAAGAAAAAATTACCTTCAGAGATATTAATTTATATGAAAATCATTTGGATAACACGTTTATTGACATTGCATTAAAAGGGAAGCAGTATACAGTACAAAATGAATATTTAGCAAGAGATTTATCTACTAATGGATGCTTTCCTAAAGCTTGGCAGAGATTTAATAATGGGTTTAGACTTTTGAAAGATGGTGGCGCAGAAGTGGTTGAAAGAGAATTGCTAGCCAGTCAAATATGTAGATGTTTTGATATATCACAAGTATTATATGAGAGGGATTATTTTGATGGAGAAAAAGTAAGTGTAAGTAGTAATATTACATCAAAAGAATATTCAATTGTATCTATGGAAGCATTTGAAATATATGCAGCAAACCATGGTAGGAATATAAAAAAATATATTCTTTCTTTAGATAAACATAATTATTATATGATGAATATTGTTGATTATCTTATCGGAAATACGGATAGACATTGGGGAAACTGGGGGGTATTAGTTCGTAATTCCAATAATAAACCAGTAAGGTTATATGATTTAATGGATTTTAATCAGGCTTTTAATTCCTATGATAACTTAGATGGTTCTAATTGTCAGACTATGTTTGGAGCTTATGTTAATCAGAAGGAAGCTGCAATGAAGTCTGTTGAAAGAATTGGCTTAAATCAAATCAAAGAAGTAAATCAATCATTTTTTTATGAATTACCTCAGTTC
This sequence comes from Lachnospiraceae bacterium, assembly GCA_022791575.1. Classification (GTDB taxonomy): domain Bacteria; phylum Bacillota; class Clostridia; order Lachnospirales; family Lachnospiraceae; genus JAAVZI01. Next base: position 5,286 of record JAAVZI010000073.1, read on the forward strand.
TATAATATGTTTTGTAAAAGATTAGAATTATTAAAATCAATAGAATTCTAGTTTGATATCCTCAGTCAAGAAAGGTGAGTCATATGAATAAAGAAAAAGAGTTTTTAGATTTCCTTTTGGAAAGATTTAAAATAGAAAGAGAAAAGTTTGATCGATCTGGTGTATATGCATATACGCAGCGTTTGCTTGCCTATAACTCAAACAAGATTGAGGGAAGTACGCTTACTGAGGAACAGACAGCTTCTTTGTTTGATAACGGCACACTCCCCAAATCAGATGATTATTACAGGGCAAAAGATGTTGAAGAAATGAATGGCCATTTTCTGATGTTTAATAAGATGTTAGACACATTGGATGAAGCATTATCACAGGAACTGATAAAGCGATTTCATTATGAGTTAAAGTCTGGGGTATTTGAGGATCGTGCTAATGGATATGCTATTGGGGATTATAAGCAGCGTCCTAATATGATTGGTATGTATCAGACTGTAAGACCAGAGAATGTAGCCAAAGAGATGTATTTGCTTATAGATTGGTATAATAACCAGGAAGTAAATATTTCTGTATTGGCGGAGTTTCATACCAGATACGAGAGTGTACATCCTTTCCAAGATGGGAACGGTAGGATAGGCAGATTGATTCTTTTTAGGGAGTGCCTAAAGAATGGAATTGTACCAGTTGTTATTGAAGATGAAAATAGAAATGTGTACTTAGAGGCTTTGAAAGAATATAGAGAAGAAAAGTCTCTGAATAAATTGATAAGTCTGTTTGAAAAAGAGCAGCAATTCTATTTTGAAATGTGTAAGTATTTTTATGTAGGAATGTGATAAAAGTGAATTGAAGATTTATTGTGATAAGGGTATCCATTACAAAGTCCGGGATGAGGGAAAAATCCTGAGCTGTGCAGCCTATGTGGTGCTTGGTGTGGAACTTACTAATTATAATTTGGTATCTGTATTTTTCCAAATTCAATTATTCTTGGTTGATTTTTTAAGCTTCAAAATATTTTAGAAATAAACATAAATTTCTTTTTAAACTCTTCTGCATATTTTCCTGTAATCTTAATTTTATGTTCCTCTACATAGACCAATCTTTTTTGTTTATCTAAACAGTAGTGATAGTTAACAAGATATCTTTTATTGGCACGCAAAAAATAAGGATAAATTTTTTCTATATTCTTTTCTAAGTCATCTAATTTTTCATAAAATTCGACACAACTATGATCTTTTAAATGTCCGATAATCATACGTTGAACAGATTTAAAGTAAAGAACATCATGTAAATTGAATTTACGTTCAACCCCATTAGATTTATAAACATATGTAAATTGAGTTTTTATGAGACGGAGTCGTTGAAGAGCACGCTCAACTCCAATCAATAATTCTTTGTCATCAACTGGCTTATGAAAATAATAAAATGGATCCACTTTTTTCATATCCATATAATAGTTGTCGAACGATGAGACAAATATGATTAAGCAGCTAGGTTGAAGCTCTTTTAATTCTAAAGCAAGATCCACACCGGAATTATGATTGTCGAGATCAATATCCATAAATACAAGATCATAATTTGTTGCTTTTATGCTAGCAAGAAAGTCAGAACTTGTATAAAATAAATTAATTTCTGATTCTTTTAAATTATCTATTTTCTTTAATTTATCATATAATATTTTGCAATAAAATTTATTGTCATCACATATTCCTATTTTTAATTCCAAAAATGATCACCTCAGTAAATAATCCAATATGTTTATTATAAATCCTCTATCTATATAAAACTACTGGTAAATATTGGTAATAGTTTGGGTAACAAACGCGGGCGCGCATAGTCACTACTTTATAATATAGTCTGATTCTAAAGCTTTGTTTTGATATTATTAGATTGACAGTTTTTGGTGTTAATTGTAACAGAGGTATAGAATCGAATCAAAGAATAACAATAATAATTAAATAACAGCAGTAATGCAGGTTTAAAGTCTTTATTGATAGAATAGACTTTACATCTTTTTATATTGGATTACATGCTCTAAATGTACATTCAAAAGTCAATTGTGATACGAAGGGGCGGTGTAAATAAGTTTGTGTTTTTTGAATAAATGACTCTTTGGGGGCAAAAATTAAGACAGAACATGTTTATTCTACAAGAGAATTCTTATGCTAGTAACTAAGGAGCAAATCTGACAGATAATAAAAAACAACATAATAATACAGCAGATCTTGTTAAGAGAAAAAATAAAAAGGTGACTTACAAAGTATCTACCAATATATCGTACGTATTATATATTTAAATATTTTGAATCAATCTCTATCTTGCTGAAAAAATGCGCTGTTCATACATTTCTCACACATCATATGCTGTTCATATAGTTCCCATACATTGGCATTATTTAAATATTTATCTTTCGGCATATAGCAACCACACAAGCTAAAATTGCCATCTCCTGTCATAGGATTTACGATATGATAAAGTTTTCCTTTATCTGTTTTTCCAATACTTCTCATTTTTTCCTCCAACTGATGATAGATAGTATATAAATAATTATAGAGCTATTTATACGTGAAATCAATGAGGAATTAACACTATTTTTAATTCAATTACTTGACTTTCGTATGAAATCATACTATAATTTTCGTATGATTTCATACGAATGGAGGAACGTTTATTGATGAAACCTATATTAACATCTGAATTAAAACGATTTAATTATTTAACCAGTGAGATAGACGCTGCTTACCATGAGGCGGCTCTAATGTTTCATTTATCTGATAGTGCAATGATGGTTCTTTACTGCCTGTACAGTAATGATGGCTGCTGTATGCTCAGCGATATCTGCCTGATGTCGGGTGTTAGTAAGCAGACGATTAATTCCGCACTCCGTAAATTAGAGGAGGAACAAATTCTATATCTGCAGGCAACAGGTGGAAAGAAGAAAATGGTGCATCTGACAGAAAAGGGATTACAGCTTGCTAGCCAGACCGTAGCATGTATCATTGAAATAGAAAATAATATTTTTAATTCATGGACGCCGGCAGAAACCCGGCAGTATTTAGAACTGACACAGAGATACTTGACAACTTTTCGAGAAAAAGTTCAAGAATTCGAACGAGAAAGGATTGAACCAAATGAAGATTCAATTATCTGATCATTTTAATTATAAGAAATTACTCCGCTTTACGCTTCCTTCTATCATTATGATGATTTTCACCTCAATCTATGGTGTCGTTGACGGTTTTTTTGTTTCCAATTTTGTAGGTAAGACGTCGTTTGCAGCTGTGAATTTTATTATGCCGTTTCTCATGATTCTTGGTGCGTTTGGCTTTATGTTTGGTACTGGGGGAAGTGCATTAATTGCAATTACAATGGGAGCTGGTAATCAAGAAAAGGCAAAGAAGCTGTTTTCGCTGCTGATCTATGTATCAGGAAGCTTTGGTATCGTAATTGGAATCTTAGGGATTCTTCTGCTTCGCCCGATTGCAGCTTTGCTTGGTGCAGAAGGAACTATGTTGGAAGACTGTGTTTTATATGGAAGGATTATTCTTATAGCGCTTCCGGCCTATATGCTGCAGTTTGAATTTCAGAGTTTTTTTACTACGGCTGAAAAACCGCAGCTTGGTCTTGCTGTCACTGTGGCGGCAGGTTTTACCAATATTATTTTGGATGCAGTATTTGTTGCTGGCCTGAAATGGGGGCTTGCCGGGGCTGCAGCTGCGACGGCATTGAGCCAGGCAGTCGGCGGAATCATTCCGCTGATTTATTTCTTCCGTCCTAACAGCAGTACACTGCGGCTGACCAAAACAACATTTGATGGTAAAGCAATCTTAAAAACCTGTACCAACGGTTCTTCCGAGTTAATGTCCAACATTTCTATGTCCATTGTCGGCATGCTTTATAATCTGCAGCTGATGAAATACGCAGGCGAGGACGGCGTTGCGGCTTATGGAGTACTAATGTATGTAAACTTTACATTTCTTTCCGCTTTTATCGGTTATTCCGTGGGAACTGCCCCTATTGTCGGATATCACTACGGCGCTGGAAACCATAAGGAGTTGAAAGGACTTCTGCAAAAAAGCTTGGTTTTGATTGGAGTTTTTTCTGTATCCATGCTGGTGTTGTCTGAACTTTTGGCAAAACCGCTTTCCATATTATTTGTTGGATATGACAAGGGACTTTTGGATTTAACGCTGCGAGGATTTTTTATTTATTCTTTTTCCTTTTTATTTGCCGGAATTGCCATCTATGGTTCTTCATTTTTCACTGCTCTTGGAAATGGACTAATTTCTGCATTGATTTCGTTCCTGCGTACGCTGCTGTTTCAATTGGCTGCTGTTTTGATTTTTCCAATTTTTTGGGAAATAGATGGAATATGGATGTCGATTGTGGCTGCGGAATTAATGGCGGCGATGGTAACGATTTTATTTTTACTGCGAATGCGGCGAAAATATCATTATTAATTGTAGAAATAATGTGATATTATGCAATGAGACCGGTTAAACCGGTCTCTGATTGTGAAAACTATAATTCTTTACATGCTTTGAGGAATGCGCAGATTTTTTCATCGGAAACGTTTTGATCAATGCCTACACAAGAGATCGATAATTTACCGTTACCGGTATCTCCGTCTGCTTTTAATTTCTGTACTTTAGCGCGGATTTCTTCATCAGAAGCACTCAAGAGCTCTGCCGGGGAAAATCTTGCATTTAAAAATACGTCCGGCAGTTTAGCACGGACTGCTGCAAGGTCAGAGCCGGCACCAACTTCTGCAAATACAAGCCCTTTTAATTTGCTGTAGCCTTCTACCACATGCTCCATGGTTTGCCCACAATGATGAACGCCAAAGTTACCAAATGCATCTGCCAGCGCCTGATCATGCTTTAATAGAAATTCCTCATATAACTCATTAGAAATCATTTCTACGGAACAATTAGAGGTCAGATAACAGTTAGGAACGGTCTGTTTGGTAATTGCTGTAACGCCTGCTGATATATGGTCAGAATAGGACTGAAAGGTTTTTCCAATTGTAATCGACATTTTGGTGATTTCGTCTAAAAGTTCTTCTATTGCCTCTGGATTGGTGTAGTAGGCTACCATCAATTCCTGTCCCATCAGGTCTAAGGCAATATTTTGTATACCCATTAAGTTGACATATGTTTCTACTCTGCCATAGTTGTCTTTTAAGTATGCAAGCTGCTTCTTTGTCTGCAGCCAGATTTCATTTGTCTCCAGATTTGGATATTCCAGATCTTCAATTGTATCTTCATCCAGCCCCATGCAGACTACCTGTGGAGAATTATCTTCTTCGAAAATAATTTCGCAGCCCATAATCTGTGAATAGAGATAACCGCAGGCCAGAAGATCTGAGCCGATTAATGGACGTTTCTCTGGTGCTTTTTCTCCGATACCATATTCACCGAAATGCTCATATAAAGCTTTTCTCATCTTTACATCGCATTCCATGCGGTATTCCGGCTCTGTGAAAAATTCTTCAGTAAAGTGAATGTCTGCATGTTTGTACCACCATTTGGGGTGGAATGTAATATCGTATTTCATAAAATCCTCCATTTCTTGTCTGACGGCATTGTTTGACTTGCACCACAGACGCTGTTGGTATATAATTGAAGTATACATGGTTAGGAAGGATTTGTAAATAGGAAACGAATAGGAACGGATCTTAAATTTGAAAATCTATTATTGCAATAAGGAGGATAAATGATATGGCAAAAAAGAAAGGGAAATCGAACAATGTGATTAAAATTGCAATAGCAGTTGTTGTGCTTGCCGGACTGGTATTGGCAGTTATTTTATTGGTTAGAAAATTCGCACTAACGACTTATAATGATAATCCAACGGTTAATGGCAATACAGCTGGCAATCTTTACAATAAGGGGCTGTATACGGAAGCAGACGGCGTAGTTTATTTCAGCAATCCATTGGACCATGGCTATTTATATGCTATGAATGCAGATGAGACAAAAGCCAGTCGGTTGTCTGTAGAAACGGTATATTCTCTTAATGCGTGCGGGGAATACCTTTATTATGCCAAAGATAATACTGCCAATACCGATTCGACTTCTATTTTCCGAGGATTTTTGTTAGGGGCAGCCCGTTGTAATCTAAAAGGGAAGCGGGTTGTGGATCTGAATGACCGTTACACAGGAACAATGGTGTTAATTGGGAATACTATTTATTTTCAGGATTATGAAAATAATCGTAAAAAAGGCACGACCACTTTTGATATTAAGGCAATTGGAATTGACGGCAAAAAATCGAAAACATTTGCAAGCCAGGCCATTGAAATTGCCGGAACGACTGGTTCCATCATTTATCATGTGGGAATAGACGACCATAATATCTATGCATTAAATACAAGAACCGGAGGAACTACTACAGTAGTAGAAGGAAACTGCTGGATGCCGATTGTTGATCGACAGGACCTATATTATCTGGATTTATCGAATCGTTATTCACTGGTTAAGACAAAGATTAATAACCCAGAACATAAAGAAGTTTTAGTAAATGAACGGATTTCTACTTATAATGTTTCGGATACTTATATTTATTTCCAGATTGATGATCAGGAGAATTCCAAGCTTTGCCGGATTCGCCGGGATGGAATGGAAGAGGGCTATGAAGTGGTTGCAGAGGGAAATTATGAGAATATCAATATTACTTCTCGATATGTGTATTTTAATGTATTCGGTTCTGAAGATACAACTCTGCGCACGCCGGTAAACGGTCCTGTCGATGTCCATACTTTGTCGGAGTCTGTTGCTTTCGATCAAGATAAATAATAGTCCTATTTATATGTTACAAAAGAACTGTTATTCTGTTATAGAAGAAAGGCGGTACTTTCGAAAGAAGTATTGCCTTTTTTCTAATTTCATCTTCTAAATAGAAAAGATTATGGATTGCTCTATTCTTAGAAGTTAAAAGGCCATTTCTAGTCATCAATTTCATTGAATGAATTGCCAAAAATGTTAATGAATTGCTGGAGTGGCAATGGAATCAGAGGATATATTATTTTTATTATATCAAAAAAAGATAGAAGCATAAAAATAGTACTTCTATCTCTTTTCTTTTAAGTTAATAACATTGTCTAACCCCAGGGTTTTTCTCAACGTTCCTCTTATTCCTCCCCAATATGAAAGATCCTCTCTGTATTCCTTTTTGCATGAGAAATCAGCGTTTCTTCTGGCAGCTTCATATATTTAGCAAGTTCCTTTACCACATGGACAATGTTCTGCGGCACATTTGTCCGCGCCAATCCCGGGACATTTCTCGGTGTCAGGTATGGCGCATCGGTCTCTACCAAAATGCGGTCGGGAGGAATGATCGAAACTGCTTCCCGCAAAGCCTTTCCGCGCCGTTCATCACAGATCCACCCGGTAATGCCGATGGAAAATCCCATGGAAAGATAACGGTCGAGCGTCTTTTTATCACCGGTAAAGCAATGTACCACCGATTTGTGGCAGATCTGCGGATGCTTCTTAAAACGTTTGATAAAGTCCTCCGCCGCGCTGCGCTCATGAAGGAACAGTGGTTTGTCTAATTTTTCTGCCAGTACAATATGCTTTTCCAGACAGCGGATCTGATTCTCCTTTGTGGAAAACATGCGATCATAGTCCAGACCGCATTCGCCGACTGCCACAATCCGTTCATTCTTTAAGAGCTGTTCGATTTCAACAAAATCCTCCTGCCGCGCACGGTCTGCATTATGCGGATGGATTCCGGCAGTGCCGTATACCGGATGGGTTTTGACGAAGGTATTGATTTTCTGATTTTCCTTGGGCTCAGTGCCGGTTAATATGCAGCAGACGCCGTGCTGCTGCGCCTCGTGGATAATTTTTTCCGGATCTGGAAACTGTCGGCAGAACAGATTCAGTCCGATATCATAATAGGTAATCTGCATAAACGTTCCTTTCTCCATCCAATTTATAGTTCTTCTATTCCCTGGATATCCGAGTCAATGACGAGCGAATAGTTCGTATAATAGACAACAAAGCCGGGCTTGCTGCCGTTGGGCTTTTTCACATTTTTTTTCAGGGTATAGTCAATTTCCACCTTCTCATTTCCGCGCCCTTTAGAGTAATAGGCGGCAAGGCGTCCGGCCTCCTCAAATGTGGAATCGGGGATTTCATCGCCGTTGGTGCGGACAATGACATGGGATCCGGGAATGCCCTTGGCGTGGAACCACCAGTCATTTCCAACGGCGAATTTAAAGGTTAGATCTTCGTTCTGCAGGTTATTTTTTCCCACATAGATATGGTAGCCGTCACTGGAAATGTAGTGGAACGGGCGGCTGGTAATTTTGACCTTTTTGGCATTGTATTTGCGGCGGATATAGCCGCAGTCCATCAGCTCTTCCTTAATTTGGACCAGATCGTCCTCGGAAACAGCGATATCCAGCGCCGTGCTGACCGATTCCAAATGGGTAATTTCATCTTTTGTTTCCTGAATCAGCTCGGTCAGTGCTTCATAAGTGCGTTTGAGCTTATTGTATCTTTGGAAATATTTCTGCGCATTTTCCGCAGTAGTCAGCTGATGATCCAAAGGGATGGTAATGGTTTCGTTGGTGTAGTAATTCAGGGCCTCAAAGGAGCTGGCGCCTTCCTTCACCGAGTAACCGTATGTGTTGATTAGCTCGCCGTAGACTTTGTATTTCTCACGTTTTTCTGTGTCCCGAAGCTGTTTGGCCTGCAGGTCGTATTTCTTGCGGTTGCGTTCTAGGGCAGTCTGGACAATCCGGCGCAGATCGGCGGATTTTTGCCGGATGCGGGTAAATGCATTTTTATCGGCATAGTAGGTTTCCAGAACCTGGGAAATGCTGTCGAAGGCGCGCGCGTCTAAGTCTGCGTACTGGGTCAGCGGCAGAGCCGAGAATTCGACTGGCTCGTCCTCCCTGTAAATAATGACCGGGGCAAATTGTTCGTCTCGAATGGCGTCCATCAGGTGCAGGAACATGCGGGATAGATGCAGCCGTTCATTTTCGCTGAGCGTATTAGCGGGCTGAGCAGATTCGATTCCGGCAAGCGTGCATACTTCTTCCGCCATCACCGGGCTGATGCCGGTCAGCGTTGTATAGAGCGCTTTGGAAACATTTGCAGAGACCGTGGTCAGCAGGGCGCAGAACTCCTGTTCGGTTATGGCCAGTGGGTTTTGCTTGTGCATGGTCTCCGGGATAAAATAGTCGCGGCCGGGCAGTACTTCGCGCACGGAGCTGACCTGGGCAGAGACGTGCTTGATGCTGTCGATGATGTGCCCCTGGCCGTCGCAGAAAATAATGTTGCTGTGCTTGCCCATCAGCTCTACCATCAGGTGCTTGGTACATAGGTCGCCCAGGTCGTTTAAGTGTTCGATCTCCAGATCTAAGACCCGCTCCAGCCCTGGCTGGCTGATCCGAACAATTCGGCCGTTCTGGATATGCTTGCGCAGCAGCATACAGAAATTGGGGGCGGTCATGGGGCTTGGCTTGTTGTTTTTGGTCAGATAGATAAAGGGCAGACTGGCGCTGGCCGAAATAGCCAGCCGGTGTTGTTCTTTGTTATTTTTTAGGGTGAACAGCAGTTCGTCGTTTTCGGGCTGCGCGATTTTATAGATTCTTGCGTCTGTCAGCTTCTCGCGCAGTTCTGCAGCCATAGCGGCTGTTACAATTCCGTCAAATGCCATGAGATGGATTCTCCTTTCGTATGTCAGTAGATTTAATAACCATAGGATTTCAGCCATTTGATACAATTAGGAAACCATTCTTTGACTTCCTCGTTATCCGCGGCTAGGCCGAGGCCATGCGAGCCTGTTTTGTATATATGAAGTTCACAGTCCGCTCCCTGTTTTTCCATGGCTTTTGCAAAATCGGTACTGTTTGCGACTGGAACGGCCGTATCTGGTTCACAGTGCCAGACAAAAACAGGAGGGGTATCTTTGGTTACACCTTCTTCGGCTGAATATTTTTTAATTAATTCTTCATTGTGTTCATGTTCTTTTCCCAGGAAGGTTTTTCTGGTTAGTTCATGGGTTTTTCCGTCTTTTAGTGAGAGCACGGGATAGCATAGAATCCCCAGGTTTGGTTTTGCAGAAGCTTGGTCAATGTCATCTGCATGTTGCTGGTCTTCTTGATAATGTTCTAATGACATGGAAGCTAGATGGCCGCCTGCGGAGAATCCCATAACGCCTATTTTATCCGGGTCAATTCCGAATTCTGCTGCATTGGTGCGTACATAGCGGATGGCACGGAAGATATCGGATAGAAGACTTTCATAGGTGTGGTTAATTCGATAGGGAAGTACAAATGCAGTGATATTCTGTTCGTTAAGGGCAGCAGCAGGTATCTTTCCTTCTTTATCCATAGCAAGCTGTACATATCCGCCGCCTGGACAGATAATGATGCATCCGCCGTTTGTATTATGCTCAGCAATATAAGGAATGATTTTAGGAATTGCCGAATGTTCGTTGGTTAAATCTAAATATGGAACATCTTCTCTTTTGGACCAAAGATCCAGAAAAGGGTGAGAATTATATTTTTCAGCGGCGGCACTGGAATCATATAGTTTAGGCTCCGGTGAAGCAGTTGGTACTTCTGAAGTGCTTTGTGTTGAAACGGGACGGGTATGGTCTTTGTTGTCAGAGTGATCGGATTGGCATGCGGATAGTAAAAGTGTGGCGCAGCAGGTGGTAATTAAGAGCATTTTTTTCTTCATTCTGGAATCTCCTTTAGTTATGAAATGATTTCGATACTATTTTACATGTGTAATTGATATAAGTCAATGAATTTGGGGGGATTCCTCCAAAGTGGAGAGCTTTTTTGTGTGCAGGGATAAAAAGAAGATAAAAGGCTGTTGTGATCAGCGGCAGCACTGGCAGCTATATTTTCTGTACAAAGGATTGTAATCAGGGAGGATCTTTTGTATAATATGATAAATTGACAGGCTGCAATTATCCGGCAGACTGCTGCGGAAAGTGAAGAAAAATGATTATGAAACGTTTGGAAACGATTATAACAGATGAAAGAAATATCGGACTGGATTTTATTATACATGTTCAAAATAAAAAGGAACTGGAAGATCTGAAAGAAGTTTTGACTAAGCTGGAATTTGAAATCCAGCTGTCATTAAAAGAACAGACCTTAGGGGAATGGATGGAAGAACTGGCGGCGGAAGATAATTATGATACCTGTTTCAGAATTAGAAATCGGGAACAGGATCGATGTATTGCCTGCCATCCGTCCGTGGAACATTGGAGAATATTCACTAAGGATATTCTTGAGATTCAGAATGGCAATCTGCAATATAATGAGGGAGATTATTCATCAAAGGCCGCTGCAATTGAGGCAGAGAAGGTCTGGAACGCAATCCATGACAAAGACAGCGGAAGCGAGCATTTAAAGCTGTTTGGACTGCGGGAGGGTATCACGAAGGATGAAATTATGCAGTGGGTATTAAGAGATAAAAAATAAATGAACGATAATCAAGATCAGTTTCCTCCATAAGCAGATCTAGCAGACAGCTGCGATCCATTTATGGAGGTTTTTATGTTCGGTCTGAGACATCGTGCTGCCTACCAATATTTTATATGCCTATCACGTATAGATAACTATGTAATATAAGCATTTGCTATATCTATAAAACCGTCCTATAATAAAAACAAAAAATAACAATTCTGCCAATCAGATGCCGCAGAAAAAGTCGGATAAAAATGAAACCATTTCAACATAGTTCCATCCAAACTGCGCAGTTAGAAGTCTGCTTTGGCGACAAAGAATTCAGTACTCAAGGACTGAAGAAATAAAATAGTACTAATGAACAGCAAAGATGAACCAAGCACTGTCCGCAAAAATGTAGATTTTCATTGACACAGAGCAAAACGGAGGGTATTATGAAGCATGAACACAACGAACAGGCACAGAAGCAAAACGCATAAACAAAAGGAAAGGAGCCAGCGATTATGCAAATCATTTCAAATCAAACATTTGACGAGGAAAGAGCCTTATATGGGGCAGAGAACCTGTATGTCCGCCAATGTCGTTTTGACGGCCCGGCAGACGGGGAGAGCGCGTTTAAGGAGGGTAGAAATGTAACAGCGGAACAATGCTTTTTCAACCTCCGCTACCCATTCTGGCATGACGACGGCTTGAAGATTATCGATTCAGAAATGACCGAGCTGTGCCGTGCCGCGCTCTGGTATTCAAACGACATTACCATCACAGACAGCAAACTGCATGGCATCAAGGCCCTGCGCGAATGCAGCCAGGCAAAATTAAGCGGCTGCAGCATTATTTCCCCGGAATTCGGCTGGTCCGTGCACGGTGTGGAAATGAACAACTGCACCGCCGAGAGCGAATATTTTATGCTGCGTTCCGCTCATCTGAATTTTAAAAATGTGCAGATGAAAGGCAAATATTCATTCCAGTATATTGAAAATGCTGTTTTTGATACATGTGTCTTTGACACCAAGGACGCGTTTTGGCACGGCAAAAACATTACGGTGCGCAACAGCGTTGTCAAGGGAGAATACCTCGCCTGGTACAGTGAAAACCTGACATTTGAAAACTGCCGCATAATCGGCACCCAACCGCTTTGCTACTGCAAAAATCTACGCCTGGTAAACTGTGAAATGGTGGACACGGATTTAAGCTTTGAGCGTTCCGAGGTGGAAGCAACGCTGACCGCGCCGATTGCCAGTATCAAAAATCCCCTGTCCGGGCATATCTATGTACCATGCGCAGGGGAAGTGATTATGGACCTGGATGAAGCAAAAGGGGAAGTAATTACAACAAAAAAGTGCGTGTGTGCCTAGGACAGAAGGAGAGAACCGCTTGTAGGCGCAGCAGACGCTCCGTTTGGTTATTCGTCAGCAGGCTTATATTCCAGCAGGTCTGCAATAGAACAGTCTAATACCCGGCAGAATCTTGCAAGGACATCCGTATCGAGCCGGGTAATGGTATTGTTTAGATATCCATTTAACTGGGAACGCTGGATTTCCGCTTTCTGACAGAATTTGTTACGGCTAAAGCCGGAAGCCGCCAGCAGGCGTCCTTGACACTCTGCAGACTAATATGCGGCAACCCCTGCCGGCCGGTATAGCAGAAGATAGAGCTCGCTGTGCGCATAATAATGCGGTCGTTATGCACTCCTGAACCAGTGCATTTACCTCCTGCTTCTTATTCATGTGATACAATTCCCCCCTTTTATTTCAGTAAGCCTTGAATCCATTGACATAAAAAATCATACATGATACACTTGTAACACTTTATATGATACAAATGTTTCAGTACCACGTCAAGAACAAAAACAAAATCAGTTCCCAAGCAGCAGCACCGACCCAAACGCCGCTCGGCTCAGAATCGGCTCCTTGATCGAAGCCTCCGCCCTGCTGTTTTTATCCGTGCTGACTGTCAATGTGCTGTCTCACAGCAGTGCAGTGCCTGTCGGACAGCTGACGCTGTCAGGAATCCAATCCATGCGCCAAGCACTGAACAGCAGTTCGTTTCTGCTAATCACAGCAATTTTTGTAGCAATCACAGTCTGTGACGATTACGAACAGCAGACCATCAAACATATTTACGCAAGAGGATATTCCAGAAGGCAGGTATATCTTTGCAACATTGTCAAGTGAAGAATTCATTCTTTTTGCTTTTCATACTCGGAATGTTGTAAATGTTCTATAAATATGCTAAACTGAACACAACAACAAATGGAAAGTTGTACTGGGAGAAATTAAATTATTTAGCCAATAGATAATAATGGGTAAAAAGATTTAATATTTAAGATAATTATGATTCAAAAAATAGAAAATTTATTGCTGTCGCGTTTAGTTTCTTTCAAGTTTTTGTTTTGTTTGAATACAGAACGGACAGGAAGAATAAATAACATACGTGCTTGTGCAAGGGGGATTGTAAAAGGGGAAGTTATTTTTGCATAAATCCAATGCAGCGTTTAACATTTCAACGGAGCGTTTCTTGAATCATAATTATCTTAAATATTAAATATTTTTAC
>JAAVZI010000005.1 GCA_022791575.1 Lachnospiraceae bacterium
CCGCAAGGCTCTTGGATAAAGTGGCAGGCAACGATTAGATACATTCAGAAAAACTTTCCCTTGTAAACTGCCCATAAGGGCAAAAACAAGGGAAAATACATAGCAATTCACTGTATGAGGCTCTAAAAGCCTTGAAAAATAAGGAAAGTTCAAGAAATTCATCTGCAAATTTCGATTTATATATTTAATCATAAATTCTTTACTGCCATTTACATGTATAATTATAAGTCATTTTCCAATGGGTACACCATTCCGAAAAGAGAGTACTATTTTAAAATTATTTATATTCCAAATAGGAACGTATAAGAATATTTTTATTGAACTCTAGCTGTGTAATGGGAATTTTAGGATCCCATTCTTTATGTATACAAGCATTTGTAAGCTGGCATTATCTACATTTATAGTAAATTGGTTCTTATTGTATAATCTCTTCTAAATATTGTCAATATAATTAAAGAAATGGAAAGCAGAATCAAGTTTTGATTCCTCCTTGTAGCTTTATTATATGTTTAGGCATTTGCAAAACCCTTATTTCATCATCAGGGTTTGGGCAATCGATACAAAAATGCAACGAATTAAGTACTGACACCAGGACTCCTCCCACTTCGTGGGTCCCTCCTCATGTCATATCTCCTCATGTCGTATCTCCCTATATCCAATCAACTTCTTTGAGCGGATTTTTGTATCGATTGTTCAAATCCGTCACCTTGAATTCGACTTTCGCAATTACCTAAAAAACTACTTATCCATATTCTCATTATCATTGCCTTGTCCTTTCAGCCAATCGACACTGTCATTTTTATCTGCAATATATCCGTCAATGCTCATCGCAATCAATAGACTAACGTTTCTCATATTTCTTTGCTCCTACCATTTTGGTTTATATTTCTGCATAGCAAAGATTTGTCTGCTTCCTGCAATGCCTATGGATTAAACTTCGCATTCAATGGAAGCTCCTAGATCATATGCTTCCTGCAGAGACTTATGCCCTTTGATATCGCCGATGTCTTTTACTCCGCGTACCAGTATGGTTCCGGCGTCTTCGAGGCGGAAATAGTTGAGGATTAATTGGTATTGTACTAGGATGGAATCGAATAATTCCGGGAGGCTGGCGGCACCTGCCAGCAGAAGCGCCAGCTTTTTTATGGGAAATTCATTTCTCATGGGCGTATGCAGGCGATCGATAATTGCTTTCAGCTGGGCGCTGATTCCGTAGAAATAGACTGGAGAGGCTATGGCTAGGACGTCGGCTTGTTTTAGTTTTTCGTAAATTAATTGCATGTCGTCCTGCTGGAAGCATTGGTGCTGTTCTCTGGCAAAGCAAGAGTTGCAGCCAATACAGGGATGGACGTTATAATCTGCGGCTGAGAGGATTTCTGTCTGGTGTCTAGTTCTGGTGCCTTCGGCAAAGGCTTTTGCAAGCTGTGCAGTATTTCCCTCTTTTCTGGGGCTTCCTGATAAGATCATGATGGTTGCCATTTTTAGTCCTCCTTTTGATTCTTTTCCCATGGCAGATCTACGATCTGGAGCGGGTGGTGTACGGCTGGCAGGAATTTATTGATTATATCTGCGGTCTGCATTTTTAAACTGGAAGTGCTGACGCAGGGGTGGCAGCCGATGGTGGGGCTTTCCAGCACCGGGCGGTCGATTAGGAGCTGTACGTGGTTGTCGGTGTCGTTCATTAAGCCCATGATGGAGACGGCACCAGGACGGATCTTTAGGTATTCTTCCATGAATGCTGCATCTGCAAAGGAAAGGCGGGCGCTGTTGATCTGTTTGGATAAATCTTTGGTTTTAAATGGCTTTTCGCCGGGCATTAGCAGCAGGTAGAATTGGCTTTTCTGGCGGTTGCATAGAAAGAGGTTTTTGCAGATTATGGTGTCTAAGACTTTGTCGATTTCACTGCATGCCTCCATCGTGTTGGCTTCTTCGTGGTCAACCCGTTCGTAGGGAATCTGCAGGCGGTCGAGAAGGTCGTAGACTCTGATTTCCCGTTCCTGCCGGTTAGTGGTGTCTTTTGGTCTTCCTTTTTGTAGTTCCATGTTTGTGGATTCTCCTTTTTGCTGGTTTTAGTATTAGGCATATACAAAATTCTCATTCCACTGTCAGAGTTTGGGCAATCGATACAAAAATGGAGCGAATTAAGTACTGGCTACTTGACAATCAGGCTAAATACGCAGCATATTTTTCTGAAGTGCTACTTCCCAAACGCAGGCGTAGCGGTGCTACGCTGAGGCTCGGCTTCGCAGAAGCGCCGCCAACGCGTGTGTAAGCACTGTCAAGCTTTTCCATTTTCATTTTTGTATAATAGATAGTAATCACAATCTAAGTTATCCATTGCTTGAGAAAACCAACTCTTTGCGTCGTCAAGAGCTTTATTGTAAATGATCGGAGCCATGTTTTCTTCAAACAGGTCCAGCAGCTGCATTTGCTCAATCATGCCGATTTCTTCGCCGCGTTCGTCAAGATAGAATGCCTTGATTTCAGCGGTTAATTGTTTTCTTTGTTCCTCTGATAATTTGATTTTTGATAAATGTTCTCTTTTTCCCATAGAATGTTCTCCTATCATGCAATCCATGTAATTTGTTCTACTTTACTTCATTTGCAGTTGATCCAGTTTTATGGCCAATTCGTTCCACTCTTTGATCCTTAAACAGCCTGCCTTATCACTTCTATCTGCATAGGCGGCCTTGTCGTCTTCGGTTCCCTCGAATGCGCCAGTGTACCAGACAGGTGTGATCCCTGCTGTAAGGGCACCCTCAATGTCACATAGATAATTGTCGCCAATATACCATACTTCCTCTGCAGGCAAATTGGCTTTTTTTAAAGCAAGCTGGAAAATCCGCTGGTGTGGCTTGCGGAATATGTATTGGCTGGAAGTGAGGATGAATTCAAACTCATGATTGGGCAGCAGGCGTGTAATACGTTCTGCAACAACGGACTGTGCATAAGTAATGTTGCTGATGACTCCGGTGCGGATTCCTTTCTTTTTGAGAAATGTAAGAAATTCCGGCATACCATCGGTTGGTATGCCGGGAGAGGCAGCGTCCCAGAAAATCCGATCAATTTCATCGGTGCCCAGCGGAATTTCTATGCCCAAGACTTCATACAGATATGGGGGCTTCGCAGCCCAGCTGTCTGCCGCCGTTATTCTGTGGGCAGTAATTGCCTGTCCAACTCGGATAGTAGTTTGAGATTCGCCTGTTCATACTGATTAAATACAGAAGCATCGAATTCTTCGCCGGTGACGCGCGGCTGATACCAAGCGCAGCTTAGGAAAAATTGGTTCAGATCTTCGTCCTTGAAAATGTATCCGTGTCTGGCGTAGATTTCATTCTTTGCTATATGAATTACAGTTGGCGGCAGGTTTTCAAAATCTTTTGCCGTATAATATTTCATATCGGTAAAAAAGATCGGCTCAATCGCATTGCTGACGTCCGTGACCCCTAAAATCTGTTCAAAATAGTAATTCATGTCCTCATCGTATTTGCTGTGAAGATTCACTTTGGCGCGCTCGCCGGTCAGTACCTCCATTACCTCATTGCCTGGATTTTCTGTACCATAGAATTTCAAATGGAACCTCCTGTACATTTCTTCTATGGAAAGTTCCTGCGTTTCGCCTGCATTGGCGGCTGGATCTGCATTTTCAAGCGGAACGGTGTCCGCACTGCCGGCACTGCTGCTTGGATTGGCTGCGGTTCCCGGCTGGCTTGCTGCAGACTCTTCGGCCGCGTTGTCTGCTGGCTGCTTTTTCTGCTGTTGATCTGAGTTCTGTGTTTCCTGCGCTGTCTGTTGTTTCTTTGTATTATGTTTCGGACGTTCCGTCTGCTGGCTGCTGCAGGCAGACAGAGACAACATAAGAATTCCTATAACTATTAGTTTCTTTTTCATGTTCTTCCCCTTTCGTATATACCTATTTCGAAAAGAGGATGGTTGCATTCTCTGCCCATCCTCTTCTTACCACATTATTATTTTCTCTGATGATTTCTATTATAACAGCCGTCCTACAGGATGTAAAGTTCTTTTACATCTGTTCAAATTACTTTTATATTTTTATGCATTTTAACATTTTCTTTTTAACCCATTGACACAGGTTTTGTTTAGAATAAAATGAAATCACAAGTTATATTACGCTTCTTTGGCATAATCAGTTATAGGGGAACGGTTATGGTTCAGTTTCCCTCCTACCCGATTGTGAGAACTGAATTCCCAAACCTTTACCTTGTAACAATCTATAGATCAGTTCTGCTCTTTGACCCCAGGATAACCTCCTGCTTCTTCTGACACCAACAGCGACTTCAGATACCCGGCCACTGCATCAAGAATTCCTTCTTCCAGTTCGGGAGATAGCTTGAACTTCCTGCCTTTCGTCTCCTCTGCATTCTGTTCCGATTTTAGAAATAATTCCTCCTTCGTAAACATAAAATCCTTCAATTTCAAAAATATACCTTTAGCTTCTAACTCCTGCTGAACCATTACAAGCAGCTTATACTTACTCTCCTTCTTATTCATCATGTCCAGCACCTTTTTTTCAACCGTATTAGGAGCCGCTGCTACTGCCGCCTCAACGGCCAGCCCTGCTCCGTCTTTGGCAATTTTAGACAGGAAATCAAATTTTCCGAATACCGTTTTTTTAACAGCTCCATTAGCAAAATCACCGATTTTCTGCTTAACCGTATTATTTTTCACAAGACCAGAATAATCCACCTGCACATTCCGAACCACAAATGCTAAATATCCATTTTCATCCTTTACTAGATCCAATCCACCAATATGAATATTTCTGCCCACCTCGTCTTTCTGCAAACGAGTGTTGAGCATGGCAGGTAATTCCGTGCAGTACTGCTCAACTATACTAAACACCAGTTCGTTTTTATATTTCTCTTCCATACAATTAAGAATGCCAATCATAGCTGTCATAGAGGCATTTCCCATTTTATTAAGAAAACGAATTGCTAAGTTTGGCTGTTCCATCTCATTACACTTTTTCATTACCATGGGAAACAAGCTGGCAAAACTTTTTTCATAATTGATTTCTTTAATAGTGATCCAGGCGTGAATCATAATTTTTTCTCCTTTCAAGTGAAAGTTTATTATCTAAAATCGTCGCTTTAAATGCGACTTTCGCATTTACCTAGAAAATTTATTAACAATTACTTGATAAGAAAAAAGGAACTGCTTTCCACAGTTCCTTTTTCTTATCCGTACATACTTGTCCAATTATGCAACTTTAGATTTTGCCATCTCAGCCAGCTTTGCAAATCCTTCTGCATCGTTGATTGCCATCTCAGACAATACTTTGCGGTTCAGCTCAATACCAGCTAATTTCAGACCATACATAAACTTGCTGTAAGAAATTCCATTCATTCTTGCAGCTGCATTGATACGTGCAATCCAAAGACGTCTGAACTGACGCTTCTTTTCTTTTCTACCTTTGTAAGAAGTTGCCAATGCCCTCATGACTGACTGCTTTGCAATTCTGTACTGCTTGGAACGTGCTCCTCTATAGCCTTTAGCAAGCTTTAATACTCTGTTATGATGTCTCTTTGCTTTCATTCCGCCTTTAATTCTAGCCATTTCTTAATCCTCCTGTTCCAATTATTAGATATATGGTAAAATCTTCTTCATATTCTTAACATTAGTTGCATCAGTAATTGTTGCTTTTCTTAAATTTCTCTTTCTCTTTGTGCTCTTCTTTGTTAAGATGTGGCTCTTATAAGCCTTCATTCTCTTTAATTTACCTGTACCTGTCTTTTTGAAACGCTTTGCTGCTGATTTACTTGTCTTTATTTTTGGCATTGCTTTTTTCCTCCTTAATGATAAATATAATCTATGATATCTGCTCTGGCAGCAGGCGAATTACCGCTTTTCTGCCAGGAACATGCTCATGCTTCTGCCTTCCATCTTGGGAGCCTTCTCAATCACTGCGATATCTGCCAGCTTCTCGGCAAAATCATCCAGAATATGTTTACTGGTCTGCACATGCGCCATCTCTCTTCCGCGGAAACGAAGAGTCACTTTTACCTTATCTCCCTTGGTAATGAATTTTCTTGCTGCACTTGCCTTCGTATTAAGGTCATTATCTTCAATATTCGGTGAAAGCCTTACTTCCTTGATTCCAATAACCTTCTGCTTCTTTCTGGCTTCCTTTTCTTTTCTTGCCAGCTCATATTTGTACTTGCCATAATCAATAATTTTACAGACCGGCGGTTTCGCAGTCGGGGCAATCTTTACCAGATCCAGCTCTGCTTCCCTCGCAAGCTTCATGGCATCTCTTGCTGACATAATTCCCATCTGTGCACCGTCTTCTCCAATCAGACGAATTTCTTTGTCTCTAATCTGCTCATTAATCATTAATTCGCTAATGATACGCACCTCCATGCTCATTATAATTTTCCTGGATTTCCGCTTGGTGCTGTCTGCACAAAAAAATAGAAAGCGGACAATCAATATCCACTTTCACACTTCAAAACTTCATAAGCTCTTATATGCACAAAATCATACATATAAAAGAATTCCTGAAACCAATTTGAAATAATAACCCAAGTCACGATTTCGACGTGCTAAGGTGAGAGCGGATACTCTACTTTATTCTCACAACAGAGTTATGTTACCACAATCTGCATGATTTGTCAAATACTTTTTTCAGTTGTTGTTTATTTTGGCTTCTTCTTCATTCCTGCCGGGAGAAGCATGCCTTTTTTCAGTACACACTCCTCTAATTGAATACCAAATTCTTTCTGACACTTTTTAATTAAAGGCAGTTCTTTCTTTGTCACAATGCTGATGCTAAGACCAGCCTTACCATTTCTCCCTGTACGCCCAGCGCGATGCAGATAATCCTTGGGATTTTCCGGTATACTATAATGGACCACCAGATCCACACTTTCAAAATGCAGTCCGCGTGCCGCCAGATCTGTTCCGATTAAGATACGAAGTTTTCCCTTGCGAAACTGTTCCACCACCTGTCTGCGCCTTTCCTTTGGATCAGAACCATGAATGCACTCAGCCGAATAATGATGATATTTCAGCTTCTGTGCTGCTTCTTCAATATCAAAGACCCGATTGATAAAAACCATGGCTTTCTTTGGATTCACTGCTGAAATCACACCGCGAAGCAGCTGTAATTTCTCCCTTTTCTCACAGACCAGATAGAGATGGCGGATGGTTTCTGGAATGGCAATGGTCTCTTTCGTCTGTATCCGTTCTGCCTCCGGTGCCAGCTTTTGGATCTGCTCCTGAACAGACCTGGGAATGCTGGCAGAGAAGAACAGCTTCTGTACATCGCGCATACATTTTTTCAGAACCTCCTTTGTCTCATCAAATTGGTTTTTATCCAGCATCTTATCCGCCTCGTCAATTACAACGGCTTGAATCAGATGCGCCTGAATCTTCTTTTTCTGAATCAGTTCCAATATTCTTCCTGTTGTGCCGGCAATGAGCTGCGGTTTTTCTTTTAATGCTTCCGTCTGCCGCCGGATATTGACATTTCCAACTATGGAAGCTGCCCGTATCTGATGATCCAGCTGCTTTGACAGGGAACGGACCTGGCGGACTACCTGCAAAGCAAGCTCATGAGTCGGAACCAGCACCAATATTTTATTGCCGTCCTTTTGCGGAAGCAATTTCTGCATGAGCGGCAGCAGATACGCCAGCGTTTTTCCGCTTCCCGTCTCAGCCTGGACAGCGCTGTCTTTTCCTTCCATAATAATTGGAAATGTTAACTCCTGTACCGGAGTGGGGTTCGTAATTCCTTCCAAGGCAAGCCCTCTTACCAGCCTAGCATCTATTCCTAGTTTCTCAAAACTCATTCTTTTTCTCCTTTGGCATTTTTGCATATTATAGGCAATTGCGAAAGTTGTATTCAAGGCGACGAGTTTGAAATAAGGATTTCGCAAATGTCTATTTTGCATATTATAATGGATTTTAACCAATTTTACAATATACTTCCACAAAGATTCACTTGACATTTCCCCCCGTTCATTGTATTGTTGTATTATGATTACAATACAATGAGAAAGGAGGGATGCCCATGGGATGGATACTGAATTCTGATAAACCGATCTATCTGCAGATTATAGATAAATTGTCATCGGATATTGCTGCGGGTATCTATAGTCCCGGAGACCGGCTTCCTGCCGTCCGGGAGTTCGCTCTGGAAGCCTCAGTCAATCCCAATACCATGCAGAAAGCGCTGTCTGAACTGGAACGTGCCGGACTTGTTTATTCTCGAAGAACCAGCGGCCGCTATATTACGGAAGATTTGGAACTGATTGAACAGTATAAACAAAAACTTGCCAGCGAAGAAATACAGCAGTTCCTAACGCAGATGCAACGGTTAGGATTTGACAAGGAACAGACGATTCAATTGATAAAGGAGGAACCAAGTCATGAACCCACTGATCACCTGTGAAAATCTTGCTAAAAATTATTCTGGCGTTAATGCATTGAACCACATAACGCTGACCTTATACAGAGGCCGTATTATAGGACTTCTAGGACCGAATGGAAGCGGAAAAAGTACATTGATTAAGTTAATTGCCGGCGTTTTAACCCCCACTTCTGGCAATGTACGGATCAATGGACAGTTACCCGGTATCGCAAGCAAAGAAGCGATTGCTTATCTGCCAGACTGCATGTCGCTTAACAGTTATATGACCATACAGCAGCTGGTACGTTTTTTCAAAGACTTTTACAGCAATTTCAATGAAGAGAAGGCATATGATATGCTGAAGCGGCTGAATCTTAACCTGAATCAGCGTTTCCGCACTCTTTCCAAAGGAACCAAGGAGAAAGTCCAGCTGGTGCTGACCATGAGCCGGGACGCAGATCTGTATCTGCTGGATGAACCCATTGGCGGTGTAGATCCGGCTGCTAGGGACTATATTCTGGAAACCATTATCAGCAACTATTCACAGGACGCCAGCATATTGATCTCCACTCATTTGATTACGGATATCGAAAATATACTGGATGATGCACTTTTTATCAACCAGGGGAATATTCAAATGTACGCCCCGGTAGAAGAAATCCGCAATTCCTATCACACGTCGCTTGACGGATATTTCAGGGAGGCATACAGATGTTAGGAAAACTTTTAAAATACGATTTTAAAGAAACCTCAAGATTATTGCTGCCTATTTATGCAGGACTTCTAATTATCAGTCTTTTTGGAAAACTTATGCTCGCAACTAATTTGTATACTTCCATACCAGATGCTCTGCAGATCCTTACTATTTTTACCTATATTCTGCTGATTATCGCCTGCTGTATGGGAGCACCGATTTATTTTATCGTATATTTTTATAGAAGCTTATATAGCGATAAGGGATATGTGATGCACACCCTTCCGGTTACTACCCACCAGAAACTATTTTCCAAGCTTATTACCTCTTTTGTAATGGAACTGCTGACCTTTGCTGTATGCTTTCTGTCAGTCCTGATTATCCTGTATGAAAGAGAAAGCTTCGCGTGGCTGAGCCGGGTCTTTCAGTCTGCAGCCCCATCATTCCTGGCCGCAACTGATATGCACTTTTCCACCTTTATTATTCTGACCCTGATCCTGCTGCTGATTAGTCTGCTGTCACAGCTTTTAATGTATTATGCTTCTATATCACTCGGTCAGTTATTTGGCGGCCATCGGGTATTGGGTGCCATTGCAGCTTATATGGGACTAAATTTTATTAGCCAGATTATTTCTTCTATCATTCTGATCGTACTCAGTGTGGGCTCTATGGATACATATGCCCTAATGACAGGTCGGACAATTATCGCCTTATATGGCCTAACTGGCTGCCTGAATCTTTTACTGGCTCTTGGCTATTATATGATCTGTTATTATATTATGGAAAAGAAACTGAATCTAAATTAGGAACGCCAGCAGCCAGTTTTTTGCAAACATCATGAAATTACAGGAGAGAACCATGAACACGACTGCTAAAATATTATTTACAGACCTGGACGGAACCTTGCTGCAGGATAATCACCAGGTTTCCTCCGGCTGCCGCCGGGCTATAGAACTGGCACTGGAGCAGGGGCATAAGATTGTCATTGCCACTGGCAGACCGATTGCCAGTGCCCGGCAAATTGCCGAAGAGCTGGATCTTACAAAGGAAGGCTGTTATATCATTGCCTCGAATGGCGCCCTCCTTTATGACAGCCATCTTGGAACGATTTTAAAGGAAGCCAGCTTCTCTAAAGAATACCTGCGTCCATTATTTGACAGCGCATATGAAGAGGGGCTGCATATCCATACGTACAGCCATAAACATGTATTGAGTGAGAGGGATACTCCAGAAATCCGCTGGTACGAACAAGCCATCCAAGTTCCGGCTATTATTGTAGAAGATGTTTCTGCTTATCTTTCTTATGACCCGATTAAAGCCATCTTAATCAACAAAGAAAGTAAAGACCGGCTGATTCATTTTCGTCAAAAAATGGAACACTGGATCGAAGGAAAAATGAGCAGCATATTTTCCAGTGATATTATGCTGGAATACTGCCCACCAGGCGTTTCCAAAGGAAATGCAGTAAGAGAATTATGTAAACTTCTTTCGATTCCTATTGAACATTCGGTTGCAGCTGGAGATGCCGAAAATGATATTACCATGATTCAGGCTGCAGGAGTAGGCTGCGTCATGTGCAACGGTTCAGAAGAAACAAAAGAATACGCAGACTATATTACTAAGAGGGATAATAATGCAGATGGATTTGCAGAAATTATTGAGAAATTTTTATTATAGTTTCATTATTTTTTATTAGTATTCTGTTTTTATCTATACCAATTAAACTATTTTTACCATTTGTATTTATATCCTAGCAATGAAATATAAAGCGGCTTTCTATCATAGGAATACCTATCTTGAAAGCCGCCCTTTTTATTTTTGACTAAATGACTCTTTTATAGATCCAGCTGAATCTCATATTTCCGAAACCAGGCTTCCAGCATAATCAAATAAGCATACATCTGTGGTACTGCCATCAGCTGCCCAAACCAGGGCCTGCCATAATCGGAAGGATGATTCATCCAGTTATAAAGCATTTCATTATCTACCAGTCCCTGAATGCAGGAATCTTTATCCTCCAGAATTTCTGTCAATTTGCGTTTTAATAACGCTTCATATTGAGGATGATAGGTCTTGGGATAAGGGCTTTTCCTGCGGTATAATACTTCGTCTGGAAGCAAACCCTTGGCTGCATCACGCAGCAGACCTTTAACCGTTTGATTATGATTCTTAAATTCCCACGGAACATTGTATACATACTGGATCAGCCTGTGGTCTGCAAACGGCACACGTACCTCCAGCCCGCTTGCCATTGTCGTCCGATCCTTACGATCCAGAAGTGTAGTCATAAACCAGCGGATATTCAGATAGCCGATTTCCCTGCGCCTGGCCTCTGTCGGATCTTCCCCTGCAAGAGCTGGAACCTGATGAATAGTCTTTTCATAACGGCTCTGCACATATTCTTCTAACGGAAGCATTTCCAATAGTCTTTTATTCATGATGGATTTGCGGACCGACAAATCCTTTGACCATGGAAATGCCCTGGTCTGGAATGCGTCCGGGTCCTGGAACCATGGATAGCCGCCGAAAATCTCATCTGCGCACTCTCCTGATAGGCAGACCGTATGCTTTTTCTTAATCTGACGGCAGAAGTACAGCATGGAAGAGTCTACGTCAGCCATTCCTGGTAAATCTTTGGCATAGACTGCATCGAATAATGACTGATAGAGACTTTCATTGTCACACTGCAGATACGTATGATGAGAACCAATTGCCCGTACCATAATATCTACATAAGGGCGGTCCTGAGACGGCTGAAAACGGGAAGCCTTAAAATACTTATTATTGTCTACATAATCGAATGAATAAGTATCCAAAGTTTTGCCCTGCTTCTTTAATGCTCTAGCACTGACAGCTGATACAATACTAGAGTCCACACCACCAGACAGCAGTGTACAAAGAGGTACATCTCCTACTAGCTGTCTTTCAATGGAATCCAACAGAAGATAACGAGTCTGTTCCACCGTCTGTTCATAATTGTCCGTATGTTCCTCAGCTGTCAGCTGCCAGTACTGAGCCAGTTCCATTCCGCTGTAATCCAGACAAGCCATAAACCCAGGCGGTATCTCATGAATCCCCTGAAATACCCCATTTCCTGTACTTCTTGCCGGACCCAGGCCAAATATTTCACATAGGCCATAACGGTCAATCACAGGCGTCCAGTCTGGATGATTCAGTATTGCCTTAATTTCGGAAGCAAACAGATATTGATTCCCCTTTTTGCCGTAGAACAAAGGTTTAATCCCAAATCGGTCACGACAGAGAAACACTCTTTTCAGCCTGCTGTCCCATACCGCAAAGGCATAGATCCCATTTAGATATGTCCCGCACTTCTCCCCGTATTCCATATAGGCTGTCAGAACTACTTCCGTATCGGAATAGGTGGTAAATGTATAACCTTTTTCTTTCAACTGCTCCTGCAGCTCATTGGTATTATAGATTTCTCCATTGTATATAATTGTATAAGAGTCCTCTCCCTTTTTCTTTGTCATTGGCTGAGTGCCGCCCTCTATGTCCACTACCGCAAGACGGGTATGAGCAAACGCAGCATGTTCGCTTATATAAACGCCAAAATTGTCCGGACCTCTATGGACAATGGTCTGTCCCATAGAGCGGACAATTTTCTCATGTTTCTCTGATTCTCTGGTAAAGTTGCAGGTAAAATCACAATATCCTGCGATTCCACACATACAGCCACCTCCCATACTGTGCTGTCTTTTCATAGCTATTGGTGTATTGTATGCTTCCATCTTATGAATTATAACCTTCTTTTAGAGACTGTTCTTCAAATATCGCTTCTACCGCCGACTGGTACACAGATAACTTTTCCGCCTTTTTCATTCTTTTGTAATATTTATCTGGATTCGTAAATACATGGCACATATAAAACCACAATTCTTTCATTTTAAAGAGAAGATTGCGCCCGCCAGAAAGAATCTCACCATATTCCCGGAACAGCTGGTCATGAAACTGATATAAGGTATCCTTGGATAATTCCCTTCCATCCCGAATCCGGCCAATCAAGTTTGGATTGACTAACACCCCTCTTCCCAACATAACCTTCCCCAACCCTGGAAAAGTATCAACCAGCTGTCGATAATCCTTCTCTGTAAATAGATCGCCGTTATAACAAAGCGGTGCACGGCTGTCTCTCACAGCTTCTTTGAACACTTCCCAATTCGGTTTCTTGTTATAATAATCCTTCTGTAATCTGGGATGGATGATCAGCTCTTTAACAGGGTATTGATTATAGACTGCCAGCAGCTTTTGAAATTCTTCCGGCCGTTCAAGGCCGATTCTAGTTTTAATAGAAATCTCCACTGGCGACTTGGCAAATATTTCTTCCAGAAAACGCTCTAACATCTCCAGTTCGCCCAGCAATCCGGCTCCTCGTTTCTTAGCCACAACGGTTCCTGAAGGGCAGCCTAGATTTAGATTCACCTCTGAATAACCCATTTCCTGCAGCTCCTGGCATGTCTTTAGAAAAACCAGAGCCTGATTGGCCATAATCTGGGGCACAACCGCCATATTTTGATTATGCTCCGGCAAAACATCCTGTTTCTCACGGCTGTTCATACAGCGGTTCTGATTCGGGGCAATAAATGGCGTAATATACCGGTCGACGGTATGGAAATATTTATCATGTGCCTGCCTATAAATATAACCGGTAATTCCCTCCATGGGCGCAAGGTAAAATTCCATGCCGGCATTCCTCCTGTTTCTTCCATTCGAACTCAACTTTTACTATCTAATTTTGTTTAACATTTATTTTCTGTCGAGTATGTAACTCTCTTGATTATTTGATATATCCATATTATCCTGCCTATATGAGCTAATATTATCATTTTGTTATAGCTGTTGATAACACTGGCTCTGTAACTGCGGATAATAGCTATATGCTATGGTTTAAATTATAAGCAATTTTGTTAAGAAAATCAATATATTTAGAAAATAATAATTCCAACTAGCAGAGTTTAAAATTGCTTTACTAAGGATTGCAAAAAGTAACTATTTGAACGCCCCCCTTTTATTACTGAAAAGGATATTGCCCGATAGCAGAAAATATATTATATTGTCGATATGGGAAATCCATAGAGCCAAAGGAGGGCGATGCAATGTACGTTACATATCAGGATTTAATTCAAATTGAGATACTCATTGTCACCCTTGCTAATTTGATTTATCAGATTTACAAGTGAAAAAAGAAATAGCCGCCACTATTCACAGTCGTGACGGCATACCTCGTATGAGGTAAAATTTGTCATAATGTGGGGAGAGCCGCTTCTATGGCTTCTCCCTTTGTATGTATAATATAGCACATCCAATGGTAAAACAAAACAAATTTTTATGTTCTCGTCAAGATATGAAAATCTCATTTTTCGGCACATTCAGTAAATAATGACCACGCATATCTGAACCCTAACCTAAATAACAGTTCATCATTTTTCAAACAAAAATTCATAATATATTTTTCTAATTTCCAATAATCCTCTCTATCCAATTTTTCTTTCAACCACACTAAATCAACATCGTTTTGCATCATTATATGGTTATATTCCCAACTATTTGTAAATCTTTCAAACATTCCATGAATCCTACTGTTTGTTTCGTCCATCTTCAAAAAATGTTTTATACTCCACGTCACACTTGTCTATTTTGATTAAAAATTGACTATCATCAGTTGTCTCTACCCCAAGCAGACCGTCGTCTTCTGTTATATGTTCTACCGTGGCGGCAGGCATTTCCATTTTTTCAAAACTTTTAAAAGCATATCTGTAAATTTTTCAATATTCCTAATTCGACCTTTCCCTATTTTTTACAAAACTTCCTACCATGCTCTATAACAATATTTCATTTGCGCTATTCTCTTTATTTTCACGCATTTCCCAGAGTATTGTTTTTGCATAACTACGCACCAATCTCCAATATTCATATTCCATATCCTTAATATGTTCTGTCACTTCTTCCTCCAACATCATTTCACATTCAGGATTTGCATACAGAATAAAGATTTTTCCGCTTTTAAACCGCTTAATCAAAAAATTCCGCCTTGTATCTCTGCTGTTATCCATCTTTGTAAAAATGAAATATGCCCTCAATATGTCGCTAATGTTTGGATTGTAAGACGGAAGTAAAATCTGCAAGATATTGACTCCCCCTCTTTCAAAAATCCTCACTTAAAAATCCGAATTATCATACGGATATGGCAAACCATCATCCTCACATAATGTTTGGTACATATCATGAATAAAAGTTTTACCGTCCTGCTTTAAAAACCCGAAAAATTCCTCTCTCTCTTTTTCCGTTCCCTTATATAACATTGCAGGAATCAGCGTTTCAAAAAGTTCATAACGCAGACAGTCATACCCGTCATAATCCTTTTCCACACTTTACACCTCCGTA
>JAAVZI010000074.1 GCA_022791575.1 Lachnospiraceae bacterium
CCAACTGTCAAAGACGGGAGTATAACTCTTTTTTTTCATTCATGCAAGACTTTTATAATTGAAATTTTATGATATTTATCTTATAATAATATTAAGAATTATTGAGGAGGTTTCTTATGATTAGTGATTATCATGTCCACAGTCATTTTTCAGGAGACAGTGACACACAGCCAGAGGATATAATCCGGCGGGCTATTGAACTGGAAATGTCATCTATATGCTTTACAGACCATTACGATTTGGATTATCCAGATGAACCAGAAATTTTCTTGTTGGATATCAGCCGTTATTTTGAATCGCTCCGGCTGCTTCAAGACAAATATTCCGCTCACATACAAATACGTATTGGTTTGGAACTGGGCTTACAGCAGCATCTGCAGAAAGAATGCTGTGCAATAGCTGCCGCCTATCCGTTTGACTTTATTATTGGCTCTTCCCATGTAGTCAACCATAGAGACCCCTATTACCCTTCTTACTTTGAAGGACGTACAGAAGAAGACGGCTATCGGGAGTATTTTCAGTCGATTCTTGATAATCTTACAGTTTTCGAGGATTTTGATGTATATGGGCACCTGGATTATGTCATAAGATATGGCCCCAATCAAGACCAGTTCTATTCCTACGCCCAATATCAGGATATTCTGGAACAGATTTTGAAAACCTGTCTGGAAAAGAATATTGGATTAGAATTGAATACGGGCGGACTGGCTCGTGGACTCAGGCACCCCCATCCTCATCCTGATATTTTGAAAAGATATCAAGAATTGGGCGGAGAAATATTGACGATTGGATCGGATGCCCACATTTCACAGAACCTAGCCTATGATTTTCATAAAATCCGAGATTTTCTGGAATATTGTGGTTTTTCTTATTATACCGTATTTGAAAAACGCAAGCCGCAGTTTATCAAATTGTAGATAAAAATTAAACGATAATATCTCAGCGGAAAATCCCTAATGTATCATAAACTTTATTTTCTACATAGCTTACTTTATTTCCATCAATAAATTTACTGATTTCGCCATTTTCGATCAAATAATTATATAATTTTTGGTAAACTACAGAGTTCGAACAGCGGATGCTGATAAACGGATTGGCTGCAAAATGATTCTGTATCATAGCATCTACTGCCGTCTCCTGAAACGTAGATAGATATAATCCTTCATGCCGAAAATAATTATATTCTATGGCCGTACATTCTGGAAGGGAAAAAACATTGTGAAATGAATGGGTTTTTAACAAATCATAGGTTGTCATACAGAAAAAACTATAATCCATATATTTGGTGCCGATTTCTTCTGCGGCACTGAATTCTGGATCTCCCCAAGTTACATCTACATAATAGTAATCTCCATCCAATTTTACTAAATTCCATGCATGCGCTTCATTTTCTGATTCACCAGATACAACAACGGCTTCAATGCCGCATTTCTGCAATAGATATTGATAGGCCTTGGAATAGCCCATACAGACAGATTCATTTTCAAGAAATACACTGCAGATATTCTGATTGTTGGCGGCCTCCTTATTGTATTCTGTATTCAATATAATGTATTCAAAAAGATACTTTGCTGTGGTATAGGTATCGGCTCTTGCAGGAAGCCCTTCCAAACATTCGAATACTACTGTATCTATCTGCTCCTGAAGCTGCTGGCTCTCTTCCTGCGTCATATCATATTGAGGTCGAAATACAAACTCTGAGTTCATACCAGATAGATGATACGTTACGAGCTCATAAGCAGAGGTCCAGAAAATCTCAGGATGATCGCTGATCAAACTCTGGAAAGCCTTATCTGCTTCTTTTTCTGCTTTTGTAGAAATCGTAGTTTCTTCACGGAAATTCAAAAGGCAGTCTGCCATCTGATTATATACCATTTTCTCTGTATCTGTTAATGTTCCGTAAGCATAATAAGAGCTGCCCATATCTGCAACAGAAGTATCGGCAGGCTCAATTCCCATTACATGGGATGTTATATGCTTCACTGGCTCTAGTTTATTTAATGTCTGCAGGATATCCCTGTGAAAAACAGCCAGCAAAGCTAAGAATACGATCGCTAATATACCATACAGAAATTTTTTCATGTTCCTCCTCTAATCTATGGTCCATTCTAACAGGCATGCGCCCCAGGTCAGTCCTCCTCCGAAGCCGGCCATTATTAGTTTGTCTCCTTTCTTAATCTGACCGGATCTATGTACTTCGTCCAGAAGAATCGGAATACTTGCAGCCGAAGTATTGCCATACTGCTCCAGATTCGAAGGAAATTTCTCTAATGGCTCCCTAAGCCGCTTGGCAATGGACTGAATAATACGGATATTAGCCTGATGTAGAAGATACCAGGAAATATCTGCATGCGTCATATGCTCTTTTTCAAGCAGAGCGTCAATACATTCCGGAACCTTCTTCACTGCAAATTTAAAGACCTCCTGTCCTTCCATCTGTACATAGCCGGGAACGGCCACTCTCTGGTTCAGTGGATTCGAGACCTCAGGATAACGGCAGTTCAAAACCATACCTTTTTGCCCGTCAGAACCCTGTTCGAGGCCAATCAGACCTCTCTTACTGCTCTTTACAACCGCTGCACCGGCTCCGTCGCCGAATAATACACAGGTACTTCGATCTGCCCAGTCTATATGACGAGACAAAGTTTCCGTGCCAATTAATAGCGCCGTTTTGTAAATCCCTGCACGGATATAGGCATATGCCGTATTTATGGCAAAAATAAATCCTGAACATGCCGCGCTTAGATCCATTGATACAGCATTTACTGCCCCCACTGCCTGCTGTACCATACACGCAGTACTGGGAAATGCGTAATCCGGCGAAATGGTAGCTGTGATAATCAATTCAATATCTTCTGCATTAATGTTAGCATTTTCAATGGCCTGCTTTGCCGCTTCAACAGCCATAGAGGCTGTTGTTTCCTTGGATGCAAGGTGCCTTTTATGAATACCGGTCCGAGAGGAAATCCACTCATCACTGGTGTCCACAACCGTTTCCAGAAATTGATTGTTAATTGCTGCTTTAGGCAGGCACTTGCCAGTTCCGATTATTTCTAGTGTCATACGCGATACCATTCTTCCTGTTTAAAATTATTTTGATATTCAAAATATCATGTATCAAGTATAATTGCAAATATATCATTTGTCAATGTTAAAATCTTTCTCTAGCCGGAATTTAGAAGTTATTTGTTGTCCGTACTCCCAAATCCTCCGTTTCGAATCCCCTGCGCATGATCATCTTCTGTAATTCCATATTCCATAAAAAGACCCTGCATAAAGCCCTCTCCCTTTTTTAAATATATGATTTTATTCTCATTGCTATCATTCATAATTTTTGCAAAAATATGCCCTTCATTGTCTGAATAATAATAATCACTATCAATAATTCCTACTGTATTATTCAGCTGCAGACGATACTTAAAGCCAAGGCCGCTTCTCGGATACAGCATCAATACCCATTCCGGCTCCATCCAAACCCGGATTCCGGTAGGAATCAATATCGTTTCTCCTGGCTGTATGGTCAAATCTTCTGGACAAAACACGTCATATCCAGCAGAACCGGAGGTAGCACGCAGGGGAAGCTTTAATTCTTCATAGAGTCTCTGAACTTCCTCTTCGCTTTTACCATCATAAGCTGCCGCAAACTGCTGAAAACTGACCTTTTCAAATCTTGCTATTCGTTTCATTCTGTTCTCCTTTTAATATGTATGCAGAACAATCTGTCCCGTTTCTAATGTTCTGGGTACATCAATCACCCGTTGATTGGAGCTTCCGCGCCAATATAGCCTGACATCTCTTTTGCTGCAGTCATATGTTCCATCGACTAACACATCCAAGTAACGGATGATTGGCAGCTGGCAGATTTGTTCCCAGGTAAACCCCGTATAAAGCCAAATTGTTTTTTGCGGAAATATCTGTTTACTCTCACAGGCTAGTTCGGTTATGGGCTGACGGTTGTCGGGATATAATGGATCTCCACCGCTGAAGGTCACTCCAGAAATATAATTCTTACCCAGTTTATCAAATAATTCATTTCTGGCAGCCTGGTCAAAAAGCAATCCGCCGTCCGGGTCCCAGGTGACCGGATTGTGGCACTCCTTACAGCCATGGGAACAGCCGGATACCCATAGAACGGTCCGCAATCCGTCTCCGTTGAGCATATCGTCAGTTGTAATGTTATGGTAAGTCATTTACATGCTTTTCCTTTCCTGGATTTCCGCCATTTTTGCCTCATTCAGCCGGGTATCTCCTTTGACTCTGGAATAGGACAGATAACCATTCATACGTTCAATTTTAGTCAAATTATGGCTGCCGCATTGCGGACAGACTTCCATTTCCAGTTCCTGATAGCCGCAGTCGTCGCAATAAGCCAGAGATAAATTTACCCCTTCATAAAAGCCCATATCCATAGCACGGCGGATTAAAGTCTTAATAGCCTCCACATTATAGTTAATCGGATATTTTACATACTGAATTTTTCCTCCGTTAAACAATTCCCAGAATCGATATTCCAGATCTTGTTTTTCTATGGGTGTAATATCCTCAGTTACATGACAGTGGAAACCATTGCTGACATATTCACGATCAGATACATTTTCAATAATACCGTATTTCTCACGAAACTGCTTTACTTGAAGACCACACAGATTTTCCGCCGGTGTAGCATATATCGCATAAAGATGCTGATCTTCTTCTTTGAATTCATTTACTTTTTGATTAATATACTTCATGACTTCCAGTGCAAATGCGCCATCTTCTACAAGAGATTTCTTATTGTAAAGCTGCTGCAGTTCATTTAAGGCAGTAATTCCAAAAGAGGCAGTTGCGGTTTTAAGAATCGGCTTAATCTTATCATGAATCCCCAGATGTCCGCCATAAAATCCGCCCTCGCAATAGGCCAAGGGATTAGTGGAAGCTTTCATTTCTCCCAGATAATCATAGGTACGAATATGCAGCTGGCGGATCAGGTTTAGATAATAATCCAAAACTTCATAAAAATCCTTGTTCTCTTGTCTTGCTTTTGCATAAATCATCGGCAGATGCAGGCTGACTACACCAATGTTCCAGCGGCCGACAAAGACAGGACGGTCTTCGTCATTCTTCGGATGCATTCCGCCCTCTTGATACCAGGGAGAAAGAAATGCACGACAGCCCATAGGACTGATAATTTCTCCGTATTTCTTATACATGCTGGCAATATAGCCTGTCCCGGTAAGGCTGAGCCAGTCTGGGTACATCGTATGTCTGGAACATTCTACCCCTTCGCAGAACAGATGTTCTAGTTCACAACCGGGGCCATGCAGATTCTCATCATATAGAAATACAATTTTGGGAAATAACACGGGCTTTTTATTTCCGCTCTTTCCTTGACCATACTGACGTACTTTCAGCATACTGGTACTTGCCAATACCGCAAATTTCCCCGTTCCTGTGCCTATTGTCATGGTAATAAAAGGATAATCTCCGCGGCTGGAGGCAACGGTATTAAATTTATATTCCCAGCCCTGGAATCCCTGTTCAAATTCCCGTGTCACATCAGTCCATGCCTGTTCTTGTACCTTTTCCTCTGGAACTCCCAAAGCAGTGTATTTATCAATCAGAAGCTGATAAGACTTTTGGGCATAGGGCTCCAATAGAAGATCGACGCTTGGTACTGTAAAACCACCATACTGCTGACTTGCTGCACTAAGAATAATATCTCCGATAACATCAAAGGCAACATCCAGTGTTTTTGGCTCGTTATACCACAGATTCCCCATCTCAAAACCATCCTGAAGCACGGACTTTACATTAAATAAACAGCAGTTCATCGTATCCCGTCTTGCTGACATATCGTGAATATAAATATATCCATCCCGACAGGCCTGAATCTCTTCGGTAGTTAAGAAAAACTTCTTATATAATTCCTTATTCAGCTGGTTAAAGATCAGACTGCGTTTTGTTGACACTAAAGCGCTGTCCGTATTACTGTTCTCCTTATCACCGATATACATAATGGATTGACTTTTTTTATAGACTTCATCCAGCATTCGTACAAAATCCTGCTTGTAATTCCGATAATCTTTATAGCTTTTTGCAACCAGCGGATTGACTGCTTCCAATGCGCCTTCTACAATATTATGCATTTGGCTGATCTGGATTTCCCTGATATTCAATTCCATAACCTTTTTTTCTACAAAACGACAGATAAAACGAATTTCTTCTTCAGTAAAGGTAATTAACGCACGATAAGCAGATTTGTTGACTGCAGCAATTACCTTTTGTACATGAAAGGCCTCTTTAGAGCCGTCTTTCTTCACCACGAATACATCTTTTATCATATTTATCCATCCCTTCTTTCCTCTTATTGTATACTATATTTAGTATGACGTTCATCAGACCGATACCAGTTATGGAATCTGTAATACTCTTATTTTACTACGTAATATCGAGTTCGTCAAGAAAATATCCCTTGGTGGATTTCTGATATTTTGAATTTATCCGAAAAATGACTTGAAACCAAACGTTTCTTATGCTATCATATTTTTAAGTTAATTCTGCCGCTGGCAGGATTTTAAGACGATAAAGGAGGATTCTGTAATGGGTTTATTTTCTAAAAAAAGTGATTTGGATAATTACGAAGTAAATGAAAGTGATAAGGTCGAAAAGTTTTCCCAGAATGGTAAATTCTACGATCTGGAGAACTATGTAAAGTACCGTGAAGCCAGAGTAAGAACTGACTGTGAGGGAAATAAGGTTAAAATCGGCAAAAACCAGGATAAGACGAAAAAGGTTTATCTTAAGAAAAAAGATCCGGTTTCTTATATTGAATGGTCGATTGCAAAGCAGCTAGCTGAAGGCGCTGAAAAATGCCGGGTTACTGCTCTGGAAGTAAAAAATAATACAAATTAAAAGCCGTGTTACATAAAATCTGCAGCCGCAATTGTAAAATGCAATTGCGGCTGCTATATTTTAACCATTCAGAGCCTATTTTCATATAGCTTTTAACTATAATCCATAAGCCCCATGAACGGATTCTCCATAAACACAATCCCAATTCGGTCTATTTCTGACAATTACGTGCACATGGAACCGGCTCTACCGGGCTTTTAGCATCAAATTCAGGATTAAATGCATAGAAGTTTCTGGAATCTAAATGATCTTGAACGATTCTTAATGCTTCCCCAAATCTTTGGAAATGAACCACCTCTCGCTGACGCAGGAAACGAATTGGATCACAGACTTCTGGGTCTTTTACTAGACGCAGAATATTGTCATATGTTGTTCTGGCTTTCTGCTCTGCAGCCAAATCCTCAAACAAATCTGTAATCGCATCTCCCTTGGACTGGAATTCACAGGCATTAAAGGGAATTCCTCCTGCGGCCTGCGGCCAGAGAGCTAAGGTGTGATCTACATAATACTTATCAAAGCCAGAGGCCTTGATTTCTTCTGGTGAAAGTCCTTTGGTTAATTGATATACGATCGTAGATATCATTTCCATATGTGCCAGTTCATTGGAACACAGATGATGGAAATGGTATATTTGACAAAAAACTACATAGAAAAACATAAATATTCATTATTATCCAAAATACTGGTTGTTTTTATGCGGATAATCGTATATAATGGAATTAGACTGCGGGGGAGCTCTTTATATATACAATAATACGTATTCTGACATCAAAAAAGAGTGGCAGAAGAGTTTTTTCTGCCAGCATTCCACAGCCTGCCATAAAATAATTGTATCGAAAGACCAGGCAAAATGGTCTGGCAGTGGGAAGGTGATTTACATGCTGATTGGAATTTGTGATGATAATCCGGCTTTCTGTAATGTATTACAGGACATACTGCATAGGGGAAATTATGTAACAGAAAGAGATACCGTTATGGAATTTCACGGAGCAAAGGAACTTCTTGATAGTGAAAGTCCATTTAAGTTTGATATTCTATTTTTGGATATACAAATGCCGGAATTATCAGGAGTTGATTTGTTAAGACGCTATCGTTCGTTATTTCAGGATTCCCGTATAGTTTATACAACAGCTTATACGGATTATGCTGCTGAATGTTATGAATACAACGCATACCGTTATCTGCTAAAACCCATACAGGAAAACAAACTTACAGAGTTGTTCCGAGCGGTTCGTAAGGAACTGGTTCTGGAGAAGACACTAAGGATTCGCTGTGAAAGTATAGAAGTAGTTTTTCAGGTTGGGGATATTATTTATGCGGAAGGCTACAACAAACTTACACGTATAAAAACCCGTGAGGAAACATGGATCAGTTACATCCGTTTAAAAGACCTAAAAGCTATGCTGCCAGAGAAATATTTTTATCAGACACACAAGTCTTGTATTATTAATATGAATGCGATTAAAGAGATTGATAGAAATAAACGCTGGATTATTGCATCGGATGGTTCTATTGTCGACATTTCAGTCCGAAATAAAAAGGATTTTCTGGAAACTTATGTACAGTTTCTGCTAAAATACAAATAAATATCATGATATTTTATAACCAGAATGTTTAATTCTTATGAATTCTGGGTTGATTTTATTACCTTTTTCCTATATAATTACTATTGATTGAAGGGGGAACTTTTATCAATACAGTATTTTGCTGCTTCTTGACATAATAAACGGTTCATAATAAATAAAAGCTCCTCCCCTCAATCTTTTTCTTTCACTAAATTCTAGGGAGTTTTAAAATTCTGAACGATTCCTAACTTTTGTTCTAATTCTGAAATTTCTTCTTGCTTTTTTTCTATTTCTTTTTGTTTTATGGCAATATTCTGATGAATCCAGTCAGAATAGATTTGTTTTGCTTTTTTAGTATCTGGTTCGGTTAGAATTACAAGATCGCTCCATCCAGGCTTTAGTACACCGATATCTCGTTCCAGTATCATAGAATTATAACATCCGTTTACTTTTTCCTGAAGGAAATAGGATTTGTAATCTTTTTCTGCTTCACAGACTTCGATTCTTATGTTTCCATTTTCTAAAAAATAGAAATATAATTTCATGTTAAATCCTCCCGCAGCGTCTAATTTATATCTAATAATAGGATACTCTGTTTTTTATATTTTATTTCTATATGGAAAATATTCATCAAAAATAATAACTTTTTTACCTTTCCCGAACCTCAAATACATGTTTCATAAATTTGATTGTGGCCTCCTTAAGTTCATTCATTCGCTGCTCTTTTTCTGCTGGTGTAAGTCTAGGTGAATACCAGGATACAACCGGACCGTCTGAGTATTTCTTTATCAATGTTGGTTCTGGTTCATACGTATCTTTTTTGATATTTGAATGATGTTTGGTAACTGGCATGGCAGCCTCCAATATTATCTTCGCTTATTACTTATGAATCATCAGATTGTACAAATTCCCCCATTCAGGCATGATCCAAGAAAAACGGTTGTATTCCTCACTATTTTTCCATATATTACAATTAAGAAATTATATATTTAAATTAGAAATAAAAGGAAGTGCTGACAATGAACTGGTCTACCGAAGAATATCTGATCTATCTTAGAAAATCTCAGGCTGATAATCCCCATGAATCGATCAAAGAAGTTCTTGAAAAACATGAAACACAACTGCAGGAATTTGCAGAACATGAACTTGGCTGCAGGATTCCCGAATCCTGCATTTACCGCGAAGTTGTTTCAGGAGAAACGATCCGGGACCGGATTATGATTAACGAAGTCTTAAAACGAATTGAACTTGGTTCCATAAAAGGAGTGATTACAATAGAGCCGCAGAGGCTTGGCCGCGGAGATTTGGAAGACTGTGGCAAAATTGTCAACGCATTTCGTTATTCCAATACCCTTGTAGTTACACCAGTAAAAACATATAATCTGCAGGATAAGTACGATCGAAAATTTTTTGAAATGGAATTGCAGAGAGGTTCGGATTATCTGGAATATTACAAAGAAATTCAAGCAAGAGGACGGATTGCCTCTGTAAAACGCGGAAATTATATTGGCAGCGTTCCTCCTTATGGATATAAAAAAACAAAATTCAAAGAAGGCAATCAGACTTATTTTACATTAGAAATCCTTCCTGAAGAAGCAGCTGTGGTTCGATTAATCTTTGATTTATATGCCAACCAGAATTATGGCTTCGCCAGAATTGCCCGGAAACTGGATGCAATGGGTATCCGGCCCAGAAAATCCACCTACTGGTCTCCTCTTTCATTAAAAGACATGCTGGAAAATCCTGTTTATACCGGAAAAATCCGCTGGAACTGGCGCCAAAATGTTAAAATACTGGAACAAGGTAAGATCCGGCACTCCCGTCCCAAATCAGACAGTGCTAACTGGATACTAATAGAAGGAAAACATGAAGCTATCATTACTGATGAATTATTTCACGCTGCCATAGAGCGGAAAGGTCGCTCGCCTAAAGTAAAAGCAGCCGCTAAAATCAGAAATCCATGGGCTGGATTGTTATATTGTGAATGCGGACGCGCAATGTCATATCGAACCTATCAAAAAGACGGAGTTTCCAAATCTTCCCCCAGACTGCTGTGTGATGGTCAGACTTATTGCAAAAATAGATCCACAACCTATCAGACTTTTGAAGATCTTATGATAGATAATATGAAACATTACATCTATAACTTTGAGGTATTGTTGAAAAATGAAAACGATCATTCGCATGAGCTTCATTTATCCATGATCCGTACACTTGAAAAGGAGCTTGCCGAACTTGACATTCGGGATGAAGAGCAGCATGATCTCTTAGAAGATGGAATATATACAAAAGAGGTTTTTTTAAAAAGAAATAAAAAATTACAAGAACGAAAACAAGAACTTCTGATTTCGATTCAGAAAGCCAAAGAATCTGTTCCTGCTTCGGTTTCTTATGAGGAAAAAATCATAAGATTTTCCGATGCTCTGGATGCTTTACAAGATTCTACCATTACAGCTGAAAAGAAAAATGCTCTTCTAGTAAAATGTTTTGATAAAATTATTTATACGAATCATAATATGGATACTAAAAATAACTTTTCTATTCAGATCTATGGACGAATTTAGGATATTAAACAAATTTTTTCAATAACTTTGGGCATAAATACGGCATATACCTGTATTAAAGTACATATGGTATATGCCGTACTATAAATTATAATCTAGGATAGATAATTATGAAGTTCTATGAGTTGCTCTGCAATGTTACCAAACAGACTGCAGTTTCTGTAATAATCTTTCAACCTTGCGCAGCTGACTGGCTCGGACTTTTTCTGCCAGATTCTTTTCATACCGGTATGTTTCTACCGCACAGAGCAGGGTTAAGTAAAGCCGATACCAATCCAGCCGAATACGATCATGGCTGGTAAATGAAAACGTTTCCCCAGATACACATTCATAGCCCCGGATAAAATCTGATTCTTTCTCCACATCCTCAAACAAATGCACCGCCGCGGCAAACGCTGCATATGCATCCCCATAAAAACAATGTCCAAAATCAATAATCCCGGCAATCTCTGCCTGTCCTTTCTGCTTTTTGACAAATACATTTCCAGCCCACAAATCAAAATCAACCAACCGCGGTTCTTTTATTTCATCCAGAAGCGAACTCTGTTTATAAAGCATGGTTTCAATTTCCCTGCAGGGCAAGCCGATTCCGCGCTCCATTCCATCGGCAAGAATGTCCTCAATCATATGAGAAAATGATTCCCCATGTGTCTGAAACCGGTGCTGCGCCCCATCCTTTAAATATCCGAAATAATCGCCCTTGATCCTGCTGATTTGCGCAAAGCATTTCCCAAGCCCATTCATAAGCTGTGCCCGTTCGTTTCTTT
Source organism: Lachnospiraceae bacterium (assembly GCA_022791575.1). GTDB lineage: Bacteria > Bacillota > Clostridia > Lachnospirales > Lachnospiraceae > JAAVZI01. The sequence goes on from JAAVZI010000074.1 coordinate 11,788, forward strand.
CCAGTTCTCGGCTGATTTTATTCCAGGCTGTTCCTTCCACAAACTCCATCAACAAACAGCCAGCAGGTATTATGCTACCAGATAAGTCCGCCTTTAAAATGTGTGGTATGGGAATCCCTTGATCCTGCAACAGCTGGTAGACCTTATATTCTGTAGGAAACAACCCCTTCTCATAACGCAGACAGTCCACATCTGCTGTCATACCAACTTTTAGAACCATTTTTGAACGATGTTCAGAAAATATTGGAGCCTCACTGGCAATTGACTGCCTGTTACTTGTCTGAATCACATAGACGGAACATATATTTCCATCTGGAATCTCTGTAATTTCCTGAATCTCCTGTTTTGGCAAACAAGACTTTACAAACTGTTCGATTTGCTTTTTCTCTAATCTGGTTTTTATAATACTATCCATAACGTTCCTTTCCATCCGCCATACCTACCATCCAGCGGCAGCTAAACTTAAAGCATGTCTGAATACTCATTCACACCAAACAGTCTCCAACTAACATTCTGTTTGGTTGCCTGCCCATGAAGGCAGGCTGAACCTGCATTTCCAAAATACACTCTGTATCTCCCCAATTCCAGATGGCTTCGGCACATTTGCTCATTGGCCAATGTTATTTAATAAAAACAAATGATTCTGCAACGGTCTTCCACACTTGGTGCAGGGAATTTTCTGAAAAAATGGCGCAACTTCTATGTGGTTCCTTTCTACGCCGCTATAAAAAACAGCGTCAGCTTCAGCCATTGGCATAATAATAGAAGCATGCAAAATATGGCCGCATTCCCTGCACATCCAAGAATTCCGATAGAAAACATGATAAAATACATCCCTATTTTGATAACAAAGCACCGGTTCCCACTCAAATTTCTTCCAGCGGTTTTTATGACGTACCACAGCCGGATACAACCTGCCGTCAGGCACATCTGTGGCTATCTGTATAAAATTTCTGAGTGTTTCCTCCACCCATCTACTATAAAACTGCTTCAGCAATTTCTGATCTGCCAGCAGAACATCATAGTTTTGCGGAGAAATGATATAGGTATCCAAACCCTGGATACAGCATATACGCAGACAATATCGTTCTAATTCTTCTATCACCACATTTTGCTCCAGTCTTCCCACCTCCTTATGCAATGCCAGAAACTGTCTGTCCAATTCCTCTTCCTCTGCATGTATTTTTAAAAATGTACGAAATTCAATGTTTTCTTTTTCTTTCTTTTTTGCTGCAAATTCTACTTTTCTTGGCAAAAGCATACAATCACCTTTCCTGACTAATATAAGAAACAGCAACAACAAACAAGCCTGCGCACCTTTGCTCTGTTCTCTATCTTCACAAACGAATCAACTGCTGACTCCATTTTCTCACATAATCCGTAAAACTGCAACCAACTAATTAAATGTTTTTGAAAACACATCTTCTAGCTCGTAGAACAAGCAAACACATTCCAACCATATACCTAACTTTCATAAAAAATTTCAATTTTTTCTTGACAAATCTAAAATTCGGTATAAAATAGTTCTAAAAAGAACAAAAAAAGGAGGCCACTATGATTCCACCAAATCCCTGGGAACACTACAACGCCATCAAAGCGCTCTATGCCCAATGTGTCGACGCTGCCTGCACCACTCACGACATCACCCGCATAGAGCTCGATATCCTGCTCTTTCTGGCCAACAATCCGCGCTATGACACAGCCGCCGAGATTGTGGAAATCCGTTATCTCTCCAAATCGCAGGTATCCTCTTCGATCCGGCTTTTGGAACAACGCGGCTTTATACGAAAAGAATACACCAGCCAGAACCGAAAAAGCGCGCACCTAAAGCTCTGCGAAGCCGCCGCACACGTGGTTCGCGACGGACAGTCGGCGCAGGAAGCCTTTCTGGCCATTTTACTAAATGGATTTTCCCAAGAAGAAATGAATGGGATAAAACAATACAACGAACGGATTCAACACAACATCCGCACTTACCTAAAGGAGGAAAACCATGTATAAATTTATCATCTGCTTTATCGCCGGCATCGGAGCCGGCCTGGGAACAGGATTTGCAGGCATGAGCGCCGCTGCCGTCATCAGCCCCATGCTGATTACGTTCCTGGACATTGAGGCCTATGAGGCAGTCGGCATCGCACTGGCCAGCGACGTCTTAGCAAGCGCCATCAGTGCCTGGACCTATGGAAAAAATAAAAATCTGGATATCAAAAACGGCCTGGTAATGATGGCCGCTGTCCTTGTCTTTACACTGGTCGGCAGCTATACCGCAAACCAGATTTCCAACACCACTATGGGCAGTTTCTCTGTATTTATGACGCTGCTGCTCGGCATTAAATTTATCGTCAAACCGGTCATGACAACGAAAGAAAGCATGAACGTCGTCAGCGGCCGCAGACGAGTTATCCAGTCTCTCCTCAGCGGAACCGTTGTTGGATTTATCTGCGGCTTTATCGGCGCGGGCGGCGGCATGATGATGCTGTTGATTCTAACAAGCGTGCTGGGCTATGAGCTGAAGACTGCCGTCGGAACCAGTGTATTTATCATGACATTCACCGCATTTACCGGAGCCGTCAGCCATATGGCCATCGGCGGCCTGCCAGATCCCGCTTGCCTGCTGTTCTGCGTCCTCTCTACCCTGCTCTGGGCCAGAATCGCCGCCAGATTTGCCAACAAAGCCAGCGCCGCCACCCTGAATCGTGCAACTGGCGTTGTCCTCGCTGTTCTAGGAATTGCAATTATCAGTGTGAATTATCTGCGCTAGTATGTTCGAATCTGTCAGTGATCCTCCAGCGTAATCGAGAGATACAGCAGATTCTCCTCCCCCGCTTCCGTCACCGTCGATTCATCCGTCCAGATACTGAACGCGGAGCTTCCGGTTTTTGCCACCGCAAAGAACTCCCCCTGATTCAGGCTTTTACAGGCACGGTCGTCATCCAGCAGCAAGATCTGATCCATCTCCAAGCCAAAGGAATCGGCATAATGGTCCAACAGCTTCCAGACCGCTTCATCAGAAAAGACCTGCGCACACAGATACTTGGAATCCTCCTGCTCCCAGCCGACCTTGTTAAAAGACAGTTTCGCCTCTAACACCTGCCCGGTCACCGCATGGAGTGTCAGCTCTGCGCCAATTTCCCGACTCTCCAGACTAACCGTCCAGTAACTGTACAGAATATCAGCATTCTCCCGGCTACTCTCTTGCTGCTTTCTGCAGAGCCGTGCATCCATCTTATGGTATTTTTGCTCCCCGGACCATTCCAGTTCCGCCAGACAAAGTTCCTCCACCCAGCTCTTGCCCAATTCCATCGCCTGCTCCATTGACAGCTGCCCCTCCAGCGGCTCATGCGGCACCTCGCGGCCCTGCATAGCCAAAAGAACCTGCCTAAGCTCCTCCTTGGTCAAAATCCGCCGCTCCCTGCCCGGCTTAGCCATTTCCAGAGACAGCCCCGTCTCGTCAAGGCCGCCCGAAGCCGACAGCGCCCGCGTCCGCTTCTCCTCCAGCAAATACTCCATCAGCCCCAGGCCGCCCAGCGCCAGTCCCAGCGCCAGTACAATCCCCAGACCATTAATCAGCCATTTCTTCATTGCAGTCCCCTTTCTCACAGGGCAGGGAAAAGCAGACGGTTGTCCCTTTCCCCTCCTGGCTTGCAAATTCCAGCCGTCCCTGGTGCACCTTGGCAATCCGCTCCGCCAGCGCCAGTCCCAGCCCCGCGCCGTGCTGTTTGCGCGCACGGGATTTATCCACCATATAAAATGCTTCCGTAATGCGCGACAGCTCCTCTTGGGGAATTCCACGCCCATTATCCCGAACATAGATTCGATAATAGGTATTTCCTTCCCCTCGTATAGAAAAATGATTTCCCTCCACTAAGAAACTCTCATCATTTTGCTGCGAATCACGATTTTCCCATGGCGAATCCGCAAATTTGCCGCACAAAGTAATCCGGCTCGCTCCCGCCTTCAGCGAATTATCCACCAGATTTAAAAGCAGTGTCTTAAATAAATCATAATCCACACGAATATAAGCCCGCTCCGCCTCCAGCGTCAGCACGGCTTTCCACTTTTCCAAAACCGGCCGCAGGCTGTCCGCAGCGTCCTGCAGCAGCTCGTCGGCCGGCATTTCCTGCAGGGAAAATTGCTGACGGTTGAGCACAATCAGATCCATTAACTTCAGCGAAAGTGCCTCTAAGCGCATGCCCTCATTCCAGATATACCAGGACGCCTGTTTCGCCTCCTTACGCGAAAGCTCTTTCTGATAGAGCATATCCGCATATCCAATCACCGAGGTCAGCGGCGTTTTCAGCTCATGGGCAAAATTAGCCACAAAATCCTCTTTCTGCCTGGCCGCCTCGGAAAGCTCCTCTACCTTCTCTTCCACAGCCTGCGCCATGCGGTTCAGGCTGTGCGCCAGCTCCCCAATCTCGTCGCTTCCAGAAATCGCCAGCCGCTCCTCATAATCCCCGGAGGCCATACGGTCCGCTGCCCTGGTCATCCGCTTCAACGGCCTGGTCAAAAATGCCGACAAGGCCAACAGCAGCGCCATCCCCACAGCCATCCCCGCAGCATAACAGCGTTTAAAATAGCCGGTCAGCGTCTGCTGCTGCGTAATCAGCTCGCCAATATCCGACTGGGTCACAAAAAAGAGCCGCTGCTGCGCCGCCTCGCTGCCAAAGGACAAAAGGCCATATGTCAGAATGGCCGGCCGGCCCTGCATTTCCCGAAATTCATACCCATTATGGTAAATGCCCCGGCCCTCCTCTAAGACCTGCGCCTGCCCCCGCACCAACTCGGCAAAGACAACTCCGTCCATCCCCTCTATCTGGGAATACAACAACACACCCTTCTCAGAGAAAAATGCACAGGGAACGCTGAGCGTTTCCGTTACGTTAGCAAACAGCTGCTCCAGCTGCGCCGCCCGCCCCGGCTCCGTTTGAGAAATGCCGCTGTCCGCCGCTGCATGTTCCCCAACGCCCCACAGCTGCCCCCATGCTTGCGCATTGGCCAGAAGCGCCGACTGCACAGTAAATTTATCATACTGATACTGCCGCAGGGCGAACTCCTGTTCGCGTTCCACACCGGTATTCCAAGAATAGCGAATCAACACATAGCCCGACACCAGAAATGCCAGGGTAAAGACAAATGTTCCGCATAAGAAAATTTTTGTAAACAGGCGCATACTACCCCTCCAGCCGGTATCCCACGCGGAACACCGTTTTAATACAGGACTCCCACCCCAGTTTTTTGCGCAGCCGCTGGATATGGGAATCAAGCGTTCTGGTCTCGCCCATAAACGGCTCGTTCCAGACCTTTTCATAGAGCCGCTCGCGGTAGAGAGCAACATTTTTGTTGCGCACCAGCTCTACAAGCAGATCAAATTCCTTGACCGTCAGGCTGATCTGTTCTCCGTCCTTTTCCACCTGGCGCGAATCCAGGTGAATCGTTACATTCTCGAACATCAGTTCTTTTTCCGCTTTGCCGGACCGCCGCAGAACCGCCTCAACCCTGGCCAGCAGCTCCCCGATCTGAAACGGCTTGGAAATGTAGTCGTCCGCGCCCAGCCGCAGCCCTTTGATCCGGTCGTTGACACTGCCCTTTGCCGTCAGGAAAATCACTGGCGTCCCCAGACTTTTGCTGTATTCTAACAGCTCATAGCCATCGACTTTGGGCAGCATAATATCTAATAAAACCAGGTCAAACGTCTCCTGCTCTAAATAGTCTGCACCCTGCTCCCCATCGTAAGCACAGGTACACTGGAAACCCTCGTCCCTTAAGTTTACATAAATTAAATTGGAAATCGCCTCGTCATCCTCTACGATTAAAATACGCATGTTTCGGCACCTCCGTAAGTTTCATTTTGAGCAGGAGTTTGTTCAAACAGGGAAAAGTGCAGGGCAAACCTATGTTTTGCCGAACTGTCTGCCAGACATTACACAAAAATTATTTGAAAAACCCGCTGCTCAATCAGTATAACACGAAAATGTGTCAAAGTTGTATTATTTTTAATGGTGTTTCTGGCCATGCCGCTTTTGCTGGTGCTTACCGGCACCAGAGGTGGGAACCGGGGTGGTGGCTGGAGCAGGGCTGGAATTGTAACCAGAGCCGCTTTTGTGGCCTGGTTCGGCAGCGGAACTGGAACTACCGCCATGGCCGGAATCGGACTTTGAATCCTGGTGGTTTTCCTCCCCCTGCCGATGTTCCTGTGTCCGGCCATGCATTTCCGACATTGTCATATGCCGGCAGTCGTCGGGGGTGACTTCTTCATACTGGGATAACTGCTGGTAAGCAAAATATCTTCCCAGAGACATTCCGCACGCACGGGCCTGTTGTACAGCACTCGCGTCATCTGTGCTGTTGTAGCGGCAGCCATGACCGTTCCTGCGGCAGCTTTCCTCTGCACCGGCTTTCAGCTGCGGTTCTTTCTCTTGTTCGGCCGCTACGGTAATATAGATCTCGGCATCTCCAGCCAGATAACGGCGCATGGCCGGACAGCGGATCACCGCGTCGACCGCCTCTTTGTAGGTAGCGCCTTTTATATCGAAGGAGACGTCTTTTAAAATGTCTTCGCCCTCTTTATTGTAGGCTTCTGCCGACACCACACGGTCAAAACGATTTAGAGCCAGCTCGATGGAGGGATTGACGTCAATGCTGACATAGGAAACGGGGGTCCGAACCAGTGAAAAACCGCCGATTCCGGCTGCGATGAAAAGAATGGTACAGACGCTGGCAGCCCAGCGAAGAGCTGGCTGCTGATACCATCTGCGTCTCTTCTTTCTTTTTTCTGCCAGAAACTGTCTGGTCGCCCGTTTCAGCTGAGGATCTGCCTGGATCTGGTCAAATGCATCGGATATTTTATTTGCCAATTCCATCACCTCCTAATTTCTTCTTCAGCATGGCTCGGCCCCTGGAGAGCAGGGAATAGACGGTGTTTTCCTTTTTGCCGAGTATGCGCCCGATTTCGGCCGCGGTATAGCCTTCGTAATAATGCAGATAGATGACATTTTTGTACTGTACGGGCAGAGACAGTACGGCTTCTAATACCTCGCGGTGTTCCTCGGTAATATCCTCTTCGATCTCGCCGATGGTTTCTAGGGATACAACATTTCGCCGGAAAAAGCTTTTCAGCAGATCGCGGCAGGAATTGATGGCCACACGGAGCAGCCATGCCTTTTCATGCTCCGCATCCTCGAATGGCTTTTCGTAGAGCATATATTTGAGAAAAACATTTTGGAACACGTCTTCCGTATCCGCCCGATTTTTTAAATGGTAAAAGCAGACGCGCCGGATCATATCGGCGTATGCTTCAACCGCATGGCTGACTTCTTCTTCGCTCCGCATGAGCCCACCTCCTTTGTATAATGGATGGTTTGCTGATTGTAAAACTCTTCTTTTAAATTGTGTGTTTGATTCAGCTTTTGTCGCCTTGATTCAGCCTTTTACATTTACATACATTGATCTGACCAGTTGGCAATTTCTCTAAACAGTTCGTTCAGGCTTTTTTTCATTTTTTGCAAAACGCTGAACTGGTCGCTAGAAACGATTATATTCAGCGCCCAATCCAAGTCCACACGCATGATATATTCGGATGATACACCCAAAAAATGTACTTCGTCGCTGAACCATGCCTTTTGTAACCGATATGGCTTTAACATTTGTTCAATCCGCTCGATCGGTTTCGTACAAAGAGCCTCCGGCGTTGACATTTGCGATAAAAAATCCGCAAATGCCTTGGAGGAGGAGGAAAAATCAATTTCGTACGAAAATCGTGTGCGCTCCATTTTGCGGAATGCCATCTGGAATAGGTATTTTTCAAAGGAACCAGCAAATAATTTCCCGCAATGGTAAACGGGCGGATTTTCCCCTGTCGCCAGCTTTAAAAATAATGCGCTTTCTGTCCAATTGGTACAAAAAAGCAGATATTCACTTCGATCTATTTCATAAAGATCTATGTAATAGGCATAATCCTCAATGATACTGTCAATATTGGCTTCTATCCCTCCGTCCCATTCCTGTGCCAGTAATCCATTGTCATTCTGCCCCATAGTTTCTAAAAACTGCAGGTATGCAAACGGAATACTTCTGCCGTATTGTTGGATACCTGCGGTTTGTTGTAAAGCATGAATTTGATTTTGTGTGGCTGGTTTGACTTTTGCCTGCCATTGCGGATCCATGGCGTTCATTGTTTGAAAAAGCCGTTCAGCCATTGTTTCTACAGGACCCTCTTTAAAAGGTATTTGATTTATCACCATATTGTGTTCTCCCTTTGGTTATGCTGTACATTTCAGCCCGTAAGTTCAAGCGGTCTTTCTGTGTATGATTATAACCTTTTTTTGGCAGAAACGCAATCCAGAACTGCGTGCTGTATGAGAAATCGTTTTACAGGCAAGAATGTTTTTATAAACAAGAACATACGTTCTTATTCTGCGAGCCAGGTTACCTGATAGGCTTCCCAAGCCTGCGGAATTTCCAGCTTACGGATCATTTCTTCTAACACCGGTTCGGGAATGTAGCGGGCTCTTTTTTTATTTCTGGCAAGCAGTTCCTGATAGGGGACTTCCAGATATAGAATATGTACGCGCGCGCCGTAGCTGGCAAAGAGCTGTACGAGTTTCAGACGGGTTTCCTGGATGATATTGGTTGCATTCCAGATAAAAGGGGTTTTTTGGCGCAGCAGAACCCGCGCCCGCTCTTTTGCAATTTGTACGACTTTGCTGGAGCCTTTTGCCGGGTGAATGCCCAGCTCTTCCCGGATCTGGTCTAGGGAAATGACTGGCATTTCTCCGGCGTTTTTTTCAATCCAGGTGTCTTTGCCTGCGAGGGGCAGGCCCGCCATTAATATAACGTCAAAGGTGGTGTCGTCATAGAGCTGGCTGCCCTGCCACAGGTCTTCTTTTTGAAAATATTGGAATTTTGTGTAGGAGTCGGCAAACGGATAGGGGGAATTTAACACGCCTTGTTCGCGGGCATAGTCTGCAAACAGCTCTACATGTTCTTCTAAATGTTCGGTTGTATGGCAAATGCGGCCTGCCTGGTCTGCTCTTGCGAGCAGGTATAAAAGGTGCAGAGGAATACTTTCTGCCGCCTGCAGCAGAGCGCGCTCTGGGTGTTTTTTTGTCCAGAACCATACGGGCAGCCCGTGGAAACGGATTAATTTTGCGACCGTCTCCCGCTGCCGGAATGTCAGGCCGAAGAGTTCCTGCTGGTGATAGGCCAGGTCTCGGAATATTTTTTCCCCGACTATGGTGTGTTTGGGAGAAATCCAGGTTCCATTCTCCTGTTTTGTGCAGGCTTTTTTTCCGATATCGTGGAAAGCGGCTGAAAGAAACAGCAGCTCCTGTTCGGGAGAAGGGAGGTTCTGCCATTCACTGGTTTGGGTTAAGGCTTCGCACACCAGTTCGGTATGGCGGTATACATCGCCCTCGGCATGGTATTGCGGATCTTGGGGAATCTGTTTTAGGGCGGCCAGTTCTGGGAATTTCTCTGCCAGCGCAGACAGGGAGGGGCCGTTTTCTTTTATTTCCTGTAAAATGTTTTGGCTCATTTTGCTCCTGCCCCCGGTTCTTTTTTATTTTTATTATGGATCTTACTTCTTTTGTTCGGCTGGCCGGCTGTCAGTGAAAATGGGATTTCCTGATCTGGTTGGCCGGCTGTCGGCGAAAACGGGATTTCTTGATTTGGCTCGCCGGCTGTCGGTGAAAACGGAATATCTTGATCTGGCTCACCGGCTGTCGGCGAAAACGGGATTTCTTGATCTGGCTCACCGGCTGTCGGTGAAAATAAGTCGACCCCTTCTGCCAGACGGTTCGGCACAATCGGCCGGCTGGCCCAGTGGCTTTCAGAATCTAAAATAGTGTTCAGAAAAGAACCGCGGACATATTTCAGCCGGTCAATAACGTAATCGCCGTCCTCTACTTTGATGTAGATTCCCTCCATTATCCCTGATAGATCGGTCTGACGTTGCGCCAGTTCTGCGTTTACCCGGTTTTTATTGCACTGTGCCAAGAACGTTTGTTCGGCATTTCGAGAGATAAACTGGCTGGGGCCGATCCAGCGGGCGATTTCTTCTACGCTTTGATAGCAGCCCTGATCAAGTACGCGGACGGACGTGATAAAGGGAGCCTGCTGCAAAAATTCTCTGCGTTTTTTAGTTGAAAAAAATTTCTGCTGCTTTTTATCGAAAATGTCAAACTCCATAAAGTAGTGGGGCAGCTGGTCATAAAATACGGTGTGTTTGGCGTACAGCCATTCTCCGTACATGATATAGCGGTCTGTTAACAGGCCGCGCAGCTGCTCTTCGAAGCAGCTGGCCCAGAGTTTAAATAGGTCGAACTGGCGTTCGCCGTAACCTCCATTTAGGAAATGGCCGCGGCTTTGCAGATAGAGTGTTCCATCTGAATCGAAACTGATGCCGCAGTTGGCGCCGTCTACTTTTTCTTCCAGCACTAAATAGGCGCCGCAAAGATTGCTGAATGCTACGCAGGTTAAGTCTTCGTCCCCGGCCTGCTCTCTGGAGCCTTCTAAGTGACGGGTGCGTGGATATTTATAAATCTGTTCCATGATTTTCCTCCATTCTGGCTGTCCGGGGCGTATATAGGTTCATTTGGTCTATAGAAATGAACAACTGCCTTTTATAGTGTATTGGGATATCATTTCTGTTAGACATTCCCCGGCATTATTATGCATACCTGATGCTCTTATTCTGGTAAGATTGCAAGTGGTTGGAAGGCCGCTTGGCTGTCTTTTCTCAGATTGTGCCGTTTTGGAATATGGATTCACAGGCGTTGGGAAACGGAAGATTTCTGTTCTGTCCGCTGCGCGGAGGCGTAGGCTTCCAATTTGCAGCTGAGTTCTTTTTGCCTTGCGCATAAAAAAACGCCGTGAAAGATTTTTTCACAGCATAGAGAATAAAACCGTACATTTTTCTGAATACATGGCCAAAGTCAAATGTATGGTTAATTATTTTTAGTTTGTTCCTTAACTTTATTGTTTTTCATTCTTAGATAACTTTTATAATTGCTCTTGGTGGTTGAATGAAAATTTTTTGATAAGAAAACCCCATGCTGTTTTACAATATTCCAACGAAATAGGTATACAAATAACAGCAGCCACTTTCTTAATTTTCATAGTGTCTGTTGTTGATTGTTATGCATTTGTCAGAATATGGTATTACATGGGGTCCTCCAATCTACTCTCATAGATTCCTATATTGTAATAAGGAAAATTGGGGAGAGATCATGAGAGCTTTTTTCACGACCTTCTACTTATAAAAAACAGCAGGACGACATATAATAATATAGAGGGGGGGTAGGGGTATCGCCCTGCATACATTTACTATAACATCCAAAGCTATTTTTGTCAAATGTATTTTTCGGCGGTAGTGTGTGAAGCAACGTTCTACATGTTTCAATGTTCCACCAATAGTCAACGAATAGCTTCTGGGTTAAAGCAAATATTTTAAGGACAGGTTGTTTAGCTCTGCTGATAATTTTTGATTTCCCAGTTTTTCTGCGATTGGCAGAAACATCTGCAAAGTTTCTTTTGCTTTTTTGTTTCTTGCTGATTCTTTCATAAATACGATTGTCCGCATATTATGAAGCCTCTGGGCCAGCTTTACCATTATAACTTCCTCGTCCTCCCATTGAGCCTGTTCTGGGTTAAATGTATTTAAGCGGATTAATAGTTCTTTTAGTTTTGGATCTATATTGGCCGGCAGTGTATCGGGTGTTTCTGCAGTTTTCTCGAATAGATCACATATAAGTCCGGCCATGATTACCCATTCATTAGTTTCCATTTGTGCTAAAATAATAGCTGTATTTAGCGTATGCGTGATATAGGGATCGCCGGAATAGCGTTTGATTCCTTTGTATGCTCTACAGGCATAGGAATATATGTGGTCCAGACAAGCCAGATCAATTGGAATCTGTGCATGTTGCAGTTCTTCTTTTAAAATGCTATAAAGAGTTTCTTGGTCTGTATGTTCTTCGATTTGTCTTAAAAATACTTGTTCCATAACATTTCCTCCTATATTTCTAATCTGCATTGACATCCCCCGGAGAAGAGATGGAGAAAAGCCATATTCCTGCCGAAATGCTTTGGTAAATCCATTATGAGACTGCCAGCCATAGCTTAAAGCTATATCCAGAATCCGCCGACCGCTTATGATTTCATCCGAAGCTTTGGCAAGCCTGCGTCTGCGTACATATTCCATAACTGATAATCCCATGTATTCTTTGAATTTTCTGGAAAAATAATATTTAGAATATCCGACATAGTCACAGATCTCTTCCAGATCTATAGGCTGTTCTAAATTTTGATCTATATACTCTAAAGATTCGGCAATTAATTGCTCTAGTCTCATTGTATCCGCCTCTCTTGGTTTGTCTTTGCTGGGTTGTTTGGCTTACTGCACTATTTTTGTGCATTGTAGATATCACATGTGATAAGAATAGTATAATTGATAAGCAGGGAAATGTCTGTTCCTTATTTGCTCTCTTAAATATTTTTATAAAATATGATTAACTAGCTGCTGCTTCTGGCTAAAGTGCTCCGTTTTATGATGTATCTTTTATATTTCCATCATCCATGTGCCAGTTCTTCTGTACCTATATCTGTAAGAATTCCCATAACCTCTCGATATGGCATGGTATATCTTTGAGATAGATAACGCATGGAAGCTGCAAGTTCGCCATCTGGGCCGCCAAACTGGCTGATAATCACCTGTGCCATCTGCGGATTTGTCTGGGTAATATTAATCGGATACTGCAGTCTTTTTTCATAATTCCACATTTAACAATTTCCCCCTTCCCAAGGCCATTTATCATGTACCCATTCCCACTGATCCTGACAGTTAGAAATGCTGTCAAGCGTCAGCGGTGAAAATCTTCTGCCATACTCTTCCAGCGCTTCCTGACGTTTTTTGTGGAAATGCTGGAAATATGCCATTGCTTCCTGATCACATGGATGAGTATCCAGATATAATACCACATCATTCAGCGCAAAACTAATTTGATTGATCCAATCCATAAGCTGCTGCTGGTTCTGATTAGTCATTTTAGAAGCACAGGAACGACAGCCCTGCATTCCCTCATTCGCAGCGAACCCGTTATAGCCATGATTTGTCTGAATCATTTTCTCACACCCCGCATTCCCATAAAAGGTTTATCTAATTCTGCAAATATCGAACCTACATTTAGTGCTCTGGACGGTTCATAAATATCTTTCCACTTCTGCCATGGTACATATGCCATAGCAATTGGAAATTCATCTGCACGGCAATCCCACTGAGCAGGCCGTTCTTGCTGGCAGCCACACTGTCCTGGCATCATTCTGGAAGTATAATTCATGGTATTTCCCATTGTTATAATCCCCTTTCAATATTTCCTTCTCTATTAACCTATGTCAAAAACAAAAAAAGGTGAAAATGAAAAGAAGATGATTTTTCTTTTTTATTAAAAAAATCATCTTCCATCGTTTTATTTCGTTTCATCTTCTTTTTCATCCAGCTGATTTTCTGCTTCCAGCAGACATTCACGGATAAATACCAAAGCTTTTGAAGCTGCATATTCTCGAATCTTCCGGCGGTTACCGGTAAGGCGAAACTCCGCAGTCTTTGTCTTTCCATTTACACAGCAGCCTGCATAAACCAAACCAACAGGTTTTTCAGGAGTACCGCCGTCAGGTCCTGCTACTCCCGTCAGAGATATACCTACGTCAGCTTTTGCCGCTGCTGCACAGCCTTTGGCCATTTCTTTAGCTACTTTTTCACTGACTGGTCCATGCTTTTTCAGGGAAGTCTTCTGTACACCAACCAGTTTATGCTTTGCTTTATTCGAATAAGTGATAAATCCACTTTTTAAAACTTCTGATACACCGGGTACATTAACCAGCATAGAAGCCAACAGACCACCTGTACAAGATTCGGCCGTAGCAATTGTCATCTTTCGTTCCATCAACATTTTGACCACCACATCTTCTAATGCTTCCTCTTTTGTTGTATAGAGATAATGGCCAAAACGTTTCTTTAATTCCTTGACTAACGGTTTGATCATTTGATTAGCAGCCTCTTTATCTTTTGCCCTTGCCGTAATACGAAGATGGACTTCATTGGTCTTGGCATAAGGAGCAATCGTCGGATTTGCCTGGGCATCAATCAGATCTGCAATCTCCGTTTCTACAAAACTTTCTCCAAGACCGCAGATTCTAGCAGTTACTGAATGAATCACTTCTGGCTGCAGTAAATTTAGATACGGATATATATCATTGATAAACATCGGCAACAATTCATTGGGCGGCCCTGGCATTAGAATCATGCGTTTTTCCTCTCCGTCCTTTTTCATTTCTATAATTAACCCTGGAGCTGTCCCATTTTTATTGTCAATGACAATCGAACCTTCAGGAACCATAGCCTGCTTCCAGTTATTCTCCGTAATCTTTTTCCATTTCTTTTTTCTGAAAAAATGTTTAATACACTCTTTTGTATGCTCATCCTCTACTAGATTCAGGCCTGCTACTTTAGCTGCTGTTTCTTTCGTCAGATCATCCTTGGTTGGACCCAATCCCCCAGTCATCATAACAATATCTGAACGATCCAGGGCAATCTTTAAAGCTTCCTCCAGTCGTTTTGGATTATCACCCACTACTGTCTGGTAATACACAGACAATCCCAGCGCGGCACATTGTTCAGATAAATATGCAGCATTGGTATTCACAATATTTCCAAGTAAAATCTCGGTTCCTACAGACAAGAGTTCAACTATCATTATTTTTCTCCTTTACCAATGATTTCCCAGTTTTTCATAAGATAATCCACTAAAGAAATAACAGTCAATGCCACAGCAATATAAGTAACTGTAGCAGTTAGATAACGCACATACTGATTGGAAAAGTCCAAAATCAAAAGTATAATCATAAACATCTGAAAAGTTGTTTTGAATTTTCCCCAATAACTGGCGGCAATCACGACACCGTTATCAGATGCTACTAGACGAAAACCGCTGATAATAAACTCGCGGCTGATAATAATAATGACAATCCATGCCGCTAATTTGCCCTGATTGCACAGACAGATTAATGCCGAACAGACCAGCAGCTTATCTGCCAAAGGGTCCATGAATTTCCCAAAATTGGTCACCAGATTATTCTTTCTGGCCAGATAGCCATCAAACCAGTCTGTCATACTGGCCACAATAAACAAAGCTACTGAGATATATTTTCCAGCCTCTCCTATCTGACTGCTTAAATCAACCAGCAGAAAGAACACAAAAAATGGTATCATTATGACTCGAATCAGTGTTAATTTATTTGGTAAATTCATTCTATCAAATCTCCTATCAAATCATATTCTAATGCATGAATGATTTTTACACGCGCAAAATCTCCTGTCATTAATTCTACGTCGGTATTTACAAAAATGTAACCATCCACATCCGGTGCATCCCGGTAACTTCGGCAGATATATGCATTTTCTCCAGAAACTCTGCCTTCCACCATAACCAGCAATTCTCTGCCAACCATTTCCTCACATTTATCATAGGAAATCTCCTGTTGAAGCTCCATGAGTTCATACTGCCAGTCTTCTTTCTGTTCTTCTTCAATCTGATCCGGCATCCGGGCAGCTGCAGTATCCTCTTCCGCTGAGTAAGTAAATACTCCCAGCCGATCAAATTCCATTTCATCTATAAATGTCATTACTTCTTCATGCTGCTTAGCGGTCTCTCCTGGAAATCCGGTGATCAATGTGGTTCTAAGACAGATATCCGGTATCTCTCGGCGCAGCATGTAAATCGTATCTTTCAGCTGTTGTTTGGTCATTTTCCTTCCCATACGTTTCAGTATCTCATCATTCGCATGCTGAATCGGCAGATCCAGATAATGACAGATTTTTTTCTCCTCCTTCATGACCTGTACCAATTCAGGTGTAATCTCTTCGGGATAACAATACAGTATGCGGACCCATTGGAGCGTATTAATCTTACAAAGTTCCCGTAACAATTGAGGAAGCGTTTTTTCTCCATAAAGGTCAATGCCATACATAGTTGTTTCTTGGGCTACGAGAATTAATTCCTTTACCCCTTGGTCTGCCAGTTCTCGAGCTTCCCAAAGCAGCTGTTCCATAGGAATACTCCGGTACTCTCCTCGTATCTGCGGAATGATGCAATACGTACAGTGCTTATTACATCCCTCAGCAATTTTCAAATAAGCATAATGACCGCCGGTAGTAACAATCCGACGCTCTCTAACTATCGGCAGCGCCTGCAGATCTGCCTGCATGACTTGCCGTTTTCCCTTTAAGCTTTCTGTAACTGCAGAAAGTATCTGATCATAATTGGTCGTACCCATGACCACATCTACTTCCTGAATCTCCTTTAAAATCTCGTCTTTATACCGCTGTGCCAGACAGCCTGATACAATCAATGCCTGGCAGGAACCTGTCTTCTTATATTCTGCCATTTCTAAAATGGTATCAATGCTTTCTTTTTTGGCATCATGAATAAAACAGCAAGTATTAACAACAATGATGTCTGCTTCTGTCTCATCATTGGTAAACTCATATCCTTCTTTATGAAGCAATCCCAGCATCGTTTCTGTATCGGTAAGGTTTTTATCACAGCCAAGCGATACAAACATGATCTTCATATAGTTACTCCTCTGTTTCTGCCTCATTTCCATACGATTCATCAGCCAAATCCTCTGCCAGATTGCCTTCCGGTTCCAGAATCATTTCTTCTTCTGAATCATCTTCAGCTAGAATTTTAACTTCCCCACAGTTTAATTCATCGACGGCTGCCGACAAAGGTTTAAAACAAATGTCCTTTTCCTCCAGTCTCTGCTGTTTATCAATTAACTGGCGGGCTCTTTTGCTGGCTGCAATGACGATGGAATAACGACTATTTACAGTCGGCTCTTCCCCTTCTTCTACCCCACTGTTTATTACTTTAATTAAATCTGTATAGGATGGATGTAACATAATAACTATTCTCCTTTCGAATAATCCTTTAATTGTTCTTCTATTCTATGAATAAATTCATGATTTCTGCTAGAACGCGCATGTTCTGCCTGTACAATATCATGAATCTCCTCTGCACACTGGCTGGCTTCTTCATTAATAACTATATAATCATATTCTTCCATATAGCCGGATTCTTCATATGCCCTTGACATACGCTTAGCAATTACAGTGATATCTTCCGTTCCACGGCCTACCAGCCGTCTTTCCAATTCTCTTGCTGTAGGAGGGGCTACAAAGATCAACACAGCATCTGGATTCATTTTTCGTACATTCAATGCTCCCTGAAGTTCTATTTCCAGAATTACATCCTTTCCTAAAGACAGCTGCTGTTCGACATAATCCCTTGGTGTTCCATAATAATTATCCACATATTTCGCATATTCTATAAAACGATCTTCTGCAATCATCTGCTCAAATGCTTCCTGACTTTTAAAAAAGTAAGAAACACCCTCGGCCTCTCCTTCCCGCGGCTGTCTGGTAGTCGCAGAAACAGACAGTGCATAATTTTCATATCTTTGCAGCATCTCTTTCACAACTGTACCTTTTCCTGCACCGGAAAAGCCAGAAATAATCATCAATATCCCTTTTTTATTCATCGATAGCTTCCTTCCTGTTCGAATCTCCTTTTGCCCGTCCTGCCAGCGTCTCCGGCTGCAGCGCCGATAATACAAGCTGGCCGTTTTCCATAATAATCAAGGCTTTCGTCTTACGTCCCTGCGTGGCATCAATCACCCGTTCAGCTTCCTTTGCCCGCTGAACCATCCGCTTTGCTGGCGAGGAGTCAGGATTAATAATAGAAACTACTTTATTAAAATTTACAATATTGCCAAATCCGATATTTACTAAATTAATTGCTTCCATAACCTGCTCTTTCTATTGGAATACTCTGGATTGTTCTTTTGTTTTATTCAATATTCTGTACCTGTTCCCTGATTTTTTCAATCTCTGTTTTCAGTGCAATTCCCTGATTGGAAATATCCAAGTCATTGGATTTTGATAAAATCGTATTTGCTTCTCGATTCATTTCCTGAATAATAAAATCCAGATTTCTTCCAATGCTGCCCCCTTTAATTAACATGTCCTGTGTAGTATCTACATGGCTTCTAAGTCGTACCAGCTCCTCATCTACACAGCATTTATCTGCAAATATAGTAACTTCTGCAAGAATTCGATTTTCATCAATGGCTGCTTCCTGCAGAAAATTCTGAACTTTTTCTTCTAAGCGCTTTTGATAGGTGTCAATGATTTCAGGAGATTTCTTCTCTATATAAGAAAGAATAGAGGATAAATGTTCCAGCTTAGCAAGCAGATTATTTCTTAAACTTTCGCCCTCTTTGTCACGAGCCTGTGCAAATTGCTCTGCAGCTTTGCGGACTGCTTTTTCGAGAAATACCATCATAGAATCCGCATCGATTTCCTGTTCCTCTATTGTTAAAATGTCTGGATACTTAGAAAGAGCCGTGCTTGTCAGGTCATTGGGAATTTGAAATTTTTCCGACATGGCCGATAAACATACCCAGTACTGCCGAGCTAGTTCTTCATTATATTTCAGCTGATAATTGCCTTCGGACAGATCTTCATAAGCAATATAGACATCCAGCTTGCCTCGTTTACAATATTCCTGAAGAATCCTCCGGATGGAGGCCTCAAAAGGATTAAATTTCTTGGGCATCTTAATTGAAATATCAAGATACCGGTGATTCACAGACTTCATTTCCACAGTGATTTTCTTGTTATTTTCTGACAACTCACACCTGCCAAAGCCTGTCATGCTCTTTAGCATTTCCTCACACCTTTCAACGCATTATGATTTATTATAATTCATTCTGTCTACAGAGTCAACTAAAATTTTCCAGCTTGCCAGTAGGAAAGCCGAACTAACGACAATCCATGGTAATAAAAAACAATAATTACTATAATACAATTATTCTACAGCTATAGGTGATTGCGAAAGTCTTATTTGAGGCGACGATTTTAGACAAAACATACAAAAACGCCGCTCAAAAACGTTTTAAATTCGCTCTGTTTTTGTATGTTTTGCCTAAAATCTGGTTATGAATACTGCGTTTTGCAAATGTCTATTCTACAGCTATAATATAAGGAATGAATTCTTATGAAGAGAAAATTTAAGAAACTAACCACAAGTATGCTAATCGCTATGGGAATGCTGACCTGTCTGCCTTCTTTTGTATCTGCTGCAATGTAATAAACCAGACGGATATACTTGGGAAAGGTGTACCGCACATTACTTTTTTGAATTGTATAAAGATATGTCAGAAGAGGAAATACGGGAATATAGGATTAATCATTCTGAAGAATACAAAGAACCGCTGAACAAATATTGTGAACAGTTAAACGGCAGATTTCCAAAGCCATTTAATCCAGCCAGAGTGAATGAAACAGCCACATAATAGGCTCAAAATTATGCATATAATGTGACAGTAGAACCTTCCTGCTCCATTTCCAGGCCATTTTCACGGTAAGATACAGAATATCCTTCTCTTTCTGTATCAAAATGCTCATAAAAATCTGTAATTTTTTCTTCCTGACTATTATTCTTTTCTGCGCTTTTTTTATCTAGGTGCAGGGAGCTTTCAATTGCATTGACCTGTTGCTGAAGGCGGTCAATTTTAGCTTCTGCTGCGGCTTCCTGCATCCGTATCTGCTGAAGATCCCGGCGATATTCACGAAGCTGGGCAGACATTTCCTCCAATGTCTGTTCCATATCTTTCTTTTTAATCCATTGATTTTTATTTGAAAACAGCATCAGCCGTTCTCTTCGTTTCTCTTTTTCCCTCTGCTCCACTGCCGGTCCTCCTCACATCCTTGTTCCAGTACCTCTTAGATGTCTGCTTTTTTGGTCAAACCTCAGTTTTCCTCTGTTAAACCAATCTATTATTTACTTCGGCAAATTTTGTGAAATCTTTATGGCAAAATACAAAATATTGGATATCAGGCACGATTTGCGTGAAATCTGAAAATATGCTATAATACTGACAGCAAAGGAGAATCTTCATGAAAATATTAAAACATAGGTTCTATTTTTTTATTTTATTAATAAGTTTAAGCCTGAACTCCTGTTCTTTCAAGACACAAGAGCCGATTACCAAAACCGGTTTTTATCTGGATACATTTATTACCATTTCGTTATATGATACGAGAGATGAAGAATATTTAAATATGGGTATGGAATTATGCAGAAAGTATGACGCACTGCTCAGCAAAACAAATGAGAATAGTGAAATATACAAAATCAACCACAATCATGGACAACCTTTTATCGTTTCAGATGAAACTGCCCAGCTGATCCAAAAAGGAATCGATTCTGCTAAAAAAACAGACGGGCTTTTTGATATTTCTATTGGCCGCCTCAGCAGCTTATGGGATTTTAAAGATAAAGATTCTGCAATCCCTGATGAATCCACTCTAGCGGAAGCTAGAACCTATGTGGATTATCAGCAAATTAAACTGGAAGGCAATACGGTTACAATCCCAGAGGGCATGGAACTGGATCTGGGAGGAATCGGTAAAGGATACATTGGAGATCAGCTAAAACAATTTTATGTTGAGAAAGGAATTACTTCTGCTCTGCTGAATCTAGGCGGAAATATTCTCTGTATTGGTACACCGCCCGACAGGGAGCAGTTTCTGATTGGAATCAAAAAACCATTTTCCAATGGAGACCCGATTACTACGGTTCATGTAGATAACCAGTGTGTTGTGACTTCCGGTGTCTATGAACGGTATTTTGAAAAAAACGGAAAAGTATACCATCATATTTTAGATCCTGCTACCGGTTATCCGGCTGAAACGGATCTTTACAGTGCTACCATTATTGCGGATCATTCTGTAGATGCAGATATTCTAAGTACTGCCTGTTTAATGATGGGAAAAGAAAAAGCAGAGGAATTTATAAAAAAATATAACGGAATCAGAGCGGTTCTCATCACAAACACATACGAAATTATTTTTATTCCGTCCGCCGACGAATAGGAGGGGGACTCACCTCTACCGTCCGCCGACGAATAGGAGGGGGACTCACCTCTACCGTCCGCCGACGATTAGGAGGGGGACTTACCTCTACCGTCCGCCGACGATTAGGAGGGAATGGCTCCGGGTAATTTCCTGACATATTCTCTTACTATATGATCTGATCCTTTTGTCAGATAAGCGTACTTTGATGGAGGGCTGAACTGCTGCATATACAGAACAAGTCTTTCCGCATCCTCCAGCCGGGTTTTGAAGCCTGCAGATATATAAGCATATTTTTGTGACTGGCTGCTTAATAGGATTTCCTTCCCTACAAGCATATTCCTATAATAAAACAGATGGCCGCTTTTCTGAAGACCTTTGAATTTATAAAGATTTTTAGAAATTCCTATTGTGGCTATTTGATTTTGTATGCCAAACTGAACGGCTTCCCCCATAAATCTGGGATGTAAAATTCCATTTCCGTCAATACAAAGAATATCCGGCCTATGCTGCATTTTATTGAATGCCATTTCCATCAGCATATGCTCTCTATAATACAAAAAACCAGGAATATATTGCTGGCTAATCTCTGACGAGACCGTTCCCTGCTCTATCACCTCGCCGGTTTCTTTCTTAAAAATCTGATATCCGCAGACCCCTAAATTCTTTCCATCTGCATTCCAATAAGCACAATCCATTCCCGCAATCCATTCTACTTGATCCAAGCAAATATATTTCATATTTTGTAAATGTTTCTGCAATTCGCTCTGTTCTTTTTCCCATAGCTCATGTTGCTCCATATCAACATCTTACCCTTCCACTTTTATCTGACAAATAATACATTTCCAATCATAAGCCTTTAGAAACGATTAAAACAAAACCATATCCGAATTTCAAGCGTCGGATATGGTTTTGTTACTCATCTTGTTATTTCTTATTTCTAAAAATTTACCATCAGCCGTTTTCGTTCCTTTTAAAAATAATCAGCTTACTGGCCACATAATTTAAAATAATAACTATTATATTTGAAATAATCTTAACGATCATATGGTATTTTATAACCAGTATGTAAAAGCCAAGGTTCAGACTCAACTGAAAACCATTCAGACCCAGAACATCTACATCAACAAACAGATACATAATTGCCAGGTCCATCAGTCCTGTCGCAAGCCGGCAGAGAAAAAACGAAGGAATCTCCGCACGAAGAACTTCAAATGTAAATGCTTTGCTCTCAAATACAAATAATTTATTGGTAATATAAGCAAACAACACAGATAAAATCCATGCAGCAACCGTACTTACGACATTGCTGAAACCGGCATAATCATACATCAAGCCATATACAACAATATTTACAAGTGTGGTCAGCCCGCCAAATACCACATATAAAATCATTTCTTTATATTTCTTATAAAGTTCCAGCATAAGAATTATCTTTTGGAAAGAACGTCTTTCTCGTACTTACGTACTTCATCCAGCCATTCCAGACCTTTCTTAGCATTTTCCTTTTCACAATAGTAATCCCATACCAATGCAAATGGAGCTGCCTTAAATTCCTCTTTGAACGCAAGTCTTGCACTAACGTCTCCGGCTGCCTCTAATTCCTTCATCTTGTCAACTGGCTGCAGCAATGCGGCAAGTATAGCCTTTCTGGTATTGCGCATACCAATTACCCAAGCTGCAATACGATTGATCGATGCATCAAAGAAGTCTGTTGCAATATAGGTATCTTTTAATTTATCCATACGAACCAGTTCTTCCATAATCGCTCTGGTTTCCTCATCAAAACTTACCACATGGTCAGAATCCCAGCGGATTGGACGTGATACATGCAGAAGCACATGGTCAGAAAATGTATAAACAGAAGCTAATTTTGCTGAAACTACCTCAGTCGGATGATAATGGCCGGTATCCAATGTCATTATGATATGATCTTTGTTAGCTTTCATCACATATCCCATACAGAACTCGTGGGAACCTGCGGTATAACTTTCCAGTCCAATACCAAATACCTTAGACTCAATTCCATCAATGACACCTTGCACATCCTTAGTAGCCTCAAAGATCTGGTCATAGCTGTCTTTTAACCGCTGTCTTGGCCCAATGGTATCAATCGGCACTTCCTTATCGCCATCTGGCGTCCAATGGTTGATTACACAAGGCTTTCCAGTTTTCTTGTAGAAATATTCTCCAATCTGACGGCTGCGGATCCCATGCTCAATCCAGAACTTACGCACTTCTTCATCAGCTGCAGTCAGTGTTCCGTTTTCACCCTTTGGATGCCCAAAATAAGTAGGATTGAAATCTAGGCCAATGCCTTTTTCTACTGCCCAGTTTACCCATTTATCAAAATGTTTAGGCTCAATAGCGTCACGGTCAACGAATGTATCTGCTTCCTGGTAATTGGCATGAAGGTTCAGCTTTAACTCACCTGGAATATACTTCATGGCAGTCTCAATATCTTGCCGCAGCTCCTCACCATTGGTTGCCCTGCCCGGATAATTCCCTGTTGTCTGAATTCCACCGGACAATGCTGCATCCTCCTTCTGCTCCAGGCCTAAAACATCGTCCCCCTGCCAGCAATGCATGGAAATCGGAGTCGCATTAGCAATTTCCATCGCCTTGTCCACATCAATGCCATATTGTGCATAAAATTCTTTGGCTAATTCATAACCTTTGTTTACATCATACATGTAATTGTCCACCTTTCTAAGTTATTGATATTCTTTTTGAATACTTTTCCAAAAGATACCTGTTATCTAATATTATAGCTAATTTTATCAGGTAACGCAAGAACTTTATTTACAGGTAATGATCTTCTTCGGACATTTCTGGGCACACAATCCGCATTGTACACATAAATCCGTATCAATATGCGCCAGGTTATCCGTTACGGAAACAGCCTGCTTGGGACAGTTCTTTTCACACAAGCGGCAGCCAATACATCCTACATCACAGTTTTTCATGACGTCTTTGCCTTTCTCTTTGGAATTACACTGAACCAGATAGTTCGCCTCATAAGGAACCAGCTCAATCAAATTCCTTGGACAGACTGCCACACATTTTCCGCAGGCCTTACACTTCTCTTTATCAACTCTGGCAATGCCATCTACAATATGAATGGCATCAAACGGACATGCCTTGACGCAGGAACCATAACCAAGGCATCCATAATTACAGCCCTTTGAACCTTTATTCGGCACAAATTCCATAGCTGTGCATTCTTCATTTCCATAATAATTATAAACTTCTTTTGCCTTTTCACAATCACCGGCACATTTCACAAATGCCACTTTATGAACGCTTCCTTCAGAAGATACGCCCATAATTTCACCAATCGCTTTTCCCACCGGAGCACCGCCTACCGGACAGGCATCTACAGCCGCTTCTCCTTTGGCAATCGCAGCCGCCAGGCCGTCGCAGCCGGCAAAGCCGCAGCCGCCGCAATTGTTGCCGGGCAGCTGCTCACGGACTTTGATTTCTCTTTCATCTACCTCTACTTTGAACTTTTCTCCGAAAACACCTAAGAAAATTCCGATAATCACTCCTGCACCGCCTACAACAGCCGCCGCAATTAAGATTCCACCAATATCCATAGCATTTCCCTCCTAAATCAATCCTGAAAAGCCGATGAAAGCCATTGCCATCAGTCCGGCAGTCAACAGTACAATCGGCATTCCCTTAAAAGCAGGTGAAATGTCATTATACTCAATTTTCTCACGGATTCCAGCCATAATGACAATTGCGATAGTGAATCCAGCTGCTACAAAAAATCCATTGATAGTACTATATAATAGATTATAATCATTCTGTACATTGGTCAGCGCAACACCAAGAACCGCACAGTTCGTTGTAATTAACGGCAGATAGACACCTAGTGACTGATATAATCCCTGGCTTTTTTTCTTCAAAAACATTTCTACAAACTGTACCAGCGCAGCAATTACCAATATAAATACGATCGTATTCAGATAATCCAGATGAAGCGGCACAAGCAGAAACTGATAGATCAATGAAGTAAAAAAGGAGGAAATCGTAATGACGAAAATTACTGCCGCACCCATGCCAGAGGCAGTCTTCACATTTTTAGAAACACCCAGGAACGGACATAAACCGAGAAATTGGCTTAATACCACATTATTAACCAATGCAGAGCCAATCGTAATTAATAATAATGTTTTCATGCTTGTTCCTCCTCTGTCTTAGATTCTGTTAGTTTTCTTCCTGTGCAGGCATGGTTGCTGCAGGACTGGCAGTCAAAATCCATACACCCCTCTGCTGATTCTCCGCGTTTTTTTGCCATATTTAATTTTACCTTATTCTGAATGGCAATCAGTGCGGCCAGTACAAAGAATGCTCCTGGCGCCAGTACGAAGATACCTACTGGTTCATAAACTTCCGGCATAATATGGAATCCAAAGACCGAACCGGCTCCAATTAGTTCCCTGACAATGCCTATAGAAGTCAGTCCTACAGTAAAGCCTAATCCCATACCGATTCCGTCAAAGATAGACGAAAAGGGATCATTTTTGGAAGCATAGGCTTCTGCACGACCTAAGATAATACAATTTACAACAATAAGAGGAATATAGATTCCCAGACTTTCATACAAAGATGGTACAAAGCCTTCCATCAAAAACTGCACGATTGTTACAAAAGAAGCCACAATTACAATAAATGCAGGCATTCTTACCCCATCAGGAATCACCTTGCGAAGCAGGGAAATCATAAAATTCGACATTATCAGAACCGCAGTTGTAGCCAGCCCCATACCTACCCCATTCATAGCCGAAGTAGTAACTGCTAGTGTTGGACACATACCCAGTATTAATACAAATGTTGGATTTTCTTTTACAATCCCATTGAACAAGCGTTCTACTGCTTTATTCATGATTCTCCTCCTTTCGTTCCATCGATGGTTCTAAAATATGCCAGACCGGCATTCACTCCTTTTGTTACTGCGTTAGAAGTAATCGTTGCCGCACTGATGGCCTGAATCTCATCTTCGCCTGGGCTGTCATTCTTGGTTACGTCCAGTTTTTCCGCCTGTTTTCCCTGAAACTGATTTTTAAAGTTATCTTCCTTGGCATTCATACCAAGTCCGGCAGTTTCATTTAAGGTCAGAAAATCAATGCCGTTTAAGGTTCCGTCTATTGTAACGCCCATCATAAATGTAATATCTCCGCCATAACCTTCGGAACAGGTTACAGTCATAGCATAGCCGATGCAGGTTCCATCCTTGTCAAGTGCAGGAATCACTTCTTCTATGCTGCAGCCTTCATATTCCTCCTTAAGTACTTCAGAAGCCTTGGATACATCCAAGGCATGTTCTGTATCAAAGGAATCTGCTTCCTTAAACACAGACTTACAGGCCCGTTCTTTTGTCAGCTGATGCTGTTTTGCAATCGGATCTTTAGTAATATCATAGACCAACCCCAGTGCCAAACCGGCAATCAGCGTAATACCTACCAGAATCAGTGTATTCTTAATAATCTGTTTATTCATCGCTTCTCGCCTCCTTTTCCAAAAGGTTTGGGCAGTGTTGCCTTTTCAATCAAAGGCACTAATAAATTACCAAAAATAATCGCATAAGAGACACCTTCTGCCGAATTACCGAAGATTCGGAATAACCCAGTTAATATACCCAAAAGCACCCCATAAACAATCTTTCCTCTGGGCGTAATCGGCGAAGTTACATAATCGGTTGCCATAAACCAAGCCCCTAGCATCAAACCGCCGCCAGCCAGATGAGCAGTAATATACTGTACATCCAAGCCGCCTAAAAATCCGTTTCCTCCAAAAAGTATCATAAATATTACAAAGCTGATAATATAGGAAGCTGGAATAGCCAGTTCGATAATGCCAAAAAACAACAAAATCACTGCGCCGACCAGAATCGCAATCACACTGGTCTCTCCAATCGTCCCTTCCGTTGTACCAATCACCATTTTAAAAGTATCTACCGATTCTCCGGCCTTCAGTGTCGCCAGCGGTGTAGCACCTGACTGGCCGTCAAAGAAATTGGTCATGGATTTGCTGAATGAAATCAGCAGAAAGCAGCGGGCTGCCAGCGCCGGATTCATAAAGTTCTGTCCCAGACCGCCAAAAAACTGCTTTACCACCAGAATGGCAAACACTCCGCCGACGGCACCAATCCACAACGGCGCATAAGCCGGAAGGTTCATAGCCAGTAAAAGTCCCGTTACTACAGCACTCAAATCTGTTACCGTAATGGGCTTCTTCATAAAATATTGATACAGATATTCCGTAATCACACAGGCTGCAGTTGTAAATAAAATATGCAGCAGCGCACGGACTCCAAAATGATAAACTCCAAATCCACATGCGGGCAGCAGCGAAACAACAACCAGAAGCATGATCCGATTCGTGGTCATCTTATCACGCACATGAGGATTGGAAGAAATATTTAATTCATTCACGACATTCACCACACTCCCTTATCTCCTATTATTCCTATAGGATATCAGGGAAATCCTTTCCTATTTTTTCTCTTCCGCCGGAGCAGGCGCTGGTTTGGGTTTCTTTCGATCAGCCAGAATCTGCTTCCGCATGGTTTTAATGGACTGGGTCAAGTGACGCTTCGCCGGGCAGACATAACTGCAACAGCCGCATTCACAGCATTCCATTCCGTTCCATTTCTCAAAGCTCTCTTTATCTCCATTGCTGGCGAACTTTGCCAGTCGGGAAGGAATCACCCGGCCCGGACAGACATCCACGCATCTTCCGCAATTAATGCAGGCACTAGGTTCAAACTCTGCCGCCTCATCCCTGTCCATACAGAGAATTGCAGAAGAGGTCTTTACCACAGGCACTTCCAGATCAAACAGAGGAATTCCCATCATCGGCCCGCCTGAAATAATCTTCTCCGGTTCTCCTTTCAGTCCCCCGGCTGCTTCAATTAAATCCATATGACTGGTTCCTAGACGTACCAGAAAGTTCACTGGATTTTCAATCGCACGTCCAGTAACCGTTACAATACGGCTCATTAGCGGTTTCCCTTCTGTCACTGCCTGGTGGATTGCGCACATGGTGTCTACATTATGTACGACACAGCCAGCATCTGCCGGAAGCATGGAAGAATTAATCGCACGTCCGGTTGCTGCATAAATCAGCTGTCGTTCGGAACCCTGTGGATATTTGGTTTTCAGTACTTTTACCTCAATATCCTTATCACCCTTTAAGAGCTTTTCTAATACCAGGGCACAATCTACTTTATTATCTTCTACTGCCAGAATCCCCTTCGCATGCTCAAACAGCTTCAAAACAGCCCGCATTCCGCCGATTAATTTCTCCGGCTCCTCTAACATTCTGCGGTAATCCGAAGTTAAATAAGGTTCACACTCTGCACAATTGGCAATTACGTAATCAATTTTTTTCGGCTCTTTGGGAGAAAGTTTCACATGGGCTGGGAATCCCGCTCCACCCATGCCGACAATTCCGGCTTTCTTCACCGCCTCTAAAATCTCTTCACGCGACTGTTCCTCTAGTGGGCGCGGCATTTCATATTCTACTTCCTTATACTCTCCATCATTTTCAATCACAATGGAATTACATTTACTGCCGCCTGGTATTAAATGAGGCTCAATTGCTTTCACTGTACCTGATACCGAAGCATAGACCGGAGCTGATACGAAGCCTCCAGCTTCTGCAATTAACTGCCCAACCAGAACCGTATCCCCTTTTTTTACAACGGGAACTGCCGGTGCACCGATGTGCTGCGAGATTGGATAGACCAGATCCCTGACCGGAGTGATAGGCTGAATCGGCTTATCCTTGGATAATTCCTTGCCATCATAGGGGTGGACACCACCATGAAATGTAAATACACTCATTTTTGACTTCCTTTCTAATAAAATTTTTCTACCCTAAATGAAAAATATATGTTATACTATTGATGATTACTACACAGTAAGTCCCCTTCCCTATGGTGGACGAAAAAGGACTGGTGAACTATGATAATTAAAACAACACAAATATCAGAGGCAGAACAAGAACATACCACATCGATGTTTCCAAAAAATAAACAGGCAGTATTCTTTGATATTGAGACAACTGGCTTTTCCCCTTCATCAACCAAAGTCTATCTGATTGGCTGCATTTATTTTGATGGCACTGCTTTTCAGATGATTCAGTGGTTTTCTCAATCTTCTCAGGATGAAGCAGAAGTTCTTCACAGCTTTTTTACATTTATTCAGCCATACCAGACTCTGATTCATTACAACGGAGAAGGGTTTGATATGCCTTATCTTACGAATCGCTGCAAGGCCTACCAGCTTCCCTATGATTTTTCTGCCTTTAAGAGCTTAGATCTATATAAGCTCCTGCTTCCTTATAAAGAGATTCTGAAATTGCCGAACTTAAAACAGAAAACCCTAGAAGCTTTTCTGGGAATTGAGCGGAAAGATCTTTATTCTGGCGGAGAACTGATTTCTGTCTATTATGAATATCTAGCAAAGCCTTCGGACTCTCTTCAAGAACAGCTTCTGCTGCATAATCATGATGACCTGCTTGGTATGCTCCGCCTCTACCCGGCTGTTTCCTATTATCACCTGTTTCATGGTGAAATTCAGGATGTATCCTGCAAGCTGCATCCTTATACTTCTGCCAAAGGAGAATCTTTAGAAGAGGCCATTTTCACATTTACCTGCCCTCTACCCCTGCCAAAAGAGATCTCTTATCGTAAAAACGAATATTACCTGAGTGGGTATGGCACCACAAGCAGATTAGCTGTTCAGGTTTATACAAATGAACTGAAATACTTCTTTCCTAACTATAAGGATTATTATTATCTGCCGGAAGAAGATATGTCTGTCCATAAAAGTGTTGCATTCTATGTAGATAAAAATTTCCGTACACAGGCAACCGCAGCTAACTGCTACAATAAAAAAAGCGGACGGTTTCTTCCACAGAAAACTGAGGTCATTATTCCATATTTTAAGCAGAATTATAAAGATAAACAGACATACTTTGAATTATCGGATGATTTTCTGCAAAATCCCGATCAGCTCCGTCTCTATGTAACTCATATTCTAACTACTCTCCAATAATATATATGCAATGTGGCAGGGATGGATGAACCAACTCTGCCACTATCACATCTCTAATTCCAATTACGGTTTTTCATAAAAAAATGATTTCGCCCTGGCATAACCAAGGTCTGCATAATTAATAATCTGTTCCGTACTTCCAATAAACAATACGCCATTACGGGTAAGGCTTTTATTAAATTTGGCATAAACTTCATCCTTTGCTTCATCCGTAAAGTAAATCAAAACATTGCGGCATACGATCAGATGACAATCTGTAGGATAAGGATCTTTTAAAAGATTATGCTCTTTAAACTCCACCTGTTTCTTAATCTCATTTGCAATCTGATAAGATGGTCCAATCTTAGTAAAGAATTTTTTCTTTAAATCACTGGGAACTGCTGCAATACTTTTCTCATTATACAGTCCCATTCGTGCCTTATCCAATACCTGTTTGTCAATATCTGTCGCATAAATCTTAATCTGATTCAGCGGCATATGCTTAGATAATGCCATAACAAGCGAGTATGGTTCATCTCCTGTAGAACATGCTGCACTCCAGATTTTAATATGACTGCCAAATTTCTTAAGCAGCTTCGGTAAAATCTCCTTGTCTAAAAGTTCCCACTGTTCAGGGTTTCGATAAAATTCAGATACATTGATAGTCAGGTAATTTACAAATTCTTCAAACATCTTTTTGTCACTGCGGATTGCCTGCACATAATCATCATAAGATTTAATCTTATGTCTCATAATCAACGTATCAATACGCCGCTTCATCTGTCTTTCTTTATAAGCATTCAAATCAATCTTTGTCAGTTGTAAGACATCTTTTTTAAATTTTTCATAATCATTCATAACAGATAAGCCCCCTTTATGTAATGCAAAGCCCCGATCAGATATCGGAGCTTTGCTCTTACTCTGGCATAGTGCCTGTATTATTCTTCTATGGATTCTTCTTCGGCAGTATTCTCAGCTTCTTCTGTTAACAGAGCTTTCATACTTAAGCTGATTTTCTTATCTGCTTCATTTAAATCTACAATCTTAGCAGTAATTTCCTGTCCAATCGACAGTACATCTGCTGGCTTATCAATATGTTCTTTGGCAATCTGGGAAACATGAAGCAGTGCATCTACTCCTGGCTCTAATTCCACAAACGCGCCAAAATCTGTCATTCTTGCAACCTTACCGCTGACAACATTGCCTGCTGCATATTTCTCATTGGCATTGAGCCATGGATTGGACTCTGGGAACTTTAAGCTCAGAGCAATCTTGCTGCCATTAATTTCCTTAATCAGCACTTTTAATTCTTCGCCAACCTTGAATACCTTCTTAGGATTCTCCACATGTCCCCAAGACATTTCTGATATATGAAGCAGTCCATCTGCACCACCCAGATCAATAAATGCACCGAAATCTGTCACATTTTTAACAACACCTTCTACGGTATCTCCAGCATTGATCCGCTCAAATAACTCTCTTTGCTTCTCCAGCTTCTCTGCAACTAACAGCTGCTTTCTGTCGCCGATATATCTGTGTCTCTTAGGATTAAATTCGCTGATTACAAATTCAATCTCCTGTCCGGCATATTTTTCCAGATTTTTCTCATAAATATCGGAAACCAGACTGGCTGGAATAAAAATTCTGGATTCTTCAAATGTAACATTCAAGCCGCCGGATACTACCTGGGTTACAACAGCCTTTAATACTTCCTTATTATTGTATGCTTCTTCCAGTCTTTCTCTTCCTTTTTCTGCAAGCAGCCTCTTGTAAGTTAATACAACCTGGCCCTCGCCGTCATTCACTTTCAGTACCTTTGCATTCATCTTGTCACCTACAGAAACTTTTGCAGTAAGATCCAGATTCGGCTCATTTGAATACTCAGCTTTGGTAATAATACCATCTGACTTATATCCGATATTTAAGATGATTTCATCATCTTTTACACCGATTACTGTGCCTTCTACAACCTCTCCCGTACGTATTGTTTTCATTGTGGAGTCGATTAACTCCATGTTAAATTCTTCTGACATTCCTCTAAAACCTCCTGGATAATATTATTTGGGGTTGATGCCCCTGCGGTAATACCTACGTTACGAACGGATTTTTGTTTCTGTGTTGTCCCCGGCTCATGGCCTGGGAGGTTCTTCAAATCCAAATCACTGAGTGTCTGTATATAGTAAGTATTTTCACATTCTTTTTTGCATATTTCAAATAGCTTCTGCGTGTTGGAACTGTGACGGCCGCCAATGACAATCATAACATCAGAGCAGGCTGCCAGTTTGGCTGCTTCCGTCTGTCTTTCTTCCGTTGCATTGCAGATAGTATTTAAAACACTTATATCATAACCTTTTTTTGAAAGAATTTCAACTAAATCTTTAAATTTATTGTAATTAAATGTCGTTTGAGAGACAATACACACCGAATTTGTGTCCAAATTGTGAAAATTCCTGGCTTCCTCTTCCTTTTCAATGACAACTGCGCTTGTATTTTCACTGACCCAGCCCTTAATTCCTTCCACTTCTGGATGGGTATCGCTGCCAATAATCACAATTTGTTTTCCCTGCCTGCTCTCCTCTTCTACAATACGGTGGATCTTCTTCACAAAGGGACAAGTAGCATCTATCGTCTCAAAGCCCGCCTCCTCAATGGCCTGAATAGTCTGTCTGGAAACTCCGTGGGAACGGATAATCACAATTCCCGGCTCCAAACCGGCCAGCTGCGAAATGTGGTTAATGACCTGTACCCCTTTTTGCTCTAGATCTTTTACCACTTCCTCATTATGGATAATAGGCCCATAGGTATAGATGGGTCTATCACTTTTTTCAATCTGTGTGTACACAGTATCCACAGCACGCCTGACACCAAAACAAAACCCGGCCGTCTTTGCCAAAGTCACTTCCATGTAGTTTACTTCCTCACTTCCTGGAATAATTGAAGAATGCGGGCGGTCACCTCTTCAATGCTCAGATCGGAACAATCAATCCGTATGGCGTCGTCTGCCTGCCTCAGCGGAGATAGCTCGCGATTCATATCCCGCTCGTCTCTTGCTATAATCTCTTTCTCTATCTCTTCTATATTACATGGAACACCTTTTTCTGTCAACTCTTTATATCGTCGCTGTGCCCTTGTTTTGGAAGATGCTGTCAGATAAATCTTCAGGTCCGCATTCGGCAGAACACAAGTACCAATGTCTCTGCCGTTCATAACCACATTTTCTGTCTCCGCTAGTTTTTTCTGTAATTCCACTAATTTACAGCGGACAGCACTGTGGGAAGAGACAATCGAGGACATTCGGCTGACTTCCTCGGACCTTAAATAAGAAGTTACATTTTCGCCATTCAGTAGCACCTGCTGTTCTCCATTCTGATAGGATATCGTGATATCCGCCTGGCTGCAGAAGCTCTCCAGATCCGAAACCTCCTCCAAGCTTTTCACCTGATTCTGGATAAAAAAGTAGCCCATAGCCCGGTACATAGCGCCGGTATCGACATAAATATAGTCGAGCTCTGCGGCAATCCTCTCAGCAATGGTAGTTTTACCGGCGCCTGCGGGGCCGTCAATTGCAATATTATAGTTCATGGTTTTCCAGTTCCTTTCTATTATATGTTCTTCCTATTAAACCGAAACTCCCGCCAAATATCCTGTGGACCAGGCAATCTGCAGATTAAATCCACCAGTCACCGCATCTAAATCCAGCACTTCTCCGGCAAAATACAAGTTCGGGCACAGCTTAGATTCCATGGTAGATGGATTGATTTCTTTGACAGACACCCCGCCTTTGGTAATAATTGCCTCCTGAAATCCTCGAAGCCCCGTAATTGTCATGGGAAAATGTTTAATCATCTGAATGAACGCACGGCGTTCCTCTCTGGTAATCTCGTTAATTTTCTTTTCTGCCGGAATTTTAGATAATGCAATCATAACAGGAATCAGCTTCGACGGAAAGAGCTGAGGCAAAATATTTTTGAACTGTTTATTCTTAGCATGATCGAACTCTCTCAAGATCCGCTGTTCTAACTGCTCCCATGTCAGAGCTGGTTTCAGATCTACTTCCATGGACATATGTGGAAATGTCAATTCGTCCATTTTCCCATTAGAATCTGCATCTTTTAGCCGCTTTTTTGCGGCTTTTCGCCGAACCTGCTCCCATGCTTCTCCCACATAACTGCTTCCTGTCAGAATCAAAGGTCCGCTGACACCAAAATGTGTAAATAACATTTCACCAAAATTCTGATAGATCTTTTTTCTCTCCTGATAAATGGTTACTTCAACATTACGAAGAGAAAGTCCCTGAAGCTCCTTGACATACGACTCCTGAATCTCAAATGGCACTAGAGACGGCAGCAGACGAGTCACATGATGGTCTGCAAACTCTGCAAAACGATATCCATCCCCGGTCGAGCCGGTAGACGGATAAGACATTCCGCCCGTACTGACAATCACCCGGTCACCAGAAATGATTGTTCCATCTTTCAACCGAATCCCCGCTACTGTTGTTCCGTCAAATCGAAGCTGCACAGCCTCACTGTTCAAATGCAGCCTGACGCCTGCCTCCTTCATCCCTCTGACCAGACATGCAATCACATCCGAAGCATGATCGGATATAGGAAATACCCGGTTTCCCCTCTCTGTTTTAACGGCACAGCCGCCCTGTGCAAAAAATTCCATTACATCTTGATTGGAAAAACTATAAAAGGCACTGTAAAGAAATTTTTCATTCCGCATAACACTTTGAAAGAGTTCCTCCATCTCACAGTTATTGGTCAGATTACAGCGGCCTTTGCCTGTAATATAGATTTTTTTGCCGAACTTTTCATTTTTCTCAAATATATGAACCTCATGTCCGTTTCTAGCGGCAAATATGGCGGCAACCATTCCGGCCGCTCCACCGCCGATCACTAATACCTTACTCATTCAGATTCGTTCCTTTCTGCGGATCAAAAAAATTAATTTCATCCTTGGAATAGATCTGATAATCCTCCCAGAGGGTTTCTACCAGCTCCATATTAGCAAGAACTTCTTCCTCTCTTTCCATATAAAGCGCCATCACCAAAGCATTCATCAGACTTAATGGTGCTGTTAGAGAATCCATCACCGAAGATAGATCACTACGAGCAAGAAGGCTGCATGCAGAATATAAGTGCAGCGGCGAATACACACTATCTGTAATTGCAATCAGTCTGGCATTGCGGCTGTTGGCAAATTCCATAGCTTTCAAAGTTCTAAGAGAATATCTAGGAAAACTAATGCCAATCATGGCATCTGTTTCACCAATACGCATCATCTGTTCAAATATTTCGCTGCTGCTTGTACTTTTCAATAGCACCACCTGTGGACAAACCAGATTAAGGTGAAAATACAAATATTCTGCCAATGCTGTACAGTTGCGGATTCCGATAATATAAACCGTCTTGGCATTTAAAATATTAGCTACAGCAATATCCATGGCTGCCAGATCCAGATTATGAAACGTATCTTCCAATTTAACCAGGTCAGACTGCAGCACCGCCTTTATCAGTTCATTTCTGGTAGCATTCTTCTTAGAAAATTCCAGCTTTTGTACCTGTGACAGCCGTTTCTTAACTAACTGCCCCAATGCCTTATGCAGTTCTGGAAATCCCCCATATCCAAGAGCTGCTGCAAAGCGGATCACTGTAGATTCACTGACTCCAGCTTTCCGGCTGATTTCTGCTGCTGTAAGGAATGCTGCTTTTTCATAATGCTCCATTAGATAGGCTGCAATTTGTTTCTGTCCTCTGCTCATGGAGGAATAATTCTTATTCATAATTGTTAATAAGTCTTCCTTTGTATTCACATGCCCAGCCTCCATAATCTAGCTATTGAGAGAAAAGGACAATTATACATAAGCATAATTGTCCCTCTGTCTTCACATAACGTCTGAAAGATGTCAAAACAAGGTTTTACAATTCTCTAAGAAATGAAAATTAAACCGGATATGCTCCGTTCGCCTTGTCTGCAACAGAACCATCGATTCCTGTCTGCTGTGCTTCTCTATACTCAAAGAAATCCTTTGCAACCTGCGGGAACAATGCATAAGTCAATACATCTTCATCCTGCTGTTTCCATGGAGCAATCTCTTTCTCTAACTTATCTAATTCTGGCTCAATTAAGTCAGCTGGACGACAGGTAATCGGCTTCTTATCACCAATACACTTTTTCTGCACTTCAGGATTAAACGGCTTAATGGTCGCACCATATTCACCAGAAAGAACTCCCTTAGTCTCTTTTGTTACCATCTTATAACGTTCGCCCATTAAGACATTAAATACAGCCTGTGTACCAACAATCTGGGAAGATGGAGTAACCAGAGGCGGTTCTCCAAGATCCTTGCGGACTCTCGGCACTTCTTCCAATACCTCATAATATTTATCTTCTGCATTCTGCTCTTTCAGCTGGGAGGTTAGATTAGAGAGCATTCCACCTGGTACTTGATACAACAGGGTCTTAATATTTACTCCTAAGTTCTTAGGATTCAGCAAGCCGCTTGCCAGTGCCTCATCCCGAATCGGTCTGAAATAATCTGCAATTTCAGCCAGTAGAGCCTGATCAAATCCTGTATCATATTCTGTTCCCTTGAAAGTCTCGACCATAACCTCAGTTGCCGGCTGGCTGGTTCCCAGTGCGAATGGAGACATAGCTGTATCAATCACATCCACACCTGCTTCTACTGCTTTCATATAGGTCATAGAAGCAACACCAGATGTATAATGGGTATGCAGCTGGATCGGAATGCTGACAACCTGCTTTAATTCTGTAATCAGTTCCGTTGCTGTATAAGGCAGCAGCAGACCGGCCATATCCTTAAAGCAGATAGAATTAGCCCCCATATCCTCAATTCTTTTAGCAACATCTTTCCAGTAATCCATAGTATAGGCGTCACCCAAGGTATAAGACAAAGCAACCTGAGCATGTCCCTTCTCCTTATTGGCAGCGCTTACAGCAGTCTGCAAGTTACGAAGATCATTTAAACAGTCAAATATACGAATAATATCAATACCATTGGCAATTGACTTCTGTACAAAATATTCTACTACATCATCTGCATATGGACGATATCCCAGAATATTCTGGCCTCTGAATAACATCTGCAGCTTTGTATTCTTAAATCCATCACGGAACTTGCGCAGACGATCCCATGGATCTTCTTTCAGAAAACGTAAGGATGCATCGAATGTTGCTCCTCCCCAGCACTCTACGGAATGATATCCGACCTTATCCATCTTATCCACAATCGGAATCATCTGTTCGGTTGTCATTCTGGTTGCAATTAAAGACTGATGTGCATCACGTAAAATAGTCTCTGTAATCTTAATTGGTTTTTTAGCTTTCTCAGCCATCTTACTACCTCCTATTTTTATTTACCACTTATCATCATTCCACTTTTCTTTTCGTCATTTCTCAGATATTCTATACCCCGAAAATTGCCATAAAGGTTCCGGCTGCAACAGCGGTTCCAATAACACCGGCAACATTAGGCCCCATCGCATGCATAAGCAGGAAATTCGTCGGGTCTGCTTCTGCACCAACCTTCTGAGACACTCTCGCCGCCATGGGAACTGCAGAAACGCCTGCGGAACCAATCAGTGGATTCACCTTGCCGCCAGTCGCCTTACACATAATTTTGCCAAAGATGACTCCAGCTGCCGTACCGAATGCAAATGCAATCAATCCCAATGCAACGATCTTCAGCGTATCAAAATTCAAAAATGCTTCTGCACTGGTCGTAGCCCCTACGGAAGTACCAAGTAAAATAACAACGATATACATCATTGCATTGCTGGCTGTCTCTGTCAGCTGTCTAACCACACCAGATTCTTTGAACAGGTTACCAAGCATCAGCATACCTACAAGCGGAGCTGTATCAGGAAGCAGACAGCATACGACAAAGGTAACAATAACTGGAAACAGAATTCTCTCCAGCTTGGATACCGGCCGCAACTGTTCCATCTTAATCTCACGTTCTTTCTTTGTTGTCAGCAGCTTCATAATCGGTGGCTGAATAATCGGCACCAGAGACATATAAGAATATGCTGCAACTGCAATCGGTCCCATCAATGCGGTCTGTCCCAGCTTACCTGCAAGGAAGATAGAGGTCGGGCCATCAGCTCCACCAATAATGGAAACTGCAGCGGCCTGCTTGTCTGAAAATCCAAGTGCCATAGCACCCAGATAAGCTGCAAAGATACCGAACTGTGCTGCCGCTCCCAGAAGGAAGCTTTTAGGATTGGCAATCAACGGACCAAAGTCTGTCATGGCGCCTACCCCCATAAAAATCAGAGATGGAAGAATTGCCCATTCATCCAGTTTAAAGAAGTAATGCAGCAAACCTCCGTCTTTCATAATCGGCGGATAAATATTTACCAAAAGCATACCAAAAGAAATGGGAACCAACAACAATGGTTCGTATTCTTTTTTCACTGCTAAATACAGGAAGAAAAAGGCAACCAGAATCATGATAAAGTTCTTATAATTTCCAAGGATATCACTGAACACGGTCTGACTCCAAAGACTTCCCATAGTATTTATAATGTAATCCATGTTTTAACCTCCTGACAGTTTTTTAAGCATTCATGCATGATTGGCGGTTAGTTTAAAGTAGCCAGCAAAGCACCTGCTTCAACCATATCGCCAACTGCACAATCAATGCTTGCAACCGTACCGTCCTGCGGAGCAACAACCGGAATTTCCATCTTCATTGCTTCAACAATTACGACTGCATCGCCCTTTTTAACTGCCTGTCCAACATTAGCCTCGATCTTAAATACTTTACCTGCTGCACCGGCTTCTACCTTAATGGAACCGGCACCACTGCCTGCTTTCGGCGCTGCAGGTGCCGCTGGTGCTGCCTTAGGAGCCGCCGGCGCTGCTGCAGGTCCCGCATTCTGAACCACTCCTGCGGTCGTTCCTTCTTCAACCGTTACATTATATACATTTCCATTTACTGTGATTGTGTAATTTTTCATGATTTGAATCCTCCTTAATTCTATTTCATATTACTGTATTGCCTAGCTGCCGCCAGGTAACTTCACAATGATTCCTATTATCTTATATCTATTACAACCTGCGTCTTTTAACACTTCCTACTCTCTTTATAGAGCGAACCTGAAACCCTTCTGCACTAGTTCCTTCATAAGCTGCAATCGCTGCTGAAATGACAGCTATTAACTCTGTATCATCTGTTACATCCTCTTCTGATTCTTCTACAGCCGGAACTGGAATTGGAGCAGGTGCGGGAGCTGCTGGAACCGCTGCTGGCTTTTCAATCTTAGAAACAAATCCAAGGCACCAGATAATGATACTAATCAGAATCAGTACCAAGAATACAGTACCCATTCCAAGAAGGGTATTAATTCCGGCCTTTTTCAAAATTTCTCCTAAAGTCAGCTCTTTCTCAAAACTAACATTAATCGTATTGCTTTCGTCCTGATTCAGTGCGAATTTCACATCCCGCTCTTTAAAAGAAACAGTACCTGTAATTGCCATTCCTTCATCACTGACCTCTACAGACATGTCATAAGCGCTATTCTTCTTGTAATTACCCAGATCTTCTGTTGCTTCCAGATAAGAGGCCGCTGAGGCAAATGTCTCTTCATCCTCTTTTACCTGTTTTTTCAGAGTCTCCCGACTTACATTGACAAAATACTGTTCAATATAATTGATTGCCTGTTCTGCCAAGTTATCCACATAATCTTCAACGCTGATATCTGTAGCACCCTGCGCTTTAGCAATCTTAATCTGCTGTTCCAGATACTCCTGCGTATCTGCATTATAACTGACTGTATCCTTGTCCTTATCATTGCTGCATGCCGTCAGGCAAAAGAAGCATGCCAGTACTGACAATAACAACAGATACCTCTTCCATATTTTCTTCATCTATGCCACCTCACTATACTGTTCCGTGTTTTTTTGCTGGGTGTTCTTCCCTTTTAGTGAACAGCATTTCGAATGCACCAATTACATATTTTCTTGTATCCTGTGCATCGATAATGGTATCTACATAACCACGTTTTGCTGCTGATAATGCACTGGACTGAAGCTCATTGTATTCCGCTGTCTTCTCGTCAATCAGTCCCTTTGCATCCTTAGAGGCAGCAATCTCATCCGCATACATAATCTTAACAGCTGCCTGGGGCTCCATCATGCCGATTCTAGCATCCTGCCATGCATAGACATAGTCGGCACCAATGGACTTACTGTTCATAGTCACATAAGCGCTGCCAAATGCAGAACCAGTAACTACATTGACTTTCGGAACTGTTGCATTGGCAAATGCATAAGTCAGGGAAGCTGCTGCTTTGGCAATCTTCTTCTCTGTGCATTTGCTTGCTTTATAACCAGTTACATTGGTCAGAGTCAGCACAGGAATCTCAAATGCATCACAGAAGTTGACAAATTCTGCTGCCTTTTCACATCCTTTTGCCGATAACACAGAACCAAATTCTTCTACTGCCTGTCCATCTTCTCCGTAAACGACGGAACGGTTAGCAACAGCACCTATTGTAAGTCCATTCAGACGGATCAAGCCAGTTACCATATCTTTTGCATAACCTGCTTTGGTTTCAATAAACAGATTATTATCGGAAATATTTGATAATATAATCGAAGGATCTGCCACTGCATTTTCCAGATCTTTACATAAACGATTCAAGTCGTCCATGCATTCTCCATAGCAATCTCCGTCTTCACAGTTGGAAGGAAGAATGGATACCAGCTGACGGATCTCGGCAAGTATGGAGGCTTCATCGCCGATTCCATCTATTAATCCAGTATTTTCATCCTGGAACCGCGCCGATGCCGTATCACATTTTGCTGCCGTATTGCCTTCGAGGGCATTGGGGGAATTTACGAATAACTTGGCATTTTTCTCTTCCATATAGGCGAAATCTGACATTGCCGGAACCAGTGCAAGACCACCGCCACAGGTTCCAAATACTGCTGAAATCTGGGGAACTGCGCCAGAAGCCAGCGCCTGTGCTTTATAGATTTCACCAAATCCATTCAGGGCATCAGAAGCCTCCTGCAGTCTTAAGCCCGCACAGTCTAATAACCCGATAACCGGCGCACCCATCTTTACTGCCATATCGTAGATCTTGACAATTTTTCTGGCATGCATTTCACCAATGGTTCCGTTCAGTACAGATGCATCCTGACTGTAAACGTATACCAGTCTTCCGTCAATCACACCATAACCGGTAATTACACCATCTGAAGGAGTTTCTTTGCTGTTCATGTTGAAATCTGTACTTCTGGCAGTAATCAAACCGCCGATTTCCACAAAACTGTTCTCATCAAGCAGCGCCTCAATTCTCGCTCTTGCTGAGGATTGTGTCGTATTACTCATTATTCTGACCTCCATTTATTATTTTATATATATACAAAATTTCTGCCAATTATAATTTTATAACTTTTGCCAGTTTTTTTCAAGCTTTTTTACATAATTTTCACCTTTTTTTCCAAGAACTGCCGGACAACCGTTTCAAAGCACTTCGTATAGGTGTTTTTTTCTACGGAATTTTTTACATGGATGGGGTATACTGCCAGCGTTTTACCGTCTATGGAGTATTTGACACGTCCCACCACTTCGCCTGCTTTCAACGGAGCTTTCAATTTCTTGGGAATATCATAAGTGATATTTGCATGTTCTCCATTTTTCAGCAGAAGTTCTAACTGCGCATCTTCCATTTCCAGTTGTGCATAAGCCTTTTTCCCTAACTCTGCCCGACCGCCTTCTACCGGAATGGGTTTAAAATCCTCTTTCTTTTCATAGACCTGAGTATACTGATAACTGGCAAGTCCGTATTCCATCAGCTGTTTGGTATCGCTCCATTTGTAAGATTTATTATTGGGCCAGCCACAGGCTAACAGTGCTACAATAAACAATTTATTATCTCTGTACAATGCACCTACATAGCAGTATCCGGCCTCATTGGTAAATCCGGTTTTCCCGGTTAAAGCTCCTTCCATCATTCCAAGAAAAGCATTGTGGTTCTGGCACTGATAGGCCCTTCCAGCCTGGTCGGTAAAGGAATAAGATGGGGTCTGTGTAATAGAAAGAAACGTATCTTTTTCTACAGATGTAGTAATACAATACATTAAAATCCTGGATAAATCCGCCGCTGTTGTACTGTGTTTCTTCTGTTCTCCATTATCTAAAAGCACGACTGCATCCAATCCATTCGGCGTTATAAAATAACTGTCAAAGCATCCAATATCCCTTGCTTTTTCATTCATCATATCTGTAAATGCACGGACGGCCTGCTTACTCTCTTCCTTTGACCGCTCTTCGGCAGCCGGAAGATTCCGTTTTCTGCTTCCAATGGCTTCCGCAATGATAACGGCACTGTCATTATGTGATTCCAGCATCAGGGAATAAAACAAATC
Organism: Lachnospiraceae bacterium; assembly: GCA_022791575.1. Classification (GTDB taxonomy): domain Bacteria; phylum Bacillota; class Clostridia; order Lachnospirales; family Lachnospiraceae; genus JAAVZI01. The sequence goes on from JAAVZI010000074.1 coordinate 54,214, forward strand.
CCGCAGAACAAACTGCTGGCCGGCGCTGACTCCTAAATGAACCTTAGGCTGTGAAGCAGCATAAGAAGATACTGTGACTACATCATCTGGATTGCAGTTTTCCAGAGCCACAATTAAGGTCATAATCTTGGTTGTACTTGCCATCGGCATAATCTCATAACCGTTCTTTTCAAATAAAACACGCCCGGTACTTCCATCCATAAGGACGCAGGAACGGGCGTAAAGATTGTCCGGAACATCCGTTTCTTCCGCTGATACAGATATTACACCAATCTGTACTACAATCAGCATACAGCATAAACATTTTAACAACCAGGCTTTCCAATGTTTCATATACGTTCTCTCCTGCCTAAATACAGGCAATTCTTTATCCATATACTATATGTAAAAAGTCGGAAAATATGTATGTGAAACTTGGCTGTTCAGCAGGAAAAGGCCATAATCTCGGCAACAGCTTCTTCCATGCGGAGATTGGAAATATTTTTATAAATGTTCTGTACAACCCGTCTGGTATCTCCATCCATTTCAAATTCCAGCATTTCTTTCATAATGATTTCAGCCTCTCCATATTGGAAATCCTGTAATAGCGCCGCTACATCCTTTAACAACGCTGCTGCCTCTTCCCTGCTCATAGGTTCATCCTCTTCTTCTGCAGATAACACTTCTTCCAGGCCGGTATTGCAACTATCACCGCCCTGTGGATGTTCCAGGTAATTCTTGATATGCTCCAAAACCTCCTGATAGTCCTGAATCAGCTGCCCATGTCCTGTCCTAATCTCTTCAAAATGTCCCTTTTTACCGGCCATTTCCAGCTTTTTAGCCATTTCAGACAGTTTCATGGCACCAATATTAGCAAGTGTACTTTTCAGGGAATGAACTGCAATGGTATAATTTTCCATATCATCGGTCTCCAGAAAACGCTGCAGATCCTCAGCCCGCTCCTGGCCATGCTCCACAATAAACTCCAGAATGGACTGATAGACCTCTTCGCCGCCGCAGTTTTCGATTCCAGTCCGTAACTCCACACCAGGAATCGGACTAGACAACCACTTTTCCAAAATGCTCTCCAGACTGCCTTTATAGATCGGTTTGGACAAATAATCATCAAATCCTTCTGCAAGCATGGATTCTTTCGTGCCTGCTACTGCGTTGGCAGTCAGGGCTACAAATGGAATATTCCTATAATTCCTATGGGAATATCTGATATTATCCATACTCTCTTTTCCGTCTGTACCGGGCATCATATAATCCATAAATACCATCTGATATTGCTTCTCAGCTGTTTTTTTCAAGGCTTCAAAACCACTGGAGGCTGTATCAGGATGAAAGCCATACTGTCCAAGGAGGGCACAGGCAATCCGCAGATTTACATCGTTATCATCTACAATTAATATTTCAGCCTCTAAGTCTATATTCAGAATACTGCTGTCTCTGTCTGTATTCTCGTATGCCTGAACCGACTGCTCCATTCCATTCTGAATCCATTCCCTTTCTTCCTTTGAGCCTTCCAGATTCTCATTTACAATAGCCATAAGCGTTCTGGAAGCCTTATGAACCTCTTTTAAATGTCCCCGGATTTCCGACAAGCTGTCCGACTGCATAGCCAGTTCTGTAAAAGACAGCACTGCATTCATTGGGGTACGCATTTCATGCGATATATGATTCAATATCCTTTTCTTTTCATCATTAATCAAATAAATCACTCCACTCTTCACCAGCCCAGGCAGCCTTTTCCAGGACCTCTTCTATTTTAGCCAGCATTTCATCCTTCGAAGCCGTCTTGGCCAATGCACCATCCAGGCCGATCCGGGCGCATTCATTCAAAATCTGCCGGTCCATGCTTCCGCTCATTAGAATAATTCCAGCTCCAGCAGCCAGATTACCAGATTTAATAATTCGAAGAATATCTCCCCCGCTGTAGAGCGGCATATAATAATCTACTAGAATAATGTCTGGACTATTATTTCTTAAATATTCAATGGCAGTCCTAGTTGTGTTAATAATCATTACTTCATATTTTTCCTGAAGATAAAGTCGGACAATCCTTAAGTAATCCACATCATCATCAATTACCAGCACTTTTTTTCTGGATTTGATATAATCCTTGTAAGAAAATACATTGTTGACTTTCTCAATCAGCACTTCCTTCTTAATTGGTTTGACAATAAATCCTTCTACTCCCTTACTCCGGCACTTTAAAACTGTCTTTTTATCTCCTCTTCCTGTAATAAATATAACCGGTGTCTGTACTCCCTTTACCGTTTTACGAATTTCATCAAATGTGGCAAACCCATCCATAACCGGCATCTGAATATCCAGCAGAATCAGATCCACACTGCCGTTATGCACCATACGTACGCCCTCTCTGCCGGTCGAAGCACTGAGAATCTGATACTGGTCTGATAAAAAAGTCTCACACATATAACTGCTTGCATTATCATCATCGATTACTAAAATTGTTTTTTTATTATCAAGCATCTTATTTCCTCCCGTTATCAAAGCTGTTACAAAGGAATCATTTCCAGCAGATACAGCACCAATGGGATCGTTCCCATCGATAACAACGTAGATATGGCAAATAACTCCGAAGCATACTGGCTGTCCTTATGAAAACGTATAGCAAAAATCATACACATAGTTGCCACCGGTGAAGCTGCCGCAATTACTGATACCCCACACACGATGCCAGAACCCAGAAATGGCTTGGCAAGCAGAATGAGACAGAGCGGAACAAAAATCAGTTTCAAAAAACTTACCAGATAAATCCGCCATTTGCCAAGAGTCTTTTTCACATCTACCTGGGCAATACAAATTCCTGCTATAATCATGGCAACCGGTGTATTCATTTTACTGATGGATTCCAATGGCTCCATAACAATAGAAGGCAGACGAATTCCAGTGAAATAAAATACCAGCCCTATTACAATAGTCAAAATTGCCGGTGAATACAGCGCCTTTACCGCCTCTTTTCTGTACTCCTTCCCTCCCATAAACAGTATCCCATGTGTCCAGATTAAAATATTAAATATCGTAATATATGCGGTCAGATAGAATACCCCTTCCAGTCCATAAATCCGTTCGACAAGCGGAATGGCAAGAAAACTGCAGTTACTGTATATCACAGCCATCCGCTCATTAATCAGATCCACTCCACGGCCGCGGATAAAGATCTGTGCTGTCAAAATAGAAATGATATGGCCTATAACTGCCAGCACAAATGAAATCAAAAGTCCCCTAACCAGTTTTTCATCAAATTCCTTCTGATAAGAACAGAAAATAATACAGGGATTGATTAGATACATCAAGATATTGGACAATACTCTGCTACCATCTCCATCTACCAGTTTGGCCTTATACATGGCCACAGCCAGAAGGATAATGATAAACATAATAAATATCTGGTTTGCCGCCAGTATAACAGCTTCCATTGTGTTACCTTCCTTTTATCTAAATTAGAACGTATGTTCTTACAGAATCGGATTTACCATTTGTGGATGATATTGATTCTTTTTCAGAGCCTTTACAATTCGCTCTTTATGTTCGGTGCCAAATGCTTCCATGGTAATTTTCAGTTCCACAGCGGCATTGCGGTTCGTAGAGACGAACTGGTTATGCTCCAACTTCACTACATTTCCCTGCTCCTTCGCAATAATATCTGCCACCCGTACCAATTCTCCCGGCTTGTCAGGCAGAAGTACCGACAGCGTAAAGATACGATTCCTCTGAATCAGTCCATGCTGAACAACCGAAGACATGGTAAGTACATCCATATTACCGCCGCTTAGAATAGAAACCACTTTCTTTCCTTCTGCCTTTAAGTGCTTCAAAGCCGCAACCGTTAACAGTCCGGAATTCTCAACTATCATTTTATGATTTTCCACTACATCTAAAAAAGCGCCAACTAATTCATCATCTTCGACTGTAATGATATCATCCAGATTTTTCTGAATATAAGGAAATAAATTCATTCCTGGAGTCTTTACTGCAGTTCCGTCTGCAATGGTACTGACAGACGGCAGGGTAATCACTCTGCCTTCCTCCAAAGAATTCTTCATACAACTGGCTCCGGCCGGTTCCACACCAATCACCTGAATCTTGGGATTCAGAAGTTTGGCCAGTGTAGATACTCCAGTTGCTAGGCCGCCGCCGCCAATGGGAACCAGAATATAGTCTACCAGCGGCTGTTCCTTAATAATTTCCATGGCAATGGTTCCCTGTCCGGTTGCCACAGTTAGATCATCAAACGGATGGATAAAGGTATAACCATTCTGTTCCGCCAGTTTATAAGCATGCTGGCAGGCTTCATCATAGACCTGACCATACAGAACAACATCCGCTCCATAATTTCTTGTCCGGTTTACTTTCATAAACGGCGTGCTTTCCGGCATCACAATCACGGCTTTTACTCCGTATTTCTTAGCCGCATAGGCCACTCCTTGTGCATGATTTCCTGCGGATGCCGTAATCAGGCCCTTCTGCCGCTCTTCTTCTGATAAGGTACTAATCTTATAATAGGCCCCCCTTAATTTATAAGCACCGGTCAGCTGCATATTTTCCGGCTTCAAATAAATCTTATTACCTGTCAGCTCTGAAAAATATTCACTGTAAACAAGCTTGGTTTCCTGAATGACCTTTTGTACAATCTCCGCTGCTTCTTCGAATTTCTCAATAGTTAACATAATCAACCATCCTTCCCATCTGGTACTTTTACATCAAACAATGCCTCTACAAACTGCCTGGCATCAAATTTTTCCAAATCATCTATCGTTTCGCCAACACCGATATATTTTACCGGGATTCCCATTTCTGACTGAATAGCGACCGCAATTCCTCCTTTTGCGGTTCCATCTAGTTTAGTTAAAACAATTCCTGTGATATCTGCCACCTCACTGAACTGTTTCGCCTGAGAAAGCGCATTCTGTCCAGTTGTTCCGTCCAGAACAACCAGAGTCTCTCTATGGGCATCCGGGTATTCCCTAGTCAGAATCCGGTCGATTTTCTTCAACTCTTCCATTAGATTTTTTTTGTTATGCAGTCTCCCTGCCGTATCACACAGCAATACATCTGCTTTTCTAGCTTTGGCAGCAGCTACTGCATCATAGATCACTGATGCCGGATCAGCCCCTTCCTGTCCGCCAATCATTTCCACACCTGCGCGGTCAGCCCATTCTGCCAGCTGCTCTCCTGCCGCTGCACGAAAGGTATCCGCTGCTGCTAGTACTACCCGTCTGCCTTGTGCCTTTAACTTGCCGGCTAGCTTGCCAACCGAAGTAGTCTTTCCCACTCCATTTACACCAATTACCAAAACTACAGACTGGCGGTGCTCAAACTCATAAGCAGTCTCCTCCACTTCCATCTGCTTTATAATGCTGTTAATCAGCAATTCTTTACATTCTGCTGGTTCTTTTATCTTATTTTCCTTCACTTTTTCCTTCAGATCTTCAATAATTGCTGTTGTTGCATGAACTCCGATATCTCCCATAATCAAAATTTCTTCCAGCTCTTCATAAAAATCCTCATCAATACTGGAAAATCCACTGAATATGGAATCTATACCGGATACAATATTATCCCTTGTCTTACTCAGTCCCTGTACCAGCCTCTTAAAGAATCCTGCCATATTCATTCTCCTTTCTATTATTCTGATTTTTTGGCGTTTGCGAAAGTCTGAATCAAAGCGACGACTTTAGACAAAACATACAAAAACGCCGCTCAAATACGTTTTTGATTCGCTCTGTTTTTGTATGTTTTGCCTAAAATCTGGTTACGAATCATGAGTTTTGCAATTGCCTAATTCTGATTTCATTCTAAATGATCAATCACTGATCCAGCTCATCTTCAATCAGATTTACGGATACCAATGTCGATACTCCCTTTTCCTGCATGGTAATTCCATACAAACGATCTGCTGCTGCCATCGTGCCCCGCCTGTGTGTTATAATAATAAACTGCGTATGTTGGGTCAGTTTATGTAGATACTTTGCATATCTGGTTACATTAGAATCATCCAAAGCTGCTTCAATTTCATCCAGAAGGCAGAATGGCGAGGGCTTTAAGTTCTGAATGGCAAATAGAAGTGCTATCGCCGTCAATGCCTTCTCACCGCCGGACAGCTGCATCATATTTCCTAGCTTTTTACCAGGAGGCTGAGAATTAATTCGAACCCCTGCCTCTAAAATATCCTCTTCTTCATCCAGTTCCAGCGTCCCTTTTCCGCCTCCAAACAATTCTCGGAAAACTTTATTGAATTCTATTTTGATTTCTTCAAATTTTTCTTGAAACTGTCTGCGCATTCCCTCTTCTAGTTCTTCGATAATACGCTGTAGTGTCTGCTCTGCCTCCAGCAGATCATTTCTCTGTCCATTTAAAAATTCATATCGTTCACTGACATTTTTATAATCTTCTATAGAATTGACATTTACATCTCCCAGTCTGCGGATCTCATCTCTGGTCTGGCGAATCATCTGTTTCAGCTGGCTCCCGTCTGTATATTGCTCATTCTTTAAGGAAAGCGCTGCATGATAGGTCAGTTCGTACTCCTCCCACATATAATTGACCGAGGTTTCATGAGACTCTTCCAGCTTTTCCTTCTGGCCATCCAGCCTTGTACGTTCTTTATCCAAATCATTTTTTCGCTCCAGAAGTTTTTCACGTTTGTCCAAAAACTCCCGATTATCGGCAGATAAGCGGCTCTTTTCTTCACTTAACTGATTTAAGCGTTCTTTCTGTGACTTCTTTTCCTCTTCAGAAGCCTCGTATTCTTTCTGCATAGTCAGAATCTGCTGTTCTTTCTGGCTGCCTTCTGCATGAACCTGCGACTGTTCCTCTTCCAGCTTCTTTAATTCCAGCCGGAACCTGCTGCACTCTTCCTCCAGACGCTCCAGATTCTGTCGTACATTATCCCCTTTCTGCTGTAATCCTGCCTGATCCACCTGTTTTCCTGACAGACGGGTATTTACCTCTTCTTCGAACTTCTGTTCTTCCAGCAAATGAATCTGCCACTCATCAATTTGTTCATTTAAGGTTTCGATCTTGTTCTGAATCAACATCACTTCTTCGTGAATCTGTTTCTTTTGATAGCCAATACTTTGAATCTGTTGCTCCATCTCATGCCCTTCATTTTGAAGGCTTTGATAACCTTTGGTTACTTCTTTCCTCTTCTCATTGGCCTGATTCAGATTCATTGTTATGGTATTTTGGTTCAAGTATGTTTCCTGTATCTCTCCAGATAATATCTGCTGCTGATTCTGGTTATCTGTAAGCCGTTCTTTTAGAGCAGCTACGCTCTGCTGCAGCTGTCCAGCCTCTTTCTTTACAGCTTCTGTCTTTCTAGTAAGCTCTTCGATCTCCCGGCGTCTTCCCAGAAGGTTGCTGCTGTTCTTAAACGCACCTCCGGTCATGGAACCCCCAGGATTAAACAATTCTCCCTCCAAAGTTACAATTCTGAGGGACTGTCGGTATTTTCTTGCAATGACTATAGCATGGTCCATAGTATCAACTACTAAAGTACGCCCCAGCAGATTATTCATAATCTTCTTATACTCTTCTTTGGTCTGAACCAGCCCGGAGGCTACTCCCAGAGCACCGGGTTCATGCAGTGCCTCTTCTCTAGTGAAGCCGCCAGAAGCATTGACACTATTTAACGGTAAAAAAGTCGCCCGCCCCAAGCGGTTCTGCTTTAGGTACTCAATCATCCGCTTTGCGGTCTGTTCGGTATCCGTCACAATATTCTGTATGTTACCGCCTAATGCCGTTTCAATTGCAGCCTCGTATTTCTTTTCTACCTTGATGATATCAGCAACAACACCTATTAATCCCTGATTTCTCTCCTTCTGCTCCATGACTCGACGTATGGCATTACTGTAGCCATCATAACGCTCTGTCATATTAACCAGAGAATCCAGCCTTGACTGTTCTCTATGATATTCTGCCTGTAGCTCCTGCAGCCTTTCTGACTTTTGTCTCTGCATGTTCCGGCATTCTTGTTCTTGCTCCTTTAACTGCTTGTCCTTCTCTAGCAGCCCGGAAATCTTATCGGCAATCTCCTGTAACTGTTCTTCATAGTTTGTAATTGCCAGCTGATGCTCACTTTCACTGGTTTTCATCGTCAGAATCTTCTGATTGAGTTCTGCTCTGCGGATCTTGATCTGCTCCAGCATGGTATCATAGCGCTGTTGTTTTCCCTGTGTAGCCGCTTTATCATTCAGCAGCTGTATAATACTATTCTTAGCCTCTTCTATCCGGTTATTATAATCGTGCAGGCTCTTTTGAACCTGTTCAAGACGGTTCTGGTCCTCTGCACTTTGCTGTTTCATTCGATTTAGCTGTTCTTTCAGTCCCTCTTGTTCCGCCTGCAGCTGTTCCTGCTGACTCGTCCGATCTGCAATCTCCGCCAGAACAGCCTGTCTGCGGTTCTCAATTCTAATTGCCGTATCTTCTGTGGAATGAATCTGCTCTTTTAAAACATTCATCTCACCTTCCAGACGCTGGCTTAAAACAGACGCCTGGCTTAAGGAACTTCGGGCCTCATCCATACTGGCTTCTACATCTCTGGTCTGATTCTGAAGTGCTTCATAGGCTGACTTTGTCTCTTCGTACTGCCCCTGCGTCTCTCTGAATTCATCCTCTGCAATTACAATCTTATCTTCTATGTCCTTCAGCTGTTCTTTTATCCGCTCAACTTCTATTAAGAACATATTAACATCATAGCATTTTAGCTCTTCTCTTTTCTTAAGATAGATTTTTGCCTTTTCTGCTTGTTTTTCCAGTGGGCCTACCTGCTTTTCCAATTCTGACAAAATGTCATTGATACGAACCAGATTCGCTCTCTCATTTTCCAGATTCTTCTGCGCTGTCTTCTTTCGTTTTTTGAATTTTACAATTCCAGCGGCTTCATCAAATAATTCCCGGCGTTCTTCTGGCTTTCCGCTGAGAATCTTGTCTATCTGTCCCTGTCCAATCAGAGAATAGCCCTCTTTCCCAATACCGGTATCATAGAATAATTCTTGAACGTCTTTTAAACGGCAGCTGGAACCATTGATTAAATATTCGCTTTCCCCGGAACGAAACACTTTTCTGGCAACGGTTACTTCTTCAAATTCAACTGGCAGCTTGTGGTCTGCATTATCTAATGTAATAGCTACAAATGCGTACCCCAAAGGTTTGCGGTTTTCTGTTCCTGAAAAAATAACGTCTTGCATATTGGCGCCACGAAGCTGTTTGGCACTCTGTTCTCCCAGTACCCAGCGAACAGCATCGCCGACATTACTTTTACCGCTTCCATTAGGCCCTACGATTCCAGTAATGCCGTTATGAAATTCAAATACAATCTTATTGGCAAAGGATTTGAATCCCTGCACTTCAATACTTTTTAGATACATACTAAATCCTCTTTGCATTCTGCCGCTGCATATTCTGGGGCTGTTTTTTCGAACTTTTGTTCTCTTTATCCCGTAATACAAGAATGGTATGGTATGCAGCTTCCTGCTCCGCTGATTTTTTCGTACTTCCTGAGCCTTTGCCAAGTACACGGCCGCCAATCAAAGCCTCTACTTCAAATCGTTTATCATGATCCGGTCCTTCTTCCTTAATCAGGCGATAAGACAGTTCACAATTCCCCTGGCTCTGAACAATCTCCTGAAGGATCGTCTTGCTATCATAAAAGAGCTGCTTATTCTCAATATCTATCAAAATGTAATTCTTAATAAACTCTTTTGCATTAGCAAAACCACCATCTAGGTAAATAGCACCGATTAGAGCCTCCATAGCATCTGAGGTAATCGAATTACGTTTTCTTCCTCCGGTTCGTTCCTCACCCTTACCAAGCCTCAAATAACTTCCCAGATCAATCTCCTTGGCACAAAGTGCCAAAGTCTGTTCACAGACAATACTCGCCCGCTTTCGTGTTAGGACACCCTCCGACTCCTGCGGATATTCATAGAACAAAAATTCACTGACTACGATTTCCAATACGGCATCTCCTAAAAACTCAAACCGCTCGTTATCTGCCAACCGGTTCATATGCTTCTCATTGGCGTAGGAACTGTGACAGACCGCCGTTTCAAGATATTCTACATTTTGAAATTGGTAGCCGATTTTCCGTTCCAATTCGTTTAAATTTTCCTTATTCAAATAACAACTCTCCTTACTGCTGAAAGGGATGCCTGCTTCGCATCCCTTTATATCCTTATTATGTCGCTGTTGGTACATCTATATACTGTTTGATCTTTTCATTAATATTCTGCTGTTTAAAGGTCCGGCACTGGTTGAGGGCATTTTTAACCTCTGTAGACTTAGAATTGCCATGTACTTTTACAACCAGTCCTTTTAAACCCAATAATGGTGCTCCGCCATACTGACTGGCATCAAAGCCTTTCATAGTAGATTTCAGCGCTGGTTTAATTAAAACTGCTCCTATTTTACTGCGTAAAGTACTCATCAATCCCTCTTTTACTTTAGCAAGCAGTGTGCCGGCTAGTCCCTCATACAGCTTTAATATTACATTTCCAACAAAAGCTTCGCATACGATCACATCGGCACCGCCATGAGGAATTTCCCTTGCTTCAATACTGCCGATAAAATTAATATTCGGACATGCCTTTAACAGAGGAAATGTTTCCTTAACCAGCATATTTCCCTTTTCTTCCTCTGTACCAATATTTACGATCGCTACACGAGGGTTTTTAATTCCTACCACAGACTCCATATAAATGGCTCCCATCTTAGCAAACTGTACTAAATGAGATGGTCTGGCGTCCACATTGGCACCGCAGTCTACCAGTAAAGACACGCCTGACTCCGTTGGAATCAGCGGCGCCAGCGGTGGCCGTTCAATCCCTTTGATCCTTCCAACCAGAAGCTGCCCTCCCGCCAGAATAGCACCAGAACTTCCTGCCGATACAAATGCATCCGCGGTTCCTTCACGAACTGTCTGCAGTCCCTTGACAATTGATGAATCTTTTTTCCTGCGAATCGCCATAACCGGCGGCTCATCCATAGAAATCGATTCCGCAGCATTTACCACAGTAATCCGTTCGGACGGATACGTGTATTTCTGCAATTCTACCTTTACTGCATCCTCCAAGCCAAACAGACTGACCTGAATATCTGCCGATTCATTGACTGCCTCTACCACTCCTTTTACAATCTGCTCTGGAGCATTGTCACCGCCCATGGCATCGACTGCGACTCTAACCATATCCTTCTGCATATTTAACCTCTTTTCCTCTACTCCTTTTGCTATATCGCTTCCTATCTATAGATAATATACTAGATATATCTTCGTAAAGCAACATTAATTTGCAGTTCTTCCTTATTTCTTCTTAGACCGTGATCCAATCATTGTGAAAGCTAAAAAGAAGGGTGATAGACACCGGTCTCATAATCAATCCCATTAATTTTCATTCCAAGCTTATAATATTTAGCAGGATCGATTCCCATAAGCTTTTCTTCCATTATATTATGATACGCTTTTAAGGTGCATTTTCTACAATCGGACATATTCTCCATCTTCTGTACTGCTTTCATACCAACAGGTTTCAATCTGGTTTCCAAAACTCCGCAGGAATATCTTACAGTAATTGATCTCCCAACTGATTCTTCCAAAAGTTCTAATGTACCAGAGCCAGGCTTCAATACGCCATCTGGATAGCTATCTCCATTAAATGTCACATTTTTAAAAGACAAATCTTCTATGTTCCATAATCATAATGATCTTCCTATTCTTTCCAGTTATACAAAAAAGACTTCCCGAAAACGGAAAGTCTGCATTCCAATCTTTAATCCGTGGAAATGATCTCTTTTTTGTTGTAGGAACCACAAGCCTTACATACTCTGTGAGGCATCATCAGTTCTCCACATTTACTGCATTTTACTAAAGTCGGAGCAGTCATCTTCCAGTTTGCTCTTCTCTTATCTCTTCTTGACTTAGAAGATTTGTTCTTTGGACAAATAGACATGGTATACACCTCCTTATCAGTTAGCTCCCTGGTTAAATATATCCTGAATTGCCGCCATCCGCGGGTCTAGTACCACCCGGTCACAACCGCAATCACCAGCATTTAAATCATGGCCGCATATTTTGCAGATTCCTTTACAGCTTTCTCTGCATAATACTTTAGCCGGCCACTGAAGCAGAATTTCATCCTGAATGATCTTATCCAGATCCAGGCAGGAATCTACGATATACTGCGTATCATCGGAACTGTCTTCTGATTCCAGATTACTACAGTCAATCTCTTTATGAAAATGAACCGAAAAAGCAACCCGCACCTCTTTTAAACAACGGTCGCATGGAACCTGCAGTGCAATCAATTCTACAGAACCATCTACTAAAAGTTTCCTTCTGCCTGTATGTGTGAGTTCCAAATGAATGGGAGAAATCTCTATTACTGGAAATTCACCCATAGGCAGTAGAATGGTTTTGTTATCATTTAATATCACATGTTTTTCCTGGTTATTCTCTTTTGAAAAAAGATGTTCTAATGGAATACACATAATTCTCTCCTATACACACTTGTATTATTATAGCGGGTTTACGTAATGTTGTCAATATATTTTTACATTTTTTGCAAGTATTTTTTGCAAATTATCAATGGTAAGCAGAACGATAAGCCGGGTTATGTCGTGAATGATCATCTATCTAGGGCTGCTGTTGCCAGCAGTCTCCAGCGACCCACCGAAAAACAGGCCGGGCCGGCCTATTGTTTTTCTCTGGTCTTGCTTCGAATGGGGTTTACATGTGCCCCGTATGTTACCATACAGGCGGTAGTCTCTTACACTGCCCTTCCACCCTTACTATACTTGTCCCCGATATAGAATCGTAGACGAGTAAGCGGTATATTTCTGTTGCACTATCCTTAGAGTCACCTCTACCGGACGTTATCCGGCATTCTGCCCTGTGAAGCCCGGACTTTCCTCACCCGCGTAATGCGGCCGCGATCATTTATTCTACTTACCATTACATCTGATCTTGATTATTAGCTGTCTTTGCTATTCTGATACATGAGAATTTTCTTCAATATAAGCTGCTACATCTTTCTTAAATTGTACCCATTTATCTTCATGAGTTACATAATATTTGGGACATTCTTTTTCTGTTATATCATAATGGCGAATAATATCTTCAATCTCCAAATCATATTTACAACACAAAAACGCTGTTAAATGCACTAAAGAATCATAAGTCTTTTCACTAAATTTTCCATCCTTTTTCTCGTGGCAGCATTCAATAGAAATAGTATCATTATTTCTCTGGTTTGAGCAATAGGCAACCTCTACTGTAGGAATGCACTGTACAATCTCGCCTTCCATTCCAATCACAAAATGGCTGCTGGCACTTGTTTTATGAGTATCCTTTAAACTTTCAAAATAACTGCGGTTTTGCAATGCAGTTGTCCCGGGATTTCCTACATAATGTATAACGATCCCATTTACTTTATCCAGCTTTGTCCCAGGACGCGAATATTCATTCACGGTCAACAGCTTGACATTCAGAGGTGGACTATCCACAGTCAGCTTTTCGATCTCCCCGTCCAGCTTAACTATCTCTGCTTTCTTCCCGTTCTTCTGCTCTTTGTCATCACTGAACAGAGAACAAATTCCTGTAACCGCAAGACAAAGAAGCCCCATTGCCACAACACACACAACAATCAGTAATCCTGCATGCTGCTTTAACATCTTCAGTCTTTTTTTCCTTCGTCTCTGCTTGTACCAACGGCTTTTTACAGGTTTTCTTCTCTGTCCGTTTCTTCTTTGACCAGTGCGCTCAGCTCTTCTGGCATCTTCTGAATTGCCCGGCCGTTTCCTGGGTGGATTGTTTTTTCTTCTCTCCTGATTATAATTCTGGTTCATTTCAACTGTAATTATTATTCATCTACACTATAGTTCGGCGCTTCCTTGGTAATATGAATATCATGCGGATGGCTTTCTCTTAGGGCTGCAGCAGAAATCTTCACAAATCTGCCTTTCTGCTTTAATTCCTCTATATTAGGAGTTCCACAGTATCCCATTCCAGAACGCAGACCACCCATTAACTGATATACGGTATCTTCTACTGTTCCTTTATATGCCACACGCCCTTCTACACCTTCCGGCACTAGCTTTTTGGCGTTTTCCTGGAAATAACGGTCTTTGCTGCCGTTTTCCATAGCTGAAATCGAGCCCATTCCTCGGTAAACCTTATATTTCCTTCCCTGGAACAATTCAAAGGTTCCTGGACTTTCATCACATCCGGCAAACATACTTCCCATCATACATACATTTGCACCGGCTGCAATTGCTTTTGTCATATCACCGGAATACTTAATACCACCATCAGCAATAATCGGTACACCGCTTTCTCTAGCAGCTTCGTAGCAGTCCATGATAGCAGTGATTTGAGGAACGCCTATTCCTGCCACTACACGGGTAGTACAGATGGAACCTGGGCCTATTCCTACCTTAACGGCATCCACTCCGGCTTCGATCAGAGCTTTTGTCGCTTCACCAGTGGCTACATTTCCGGCAATCACCTGCAGCTCTGGATATTTCTCCTTCACCATGCGTACCGTCTTAAGAACATTAGCCGAATGTCCGTGTGCAGAATCCATTACTACAACATCTACCTTGGCCTGCACCAATTCTTCTACCCGTTCCAGAACATTGGCCGTTATACCAACTGCTGCTCCGCACAAAAGCCTGCCTTGGGAATCCTTTGCTGAATTGGGGTACTTAATCTGCTTTTCAATATCTTTAATCGTTATCAGACCTTTTAGATTAAAGTCTTCATCTACGAGAGGAAGTTTTTCTTTTCTGGCTTTGGCAAGAATCTTCTTAGCTTCCTGAAGTGTAATTCCTGACGGCGCAGTAATCAGATTCTCAGAAGTCATAGATTCTTTAATTTTTTTAGAAAAATCTGTTTCGAATTTCAAATCACGATTTGTGATAATTCCTACCAGTTTCCGGCCTTCTGTAATTGGAACTCCGGAAATACGGAACTTAGACATTAGAGTATTGGCATCTGCCAGTGTATGTTCTGGCGATAAAAAGAAAGGATCGGTAATAACCCCGTTTTCTGAACGCTTTACCTTATCAACTTCATCTGCCTGGGCTTCAATTGACATATTCTTATGTATAATTCCAATTCCGCCCTGTCTTGCCATGGCAATTGCCATGCGGTATTCTGTTACTGTATCCATACCTGCACTCATCATAGGAATATTCAGTTGAATGTTCCTGGTCAGATGTGTTGTTAAGTCAACCTGGTTGGGGATCACTTCTGAATATCCCGGTACTAGGAGTACATCATCAAACGTTATGCCTTCGCCAATAATTGTTCCCATTTTTAATTCCTCTCTTTCTTTAATTTGTATACATGTACACATAATGCAGACGTAATCTGCGTCTGCATTATGTGTAGTTAATGACTAATTCTAACAAAATTTTTATTTTCTGTCAACCTTATCTGACAACTTTTCTTGGAGAAGTCTGATACATCAGTTCCAGCATCTTGCTGTCAGGTTCAAACAATACTCTGCTTACTTCCTTTTCCCCTCGGAACACGCAGACATAGACCGGCTTTTCATTCCTGCCAGATGTATAATCTTTCTCTACGTATTTTAGAGCGCCCAGTTCCGAAATCTTCGGAGAATCCTTTGGTGCAATCAGTTCAATCTTATCCATCTCTCCTGTGAAGCAGTTTTTTCTTCGGCTCTTTCCCATAATTTTATCAATCGTCAGCTCGCCGCTGACATAGAGATATTCATATTCCACATCCAACAGAGGCAGGGCAAAATTATCTGCCACCAAAAGAAATAACCCTGGAATCAAAATTAACCAGTGCACAAGAAGCCCCAACAGAAAAACTGCCACAGTCAGCACAAGCATTCCAACTTTAATAACCATGTGCATTGGCTGGCTGCGTCTCTTTATCAGTATTTCTACGTATGATTCATTCATTTTTATCTCCTTTGCTATATAAACTGGTGACATTATATCATGTTTGCTTTATTTTTTAAATACTTTTGCAAATTTTTCTGATAAATTTTAAAATATTTTTAGTTTCGTTCACACATTTTTTTAATATCTATGGTAGAATGTAATAAATTGGACTAATAGGAATAGGTGATTGCGATAGCCACATTCAAGACGACGAGTTTGAACAATTGATACAAACTCTGACAGTAAAATGAGAGTTTTGCAAATACTTATCAATACAAACGCAGAGAGGAGCATTGTGCAATGAAACTTTTTAAGGATTCGGATCAGTTATCCACAGATGAAAAAACCGCATTTCAGGCAGAACGCCCTAAATCTTTCCGAGAACTGAATTTTCAGGGGAAATTGGGATATATATGGGGGTATTATAAATGGTGGATTCTGGGACTAATTATATTCATTACTATTGCTGCTAATACCATTCCTGGTATTATCGAAAACCATAAGGAAGCTGTCTTGTATACCGCTTTTGTCAATACACAGATTATGAATCAGGAATCCACGGATCTGATGGATGATTTTGTGGCAGAAGCCGGAATTGACATGGATGGAAAACGAATTGTCCTGGATACGTCCTTAATTATCAACCGGAACCGGGGGGATAATATCAGTATGCAGTGCAATCAGAAACTTCTGGCAATGTTCTCTTCGAATATGCTGGATGTTTTACTCTGCGATGATGAGAACTTTCAATTTTATGCGGAAAATGGCTGTTTTCAGTCCTTGGAGGAGATTCTTCCCAAAGACCTTTTTGAGAAATATAAGCCCTATATGCTTCGTTGTGATACAGATGATAGTGAACGTGAAATTTATTATGGCATCTCAGTTAAAACCAGCAAAGTGTTAGTGGATGAAAATGCATATATTGTAGATCCCATTTTTACTATCTGCACAAATGCCAGCCAGCCGGAAAATGCCGTAAAATTTCTGGAATTTCTAATGAAAGAAGAAATTGAACTTGACAGTAAATAATTAATCTTTATCTATAAAAAGAGTGTCTGATATCCATGTGCAGACACTCTTTTTATAGATAGTTTTATTTTATATGTTATAGTTCTTGTCACTTAGTCAGCAGTAAATTCCTGTGAATAGATCACTTCATCGTTAGAATCCAAATATTCTACTACTACAATCGGATCTTTTACATCTACACTCTTTGTCAGCTCAGAAGCCAATCCCTTATAAGTAGACTGCTGTGCAGTCAGTTCCTGCTCAAGCTGTGCTTCGCCTCCAGCCAGATCCGCTTTGGTCAAAGTTTCATACTTAAAAGAATAGATGAACTTATTTCCGTCAGCTTTAATTTCAAGATTCATACCTGAACCTGCAAGGCTGTCTGTAAGTGGTTTGATCTGACTCTGCAGTTCATCAGATTCTACGAAATCTTTCATGCTGGAATATGCTTTATCAGATTTCTTGTTATCAGAAGAAGATTCTGTCTTCTTATCTGAACCCTTGCTGCTTTCCTTGTCACTGCTGCAAGCGCCTAATGAAAACGCCAGAGTCAGCATAGTTGCACATGCCAATAATTTTAAGCTTCTCTTTTTCATAATATTATTCCTCCATAATTAAAATTACAATGGTAATTGTACAACTATTATTTTCTTATGTCAATCTTTTTTTTATAATATACAAAAATAATTTAAGAAAATCATTTGATATTTTGAGAAAATAGTTCATTTGCATATCTTACAGACCCCATGGCATCACCTGAATAAAAATCAGCGCCGATCATATCTGCGTAATTTTGAGTTAGTACGGCTCCGCCTACCATAATCCGGCATTCGGGGGCTTCTTTTTTCAGCATCTGTATTGTTTCTTTCATATTCACTACTGTCGTAGTCATCAAGGCACTTAGCCCTACTAACTTGACATGATTTTCCTTTACTGCCTGTACAATTTTCTCTGCAGGCACATCTTTTCCCAGATCAATTACATAAAATCCATAATTTTCCAATAATACCTTAACAATATTTTTGCCAATATCATGGATATCTCCTTTTACTGTAGCAATTACAATGGTTCCCTTGCTTTCGGAGATTGTCCCCTGAGACTGCAGATGCTCTTTGATTGCTGAAAATCCTGCCTTTGCTGCCTCTGCGCTCATTAAAAGCTGCGGAAGAAATAGTGTCTTGTTCTCAAAGCCCTGCCCAACCTGGTCCAGAGCGGGTATTAGATCCTGGTCGATGATTGACAGCGGCTGCCTTGTTTTCAGCTCTTTTTTTGCGGCTTCATAGGCGCTTTGCGTTAATCCTTTTATTACAGATTCACAAAGGCTAGGCTCTTCTTTTGAACTTTTCTCTGATTTGTGTTCTTCCGTCTGTTGAGAATAAAGTCTGATATAATCTGCACACTGTATATCACTGCCGTTGAGAGTGCAAAATGCATGATATGCCGCCATAATAGAAGCACTGTTTGGATTGACAATTCCTGCACTCAGTCCATTCGCAAGCGCCATGGTAAAAAATGCAGTGGTCACTTTTTCCCGCTGCGGCAGCCCAAAGGAAATGTTAGATACGCCAAGAGTCGTATGAACTCCCAGAACATGCCGAACATAATGTAGCGCTTCTAATGTAATCTTAGCATGGTCCTGGCCGGTACTGATCGCCATCGTCAAGGTATCTATCAATAGATCCTTTTGAGATATCCCATATTTAGCTGCTTCCTTTATCATACGTTCTGCGATGCGTATCCGTCCTTCGGCGGTTTCTGGAATTCCATTTTCATCTAGCGTCAGACACACAACCATACCACCGTATTTGGCTGCCAGTGGAAATATAGCATCCATAGACTCTTGTTTACCATTCACCGAATTTAAAAGCGGCTTACCGTTGTAGAGACGTAGTGCCGTTTCCATACATTCTATATCGGACGTATCAATCTGCAGCGGCAGATCGGTAATTCCCTGCAGACCTGTTATGACCTTTTTCATCATCTCTCTCTCATCTATTTCCGGCAATCCCACATTTACATCCAGTATTTGGGCGCCTTTCTCCTGCTGAACTAGAGCTTCCCTGTAAATATATTCCAGGTCATTGTCCCGCAGTGCCTGCTTAAAGCGTGATTTTCCGGTTGGGTTAATCCGCTCCCCAATAATTTTAGGATGCTGATCCAGTACAACGGCATGCGTATAAGAGGATACAACTGAACGATTCTTATCTGTGACTTTCAGCGGTGCTATTCCTTTGCATGTATCTACTAATGCTTTGATATGTGCCGGCGTTGTTCCACAGCAGCCGCCCATAACAGAGATTCCTTCCAGTGCAATCTCTTTCATCACAGTGGCAAATTCTTGCGGCTCTACATGATAACAAGTTTTTCCATTGATCACCTGCGGCAGGCCGGCATTGGGATTGACTACCAGAGGCAGCGAACAGATCTTGCGCAATTGTACCAGCAAGTCCTTCATTTTGTCAGGTCCAAAGCCGCAGTTTAGTCCTATAGCATGTACCTTCAGGCCCTCCAGCATAGCGGTTACAGCCTCCATATCTGCTCCGGTCAGTAATTTCCCATTTTCATCACAGACCATAGTTACAAGAATCGGAAGGCTGGTATTCTCCTTTGCCGCCAGTACAGCCGCTTTAATCTCATAAGTATCATTCATGGTTTCTATCAGACAAAGGTCCGCACCTGCACGCTCGCCGGCTATACATATTGGCTTAAAGGCTTCATATGCCTCTTCAAAAGGCAGATCTCCCATCGGGGAGAGCAGCCGACCAAGGGAACCTATATCCAAAGCTGTAAAGGCTTCCTTACCAGTTTCTGCCACCGCCTGTTTTGCCAGTTCTATACCTTTTTCCGTCAGTTCCTCACAATGATCCATTTTAAAAGGATTGATACCAAATGTATTCGCTTTCACAATATTGCAGCCAGCATCCAAGTAGCTTTTATGAATATCTAAAATAATCTCCTTATGAGTCAGATTCCATAATTCCGGCATTTCTCCAGCTTTCAGTCCCTGGCTTTGCAGCATGGTGCCCATGGCTCCATCAAAAAACAGCAGTTCCTGTCCCAGTCTATCTAAAAACTTCATATCTTTCATTTCCTTTCTTGTGTCAACCCAATCAGGGCCGTTACTGACTTGGAAGGTATCATGAGATTTCCTGCCGTCAGTGTTATACCAATTCGTTTACTGCATTCCAACATAGCAAAAAGAGCTTTTTGATATTCCAAGGCAAAGTCTCCATATCCAGGACTAAACCGAGGACGCAGAGCTAACCCTCTGGAGCAGGCTTCTTTTTTGATTTCTTCTTCTATTTCATTTACATAACTTTCAATATAGGAAGCTCCCACAGCCTGTACTACGGCAGCCTTTGCGAGATTGGTCACAGAATATTTCTTAATCATCCGATCCACACAAGGTCCAATGGTTGCCGCCAGTACGACCACCCGTTCGCAGCCTTGCAGATTACGGACCAGACTTTTACTGGATATGTGTAATTCATCTATCATAATTAAATTCTTTTCTTCGTTCACACTACAGCGATATTCACGATAAATACTTTTAGGTACATAAACCCTCTCAATTTCTACTGCCGCCTCTTCTAATAAGAACTCTGTCTGCGCATCCGGTTTTGCACCGTGACAGCCAAGATAGCGAAGAGCCTCTTTTTTATCCATCTTCCTATTATTTCCTTCCATCATCTATATATACTCTGCCATTTATAACTACTCTTCTCTCTTGTATATTTCAGAAAGATTATCCAGAATTGCACCTGCCACATGAGGCTTATTCATTGTATAGATATGCACATGATTCACACCATTAGCAATCAAATCAATAATTTGGTCTGTAGCATAAGCAATTCCTGCCTGACTTAACGCTACAGCATCGTCCGCAAATCGTTCCACTATCGCACGGAACCGCTGCGGCAGAACTGCACCGGATAAGGAAACCATTCGCTGAATCTGTTTGGCATTGGTTACCGGCATAATACCAGCGATTACAGGCACATCAATTCCCTTTTTCAAAATCCTGTATAAAAAATTATACATCACATTATTATCAAAAAACATCTGCGTTGTTAAAAATTCACAGCCTGCCTCTACTTTGCGTTTCAAATAGTCAATGTCAGCTTCTATCGTTAAAGCTTCCGGATGCCCTTCTGGATAACAGGCTCCTCCAATACAGAAATCTCCGAATTTCCTTATTTCTTCAATTAATTCACTGGCATGATGATATTGATTCGGCAGTGGAAAATCCAGGTCATCCGGAGTATCTCCACGCAAAGCTAGAATATTTTCAATTTTATTTTCTTTTAGTTCTTTTAACACCTGTTGTATCTTTTCTCTGTCAGAAGAAGCGCAGGTTAAATGAGCCAGCGCCGTAATGCCATTGACATTTTGTACCTCATTTGCCATATCTACCGTATGTTCACTGGTTCCGCCGCTGGCACCATATGTGACGCTGATATACGCCGGCTTTAATCTGGCCATTTCTCTAACAACCTCATGTGCTTTAGCTAATTCAGATCCTTTCTTAGGTGGAAACAGCTCACAGCTGATCGTCACTTCATTTCTTTTTAATTGTTCTGATATTTTCATATATACCTCCATTGGCCGAATGCATTCCTAACTACGCAGACTGAATTGAAAACTTGAAAAAAAGCAGGAAGAGCTGCTCCTGCTTTTTACTACTTACATATTTATCTGCAACAAAACCAGAACAACACCACCGACTACAAGCACAGCACCTAGTATTCTTCCAATTAATTTTCCATTTTTCTTCTCCAGCAAGGAAGGTTTCAGACACTTCTGCGGAAAAAGAATCATGACTAGTCCTATCAGCGCAATACAAGCACTAAAGGCCATCTCAATTCCATCATACAACTCTTGGCTCACAAATACACCTCCCTATAAAACAGGGGGAATTGCAGATTTCCTTTCACAAATCCCCCTGCCTTCTACTAAATGCATTCTATGATCAATTAGAATTTACCAGCATCTGCGGCTTCCTGCACGGAAACTGCTACTGCTACTGTCATACCAACCATAGGATTATTACCAGCACCAATCAGACCCATCATTTCTACATGGGCCGGTACAGACGAAGAACCTGCAAACTGTGCATCACTATGCATACGTCCCAGAGTATCTGTCATACCATAAGAAGCCGGGCCTGCAGCCATGTTGTCTGGATGCAGAGTACGTCCAGTACCGCCGCCGCTGGCAACAGAGAAATATTTCTTGCCCTGTTCCATACACTCTTTCTTATATGTACCTGCTACTGGATGCTGGAATCTGGTAGGATTGGTAGAATTACCTGTAATGGATACGTCTACGCCCTCCTTATGCATGATCGCAACGCCTTCACATACATCATTCGCTCCATAGCAGTTTACTTTTGCGCGAAGCCCTTCAGAATAGGACTTTCTAAATACTTCCTTTACTTCATTCTTATAAGGATCATATTCTGTTTCAACAAAGGTAAATCCATTAATTCTGGAGATAATCTGTGCAGCGTCCTTACCAAGACCATTCAGAATTACTCTTAATGGTTTCTGACGAACCTTATTTGCTTTCTCAGCAATACCAATTGCGCCTTCTGCTGCTGCAAAGGATTCATGTCCTGCTAAAAAGCAGAAACATTCCGTTTCTTCTTCAAGCAGCATCTTTCCAAGGTTACCATGTCCAAGTCCTACTTTACGAGTATCGGCTACTGAACCAGGAATACAGAAAGCCTGAAGTCCTTCTCCGATTGCCGCTGCTGCGTCTGCTGCTCTCTTACAGCCTTTCTTAATTGCAATAGCAGCACCTACGATATATGCCCAGCATGCATTCTCAAAGCAGATCGGCTGAATCCCTTTAATCTGATCATAGACATTCAAACCTGCATCTTTCGTAATCTTTTCCGCTTCTTCAATAGAAGCAATGCCATAGCCCTTTAATACTTCGTTAATCTTATCAATTCTTCTCTCATATGATTCAAATAAAGCCATTTAAAATATCCTCCTAATTCTTATTTAAATGCAGTGACTATTCCTGCCTTGGATCAATAATCTTAACAGCGTCGTCTACACGGCCATACTGACCTTTTGCCTTCTCCCATGCCGTGTTGGGATCATCGCCTTTTTTAATAAAGTCAGTCATTTTTCCAAGACTTACGAACTGATATCCAATGATCTGGTCATCTGCATCCAATGCGATACCGGTTACATAACCTTCTGCCATTTCAAGATAGCGAGGACCTTTCTTTAATGTTCCATACATGGTACCAACCTGTGAGCGAAGTCCTTTACCAAGATCTTCCAGACCTGCGCCTACCGGAAGTCCATCTTCTGAAAATGCACTCTGAGTTCTTCCATATACAATCTGTAGGAACAATTCTCTCATTGCTGTGTTAATGGCATCGCAGACTAAATCTGTATTCAGCGCTTCTAACAGTGTTCTTCCAGGAAGAATCTCAGAAGCCATAGCTGCTGAATGAGTCATACCAGAACATCCGATTGTCTCTACAAGAGCTTCCTGAATAATGCCTTCTTTTACATTCAGAGTCAATTTACAGGCGCCCTGCTGGGGAGCACACCAGCCCACACCATGTGTCAGACCTGAAATATCTGTAATTTCTTTTGACTTTGTCCATTTTCCTTCCTGTGGAATGGGAGCACAGCCATGAGCTACGCCCTGGGCTACTGGACACATTTCTTCTACTTCGCTTGAATAAATCATTTAAATACTCCTTTCAATTATAAAAAATCTTTGGAGGTTTCCCTCACATGGAACTGGCGATAATACCAGTTCATATCTACTACTATTTTCTCATAAATTGACAAAATAGTCTAGTATTTTTTCTTAAATTTAGTATTTTTTCAATTACAGGCTGAGAGAATTTCTACCTGATATACTTCTGAATTATTTCCAATTCAGTTCTACACTGCTGTCCTGATCTATTTCATTACCCTTAACATTATGTAAATTTACATTTTCAAATACAACGCCCTTGGCATTCCGCATATAAAATCCACCGGCCTGCATTGGTTCCAGATTGGACATCATCGCTGCGATCTCCGGCTTTTTGGAATCGTCCATCGTAATATTGCAGTTGGAAATTGTAACATGCTCAATGGGCTGCTCAGTTAGGCCGCTGAACACTCCGGCACAGGAGGAAGCATTGGTTACGGTAATATTATTGATATTAATATCCCGGATAATCGGTGTTCCTTCGTCCACGGGCGCCGGATTTCGGTCACTGACCCATGGTTCCTTTCCTAACTTTCCGCAGAAATAATACATGTTAAAGACAAAGGGACACATCACCCGATCCATAATAATGTTACTGAGCATCAGCCGTTCCATGAATCCGCCCCTCCTTCGTCTTGTTTTCAGACGGATTCCCCGGTCAGTATCCTGGAATACGCAGTTAGAGACAACTACATTACGTACGCCCCCGCTTGCTTCGCTTCCAATTACAATTCCACCATGTCCATGAACCATTACACAGTTGGTAATCGTAATATTTTCACAAACTTTTTTAACCAACGACTCTTCTACACCGGATTTGATCGCGATACAATCGTCTCCCACATCAATCAGACAATCAGAAATCCGCACATTTGTACAGGAATCCGGATTAATACCGTCTGTATTAGGAGAATCAGCCGGATTTTTAATCGTTACACCACTAACCACAATATTGGTGCTGAACAATGGATGAACCGTCCAAGCTGGAGAATTCGTAAGTGTAATATCCATTATTTTTATATTTTCACAATTCTCAAAATATACCAGACATGGCCTGGCCAGCTCCAAGGTCTTAGCCCAGATCCGCTCCCACCA
This sequence comes from Lachnospiraceae bacterium, assembly GCA_022791575.1. Taxonomy (GTDB): domain Bacteria; phylum Bacillota; class Clostridia; order Lachnospirales; family Lachnospiraceae; genus JAAVZI01. The sequence continues at coordinate 78,961 of JAAVZI010000074.1, forward strand.
GTTTCTTCCATTGCCATTAATCGTTCCGTTTCCCTTAATTGTCACATTTTTCGCATCCTTCATATAGATGCAGGGTTTGTACATATCCCTAGTAATCCCTTCAAAATTACCGGGAAGTACTTCATAATCCTCAATAACATCCAGAAAACTTAACTCTGCCCCGGCATCCAGATATAGCGTCATATTACTGATTAATTCAATAGAACGAGTTTTAAATATGCCGGCCGGAACAAATAAAGTACCTCCTCCTTCACGTTCTAAATCCTCTACTGCTTTCTGAAAGCTTTCCGTCCAGTCCATGTTCTCTCTGGAAAGTGCTTCGTAGTCATTGATGTTTCTAAAAATCTGATTCATCGTTTTTGCTTCTCCTTTCTTTAATAGATTGTATTAGGTAATTGCGAAAGTCTGAATCAAAGCGACGATTTTAGACAAACCATACAAAAACGCCGCTCAAAAACGTTTTAAATTCGCTCTGTTTTTGTATGGTTTGCCTAAAATCTGGTTATGAATACTGAGTTTCGCAAATGCCTAATAGATTATATATAGGATTAGGGTGTCAAAAGGTCATTTTATATCAACAATATACAATATGTTGTGCTTTTAGCCCGTTAAAAATACAAATACTTGTGTTTCATTTTTCTAAAGAGGCTTTTGACACCCTAATCTATATAGGTGTTTGCGAAAGTTATATTTTAGGCGACGAGTTTGAACAATACATACAAAAATTTCGCTCAAAGACGTTGATTGGACATGAGGAGGGGCCCACGAAGTGGGAGGAGTCCTGGTGTCATTACTTGATTCGCTGCATTTTTGTATGTATTGCCCAAACTCTGACAGTGAAATAGGAGTTCACCACTGCCTATGATTTATATACTAGGCGATTATGAAAATCTGATTTAACGCTATGATTTTAGATAAATCCTACAAATCACCACTCAAAAACATTACTCGGACATGAGGAGGGACCCAGCTTTGCAGGAAGAATCCTAGTTCATGGATTCCGCTTGCGAAAGACAATCAGATGTTTATTTACCATAGCTGATAAAATTCATTAAATCTTTGCCACACGTCTATCATAGATCATTGCGAAACCAAATATTCATAACCAGATTTTAGACAATTCATATAAAAACAAAGCAAATTAAGTGCTGACACCAGGACTCCTCCCAGCAAAGCTGGGTCCCTCCTCGTGTCCAATCAACGTTTTTGAGCGGCGTTTTTATATGAATTGCCTAAAATCGTCGCTTTGATTCATTATTTCGCAAATATCTATAATTTACAAATCCCACAAACACCAGTTCTGCTCCCGGTATCTGTGGGACTTTTCTTTATGCCTCGCTGCTTTCTCCTGCCTCTTCCTTCTTACTGCCTTTTCCCTTCTTCATCAGATACCATACCGTACCTGAAATACATACAGATGAGAATCCACCGGCAATAATACCTACCATAAGCGGAGCTGCAAATTCTCTAACAGAAGCCACACCCATAATCCACAGCAGAAATACCATAATAAATGTGGTAAAGGAGGTATAGATACTTCTGGTTAATGTCTGCGTAATACTCTTGTTTACAATTTCATCCAGATTCTTTTTATTTCTGGAACCGCCCATATTCTCACGAATTCGGTCAAAGATAACGATCGTAGCATTGATGGAATAACCAACAATGGTCAGCATACATGCAATAAACGTATTGCCCACAGAAATACGTACTACCGCATAGCAGGTCAATACCACAAGCACATCATGCAGCAATGCAATAACTGCACCTGATGCAAAACGGATATCCTTAAACCGGAACCAGATATAGATCAGCATCAGAATAACTGCAATAATTACTGAGACAATGGCATCTCTTCTCATTTCACCGCTGACTGTTGAACTGATGGAATCAGATTCTATATCATTTTTAACAACACCAAATTCCTCAACGAGTTTATTATTCAAGGCTTCTCTTTCATCTTCGCTTAGCCTTCTTGTCTTAATAATTACTTTATTCTTATCAGCTTCATTTTCAGAAGCAACTTTCTGAGCCTGGATATTATTATCTCCTGTAACTTCACCGAATACAGGCTTTACTTTTTCATCAATTTGTTCAATACTGTAGTCTTCATTGAACGGCACTGTAGTAGTGGTTCCGCCCATAAATTCCAGACTCAAGTTTAACATCTGATTTCCCTGCGCAGCCTGGATTCCCATTGCCACAAAGCCAGCACCAATCGCCACAATGGCGATTATGAAGAAAACCAGCTTCTTTCCTAGGAAATTAATAACCCGGCCGTCCTTTTTAGAACCATAGAATTTTTCATTCTGGACACCAAGGGTGAAAAATGCCTGCAGAATAAATCTGGTAATCACCAGAGCCGTAAACATAGAGAGCACAATACCGATTGCAAGTGTAATGGCAAATCCCTTAACACTGCCGGTTCCCATGATTCCCAATACCAAAGCCGCAATTAACGTAGTTACATTACCATCAATAATAGCTGATAATGCTTTGGAAAATCCGGCTTTAATTGCTGTCCGCACAGAGCTTCCATTTCCGATCTCTTCTTTGATACGTGTAAAGATAATCACATTGGCATCTACTGCCATACCAATCGAAAGAATAATACCTGCAATACCTGGCAGAGTCAGAGTAATATCAAATGCATTTAATACAAGCAGCATAATGGTTGTATATAAAATCAAAGCGATAGAAGCAACGACGCCTGGAATCAGGAAAATTACAACCATAAAGACCATAACAATAAGCAGTCCAATCAGACCAGCTTTCAAACTGGAGGATAACGCTTCTTCTCCCAGCTTGGCCCCTACCACATTGGAACGGAGTTCTTCCAGCTCCAGTGAAATACCTCCGATACGAATCATCGTTGCCAGTTCCTCAGCTTCTTCATAACTCGCCATTCCAGTAATTACCGGCCTGCCGTCACGAATTGCTGAATTTACTGTAGGATTGCTAATCTGCCGCTCATCATACATAATAGCTATCTGTTTTCCAATGTTTGCCGCAGTTACCTCACCAAATGTCTGTGCTCCTTCATCAGTCAGAGTCAGCTGTACTACATATTCCTTGGCACCTGTCTGGGATTCCTGCGTGCCGGCTTCTGCATTTTTAATATCTTTACCCGTCAGAACTGTTACTCCCCCAGCACTTCCATCCGAGTTCGACGCTACAAATTCCAGACTTCCAGGCTTGCCAAGCTCGTCCAATACAGCGTCCGCATCAGTTGCTCCCGGAATCTCAATCGTGATTCTCCGATCTCCTTCCTGATAAACCTCTGCTTCGGTACTATATATTTCAGCACGCTTCTGCAGTTTATAAACGGTATCCTCCATATCCTTCTCAGACGGATTCTCTTCCTTAGTCTGGTAAGTAATACTTACTCCACCCTTTAAATCCAGTCCCAGTATAATATTTTCAGCTGCACCTGTCTTCAGATCGCCTACACCGAATATTGCGATAAATCCGGTTACGGCAATCAGTAATACCGTTATCAGAAGTGTAGCTATACTCTTTCCTCTGGTCATCTTACTTCTTCCTTTCTATTTTGTATCTAATTTTTATTTCTTTAGGATAAATCTTTTGCATGGTCATGGCATTTTAGCCCATCCTGTTTCTCTATATTGGTTTGAGAATTCGTTTCATTATCATTCAAACTCTCATCCATTTCTGCTATTGCTGCTTTTATCATTATGGCACATTCTACACGTTTCTTCTGCAGTTCGCACCCTACATCATAAGCATCCGTAATGGTTCCATGAAAATGATAGGAATTAGCAGCACAACCACCGCTGCAATAAAACTTTGCAAAGCAGTCCCTGCATTTTTCCTTGGCATATACATTACATAGCTTAAATTCATCTTGAATGTCTGTTCGAGTAATACCTTCATCCACATTTCCCATTAGAAATGCTTCATTTCCGACAAATTGATGGCAGGGATAGAAATCCCCCCAAGGCGTTACAGCCAGGTATTCTGTTCCCGAACCACATCCCGACAGACGTTTTGCTACACATGGACCACCCTCCAGATCAATCATAAAATGAAAGAAATTAAAATCCTTTCCTTCTTTATGACGTTTCAGCATTTCTACAGCCAGTTTATCATATTCGGCTTTTAGCGTCTCCAGATCCTGCTCCTGTATGGCATAATCCTCCTGCGGACCAGCTACAACCGGTTCCACGGATATCTGCCGGAACCCCAGATCTGCCAAATGCTTTACATCTTCTGCAAAATCCAAATTGTGATGGGTATAGGTCCCGCGTACATAATAATTGGTCTGCTTACGGCTTTCTGCCGCTTTCTGAAACTTGGGAACAATCAGCTCATAGCTGCCCGCTCCCTTTCGAAATGGCCGCATCTGGTCATGGACTTCTTGTCGTCCATCAATGCTGAGGACAATATTGGCCATTTCTTTATTGACAAATTCCATGATCTCATCATTAAGCAAGACCCCGTTCGTTGTCAGGGTAAATCGGAAATTCTTGTCATGAAGCTTTTCCTGCTCCCTTCCATACGCTACCAGGTCCTTTACTACCTGCCAGTTCATTAGAGGCTCTCCGCCAAAGAAATCTACTTCCAGATTCCGGCGGCTGCCTGAATTGGCGATTAGGAAATCCAGTGCCTTTTTTCCTACTTCAAAGGACATTAGCGCCCTTCTGCCATGATATTCTCCTTCTTCCGCAAAGCAATATCGACAGGCCAGATTGCAGTCATGGGCAATGTGTAAACATAATGCCTTAACAACTGTTTTTCGCTTCTTAAAATCCATGATATAATTTTCATAGATATCCTCTGTAAAAAGCTGTCCTTCTTTCTCTAATTCTGCAACCTCTTCATAGGTATCTTCCACTTCGGACTGTTCATACTGATTCTGCAGAAGTTCTGTAATCTCTTCTTTGGTTTTTTCTTTATAAAGAGCAATTACATCATAAGCGATGTCATCCACCATATGGACTGCACCGCTGTTTACATCTAATACAATATTACAGCCATTGTTCTTATATTGATGAACCATGACCTGTTCTCCTTTCCATGCCCTGAAGCGTGTCGGAATATTCATTCACGCTCTGGCAATACAATAAGCAGCGACAAACAAGCCACTGCTTATTGTGTAGTCGTTTTTCCGTTATGAAATCAAACAGAAGCTATTTGTTCTCACAGCTTTGGTTGCCAACTGTACAAGATGTCTTGCAGGCTGACTGACAGGATGTCTGACATTCTCCACATCCGCCTTTTTTCATTGATTTCTTTAAATCTCTTGTATGCAATGTCTTAATGTGTTTCACAAGATTATCCTCCTTTATCTTATAACTTCCAGTATTATAGCACAGACTTTTATATTTTTAAAGTATTTTTTTGTATTTTTTTGATTTCTGCTTACAAACACGCTTTCATACGACCCAGTCTGCTATTGATCTGCTTCAGCTGACCATACCGCCCAGCATGCCAGCCCCCATGCACATAACCAGTGTCGTAATACAGCTTCCCAGTTCTCCTTGAATTCCTCCGTTCACGCAGAAGGATACAGCAAGCAGGATTAGTACATATCCAGCTCCGCTGATCAGCCCCCAGATAAATTTTTTATTTTTTCCCATTTTACCTGCTAAAAATCCTCCTGCAAAAGCAGCCGCAATATAGATAATCAAAATGCCGATTTCCACACTGCCCTGTTTCAAATTCATTTTAAATACCATCATGGCCAGAATCAGCAGCATAATTCCGGTTAGTATATAAGCAGCCAGCAGTGATTTTATGATAACTACCACTTTCACTGGCTCTTTTTTCATCATTTCCCTCATCCGCGTTCCCCCTGTTCCAATAGGTAGTCTGGCCAGCCCTTTGGGGCTGACATGTTTTCTGCTATACAACACTATATGAATCATTCTTTACGGATATGCACACTTGACAAAACATGGCAATCTATAGTATAGTTAATGTGTTTTATATTCTGCCTTGAGAAAGCAGAAAATTATAAAATAATACATATCGAAAAAGGAGTGAACTTGTATTGGACAGTGACGCCATACAACTTATTTTTTTAGTAATTCTTCTGGGGTTATCCGCATTTTTCTCATCTGCTGAAACTTCACTTGTAACTGTAAACACAATCCGCATTCGTTCTCTAGCCGAAGAAGGCAGTAAACGTGCAGCTATCGTAGCTAAGATTACCGATGATGAAAATATGAGCAAAATGTTAAGCGCTATTTTGATTGGTAATAATATTGTAAACCTGTCTGCATCTTCCCTTGCCACATCTATGGCAACGCGGCATTTCGGCAGTGCAGGCCCTGGTATTGCCACAGGAATATTGACGCTGCTCGTACTGATGTTCGGTGAGATTACACCAAAAAGCCTAGCTACCATTCATTCTGAACGACTGGCTTTGCTCTATGGACGTATTGTATATGCTTTAATGGTTGTACTAACTCCGATTATTTTCATTATTAATACACTGTCAATGGGCTTTCTTCGTATATTTGGCGTGGATGCCTCTAAGCAAAACAGTACTTATACGGAAAATGAACTACGGACCATTATGGACGTCAGCCATGAAGAGGGCGTAATCGAAAGCGAAGAACGGGAAATGATCAATAATGTATTTGATTTCAGGGATTCCCTTGCCAAAGACATTATGACCCCAAGAGCGGATATGACTTTTATCAATATTGAATCTACTTACTATGAGCTGATGGAGTTATATCAAATTGATAAATATACACGTTTACCAGTTTATGAAGAAAGTACTGATAATGTAGTTGGTATTGTTAATATGAAAGATTTGCTGCTGCTGGATCGTACCGCAGAGTTTCATATACGTGATGTTATGCGTGAGGCAAATTTTACATATGAATACAAAAAAACATCAGAACTATTACTGGAAATGAAAGAGAAATCTTTCTCTATGGTTATTGTCCTGGATGAATACGGCATTACTGCAGGTTTGATTACATTAGAAGACTTGCTCGAGGAAATTGTCGGTGATATCCGTGATGAATTTGATGAAAATGAAAAGAATGCCATTCGTAAAATTAATGACCGGGAATATCTGGTGGAAGGTTCTTTAAAACTGGATGATTTAGACGATGAATTGCATCTGGGATTGGAATCTGAGGATTATGATTCGATTGGCGGAATTATCATTGCCCTGTTGGAGGAAATTCCTCAAGAAGGGGATAAAGTAGAAACAGAGAACCACATTACTCTTCTTGTGGAGAAGATGGATAATAAACGTATAGATACGGTTCATATATTTCTTCCGGAGTCAATGGAAGTTGCGGATGGAACTGAAGAATAGATAAGCGTTCCTTGTTTTTGAACACTGATAGATAGAGGCTGATATGCTGCGGCTTTATGGTAAGAGCTGTAGTGGATCAGCCTCTTTATTTCTTCCTAATTGAATCTATTGATTCATAGCTCTATTCATATATCAATCAGTTGTTCCGCCACACAATATTCCACATTCAGCACATACCGTCTCCGATTTGCCAAACATTCAATCTCCATCTTATTCCCATCCATCCGAATGATCCGGCATTTTCCATAATGTTTATGTACCACCAGTTCTCCCTCTTTCAGTCCAGCCGAATCTACCAAAAGTTCCCCCACAAACCGGGAAGGCTGCAGCTGCTTATTATAACGATTCATAGAATAAAAAATATGCAGCTTCTCCTTCGCCCGTGTCATTGCCACATAAAACATCCGCCGTTCTTCTTCCAGATCCTCATCCAGCACTGACTTATGATGCGGTGTAATCCCTTCATTCGCATCAATCATGATCACAATCCGATATTCCAGACCTTTAGAAGCATGCATAGTAGACAGCGTTACCGCCTGAATCAAGTCCTTCCTCTTATTCGCCTGCTCCAATAGTTCTCGGCCATACTCTTCCATATGCCGGAACCACTCTTCATAAGTCTGAAATGGCTTCGCAGCCTCTTGAACTTCTTCTAACACTTCATACAACTCTTCCACTTTCATTCTCCGGTAGCCGGCATATTCCTGAAGATACTCTTCATACCCTATCCCCTTGCGTATATACTGAATTGCTGCATAAGGCGGCATAGTAGACAGCATCTGCAGGTCATACTCCAGCTTCTCAATCCGCTCCACCATCCAGTCCCGGCTGCTGTAATATTGCTTAACTGCCTCTAAATTCACCGCCTCCCCGGCAAATGCTTCCCGCGAAAGATACCGTTTAGGCTTATTCATAATCTGCAGAAATTCACTGCGCTTGCGGCTTCCCAGCGCAATCTTTATGTAAGAACAAATGTTCTTCACAATCCAATGTTCATAGATATTCGGCATAGAATCTTTCATTTTAAATGGAATATTATACTCCATCAGCTTCTGTACCAGAAGCCGAGGCTGCGTATTCGTACGAAATAGCACCGCCAAATCTTTATATTCCACACCCTCTCTCACATAATCCTGAATTAAACGCAGAACATAGGCATTCTGCTCCGAAAATTCCTGAAATTTTCTCACATCAATCGGCGCCCCATCTTCATTAAAAGCCTCTATTGATTTCTCAAACCGTTCTCTGTTATGAGAAATCACCCGCACAGCGCCTTTCACTACCTCTCCGCTGCACCGGTAATTCAAATTCAAAAGCACCCTTCTGGCATTCGGATAATCCTTGTCAAAATTCAGCATAATTCCTGGCTCAGCTCCACGGAATCGATAAATACTCTGGTCATCATCCCCAACAATAAACAGATTATTCTCCGGTAATGCCAGCATCTTAATAATCTCATACTGAATCCGATTAATGTCCTGAAATTCATCAATTAAAATATATTGATACTTTTTCTGCCAAGCCCTTAATATATCCTCCCGCTCCCGAAAAAGTTCATAACAATACACCAGCATATCATCAAAATCCAGCTGGCTACGCCTTCGCAAAAAACCATCGTATTCTTTATAAATCTTCCGAAAGACATCTTCCGGGCAATTCGTTGAATAATAATTGTCCAGATTAATCTGATCATTTTTTATCTTGCTGATCTCTCCAATAATCCCTTGAATAAAATCCGCCTCATCCTCAATCTCCAGATCCATTTTCTGAACGGTTTCTCGGAAAAAATGCTGCCTGTCCTCTTCCCGTACAATATTTTCGGCTTTATAGCCATATGCAAATTTTAAAATATGGAAAAATACTGCATGAAATGTTCCGAAATTAACTGGAAGATAAGATTGGTTCATCAATTTGCTGAAGCGCTGTCTCATTTCTGTGGCAGCCGCCTTAGTAAATGTAATGACTAATATATTAGAAGGATTCACGCCCTGCTGTTCAATCAGCGCGCGGATACGGTTTGTGATAACTAATGTTTTTCCTGATCCAGGGCCTGCTAGGACAAGCATAGGGCCCGTGTTATGTTCAATTGCTTCTTGCTGTGACTGGTTAAATCCCATTCCTTCACCTTTCTCTATTTGTAATAGGCGATTTTGTAAATATGTTTCAAAGCGACGGGTTCGTACAGACCCTGGTTGTGAAATTATAACTCTGCAGCCGCCTATTCTGCATAATTCATAACAACTTTAGAAATACCATCTACTGGTTCTAAACACACCACTGTACTCATACTGGTCTTAGGCTCTTCTATATCGTGACCGTAGATCGTTCTCATAACTTTAGACATCCGACTATAAACCAGGTCATTCTCACCAGGTTCTATCCCTGTAGCATTCTCTATCATAAATCGTATTTCTGCTTTTTCTTCTTCTGACAGCGCAAAAGCAAACATATGTTCTATTTCCTTTCGAAATTCCTCCAACTGTTCTTCACTCATCTTCAGAGTCACCCTGTAACTGCCCCCATAATTCGAATGATCAAGTGAATTCTCAACATGAACTATTTCATACTGACTTTTTTCAATGCCAAAGATCTGTTGAATCAGTTCTTTATCTTTCCCTTCAAGATAAATTCCAGCATCCCTGTTAAAGAAAAAAACTAAAGCTGCCAAAAGAACTACAGCAGATAAAAGTATGATAAGCAGATATTTATGTCTTCTCAAATGCTATCCTTTCCTCCCAAACCACTTCGTTACTGCATATCGCGAAACTTCCTTTCACAATCAGAGTTCGGTTGCATACAATCCATACAGAGCGAATCAAAAACGTCTTTGAGCTCTGTATGGATTGTATGTAACCGAACTCGTGGCCCGAAATACCGTCCGCAGCCTTCTAAGAAAGCTTCTCAATCCCTGCCTTCATTCTGGCAATTGATTCCTCTTTCCCCAAAATTTCCATAATCTCAGTTGCTCCTCCTGGCGTCATCGCTTTGCCGGATACAGCAATCCGCAGCGGCCACATCGCATAGCCGTTTTTACATCCCTTTTCTTCTACATATTTTTTCAGTACTGCAAACAACGCATCATTAGAATAATCCTCCTGTGCTTCGAAAACAGGCAGCAGCTCCTGCAATACCTCTAAGGATGATTCCGGGGTTGTTTTCATTTTCTTATGGCGGTATAGTTCTGTATCATACTCTGGAAGCTCTTCAAAAAAGTCAATCAGCTCTTTGATATCTGGTAAAATTTCTATACGGGTTTTTACCATTTCTGCCAGCTTTCTGCTATCATAATCCTTAGTAACTGCTTCTTTGATATAAGGAAGCGCCATCTCATGAAATTTCTCAAATTCCATGCTCTTCATGTATTCGCCGTTCATCCACTTTAATTTTACCAGATCAAAGACAGCCGGGGACTTGCTGACATGGCGGTAATCGAATTTCTCAATCAGTTCTTCCAAAGAAAAAATCTCCTGATTATCTTCCGGGCTCCATCCAAGCAGGGCAATAAAGTTAACAATCGCCTCTGTCAGAAATCCCTGCTCCACCAAATCCTCGAAAGAAGAATGTCCGCAGCGCTTACTTAATTTCTTATGATTCTCGTCCGTAATCAGAGGTAAATGTACATACTTAGGAGGGTTCCAGCCAAATGCTTCATACAGCCTCTGATACTTAGGCGAAGAGGAAATATATTCATTTCCTCGCACCACATGCGTAATGCCCATCAAGTGGTCATCAATGACATTGGCAAAGTTATAGGTCGGATAGCCGTCGGATTTGATCAGAATCATATCATCCAGTTCTGTATTGTCCACACGGATCTCTCCGTAAATATCGTCAATAAAGGTCGTGCTTCCTTCTGTTGGATTGTTCTGACGAATCACATAAGGTCTGCCCGCGGCCAGATTGGCTTCTACTTCCTCTTTGGAAAGGCTGAGACAGTGTTTGTCATATACAACAATTTCTTTTTCTTCACCGGCACCTTCAATCTTCTGCTTTAAGGAATCCAGGCGCTCCTTATCACAAAAGCAGAAATAAGCCTCTCCTTTCTCCACCAGTTTTTTCGCATATTCCAGATAAATACCACTCTTTTGACGTTCGCTCTGCACATAAGGGCCCACGCCGCCGTCCTTATCTGGTCCCTCATCATGGATCAGACCGGTTTTTTCTAAAGTCCGGTAAATAATATCCAGGGCGCCTTCTACATACCGCTCCTGATCTGTATCTTCAATTCTTAGAATAAAATCTCCACCCTCATGCTTAGCAATCAAAAATTCATAAAGAGCGGTTCTTAAATTTCCCACATGCATTCTTCCGGTAGGGCTTGGTGCGTATCTGGTTCTAATCTTGCTCATAGTTGTTAACTCCTTATTTTATCACTTTGCTTTTGTTTTTCACATGGTTTTTATTATACCGCATTATTAATGCAATTGCAACCGCAACCAGTATTAATATCCATATGGAACTGCCAATGATTTTATGGGCCTTTTCTGCCTTTTCCGTCATCGGTTGATTGATCACTGCAGCGGAATTGGCCTCTAATTTGACTTCCTGGACGCCTTCTGTCTGAAATCCGAAAAATGTCAGATTTTCTGGGCTGTTATTTCCCTTGTCTTTAAACGCACCCTCTTCCATCACCAGTTCATACTGTTGTCCACAGGCAAGATCCTGATCTTTTCCAAGAAAGTCCTGCATAGAAAGAGTTAGTTGATACTTTCCATCATTTGTCTCAACTAACTGTTCATTTCCTTCCAGAATATAAGAATAGGTCTGGTCTTCACTCCTCAACTGCAGCACCTTTCCCGGCGAAATCCGCACCGATTCATCAAAGAGCAACTGCATTTCTGCAAGATCCACTGGAACTGACATTTCATCGCAATTCAGAATCACATCTACATGCGGCGCTGTCGTATCCATCTGGGTATAAATATAATCGGCCATCATCTGATAACCTGCATCATTGGGGTGAGGATCGAAATTAACACCGCTCATATTTTCAATGGAAGCTGGATTTACATTCGTATAGCCTTCCTGTCGGAAAATCGAATACATATCCATTAAGATATAATCTTTGGAATTCCGGTCAAAAGCCTTATTCAGCTCTGATATATATGTTTCACACATATCGTGAATATTCAGCAGCGTCAATCCTTGGTATTCATAGACGACTCCATAGTAGGGATTATATACATTATCTGCATAGATCACTGCGGTAGGATTGATCTCTTTTAATTGCTTAATAATTGTCTGAAAGTTCTTCGGAAACTGTTTGCAGGCTGTACTTAATTCTTTACTTTTATCAATTCTCTTAGCAGCCGTCGCCAGAGCATCCCCGGCCTTTAGCGGGTCCTGCTTAGACAATTTGGCAAAACGTTTCTGCAGATTAGTATATAGCTCCTTGCCATCTCCTTTTACGGACGCCGCTTCAGCTACAATAGACAGAAACGGCTTTAGAAGATCATTGAAACCAATCGATACAAAAATAACATCTGCTTGTTCCAATACTTTTTGGAAATCCTCCGTTTTCAGCTTTTCGATCAGCTGTGTACTGTCCAGTCCCGTAATGCCAAGGTTAGTTACTTTACCATCTACCTTATCTCCAATTAATGCTGCAAAACTCTTTGTTTTCGCATTCGAACTGCCAACTCCTTTTGCAATGCTGTCTCCAATTGCCACTAAATTCAACATCTAATCAGACTCCTTTTTCGTCCTCTTTATGTTCTCGCCTTTGTCCCTTTCGTATCTCTTCCTGCGACTTTCAGACGGTTCAGGTGCACTTCCTTCTTTCCGATTTCCACAGTCTGTATTCCGCCCTCTTTCAACAAATAAACAAACTCCAATCCATCTTTTTCACCAAGCTTCATTCCCCGAACGCCGACTGCCGCTTTCTTTTTCATAGGAATCTCTTCCAAAGGAAAACGCAGGAATACTCCCTGCCGGGTCCGCAGCACCACATATTCATCATTTGGACTTATTGGCAGCACACAGACTACCTGATCTCCTTGTGCCAGCTTAGTGGCTGCCATCGTTTTCTTAGAAGCTTCCAATTCCAATCCTTCTACAATCTTCATCATACTCCGCTCTGTTGCAAACAGCAGCCGCTGCTCCCGTATAAATGCCAGACTCTGAATATAAACTAAGTTCTCTGTTGTACTGTCATAATTGCAAATATTGTCCATAGGCGTTCCCTTGTCACGGAATTTTCCATAAGGTACATCCACAACTTTGATAAAATGCAGCTTTCCGGTATCTGTAAAAAGACAGATCCGGTCCGTATTCATGCAGGAGAATATAGTCTTATTCTCTCCATCTGCGGCTTCTTTATTCCGCTCATAGACAGAGACATCTACCGTCTTAATATATCCAAAGCGGTCAATCAGGACCATAACCTCTTTTTCTTCCATTTTCTTTTCTTCAAATACCGCTTCAGCTCCGTTCTCAATAACTGTCCGGCGGGGACGGGCATATTTTTTCTTCCATTGATCCAACTCTTTCATCAGAAATTTTGTCATAACAGCCCGGTCACCTAAGAGGTTTCGATAATCTGCAATATGCTTCAATGTTGCCTCATGCTCTTTCAATAATGCCTCAATCTCCAGACCAATTAGGCTGTGCAGGCGCATTTCCAAAATCGCCTTGGCCTGCGGCTCAGTAAAACGCAGTTTTGCTGCTAGTTTTCTGGATTTTTCAGACTTAAATTGAATCTTCCCTGTTTCTCCATGAACCAGGCAGGCTTTTACTTCTTTCAATGTTTTGCTGCCGCGGATAATCTCAATAATCAGGTCAATCACATCACAGGCCTTGATTAAACCTTCCTGAATCTCGCTTTTTTCCAGTTCTTTATTGAGCAATGTCGTATATTTCCGTGCTGCTAGTTCATATTGAAATTCCACATGATGACGGATGATCTGCTTGAGACTTAAAACTTCTGGCTTCTGGTTAGCTACAGCTAACATATTGACTCCGAATGTATCTTCCAGTTTTGTCTTTTTATAAAGCATGTTTTTCAGATTTTCTACATCTGCATTTTTACGCAGTTCCAGAACAATCCGAATGCCCTCTTTACTGGATTCATTTGTAATATCCACGATATCTGTCGTTTTCTTCGTTTCTACCAGATTGGCTACATCATTGAGAAATTTACCAATATTCGCACCGATCATCGTATAGGGAAGCTCGGTAATCACAAGCTTGTCTTTCCCGTTTTTGCCCTTTTCGACTTCGACTTTGCCGCGGATTTTGATTTTACCGACACCATTTTTATAGATCTCTGGTAGTTCGTCTTTATTGATGACAATGCCTCCGGTAGGGAAATCCGGGCCTTTTATAATCTTAAGCAGCTGCTCGTCGCTAACCAGGGGATTTTTCATATAAGCTTTGACGGCATCGATCACTTCTCCTAGATTATGGGTAGGAATGCTGGTAACCATTCCTACGGCTATCCCTTCAGCACCATTGACCAACAAGTTGGGAATTCGTACCGGCAATACTGCCGGCTCCTTTTCTGTCTCATCAAAATTGGGAACAAAATCCACCACATTTTTATCTAAATCCGCCAAGAAAACTTCCTGCGTAACCCGCTCTAAACGAGCTTCTGTATAACGCATAGCAGCAGCTCCGTCGCCTTCGATCGAACCAAAGTTTCCATGTCCGTCTACCAGCGTCATACCTTTCTTAAAATCCTGCGCCATCACCACTAGGGATTCATAGATGGAACTATCACCGTGAGGATGATACTTACCCATTGTATCCCCGACAATACGCGCGCATTTACGGTATGGCCGGTCATAGCGGATGCCTAATTCGTGCATATCATACAGGGTTCTCCTCTGTACTGGCTTTAAGCCGTCCCGCACATCTGGCAGAGCTCTTGCCACGATTACACTCATGGCATAATTGATAAATGATTTCTGCATTTCTTCCGAATATTCGGTCTTGATAATCTGTGAATCCATACGGCCCTCCTAAATATCCAGTTCTGCCTCATTGGCATTTTCATATATAAAATGTCTTCTTGGTGCAACTTCAGAACCCATCAGCAGTTCTGTTACATCCGAAGCCATCCGTGCATCCTCAATCTCTACGCTCTTCAGCATGCGGGTTTCCGGATTCAGCGTCGTTTCCCAGAGCTGTTCTGCATCCATCTCACCCAGTCCTTTATAACGCTGCAGAGTAAAGCTGCCCTTATGGGTCTTCCGATATTTTTCCAGCGCCACTTCGTCATAGAGGTATTCCTCTTCTCCCTTGCTTGGCATAGCCTTATATAGAGGCGGCATGGCAATATAGACATGTCCCTGAAAGATCAGATCAGGCATAAAACGATAGAAAAGAGTTAAAAGCAGCGTACAGATATGCGCGCCATCCACATCGGCATCCGCCATAATAATAATCTTGTCATAACGCAGCTTTGAAATGTCAAAATCATTGCCGTATCCTTCCGAAAATCCGCACCCAAATGCATTAATCATAGTCTTAATTTCAGCATTGGCCAGAATCTTATCGATACTTGCTTTCTCTACATTCAGAATCTTGCCACGGATCGGCAGAATAGCCTGGTACTTCCGGTTTCTTGCATTTTTAGCGGAACCTCCAGCCGAATCCCCTTCCACAATAAAGATCTCACATTCCTTGGCATTGCGGCTTTCGCAGTTGGCCAGTTTTCCATTTGTATCAAAGGAATACTTCTGCCTGGTCAGCATATTGGTCTTAGCCTTTTCCTCTTTTTTGCGGATACTGGCTGCCCGCTCCGCGCTGGCGAGAATCGTTTTCAGCGTCTCTAAGTTCTTATCAAAATAAAGGACGATTTCATCGCCAGTAATTTTACTAACTGCCTTTAAAGCGTCCTGGTTATCTAACTTGGTCTTGGTCTGGCCTTCGAAAATAGGGTCTGGATGCTTAACGGAAATTACTGCAGTCAGGCCGTTTCGAATATCTGCTCCGGTAAAATTGGCATCCTTTTCTTTTAATATACCAATTTCCCGTGCATAATTGTTCATAACCGTTGTTAAAATAGTCTTAAATCCAGTCAGATGGGTTCCACCCTCAGTATTATAGATATTATTGCAGAATCCAAGGACATTTTCATGAAATTCATTGGTATACTGAAAGGCTGCTTCTACCGTAATGCCATCATTCTCTCCTTTAAAATAGATTGGCTCATGAAGTACATCCGCCTTTTTATTGATATCTTTGATATAACCTACCAATCCATCCTGCTCATGAAACGTTTCCCGAACGATCTCTTCGCCTCTTCGATCCTCGTAATAAATCGTTAAATTGGGATTCAGATAAGCGGTCTCATGCAGACGGCTCATGACTTCTGTCCCTTTAAAACGAGTCCTCTCAAAGATCGTATCATCCGGCAAAAAATGTATCCAAGTTCCGGTCTTATTGGTCTTTCCCACAATAGGCAGCAGTCCGTTCTCTAATTCTATGACGGGTATGCCCTTCTCATATTTATCATAATGAATCCCGCCGTCACGGTTAACCTTGATTTCCAGATAGGTAGACAGTGCATTAACAACAGAGGAACCAACTCCATGAAGTCCCCCGCTGGTTTTGTAGATTTGATCGTCAAATTTACCACCCGCATGCAGGGTCGTAAAGACAACTCTTTCTGCAGATACCCCCTTACTATGCATGTCCACTGGAATTCCGCGGCCATTATCCCAGACTGTTGCCGAACCATCTGCTTCCAAAATTACATGTATTTCACTGCAGAATCCTGCCAGATGCTCATCTACGGAATTATCTACAATTTCATAAATTAAATGGTTGAGACCTTTACGTGTTACGCTTCCTATGTACATTGCAGGCCTTTTACGAACCGCTTCTAAACCTTCCAATACGGATATACTGCCTGCATCATAATTTATTTGTGCTGCCATATTCTGCTCCTTTTAACATCAATCGGACCAAGCCCCGATTCAGATTTCCATATTTCAGAGTGTGTTTGAAAATTACTCTAAATTCGTAATTCTCAAACACACTTGGGAATACGTTTTACATCTTATCATATGTTTTGGAGTCATGTCAAGAGAATTTAAGAACTTACGTTCGACATTTTAAAAGTCTCTTGACGATTAAGGCTTTTTCATCAGCTGGTATACGTTTCCAGAAAATCATACAATGCATCTTCATCTGAAATATATAATCCATGCTTGATCTGGTCCTGAATATCCTGCGGAAGCGTTTCTACAATAATATTGGTATACTCATATATGGTTTTATGATCAATATAGTAAACCGTAACGCAGCCATTTTCTTCTGTCAGATAGAACTTACAGGAATTTCTGGAAGGGGAATATATCTTCCTAAGCACAACCTGTGAGGGAGAAAAAGAGGTAATCTGGTATTTTTCAAAACCGGATTCGGCATCGCTTAAATTCGGACTTTGAGAATATTCTTCTAAATAATCTGCCAGCTCTTCTCTTGACATTCCAATATATTCTACAGGCATAGCCGTGTTTTCCTCTATGACATTGCTTTCATTGCGGTTGTAATGTTCGATTACTAGTTTGGTTTGATGCGTAATTTTATTCTCTTCTACACTGTTTGCCTCAACACTCTTTTGAGAGAGCTGCTTGGCAAATTTTTCTTTATCTTCATTGCCATATTTGTATAAATAAATCCGGTATGCGCCATAATAAACAGCAAACAAAACACCCATACATACCAAAACAATTCCTGCTCTTTTCAAAAATTTCACCCATACTACTCCTTTCGATCTTAATTTGCAAAACGCATCTTTTTGAGTAGTATGGGCATATTTGATTTGTTTTATTCCATTATTTTAATTCCGTCCGCAAACGGACTCATATCATTCTTTTTCACTATTCACAGTCACTGTCAAACGGCTCAACCACATACTGTCGATGAAATTCATCAAAAACAAGTGCAAAAGAAGAATGCGGCATTTTTCTGACATTTTTACTGTATTCATGCGTATTGAACTCATCGGTCTCCAGCTCCAGCATAGCGGTAGCTATATTGGAACAGTGAGCAGCAACCCGCTCATAATTCGTCAATAGATCATTAAAAATAAATCCCTGCTCAATATCACACATACCATTCTTTAACCGCTCTACATGGTGCTGCTTTAATTCGTCGCTCAGATCATCAATCACCGCTTCCAGCGGCTCTGCCTTCTCAGCCAGCTGGAGATTATCACGAATAAATGCCTCTGTCGTAATAGAAAGCATTCGTGCAGCTGCCTTGGCAATCACTGACAACTCCGTTCTGGCCTCACTGGAAAATGATATCTTCTGCTCATTGATTTTCTGTGCCAAAAACGCAATATCCATCGCATGATCGGAAATACGTTCAAAATCAGCCAGCGTATGTAAAAACTTCGAAACTTCTGAATTCTCCCCACCATTCAATTCATAGCGAGTTACTTTCACAAGATAAGTGCCTATGCTGTCCTCATACTGATCTGCCAGCTTTTCTACCTTTTCCACATCATGAAAGCCCTCTTCCCTGTAATCCTGAAGAATATTGACTGCGTGTTGAAATCCATCCTGCGTGATTTTGGCCATTGCGTTAATATACTCCCGACAGTGTGAAATAGCCACGGAAGGATATGGCAGAAAACGATCCTCCAGTCGAATTACCGATACTTGCTCCTCCTTATCCTCTTCCTTATCTTTAATCAGCCGAACCGTAATCTTCTCCAGAATTCCAATAAACGGATAAAGCATAATCACATTTACCAGTCGAAATACGGTATTGAGAAAAGCAATACTGACCGAAGACATCTTCATTTCCATAAAGGAAAATTCCACGAATATATGGAGGATATAAAAGATTCCGCCGCAGATTACTACACCGACTCCGGTAACCAGCAGATAAATAAATGCCGTACGTTTTCCATTGGTACTGGCACCAAGTGCTGAAAGCAGTACCGGAACTGCAGCACCAATAGCAATACCCATAATCAATGGAAAAGCCATAGCAAAATCAATCGCACCAGTAACTGTCAATGCCTGCAGAATACCAACCGCTGCAGAAGCACTCTGCAGCACACAAGCAAACATGGTTCCGATTACAATACCAAGCAGCGGGTGAGAAAACACAGTCAATAGGTTGATAAATGCCGGGCTCTCTTTTAACGGCTCTACAGCTCCGCTCATCGCATCCATACCGAACATCAGTACGGCAAATCCCAGCATAATATCTCCGATATGAACCCGGCTAGGCTTTTTGCTGAACATTCGCAAAATAATACCCACCACAGCTACAATCCCCGAAATTGTCGTAATGGAGAATAGTTCTGCCAGCCCGCTCCCGCTTAAATCAGACAGACAGATAATCCACCCGGTAATACTGGTGCCGACAATGGCTCCTAGTATAATGCCGATTGCCTGCCGGAATTTCATCATCCCAGAATTTACAAAACCTACGGTCATAACAGATGTCGCAGAAGATGACTGAATCACCGCCGTAACTCCAGTTCCTAAGAGAATACCCTTCCAAATGGTATTTGTCAACTTGTACAGTAACACTTCCAGACGGTTTCCTGCAATTTTTTTCAATCCATCTCCCATAAGCGACATTCCGAACAGAAACAGCGCTATACCGCTTAAAAGTGTAATGATCTCGGAAAAATCCATGATTTATCTCTCCTTTTGTTCGTTGAAGGATGTCATATGATATCCTTAGATTGCTGTTGTTCCTTCATTCTTACAGCTCTTCTGTATATGATTCCAATCCCCACTATTGCCGCCAATAACAAAATGGTGGCTAACACCGTCAATGTATAAAAATTGTCCGACATCCACAAAGACACACTTGGTACAGTTGTTCCCAACACAGAAACCAGATTGGCTGAAATATGTGCAAGAACCGGAACAAACAACTTTCTGCCATATACCTCATATACAAATGCAAATAACACTCCCAAAATAAATGCGTACAGACCCTGCAGCAGATTTCCGTGTATGATTCCGAAAATCAACGCTGATAGAACATTTCCGGCTGCTACTCCCAAAACCCGGCTGAGTGCATGATAACAAAGTCCACGCATCAATAATTCCTCTACAAACGAAGCCAAAAATATTGTTCTGAACATAATCATGATCTGGCTGCCACTATAGATGCTCTCTGCAACTTCTTCATATGTCGTAATTGTCTCCGTCAAACGCAGAATAGAAAACCACCCATTAAAAGCCATACTGCAGCACAATCCTAGCAGAATCACCAGCAGCCCGGACAGAACTGGCATTGCCGAAATAGCCTCTTTAGCTGCTTCTCTCTTGTGATAGGTCCGGTAAAACATCAGATACAACAGGCTCAGGTTTGCCAGCTGAGCTACCACATTGAGAAATTCCGTAGTCCAGCCTAATCTGCTTCCAATTGCTACTATCAAAAAGTTAATCCCCATATAAACAGCCAGGGGAGCCAGTCCATAAAATAAATATCGAGATCGATCGGTCTTGTCCATCCTACATTTTCTCCGGTGCTGTAAAGCCCAGCAAATCAATACAAATCTCCAGTACATCTCTAGTTAGCATAAGAAGCTGAATCCAGGAAGCCTGCTGCTCTTTATTTTCTTCTGTCAGAATCTTTGTTTCATGATAAAACTTATTAAATGCATTTGCAAGTTCATAGATATAAGAACAGATTTTATGAGGCGCTGAATCTTCACATGCATTCTCAACTGCTGGAGAAAACTGAGTCAGAAGAAGCATTAATGCTTTCTCACTATCCCCGGAGGCCGGAAGAATCTTCTGAGAATCCGTTCTGGACGGCTGTTCCATATATTTATTCAAAATCGACTTGATGCGGACAATCGTATACAGGATATAGGGACCTGTATTTCCTTCAAAGGATGTAAATCGCTCCATATCAAAAATATAATCCTTAGCCGCCTGATTAGACAAATCTCCGTATTTCAACGCTGACAGTGCAACAATCTCTGCTGTCTTCTGTGCGTCCTCTTCTGAAGCTTGATTCTTATTATCCACAATCTTTTTGAGCATCTCTTCTTCGATATCGTCAATCAGAGTAGAAAGACGCATCACACCGCCATCCCTTGTCTTAAAAGGCCTGCCATCTTTGCCATTCATGGTGCCAAATCCAAGGAACTCCAGTTTAACCTCTTTTGTCAGCAGTCCGATTTTTCTTGCACAGCGGAACACCTGAGTAAAATGCATTTCTTGGCGTTTATCTGCCAGATAAATAATCTGGTCTGGATCAAACAATTTTTTTCGTTCTACAATGGTAGCAAGATCAGTTGTAGCATATAGGGAAGCACCATCAGACTTAAGAATAATACATGGTGGAATCTCCTTTGCATCAGTTTCTTCCTTTACATCTACTACCAAAGCCCCTTCACTCTCATGAGCAAATCCTTCCCGCTTCATTTTCTCAACCAGATCCGCTATATACGGCTGCGCATCCGACTCCTTTTTCCAAATGTCAAATTCCACCTGAAGCTTCTTATAATTCTTCTTAAGATCCTCCAAAGAAATGTCTAAAATATGATTCCACAAAGCACGATAGCCCGGATTTCCCTGCTGCAATTCCACTGTCGTCTGCAAAGCCTCTTCTTTATATTCAGGATGTTCTTTCGAATAAGCGCTGGCCGCTGGATAGATTTCTTCCAGTTCTCCTAAGGTAAATGGGGCTTCTTCGGGATATTCTCCCTTAAAATCTTTCTGAAAATACACCAATTGGGGCTTCCTCTTTTTCAATTCCGTAATAATCAACCCCATCTGCAGACCCCAGTCACCTAAATGGGCATCTCCAATTACCTTATGACCGAGATATCGTTTCATACGCTTTACGCTTTCACCAATAATTGCCGAACGCAGATGTCCAATATGCAAAGGCTTTGCTACATTAGGACCGCCATAATCTATAACAATCGTCAAGGGATTCTTTGTCTCTTCTACCCCCAATTTATCAGCCAGCTTCATTCCCATTACATATTGGGAAAGATAATTCTTATCTAATTTCAGATTGATAAACCCCGGATTAACTGCCTCAACCAGCTCAAACATTCCCTGACTCTGAAGCTTCTCCACGACTTCTCCGGCGATCATAATCGGCGCCTTTTTATATTCCTTAGCCGCTGCCAGAGCACCATTACACTGAAACTCACACAAATCCGGTCGATTTGAAAGATGAACCCCAGCATACTTCTCATCATAACCGCAGGATCGGAAAGCGCTCTTAAGCTCTTCCTCCATATAATCCATAATTTTCTTCATAATACTTTCCTTTCTTGACTATATTCTATTAGATCATTGCAAAAGTCCTATTCAAAACGACGAGCTTGAACAAATTGTCCCTGAACCCACAAAGTGAGAGGAGTCCTGGCGTCACTGGACCCACAAAGCGGAAGAAATCCTAATGTCACTCAGCTCTACTAGGTTCTGTGATTTTCACTAATAGATAATGCTTTTCTAAGCACTAGCTGAACATCTGTCAAATCAATCCTGCCGTTGTGATCCATATCTGCTCTCTTTATTACATCACTGTTTTCTTCCTGGATTCGCAGAACATGCCGCAAAATAATGCTGGCATCTTTTAAATTAATGACACCATTGTTATCTACATCTCCCTCTATAGACGAATCCTCATCTATAACTTTATACGGAATTCCTTCTATTGCAGCGTATTCAAAGGCGTAACTGCCTTGAGAGCCGCTAAGTGTCAGACTGCCGCAGCATAAAAAAGCAAACTCTTCAATAGAATTTAAGCTGTTTGGCAATTCCATAGTTTTTAGAGAGTAGCAATTGGAAAAAGCAGACTCTCCAATACGTTCTATTCCTTCTTTCAGTGTAATCTTTGACAAACTAATGCATTTTTCAAAAGCACTGTTTTCAATACTTTTTACTCCTCTTGGCAGCCCAATTTCAGACAAAGAACCGCATTTGCAGAACGTTTGTTCTCCTATTTTTTCAACGCCCTCTGGTATATTAATATTGGTTAATTGCGAACAGCTATGAAAAGCACTGTCTCCGATATCTTTCAAGCTGTCTGGCAATGTTATGCCTACTAGATTGGCACACCAATAAAAAGCCCGGTCTCCAATCACTTCTACCCCTTGGGGCAAACTGATCCGAATTAGCTCACTTTTCTCAAATGCCTGATCCGCTATCAGGCGTACTCCTGACGGAACAATGACTTCTCCTTGACAGGTATGTCCCTCTAATAGAATGTCATTTACAATTACCAGCGAATTCTTTTTTCTACTATCTTCCAACCATTGCGTCTCTTGAAATGCTGCTCCTCCCACCTTCTCCAGACACCCGCCCGGAATTGTAATATCCGCCAAACTTTCACAGCGATAAAATACCGCTTCTCCTATACGCTTGATTCCTTGTGGTAAATGGATACTGGATAAGCTGCTGCAGCGGGCAAAGGCATAATCGCCAATTCGTTCCAATCCGACCGGTAATCGAACATTGGTAAGGTTGTTACAATAATGAAACGCTGATGAATCAATTTCAACCACACCATCTGCTGTCACGTCTTTCAACTGACCACAGCCATAAAACGCTGATCTTCCAATCTTCTTTACACCTTCTGGCAGCTCAATCCCGGTTAATGTATTGCAGTTCATAAATGCAAAATCTCCAATTTCCCAGACCTCATCAGGAACTTTGACATTGCCGCTGCAAGTACTTCCGTCAATTAAGATATGGTTTACGACTACAAATGGACTTTCCTGCTTTCTATCTTCCAACCATTTAGTCCCATAAAAAACAGATGTCATAGAACCTCTTAAAAACTTAAAATTTGAAGGAAATTGAATAACTGCCAAATTACTGCAATCTTTAAAAACGGTATCACCCAGGCTCTTAAGCTGATCTGGCAGAATGATTTCTCTTAATTGAGTACAACCTTCAAATGCAGATATCTCTATCCGTTCTACTTGCCCTGAAAATGTAATATTGCTTAATCCTGTACATCCATAAAACGCATAACCCTCTATACATTCCACTTGTCCGAAAAATGTAATATTACTCAGTTTTGTACATTCATTAAAAGCTCTGTAACCTACCTCCGTTAAGCTTTCCGGCAATGTAACGCTTGTCAGGTTTTCACAATTGCCAAAGGACTGCCACCCGATGCGTTTTAATCCTTCTGGCAGACAGATACTCGTTAAGCCGCTGCAATCCTTGAAAGCACACCCGGCAATTGTTGTCACCCCTTCCGGAACCACTAGCGCACCGCTGCATGCCTGTCCATCAATTAAAATATGATTTACAATAACAGGTGATTCTCTAAGCCTTTGAACTTCTAGCCATTGCGTCCCTGAAAAAGCAAGATCTCCAATACAGTCTACAGTATCCGGAAACATCATATTAGTTAAGCCACTGCAATTTTCAAAAGCCGAACTACCAATACATTCTAATCCTTCCGGCATGATAAGGCTTTCCAGACTGCTGCATTCCCTAAAAGCTTCACTATCAATACGCTTCAGGCCTTCTGGTAATTCTATGCGTCTGAGACTATTACATTTATAAAAGGTTCTAAAACGGATCTCTGTAATTCCTTTCTGCAATGTAACATGGGATAAATTCACACATCCTTCAAAAGCTGAATCTCCTATCCTTCTTACACCGCCAGGAATCAAAACTGAATTTAGATTCGAACATCCCCCAAAGGCTCTTTTACCAATACTTTTCAATCCATCTGGCAAAATAATATCAATTAAAGCAGAGTCTGCAAAAGAAGAACAGCCAATACTCTCCAAACCTTTTGGCAATGTGATCTGGGTCAATGCATCACAACCTTTAAAAGCGCTGTCTCCAATACTTTTGACTCCCTCTGGCAGCACTACGCTCGTTATCTCATGACATTCATAAAATGCTCCTTCACCAATACTTGTTACGCCTGATGGGATAACTACCTCTCTGACTCCCTGAACATTTCTATAATGAGTCAATATTCCATTTACAATGGTAAATGCACTGCTATCCGCTCTCTCTGCATATACCTTTCTATATTGCTGCTCTTTAGTAATGGTTGTAACAATGAGCAATATCATCAGTACAGCCAGAAGCCATTTTAGTTTCTTATTTGTCATAACTGCTATTTCGTCCTCCCTGACCACTCTTCACGATCTTATCACTGCGCGTCCAATTTTTCTAAGATCACACATCCTCAATCTGCCAGTCAATCGGCGCTTCACCATGGCTTTGCAGAAATTCATTTGTCTGGCTGAAATGTCTGCAGCCAAAGAATCCATTGTGAGCAGACAACGGTGACGGATGAGCTGCTTCTAAAACCAGGTGGTTAGGATTGTCTAACTTACGTTTCTTCGTCTGCGCAGGTCTGCCCCATAAGAGATAAACAATCGGCCGATCCTGCTTATTTACAATATCAATTACTGCATCAGTAAAAGATTCCCAGCCAATTCCTCTATGAGAATTTGCCTGATGTGCACGTACAGTGAGAACTGTATTCAACAGCAAAACACCTTGTTTCGCCCACTTTTCAAGATAACCATTATTGGGAATCTTTAAACCAAGATCTTCATGTAATTCTTTATAAATATTAACCAGTGACGGCGGTATCTTAATATCTTTGTTAACGGAAAAGCACAGTCCATGTGCCTGTCCATCTCCATGATAAGGATCCTGTCCCAGAATCACCACCTTCACTTCACTTAGCGGCGTAAAGTGAAACGCGTTAAAAACATCATCTGCCGGTGGGAAGATCTGGGTAGTCTTATACTCTTCCATTACCTTCTGATATAACTCCTTATAATATGGTTTCTTAAATTCTCCCTGTAATGGCTCCAGCCAGTCATTTGAAATTGGTGGCATAATCATTCCTCCTCTAAAGTGTATTTTAATATATATTCTCTATTCCTGCCTTATAATCGAACAGACACACCCTTTTCCGCCAGATATTCCTTTACTTCATGAATTTCCAGCTCTTTATAATGAAAAAGGGAAGCGGCTAAAGCCGCATCTGCCTGTGCCGATGCCAGCACAGAATAAAAATGTTCTTTCGTTCCTGCCCCTCCAGAGGCAATAACCGGAATGGATACACTTTCAGCAACCATTCTGGTCAGCTCCAGATCATAGCCTTCTTTCGTCCCATCGCAATCCATACTGGTTAAGAGAATTTCACCTGCACCCAGCTGTTCCGCCTTCATGGCCCAATCTACAACATCTAAGCCTACGTCAATCCGTCCGCCGTTCTTATACACGCTCCAGCCACTACCGTTCGGCCTTCTTCTAGCATCAATTGCAACAACTACGCACTGACTTCCAAACTTTTCTGCCGCCTCACTGATTAAAACAGGCCGATTTATCGCAGAAGAATTAATGGACACCTTATCGGCACCTTCGCGCAGAATCGCCCTGAAATCTTCTACTGTACGAATTCCCCCTCCAACAGTAAAGGGAATAAATACTTTTTCTGCCACTTTACGCACCATATCTACAACAGTAGCTCTGGCGTCAGAAGATGCCGTAATATCTAAGAACACCAGTTCGTCTGCTCCTGCTTTGTCATAAGCTTCCGCAATTTCTACCGGATCACCAGCATCTTTTAAATCTACAAAATTAACTCCCTTGACCACACGGCCATTATGTACATCCAGACATGGAATCAATCTTTTGGTAAACATTTGTCGTCTCCTCCTGTCCTGGCAAAATTCTGAAGCATTTTCAATCCCATAGAACTGCTCTTTTCTGGATGGAACTGACAAGCAAATACCTGATTCTTCTCTACGGAAACAGGAAGTGCCGTACTATACTCTGTAACCGCCCTGACAATCGATTCCTCTCTGGCTTTCAAATAATAAGAATGCACAAAATAGACATAGACCCCTTCCTCTATTCCTTCAAACAGCCGGCCTGGACGGGGGAATGAAAGAGAATTCCAACCCATATGCGGAATTTTCAGCCCTGGCTTATCAGGAATTTTAACAATCTCTCCTTCCAGAATTCCAAGCCCCTCCACTCCTTTTGATTCTTCGCTGCCTTCAAACAGAAGCTGAAGTCCCAGACAAATGCCGAGAAAAGGCGTATGTTTTTCAACAACCTCGCCAATTACTTTATCCAGCTCATACTTTCTTAGCTGATCCATGGAATTTCCAAAAGAACCCACACCAGGCAGAACTACTTGATCTGCCTGCAGAATCTCTTTATGGTCTCTGGTTGCTATTGCTTCCAATCCCAAGGCTGCAAAAGCCTTTTCTACACTTTTCAGATTACCCGCATCGTAATCAATAATCGCTATCATCTGCCTGCCTCCTAAATATATTGCCTTCCCTAATGCAAAGATGGCAGTAGAATTAACTCTACCGCCATCCCGGCGTATATGTATTCGCCTACTGTTTCTCTTCTTCAGTTTCTGCCGGTTCCATAATACCATCTCGAACAGCTGCTTCTGTTGCTTTTTGCCATATCTGCTTTTGATAAGTTTCTTTATCATTAGAATTATATAAATTAACTGCATCCTGTGCTGTCATTCCGAATCGTACGGTAAGCTCTTTTAACAGCTCCTCATATATTCCCCGCATCTCCTTTTCCAAATTCAGCTCCTCAGCCTTTTTCGACTGTTCTCCATATCTGCCGATTCCTTTGATCAAAGACTCTAAAGCCATCTCATAATCTTCTACTCTGACAAAATTGTTATATGCATCCAGATTCTTATCAACCATGCGAACCGTACGCACCTGCTCATAAAACTTCTGATCCTTCTTCTTAAGTTCCAGACCTAAAAGCATCTCATAAGCTTCTTTATACTTCTGATGAATAAAATGTTCTTTTGAATCCGCAATAGTAGCATTATAATATCTGTAATTGGTAAAGACAACAAATACAACACAAAATGCAATTCCCAAAATAATAAATACCAGCAGCGGTTTTACCGGAACCAGCTGTGACTTTGGTATTGGTCCTTTTTGAGCCTCTTTTTCTGCTTTTTTGGCTGCTTTTTCCGCTTTTTTTGCTTCTACCTGTTTCTGTTTGGCTGCTTTCTGAGCTTCCTTTTGCTCATCTTTCTCTTTCTTTTTCTGCTCAGCTTCTGCCTTTTTTGCTTTCTTTTTTTCGTCTGTCTCTGCTTTCTTAGCCTTTGCAGCCTCTTCCTCGCGCTCCTCCCAGGCCCGTTCTTCTTCCTCTTCCTGAGCTCTTTGACGCAGTTCTTCTTCTGTCGGCTGCTTATGGAACTTTTCTATCAGCTTTTGGAAAAATCCTTTTTTGGGTTCGGCAACCTCAGAAGTTTTGGGTTCTTCAGGTTCCTCTTCCTCCTGAATCCCTGCCAGAATATCTGCCAGCTCTCCAACACCTTCATCTGCCAGTTCATCTTCTACATCCTTCAGCTCAATCGGTGTATCCTCTTCACTGACCGAGTCCAGAAGGTTCATAATATCATCATCCGGGGAAACAAACGCGGTCTCTTCCTTCTGCGGTTTTGCTGGCTCTTCCGGCTCTTCCGGCTCTGCAAGCCCAAGTTCGGAAAGCATTCCATCGATCTTTTTCACCGATTCTATTTCTTCATCTTCCGTCAGTTTATAGAAATCCTCATCCATCCCAAAAGGATTATCTTCATCCAGCATCGCTGAATCAGAACTGCCGCCCAGTTTCTCCTCCAACTGGCTTATATCTGCCGCATCCATTTCCTTTGCAAGAGGATTATCATCTACATCTATACTATCGAGCATATCCAGAAAACCTTCCAGATCCTCCGGATCATCCGCATTAAACAAATCCTCGAGTTCTTTTAGTTCATCTTTATCAGCCAAAAACCACACCTCTTTCAATATTAGAAAGCCAAGAGGTTCGCCAAACGGCACGACCTCCGCCTTATATCATATATTTTATCATACTTTTTGATAATACACAATTAAAAATTATAAATTTGCGCAGAATTCCACAGAATTTTGTCGGACAGCTATCCCCTTTTGCTGTAATTCACTGGTAAGCTGCGGAAATTTCTCATGAACACGCACCAGATAGGCTTTATTATTATAAAATGCAACTTTTTCAAATGGCCATCGTATGATTCCTGGCAGCGTAAACCCAACACCTAGCTCCAGTATCAAAAGTTCCTTGTTCAAAGTACCTGAAAGCCAGTCTTGATAATTCTTCCACTGTTCTTCTTCATCCTCACATGGCGCAGTCATCCGTTCTTCCTCAAAATCATATGAATGCAGCTCACTTTTCTCTTGTAAAGTAACCACAAAATAATCCCTGCCACAAAGCAGCCTGGAAAGGCTCTGATAAGCTCTCTCTAACGAGAACCTTCCATCTGCATTGATGGAATCTCCTGCCTGAAATTCCTCTCCGATCCCCACTAGTATCTTTTGCGCCTGTTCAGCCCGTTCTTTTAGCATTGTATGTATTTCATCCATTTTTTCTTTTCCTAACTTAAAATATTTATTCTTAAGTATTCTAACATTATCAGCGGCAAAACTCAACTATTAATCTCTATAACTTGTAAGCAGCCTCTGAATATGTTAAAATCAGAAATAGAAGGAGGCGTATACAATGAGAATGTATGATTTAATTCAGAAAAAACGAAACGGCGGCATTCTTTTACCCGAAGAAATCCACTATATGATACAGGGCTATATGACAGAAGAAATTCCTGATTATCAAATGTCAGCAATGCTGATGGCTATTTATTTTCAAGGAATGAACGAAGAAGAAACCTTGAATTTAACTTTGGAAATGGCTAAAAGCGGCGATCTTCTGGACTTATCTTCTATTGAAGGAATTAAGGTTGATAAACATAGCACCGGAGGTGTTGGAGATAAAACTACCCTGGTTCTAGCTCCTATGGTTGCTGCTGCCGGAATCCCTATAGCCAAAATGTCCGGAAGAGGCTTGGGACATACAGGTGGAACCATTGACAAATTAGAGAGCTTTCCCGGATTTACCACTTCACTTCCAGAAGAAACCTTTATCCACAACGTTAACTCTATCAAACTGGCAATCTCCGGGCAGACAGCTAATCTGGCACCAGCGGATAAAAAGCTTTACGCTCTTCGAGACGTAACGGCAACAGTTGACCAGAAGTCTTTGATCGCCGCCAGTATAATGAGTAAAAAATTAGCCTCCGGCGCCGATGCAATTGTATTGGATGTAAAAACCGGAAGTGGCGCCTTTATGAAAACAAAGGAAGAAGCTGTCGCTCTTGCCAAAACCATGGTCTGTATTGGCAACCGCGCTGGCAGAAAAACCACTGCTGTAATCTCTGATATGGATCAGCCCCTGGGCTATGCTGTAGGAAATGCACTGGAAGTTAAAGAAGCCATTGAAACACTGAAAGGCAATGGTCCCAAAGATCTAACCCGCTTATGCATTGTTCTCGGTTCTCATATGCTATTCAATGCCAAAGCTGTGGATAGCCTTGAAAAGGGCGAAGAACTTATGCAGCAGACACTGACGGAAGGAATCGCTCTAAAAAAACTGGCTGAGCTGGTTCATGCTCAGGGCGGAAATGAACAGGCGGTCTATGATACATCCCTGCTTCCGTCTGCAGCGATTCAGGAACCGGTCTACGCTTCTTTGGATGGCTGTATTGAAAAAATATATACGGATGAAGTTGGGGCAGCCTCTCTTCTGCTTGGCTGTGGCCGGACAACAAAAGATAGTACCATTGACTTGTCTGCTGGACTGATCCTTCATAAAAAAACCGGCGATAGCGTAAAAAAAGGAGATATCATCGCTGTTTTACATGGCAATGATACCTCTAAGATCGCAGCTGCCAAAGACCGGCTGCTGAAGGCATTTATTCTGGGAAGACGTGCTTCCGGCACCTTTCCGCTGATTCGTGGAGTTGTTACAGAATAAAGGAAATTATTTTTTCGCCAAGTTGTAAAGACGTATTTTGCGACGAATTTATTCAAACGATACAAAAACGAAGCTCAAAAACGTTTTAGATTCGCTTCTTATTTTGTATCGTTTGAACAAATTCTGGCATTGAAACTGTCTCATTTTTCTTTTGATACTATTAAAATAAGTTTTATTCAGAATCTCTTTTCTGATGCTTGGCATGATGTAAAATTAATATGAAGCTCCCTATTATGATAATAAGCACTGCGGTTATGGCTGCAACGAAAGGCCACTGTAGCCGACTATTATCTTTTTTTGTGTGTTCTGGCTGAGATAATTCTTTTTCCGCAGCTGCTTTGGAAATTTCTTTTTGCTCATTCGACAAATTTTCTGACAATATGGCGTCACCTGTAAGAGTGGACTGCTGCGAATTACTTCCATCTTCATATTCTTTGGTCAGGCTGCCTCCAGTACTTACTTCGTTCTCACCTGCTGCAGCTGTCGTGGTATCTGAATCAGCTGCTCTTTTGTCTATTGTATTGTTGTCTTCTGACGGCTGTGGTATCTTGTCGTCCGTTGGTTCTGCTGCTGGATTTTGGTCTGCAGAATCTTCATTCGGATTCTTTTCAGGAAGCGTCCCTATTGATTCCTGCGGATATACAATCTGCTCTACCTGCTGGATTTGAGAAGGCGGCTGAGGTTCTGGTTCTGTCAGATCTACCTTTTCTCCATTTATATACAAAGATGTAACCTTTAGGTTTACATCTTTACTCAAGTCTGAGGAGGCACCGCTGTTGTATTTTAAAAGGGATATCTGGGCAATACTGCCTTGACAGACTGCCGAATCATCTGTATTAACACCAGAAAACAGTACCTGGTTTTCAATAGCATTGCATACCGTCATCCCTCTTGCTTGATAACTTTCCTGAAAAGACGCCGTATATCCATAACCATTCACGATACAGTCATTTCCTCTATATAGTTCATAGATCTCTTTGTTATAAGTGACTGCAAATGTATATGCGTTCAACACCACGGGTTCTTTCGCCAGGATAGTTATTAATACCTCCTGCTGGCTTTCAGAATACTCCGCTGTCATATCCAAAGGAATCTGGGCAGCTTCTGTATTAGTACTCCATCCGGCCAGCAAGAGTAAAGCAGCCAGGCACTTCATAATGAATCTCAACCGTCTCACTCCTGCTTTAGTCAATGATTTTCAGAACTTTTCTCAATATAGTCTGGGCATCAGACAGATCGGCATCGCCATTTAGATTAAAATCGGCGGCTTCTGACTGCTGCTTATTCAGTGTCTCTATACGCAGGGCTGCTCTTAAAGTCAGCTGAACATCCCTTAAATCAACCATGCCGTCTGTATTTACATCACCATTGATTTTATCATTTTCTTTCACAATCAACCGGTGTCCAATATTGGGATTGGCAATTACCAGCGTTTCAATATCCTGATCTACTTCACTGCCGACAGTGTTGACACAAAGCCGGATGACTGTAGTCGCTTCTTCCGATGACTCTTTCAGGCGGAACGTAACATTGGCCATCGTGCCATTGAATGCACCTGCACCTGTCTTAGCTCCTGCAAATACCACTTTCTGGTTGTCCTTATTATTACAGGACCGGTAACCATTCTGATAATATTCTGCGAATTCTGCTGTATAATAATCCTCTGATTGATCAGAAAGGACTTCCAGCACCTCTCCATCATATTCTATGGAAAGGTCAAACGCAGACAAAACTATGGGAGAAGCTGCCTGCAGCGAAACCGTAAATTCAGTTGTTCCCGGCACCAGTTCCACTCCTGAAAGCTGGAACGGATTACGAACCGCCTCTGCTGCTGCCAGCGGCATGCAAGAGTGGCTGAATAATATCAGTGCGGAAATGGCTGTTATACAAATCTTTTTTACTCTATTCATATACTCACCTTATTTGTTCAGGCGAAATGCTGCTTCATTCCAGCGCAGCTCATTCTTCAAGTTACGGATTGTAGTGTCTTTATCAATAAAAATGCATTCAATTCCCATAGCTGCACCCCAGTCTCCCATCTGCTCAGATGTCAGATCTAAGGAAAATGCAGTATGATGCGCACCGCCTGCTAATATCCAGCTTTCGGCACCTGTGATAAGGTTCGGCTCCGGTTTCCAAAGCGCTGTAGCAACCGGAAGCTTCGGCATTGGAATATCCTGCTTCAGACATTCTACCTCATTGATAATTAGACGGAACCTAGTTCCGATATCGATCAGAGAACATGCCACACCTTTTCCTGGGTTAGAAGTAAAGACCAGTCTGGCGGGATCTTCCCGATTGCCCATAGATAACGGGCAAACCTTAATACTTGGCTTCACATCTGCAATGGAAGGGCAGACCTCCAGCATGTGTGCCTGCAGAATCGCCTCTTTGCCTGGAGAAAGATGATAGGTATAATCTTCCATAAAGGAAGTTCCCTTTGCTTCTTCCATGCCTTCTGACATAATTTTCATTAAGCGGACCATAGCAGCTGTCTTCCAGTCGCCTTCTCCGCCGAATCCATAGCCCTGCTGCATCAGCCTCTGCATAGAAAGCCCCGGCAGCTGCTGAAGCCCGGACAGCATCTGGAAATTCGTTACCACTGCATGATAGTTATGCTCTTCCAGAAATCTCTTAAAGCCGATTTCCTGCTGCGCCTGTACTGCCACATGCTTTCTGAATTCCTTCTCGTCTCTTCCTTCCAGTAAAATATCATAAGATGAATAGTATTCTTCAACCAATGCATTGGTATCTGCTTCCGAAACAGCCTGAACATATTCCGCCACATCAGTAATATTATAGGCATCAATTTCCCAGCCAAATTTTACTTCTGCTTCCACCTTATCGCCCTCTGTGACAGCAACATCACGCATATTGTCACCAACACGCACTACCCGGATATGGCTGCTTTCCATAACGCCAACTGCCGTACGCATCCAGCTTCCGATCCGCTTCTGTACCTTCTCGTCACTCCAATGGCCGACTACTACCTTTCTCTCAATTCCCATGCGGCTTACAATATGGCCAAATTCTCTGTCACCATGGGCGGATTGGTTGGTATTCATAAAATCCATATCAATGGTATCCCATGGAATCTCCCGGTTAAACTGGGTATGTAAATGCAGCAGTGGTTTTCTAAACTCCTGCAGACCTAAAATCCACATTTTGGCAGGTGAAAACGTGTGCATCCATGTAATAACGCCTGCACAGAATTCATCTGCATTGGCCTCATTAAAGCATTTACGAATGGATGCGGAATCTATTAAGGTTGGTTTCCAAACCACTTCAAAGGGAAGAAGGCCGGATGCATTCAACCCTTCAACCATTTTCTTGGAATGTTCTGCAACCTCTTTTAAACAGTCATCCCCATATAAATCCTGTGAACCGGTAGCAAACCAGAACTTATAATCTTTACTCTTTAACATACTGTGCCCTCCTAATCAAATTTCTTTTATTATACACCAGAGCAGACAAACCGTCCAGTACTGTATTTTGGAAATTTCCGTGAACTAATTTAGACTTCATAATCCAAACATGCCCTGTCACATGTCACACTGCGCACATACTTGCCGGCCTCTATATGCCCTGGATGTACCTGATAACCCTTTAAGGCCTCCCTACTCTCGAAACTGCTGATTAAAGCAATATCCCGGTTGCTGCTGCCAATCTCATTCACTACTACTCGAAGTTCGATCACACCTTCTACTACATTCTTAAGACCTTCGAGTAGCTCTTTCATTTTCTCTCCTGCTTCCTTGCGCTCCTCCTGGTTCAGTCTTTCATTAAAATTCCACAATACGATATGATTTACCATGTTCTTTCCTCCTATTCCTGCTGTACTACATCATCCAGAAGCGAATCACCATCCGCCGCACTCGTGGCCAGATAGTCGCATCGCTCATTCTGTTCATGGCCGTCGTGGCCCTTTACCCAGTTAAAATGTACCTCATGCCCCGCCTTTGCCTTTAACAAACGTTTCCAGAGATCTACATTTTTGACCGGCTCATTTTTGCCTCGCGTCCAGTTCTTCTTCTGCCAGCTGTCTATCCAATGCTGGTTAAAGGCGTCCACCACATATTTCGAATCCGAATAAAGTTCTACCGTGCATGGTTTCAGTAAAGCTTCCAGCCCTGCAATCACCGCCATTAGTTCCATACGGTTATTGGTTGTTTTCTTATATCCCGCTGATAGTTCCCTCTTATGTAAGGTTCCATTCCGATCTTCATAGGTCAGTATGGTTCCATAGCCGCCAGGGCCATCTGGGTTCCCCCTTGCCGCCCCGTCGGTATAAATTTTTACTAACATATAATCCTCCTTGCTTATTATAATAACTTCTCGGAATCTTCAGCCTTGATTTTATAAGGCTTTCAGACCCCTATCTCAAAAAAATCACCCACTTTTTTGTAAAAACACTTGACAAATCGCTCAAAATTTGCGGCGAAGCCGATTGATTATATTTTATTTCA
>JAAVZI010000075.1 GCA_022791575.1 Lachnospiraceae bacterium
AGTATGATAATCTGATGGAAAATCTTCATATAAGGGAAAGTAAAGCGAATTATGAGTGCTTGAAAGAGTCTATCAAGCAAGCTGAAGATGGGAAACTTGTAAGTTTTGAAGTGGAGGATTAGTTTATGAATGTATCTTTCACGGAAAATGCCTGGGAGGATTATCTTTACTGGCAGAAGATGGACAAGAAAATTGTAAAAAGAATTAATGAATTGATTAAGGATATAAAAAGAAGTCCATTTGAAGGAATTGGAAAACCAGAACCACTAAAATATGACTTGGCTGGAAAGTGGAGTAGAAGAATAACGGATGAGCATAGGTTAGTGTATCAAGTGGAAGGAAACAATTTAATAGTGTTTACTTGTAGATATTATTATTGATAGTTACAAGAGTGAGGAGTATTGACGGAAAACGTTAGTGCTTTTTCTTTTTGAATGTAGAAATATCATGTATTAGAAGAAAAACAAAGTGAAGGTATATTACCGACCACATTAAATACAAGGAAGAATATCTTTAGAAGTTTTTGGAGATCTATGGTTAATTCTCCCAGTGTCCCAGTAAATTGTAATATTGTTGAAGATGTAGCGTATGAAGGTTTGGATTTGACTGCAAAAAACGCATTCTTGGAATGGTTTGAAGTCAGAAATACAATAAACATTGTAGACGATAAAGCAGTTTTTATAAATAAGACAGGGAAAAGAATGCAAGAGTCCGATGTGGGAGCAATATTTGAGGCGTTAGCAAATAGTAGTAATATAAAAGTGGGAAGACGAGAATTGGAGAAAGTATTAGAGGTATTAGCGTATAAAATAAAGCAGGAAATGAAAGATTGATTTTATTGGAGGAAAGAAAATGGCATACATAAAAGAGTATTGGAATAACAAAGAAAAGAGAGCAGAACAAGCTAAGAAACATATTAAAGAAATGGAACAAGCATATAGCGGAAGAATAAAAGAGTCAATAGAAAACAGCATTATTTATGATGTTGACTTTGAATGTAGTAAATCGTATTCATGTAAAATGGATATTATTGTGGAAACGGTTGACAGCGTTTCTGCCATCATAAATCATGCAAAAGATTGTAAAAATCGTATGGCAGTGTTGAATTTCTCGTCATATAAGAATCCTGGAGGAATGTTTATTAACGGAAGCAAAGCACAGGAAGAATGTTTGTGTCATGAATCATGTTTATATAATGTATTATCAGAGTTTGTACTACCGTTTTATGATTGGAATAATAGAAATAAGAACAAAGCATTATATCTGAACAGAGGGTTATATTCTCCTAGTATTGTTTTCTATAAGGATGGAAATTGTGTATTATGTGATGTTATCACATGTGCGGCTCCCAACAAGTCAGCAGCACAAAAATATCAGAATGTTTCAGATGAGGAGAATACAAAAGTATTGAGATCAAGAATTAAATTTGTGTTAGATATGGCAAAGGAAAACCAAGTTGATCTTTTGATCCTTGGAGCATATGGCTGTGGCGTTTTTGGACAAGATGCAAAGGAAGTTGCTGAAATATTTAAAGAATATCTTGATACATCACACAAATGTTTTGAAAAAGTTATATTTGCAATCCCTAAAGGAAGGGATAAAAATTATGAGGCATTTGAAGGAATTTTTGGTAATTGAAAACTTGATTTCAAGAAAGAAGGAAGGTAAAATATATTGAATTATTATATTGCAGATATGCATTTTGGACACGATAATATTCGCAGATTATCAAGTAGACCTATTTAATATAATAGAAGAAAAGGATAAGACTATCATTGATAACAGGAATAGTAGAGTATCGGATAAAGATGATGTGTATATTTTAGGAGATTTTTTATATGAAAAAAATTTTATATAAAAGTATGAACTGCCTCTTTGAATTGTAAAAAGTCGAACTGATAAAATTACAATTCAGGGAGGTATGTTTATGGAGAAAATAAGAAAAAGCTTGTTCTGTGGTGGAAATACAGAAGGACAAAGAATTGCCGTCTTTGTACTAAGCTAAATTAAGTTGTGATTTTAATGCATCCTGTCGAACCTGTGAAAAATTTATGTTACGTTCCCGTGCTGCAGCATTGAGCCATGCAGGAAGGGTTACCGTTCTATTTACAGATCGGTTTACTTGTGCCATGCGAATAGATGGCATATAAACATCAACAAGTACTGTACGTTCGTTTTTTGAGTCTCAAGTTTGCATAACGGCGTAGGGGTTGGTATTTTCTCTTCCTCCTCATATTTAGAAATTTGAAAAAGGAAACCGAGGGTATCTAAATAATAGCCCTATGAGTAACTTACAAAATTACTAAAGAATCATTTCAGTGAAAATAGAAGTACCTTTTGTATGAAATCATACATTTTCGAAATCATTCAGTCTGGGGATTTTTGTCATAACCTTCCCCGTATCCTGCATATATATAGAAAGACAAAGGCAGCAAGAGGCAGATATGAGGTCAAAGAAGCAAAAACAGCCCGCGGAAAAGAGCAGAAAAGAAAAAATCGTAGAGAAACTTATGCTTCCCAAGGACCTGATGCTTGGAGCCGCTGTTGTAACCGTTACAGGGCAGACAGAAGTCTATATTGAGAATTACCGTGGAATTATCGAATATACAGCAGAACGAATCCGGCTGCAGACGAAGACCTGTTCCATAGAAATTACGGGCAGCTCTTTGAATGTCGGTTATTATACCAATGATGAAATGAAGATTACAGGCCGCATTTCCAGTATTAATTATGGAAGCTGACCTTAGTTCTATAAGAGTTTACCAGCAGACTTAGCATGTATTGGAAATGGGGGATTCCTATGCTTCTGAAAATCATTAAATTTCTAAGAGGGTATGTAAAAATCAGGGTGTATGGCTATTCACCGGAGCGTTTTCTCAATCTTTGCAGCAATCATGATATTTTAATCTGGGATCTGCAGAACCATGGAAATGCATATGAAATGTATATGAGTGTCAAAGGCTTCCGTCAGCTTCTGCCCATTGTCAGAAAAACTAAGACAAGGGTTCGGATAATCAAACGCTATGGAATGCCTTTTTTATTATACCGTTACCGCAAGAGAAAGGTATTCTTTGCCGGAGTTATATTCAGCTGTTTATTTATCTATATCTTTTCGTTATTCATTTGGGACATCCGTTTTGAGGGCAACAGTGCCAGAACTTCCGAAGTGCTTCTGGAGTTCCTAGAGAGCAAGAATCTGCATCATGGTATGTGGAAAAAAGACATAGACTGTGAAAAGGTAGAGGCTATGATACGAAATGAATTCGATGATATTATATGGACTTCTGTGGAAATCAAAGGAACACGGCTGATTGTCTATGTGCAGGAAAGTTTAAAAATAGAGAAAAAGGGTGACAATAACGAAGGAGAGCCGACAGACCTTTGCGCTGGACGGGCGGGGACCGTGGAAAAGATTATTACAAGATCTGGAACGCCGCTTGTAAATGTAGGCAGTCAAATCCAGGCCGGAGATATTCTGGTACAAGGAAGAATGGAGATCATTGGAGATGATGGAACCGTTATGAATTATCAATACTGCCATGCAGACGCAGATATTTATATTCGAACGGAGTATCCATATGAAGATACTTTTTCCCGAACCTATATGGACAAAAAGTATGTAGGAGAGCCCAAAGAAAGTTATTATGTCAGAACCTTTTCCCGAAAATGGAATCTAAAACTGCCGGGGGGAGATAAAAGCGGAGACTATGAATCGGTTGTGGATGAAAAGCAGCTGCATCTTTGGAATAACTTTTATCTGCCCTTCTATTGGGGAAGCGTTACAAAGAAATATTACGAAAATGTGGAAAAAACATATAGCCAGAAAGAGGCTGAGCAGTTAGCAGCCCAGAAACTCCAACAATTTTGTGAAGATTTACAAAAAAAGGGGGTTCAAATTGTAGAAAATAATGTTACAATACAAGTAGACGATAATACATGCAGAGCCCAGGGAAGTATCGTGGTGATTGAAAAAACCGGAGAGAATAAGCCGACCGAAGTTCTGCAGCCAGAATCACAGGAGGAACAGGATGAGCATAACGGAACAGGTACTTGATATACCAGGTGAACATATAAGAAATGTATTTGGACAATTTGATAAAAATATAAAAAGGATTGAGAGAACTCTTCATGTAACCATCGTGGAGCGGGACGGACAATTGAAAATCATCGGTCCGGGACAGACTGCCGAGAAGGCGATACGGATTATCCGACAGCTTTTGGAGCTTTCTTTAAGAGGAAATGTAATTACAGAGCAAAATGTGGACTATGCTATTTCTTTAAGTTATGACAATAAGGAAGAGGCCATTGTAGAGATTGATAAAGATGTGATCTGCCATACCATTAATGGCAAAGCTATCAAACCCAAGACCATAGGTCAGAAGAACTATGTAGACCAGATCAGAGAGAAAATGATTGTTTTTGGTATGGGGCCGGCCGGAACCGGTAAGACCTATCTTGCTATGGCAATGGCCATACAGGCCTTTAAGGAGGATGAAGTAGGTAGAATTATATTGACTCGTCCGGCAATTGAAGCTGGAGAAAAGCTGGGCTTTCTGCCGGGAGATCTGCAGAGTAAGGTTGATCCCTATCTGCGCCCTCTGTACGATGCTTTGTATCAGATCATGGGAGCAGAGAGCTTTGCTAAAAATATGGAAAAGGGAT
The DNA here is from genome assembly GCA_022791575.1 of Lachnospiraceae bacterium. Taxonomy (GTDB): domain Bacteria; phylum Bacillota; class Clostridia; order Lachnospirales; family Lachnospiraceae; genus JAAVZI01. The sequence goes on from JAAVZI010000075.1 coordinate 4,663, forward strand.
TAATTGAAGTAGCGCCACTGGCTTATATGCGCGGTCGAACCTTGGATAATGCCTTTATTATTCTGGATGAGGCGCAGAATACAACACCGGCACAGATGAAAATGTTTCTCACTCGTATTGGATTTGGTTCCAAAGTCATAGTGACAGGAGATCAGTCGCAGAAAGACCTAGCGCCGGATACCAAGTCGGGTCTGGATGTAGCACTGCGGGTACTGAACCGGGTGGAGGGGATTGCGTTCTGTCAGCTAACCAGTCAGGATGTTGTTCGCCATCCACTGGTGCAGCGGATTGTACAAGCCTATGAAGAATACGAGGCAGTGAGCCAGAAGAAATCCAGACCTAGAAATGTAAAATAGGAATCAAACACAATCATTAAGAAAAACTAACAAAAGTATTGATAATTTATTAAGTTTTTCAAATTATTTGAATTATTAGAAAAATATGTTATAATTAACACATTAGATAAGAACAGAAATGATTTTAAGAAGAGGCAAGAGGCAGCTATGACAATTATTTTTGAAAATGAAAGTGGATGTTCCTTACCCTTTGATGCATTAGAGCTGGCAAAGAAGACAGCGGAGGCAGTATTGGATCAGGAACAGTGTCCTTATGAAGCAGAAATTAATCTGCTGCTTACTGATAATAAGGGCATACAAAAAGTAAATAAGGAAACCCGTAATATAGAGCATCCTACAGATGTTCTCTCATTTCCTGCACTGGAGTATGAAAAACCAGGAGATTTTACATTTCTGGAAGACGAAGAACTCTTTTTTCATCCTGAGACAGGGGAACTAATGTTAGGCGACATTCTTATTTCGGTGGATAAAGTTCATTCTCAGGCAGAAGAATATGGTCATACTCTGCAGCGGGAATTTGCATTTTTGGTGGTTCATAGTATGCTGCATTTATGCGGCTATGATCATATGGAGGAAGCAGAAGCATCCGTTATGGAACAGAAACAAAAGAGTGTTTTGGATTCACTTGGAATTATAAGAGATTGAAAGAATGCACCATAGAACAAGTGAAATGAAGAATACAAAGTCCCTCGCAGGAATATAGAACAAAGGTTGAAGATACATGGAAAAGAAAAAAAGAAAATCGAATTTTATAGTACAAGGAAGCGTATTGGCAGCAGCTTCTATTATTGTGCGTCTGATTGGAATGGTTTATCGAATTCCGCTGACAGGGATTATTGGCGATAAGGGCAACGGAATCTATTCTGTAGCTTATGAAGTTTATTCTATTTTACTGCTGCTTTCCTCTTACAGTCTACCGCTTGCAGTGTCTAAGCTGATGTCTGCGATGATGGCAAAAGGAGAATTGAGGAATGCCAAAAAATATTTCCGGTGTGCTATGATTTTTGCAATTATTATAGGCAGTGCGGTTGCATTATTTACTTATTTTTTTGCAGGAACCATTGCAGGAACTATAATGAAATCGCCTATGAGCACGATTTCTCTGAAAGTGCTGGCACCAGCCATATTTGTGGTAGCCGTTATGGGAGTGCTCAGGGGATATTTTCAGGGAATGGGCAGTATGGTTCCGACTGCAATTTCACAGGTGGTAGAACAGATTATCAATGCCATTGTCAGTGTATGGGCTGCTTATATTCTATTTTCCTATGGGGAATTGGTTGTAAAAATGACACAGAAGAAGGGCTATGATTCCGCTTATGGTGCGGCTGGCGGAACTATGGGTACTTTATTTGGTGCGGCAGCCGGATTGATTTCATTAATTGTTATTTTTCTTTTTTTCAAAAAGAAATTTATAGTGGGCAGCGCAGCCAATGCAAGAAGCCGAAGAGTAGATTCTACATCTGTAGTATATAAAACGTTGTTTCTTACGATTGTACCGGTAGTGTTAAGTACAGCTGTTTATAATATCAGCAGTGTATTGGATCAGGCGGTCTTTAACCGGATCATGGCAGGAATGGGAAAGAGTGCGGATGAATATAACGGAATGTGGGGAATTTTCAGTGGTAAATACAGGCTTCTTACCAATGTGCCAATTGCTGTGGCCTCTGCCATGGTCTCTTCAACCGTGATTGGCGTATCAGCGGCAGTTGCTGTGAAGAATAAAAAAGAGGTGGTTAGAAAGACACGGGTATGTATCCGCTTTACAATGATGATTACAATTCCGTGTGCAGTTGGCCTCTCTGTCCTGGCTTCTCCCATTCTGCAGATGCTGTGGAGTGATGAACGGGCGCTGCCAGCTAATCTGCTGCGGTATGGTTCCATATCGGTTGTATTATATGCGATGTCGACATTGAGTAATGGGATTCTGCAGGGAGTCAACCGTATGAAGGTTCCAGTTAAGAATGCGATCATTGCGCTAGTTATGCACCTAATTCTGCTGGTTGTTTTACTGCAGGTATTTAAACTGCATGTTTATGGTGTAGTAATTGCCAATATTTTCTTTGCCTTGATTATGTGTATTCTGAATGCCAGGGCTATGCGCAGATATATTAGAGGGTATCGGCAGGAGGTGATTCGTACCTTTTTGATACCAGCTATCAATTCAACTATTATGGGACTGCTGGTATATTGGCTTCATAAAGGGATTGTCTTCATTACTGGACGAAATGGAATCGGGATTGTGATATCTATAATAGCAGGTGCATTTGTTTATTTTGTCGGTATGGTATTTATGGGAGGGATTTCAGAAAGAGATCTAAAAGGTTTTCCAAAAGGAGCTGCGCTGGTGCGGCTGGCAGATAAGATGGGGCTGCTGTAAGTGATTGGCAGAATTAAAAAGTCTCACAGGTTGTGTTTAATACCACACTAGTTATGTGAGGCTTTTTATGATGTATTTAGTAATTTTATCAATCTTCTTATGTGTTATGATATAAAATTAAAAAAATTAGAAAAAATAAGAAAAGAAGAGAATAAATGGAAAAAATTGAGTATATACTTGGATAAGTGCGTCAAAAAGATTGTAAGTAGAGTTGCATAATATTAGTAAATTCACTAATATAAGACTATCAGTTAGCACTCGTTAAGAGTGAGTGCTAATAATAAAAAATAGGAGGAATCAGACATGAAATTAGTACCATTAGGTGACAGAGTTGTATTAAAGCAGTTAGAAGCAGAAGAAACAACCAAATCCGGAATTATATTAGCAAGCTCAGCACAGGAGAAGCCCCAAGAAGCAGAAGTGATTGCTGTTGGACCAGGCGGAGTGGTAGATGGCAAGGAAGTGACCATGCAGGTAAAAGAGGGCCAGAAAGTGATTTATTCCAAATATGCCGGAACAGATGTGAAATTAGACGGTGAGGAATATATTATCGTAAAACAGAGTGATATTCTGGCAGTAGTAGAATAAAAGTTCGAATACAAACAAAAATAAAAATAAATCAATGTTAAGAAAATTTCCCCGACAAGGAAAACAGAATAGGAGAATGAATCATTATGGCAAAGGAAATTAAATATGGCGCAGACGCCAGAGCAGCATTAGAAGCAGGAGTAAACCAGCTGGCTAATACCGTCAGTGTAACATTAGGACCAAAAGGAAGAAATGTTGTATTAGACAAATCCTTTGGCGCACCATTGATTACAAACGACGGTGTAACCATTGCTAAGGAAATTGAATTAGAAGATGCATTTGAAAATATGGGTGCACAGCTTGTAAAAGAAGTTGCAACCAAAACGAATGATGTAGCAGGTGACGGTACAACAACTGCAACGGTTCTGGCACAGTCTATGATTAATGAAGGAATGAAGAACCTGGCAGCTGGTGCGAATCCTATCGTTCTGCGCAAAGGTATGAAGAAAGCTACAGATTGTGCAGTCGAGGCCATTGCTGAAATGAGCAGCAAAGTAAACGGCAAAGACCATATCGCAAAAGTTGCAGCTATTTCTGCAGGAGATGAAGAGGTTGGAAATATGGTTGCGGATGCTATGGAAAAAGTATCTGGCGACGGCGTTATTACCATTGAAGAGTCCAAGACCATGTTAACTGAGCTTGACCTGGTAGAGGGTATGCAGTTCGATAGAGGATATATTTCTGCATACATGGCAACTGATATGGATAAGATGGAAGCAACTTTAGACGATCCTTATATCTTAATTACAGATAAGAAAATTAGTAATATTCAGGAAATCCTCCCTCTCTTAGAGCAGGTAGTACAGTCCGGCGCTAAGCTGTTAATTATCGCTGAAGATGTAGAAGGCGAAGCCCTGACAACTTTAATCGTTAATAAATTACGCGGAACCTTTAATGTAGTGGCAGTGAAAGCTCCAGGCTATGGTGATAGAAGAAAAGCTATGTTAGAAGATATTGCAATTCTGACAGGCGGCCAGGTAATTTCTGACGAATTAGGATTAGACCTGAAAGAAACAACAATGGATCAGTTAGGCCGTGCAAAATCTGTAAAAGTACAGAAGGAAAATACAGTTATTGTAGATGGTGTTGGTGAGAAATCTGCAATTGACGCAAGAATCAGCCAGATTAAAGCTCAGATCGAAGAGACAACTTCTGAGTTTGATAAGGAAAAATTACAGGAAAGACTTGCAAAATTAGCAGGCGGCGTAGCAGTTATCCGCGTGGGAGCAGCAACAGAGACCGAGATGAAAGAAGCCAAACTTCGTATGGAAGATGCATTAGCAGCAACAAGAGCAGCTGTAGAAGAAGGAATTATCTCTGGCGGTGGTTCTGCATACATCCATGCTTCCAAGAAGGTAGAAGAGCTTGCTAAGAATCTGGAAGGTGATGAAAAGACGGGTGCTAATATTATCTTAAAGGCATTGGAATCTCCGTTGTTCCATATTGTGGCAAATGCTGGACTGGAAGGATCTGTAATTGTTAATAAAGTAAAAGAATCTCAGCCAGGCGTTGGCTTTGATGCATACAAGGAAGAGTATGTAAATATGGTAGAAGCAGGTATTCTTGACCCTGCTAAGGTAACAAGAAGTGCATTACAGAATGCAACCAGTGTTGCTTCTACATTCCTTACCACAGAGTCTGTAGTTGCAAATATCAAAGAAGACGCTCCGGCAATGCCGGCAGGAAATCCTGGAATGGGTATGATGTAATCACATAATTTCAAATAGAAAGTAAGGAAGACTGCTATATCGGATCGATATGGCAGTCTTGTGTTATACTTATAAATATTAAGATCATATTGGGAGGAACTACATATATGAATACCTATTTTGGAGCAGCAGTTCCCAAATTGGGATTTGGTCTTATGCGATTGCCTAAGAAAGAAACAGGAAAAATCGATATGGAACAAATGAAGAAAATGGTAGATTTGTTTATGGAAGCAGGGTTAACCTATTTTGATACTGCTTATGTCTATGACGGCGGAGATTCTGAACGTGCGGCCAGAGAAGCTCTGGTGGAACGCTATCCCAGAGAACGTTATACTCTGGCTACCAAGCTTGCCGGATGGAAAGCGGTTGATGAAGAAACTGCCAGACAGCAGTTCTATACAAGCCTGGAACGTACCAATGCTGGATATTTTGACTATTATCTGCTGCATTCCCTGAAAAAAGAAAATTATAAAAAATATGACGAATATCGTATCTGGGATTTTGTCAAAGAGCAGAAAGAAAAAGGTCTGATCAAACATTGGGGATTTTCCTTTCACTCTACCCCTGAGCTTTTGGATGAAATACTGACCAAGCATCCGGATACAGAATTTGTTCAGCTGCAGCTAAACTATGCAGACTGGGAAAATCCCAAGGTTGCTGCACGGGCAAATTATGAGGTTGCCAGAAAACATGGAAAATCTATCGTTGTTATGGAACCAGTAAAAGGAGGGATTCTTGCCACTCCACCTCAAGAGGTTCAGAAAATTTTGCATAATAGGAATGCAGAAGCTTCCTATGCTTCCTGGGCAATCCGTTATGCAGCGTCTTTGGATGGTATCATTACCGTGTTATCCGGTATGTCAGATCTCTCTCAGATGGAAGATAATCTTTCTTATATGAAAGCATTTCAACCATTAAATAATGAAGAACAAGCTGCTATTCAAAAAGCACAGGAAGCTATTAATGGTATTCGCTCGATTCCGTGCACAGACTGTCATTACTGTACAGAAGGATGTCCCAAACAGATTCCAATTCCTGAGATTTTTCAGGCAAGAAATAAACAGCTGATTTGGGGACAGATGGAACAGGGAACGAAGGGGTATGCCAAAGCAACTAAACAAGCGGGTACTGCAGCAGACTGCATTGGCTGCGGACAATGTGAAAATAGCTGTCCGCAGCAGATTCCAATCATTGATTGGCTGAAAGACTGTGCAGCTGTATTTAAGTAATGTCAGACTATTCTTTACAGAAATTTAATAATTCTAGCTTGACTTTCCATAATATGCATGGTAAGATATTCAAGTATGCCGCACAGTGAGGCTGAAAGTGCTTGAGAAAGCCATATACAGAATAAGGCAGTTGCATTGTTTTGTATATTTGGAAGAAAAGCCGCCATAACTGGCGAGTAATGATAATAGGAGGTGCCATATGTACGCAATTATAGCAACAGGTGGTAAGCAGTACAAAGTATCCGAAGGCGATATCATTAAAGTAGAAAAACTTGGCGCAGAAGCCGGAGAAACTGTAGTGTTTGATCAGGTTCTTGCAGTAAACAACGGAGAATTAAAAGTTGGAGCTCCAACAGTTGATTCTGCAAAGGTTACGGCAACTGTCGTAGAAGAAGGCAGAAATCGTAAAGTCATTGTTTACAAGTACAAGAGAAAGACCGGTTATCACAAGAAAAATGGCCACAGACAGGCGTTTACTAAGGTTAAGATTGAATCTATTACCGCTTAGTCAGTCATGGTTACTGTTACAATTACAAAGAATGCATCAAAACAGTATATAGGAATACAGTCCCATGGACATGCAGGTTTTGCCCAGAAAGGACAGGACATAGTGTGTGCTGCGGTTTCTGTGTTAGTCATAAATACGCTGAATTCCATTGAAGTCCTAACGAAAGATAAGGATTTGATGAAAATAACAGTCAATGAAGAGGAAGGTCTGATAGATTGTAGATTCTCATCTGCAGTTAGTAAAGAGACCATACTTTTACTGGATGCAATGGTTCTTGGTCTGGAACAGATTCAAGAACAATATTCTAAGAAGTATTTAAAACTAATTAGGAAAGAACAGGAGGTGTAATATTATGATGAAGTTAAACCTTCAGTATTTTGCTCATAAAAAAGGTGTTGGTTCTACAAAGAACGGCCGTGATTCCGAGGCAAAAAGATTAGGTGCAAAGAGAGCAGACGGACAGTTTGTAAAAGCTGGTAATATTCTCTACAGACAGCGCGGAACAAAGATCCATCCGGGCATCAATGTAGGCCGTGGTGGTGATGATACATTATTCGCCTTAGTCGATGGCGTAGTTCGTTTCGAGAGAAAAGGAAGAGATAAGAAGCAGGTTTCGATCTATCCGGTAAGCGAATAAGATGATAAGTCCCCCTCCCGATGGTCGGCGGACAGAGTTGTGAGTCCCCCTCCCGGTGGTCGGCGGACAGAAAAAGGACTTCAAATCTTTGGGTTTGGAGTCCTTTTGAGTAATAGTCCCCCTCCCAGAGGTTGACGGACAGAAAGGTGGTTTTCATGTTTGCAGATAAGGCGGTCATATATATACGATCTGGTAAAGGCGGAGACGGACATGTCAGTTTTCGTCGGGAAAAATATGTTCCAAACGGCGGTCCTGACGGCGGGGACGGTGGAAAGGGCGGAGACGTTATATTTGAGGTCGATGCAGGTCTGAATACATTAGCTGATTTCCGTCACAAAGGAAAATACTATGCTGAGAATGGGCAGGAGGGCGGCAAGCGCAACTGTCATGGTTCCAATGGTGCAGACATCATTGTCAAAGTACCAGAAGGAACTTTGCTGAAAGAAGCACAGAGTGGTCAGATTATTGCCGATATGTCTGGAGAGAATAAACGTATTGTAGTTTTGCAGGGCGGCCGCGGCGGACTGGGGAACCAGCATTTTGCAACATCTACCATGCAGGCGCCTAAGTATGCACAGCCTGGAAAACCAGCACAGGAGCTCTGTATTCAGTTAGAGTTAAAAGTTATTGCTGATGTAGGTCTAGTGGGATTTCCCAATGTAGGAAAATCAACGCTATTGTCCAGAGTAACCAATGCACGGCCGAAAATTGCCAATTATCATTTTACAACTTTAAGTCCCAATTTGGGAGTGGTTGATCTGGATGGAGCGAAGGGATTTGTGATTGCCGATATTCCAGGATTGATCGAAGGTGCTTCTGAAGGAGTTGGACTAGGACATGAATTTCTTCGTCATATTGAACGAACCAAAGTCATGATTCATATGGTGGATGCGGCATCTACTGAAGGCAGAGATCCAATTGAAGATATCTATGCCATTAATAAAGAACTGGAAAATTATAACGCAGATATTTCCAAACGCCCTCAGGTGATTGCTTTAAATAAAATCGACGCCTTATATATACCAGAAGGCGGGGAAAATCCAATAGAACGTGTACGTAAGGAATTTGAACCCCAAGGCTATCGGATTTTTCCGATTTCAGCTGTTACTGGAAAAGGATTAAAGGAACTTTTATATGAGGTCAATCAGATGGTAGATGATATCGGCTCTGAACCAGTCACATTTGAACAGGAATATTTTCCAGAATTTTCTGGTGAAGATCTCTCGGATATCCGGGTAGAAAAGGCAGAAGAGGGAATCTTTACAGTAGAAGGAGAACGGATTGAGAAAATGCTGGGGTATACCAATTTAGATTCAGAAAAAGGATTTCTATTCTTTCAGCGGTTTCTTAAGGAACAAGGGATCTTGGAACAATTGGAACAGGCAGGAATTCAAGAAGGTGATACGGTCCGAGTATGTGAACTGGAGTTCGATTACTATCAATAAACAGCCCGTATTTCTACCATAGGGAATTTTAAAGAAATAGCGTTATCATTCCTAAGCGGCAGACAAAAAGAAAGGAAAGGCATATGACAAGCAAACAGAGAGCATATTTAAGAAGTATGGCTCATTCCCTAGAGCCTATTTTCCAGATTGGGAAATCTTCTTTGACACCAGAGCTGACAAAAGCGGTGGAAGAGGCACTGGAGGCAAGAGAACTGATTAAAATCAGCGTATTGAAAAATTGTGCAGATGATCCTGGTGAATTGGCAGATATCCTGGCAGAACGCACGAAGTCCAAAGTGGTTCAGGTTGTTGGAAAAAAGATCACTTTATATAAGGAATCCAAAAATAAAAAGCGCATTGAACTGCCCCGTTAAAAGGAGAGAACATGAAAATCGGCATTATGGGAGGAACCTTTGATCCCATCCATATTGGACATTTAATTCTGGCTGAGCAGGCGAAAGAACAATATTCTCTGGACAAGATCTGGGTGATGCCAAACGGCAATCCCAGATATAAGTCTGATCGAATAATTACAGACAGTACGCATCGGGCGGAGATGGTCCGGCGGTCTATTGCAAATAATCCAGATATGGAATTGTCACTGTTAGAAATCAATCGAAAAGGCTATACCTATACGTATGAGACTCTGGAAGAATTAAAAGCTGCACAGCCAGAGAATGAATATTATTTTATTATCGGAGCAGATTCCCTGTTTGCCTTAGATACCTGGAAACATCCGGAAATCATCGGACAGGATTGTATTCTTCTGGCTGCAAACCGCAATCAAGCTCCAGAAGAAAAGATTAGACAAAAAATCTGTTTTTTGCAGGAACAATATCAGATGCGTATCTGTCTATTATCTTGTCCGACTATTGGTATTTCCTCAGAAATGATCCGCAGGAAGGCAGCACAGGGCAGCAGTATTCGTTATTATGTTACCGATCAGGTTTATGCTTATATTGAAAAATATAGTTTATATCAGGAGGGTCATTAATGCATAAAAACAATTTGGGATTATATAAAAAGAAACTGCGGAAAAAATTAGATAATGAACGATATGAACATACAATAGGGGTTGCTTATACAGCAGCAGCATTGGCAATGCGCTATGGAGCAGATCTGGAAAAAGCGCAGATTGCTGGGATTCTTCATGATAATGCCAAGTGTTTTTCGTTGGAAAAGTCCATGCAGATGATTGAAAAATACAACATTCCGGTAACCGAAGCAGAGAAGTTGAATCCTGCTTTGCTGCACAGCAAGGTAGGCGCCTATCTTGCGATGCATAAATATAAAATCAGCGATAAAGAGATTATCCGTGCGATTCTCTATCATACGACAGGGCGGCCTAATATGACACTTTTGGAAAAGATTATCTATATCGCTGATTATATTGAGCCTATGCGCCATAAAGCGCAGAATCTTCCAGAGATTCGGCGTCTGGCCTTTATTGATCTGGATAAGGCGCTGCTTAAGATTTTGTCAGATACATTGGAATATCTGGAGAAATGCCAGATTGAGACAGACCCACTGACAGAAAAAACATATGATTTTTATAAAAATATCCGACCGCTGCAGGAATAAAATATATAGGTGATTGCGAAAGTTGTATTCAAGGCGACGAGTTTGAACAATATATACAAAAATTCCGCTCAAAGACGTTTTTAATTCGCTCCATTTTTGTATATATTGTCCAAACTCTGACATTGAAATAAGGGTTTTGCAAATACCTAAAATAAAATATATTCAGAAAGGAGTTTGACACATATGGAAGAATCAAAGAAAATGACTAGGATTGCAATAGAAGCTCTGGAAGATAAAAAAGCGGGCAATCTGACGATACTAGATATCAGCGAGATTTCCACGATTGCAGATTTTTTTGTGATTGCGGATGGAAGCAATGGAAATCAGGTACAGGCTATGATTGACAACGTAGAAGAGGCGATGGGACAAGCAGGATATTCACCTAAGCAGATTGAAGGATACCATACAGCAAATTGGGTGTTGATGGATTATGGGAATATTATTATTCATATTTTTGATGCAGAGAATCGTTTGTTTTATGATCTGGAACGGATATGGCGGGATGGAAAAGAAATATCCAAAGATGATTTATAAAATGGTACGGATTTCTGTAAGAAATAATTGTAAGTCAGGCAGATATGTGTTAAAATAAAAATATAGACAGTTCTGTATTTTATTCAAACAGGAGGGTATTTATGAGACGAAAAGGTATTTCTAAATTAATTTCCAGTACATTTGCTATGGTACTGGCAGCATCCCTATGTCTTTCCGGCTGCTCTAGCAGTTCGAATGAAGAGAAGAACACGGATAATCCTAAGAAGACAGAGAACAATCAGGACAGCAAAGACAAAGAAGGATGGGCGATGGCTGATTCGATTGTAAAAGATGTCAAGGAAAAGGAACCGGAATTTGATGACTATTCAGTCAGCATTACAGATTTTGGCGCAGAAGTAAAGACAGAGAAGATTACAGACAAAGCGCAGGAAGCAGAACTAGCAAAGAAAAACACAGAAGCCATCAATAAAGCCATGGAAGATGTAAGCGGACATAAAGGCAAAGATGGTAAAGCTGGCGGTACGGTGAATGTTCCGGCAGGGTATACGTATACAGGAGCTGTTCATCTGCTAGATAATGTGAATTTGCATTTTGAAGATGGTTCGTATCTGATGTTTACAACTGATTATTCGCAGTTCCTTCCTACAGTACTGACACGCTGGGAAGGTGTGGAATGCTATAATTATTCGCCGATGATCTACGCTTATCAGAAGAAGAATATTGCAATTACCGGAAAGGGAATTCTGGATGGACAGGCAACCAAGGAAGAATACTGGCTTCCATGGAAGAATAGTAAGTTTCTTCCGGCAGAGACACAGGATAATGACCGCAAGGCACTGTTCCAAATGGGTGAAGATAAAACTCCGGTAGAAGAACGTCAGTTCGGTGAGGGACATTATCTGCGTCCATGCTTTTTGCAGACCTATGACTGTGAAAATGTGTTGATTGAAGATATTACTATTAATAATTCTCCGTTTTGGATGGTACATCCGGTATTTACGGATTATCTGACTGTTCGCGGCATTACGGTAGAAAGTGATGGTTATAATAATGACGGCGTGAATCCAGACAGCTGTAAGAATGTAGTAATTGAAAAATGTACCTTTAAGACAGGAGATGACTGTATCGCTATTAAGAGCGGCAGAAATACAGATGGCCGTGAAAAAGCAGTTTCTTCAGAAAATATCGTAGCACAGAATAATACGTATGTAACTGGTAAGGGCGCCTGCGCAACAATCGGCAGCGAAATGTCAGGCGATATTAGAAATATTTTCTTCCGCGATAATAAGAGCGAATCTACCGTAGAACATCTGCAGGCGATTAGTATTAAAACTAATGGAGACAGGGGCGGTACAGTTGAAAACATTTATTTGAAAGGGATTGAAGCCAGCAATACAGAGGACCGCGCGGTTCTAATTACCATGTACTATGAAGAAGGAGATACCCAAGCAACGACTCCAGTTATAAAGAATATATTTGTAGAAGATTCTACATTTAAATGTGAAAATCCTGATAATGAGCAGGATGTAATTTCGATCTGGGGCTACGAGCGTTCCATGATTCAGAATGTCCAGTTTAAGAATTGTACATTTGAAGGTAAAGATGCACCGCTTAATATTCACAATGTAGAAGGTCTGAAATTTGAAAATTGTACCGTAAACGGAGAGAAGCTGCCGGAAGGTGATTTTGTTCCAGAGGATAATGTGGCATTGGTATTTGCGAATATTACGACATCCAGCATCAGTCTGGCTTATACCTGTGGTGCACCGGAAAGTACACTGAATCAGAGATTTTTGGTATCAGATAGCGCAGATGGAGAGTTTACTCCTTTAGAAGATACCTCTAATTTCTTCTGTAAAGTGGCTTCCAACGGTTCAGAAGTAAAACTGCTGAAAATTGATAGCAGTAAATACTATAAATTTGCAATGACAGTAAATGGCAAAGAGTGGGAAAGTGAAGTGCTGCATTTAGGAAACTAAATCTGGAAATAAAATAATAATGGATAATCAGCTGTGAAAAGAGCCCTAAGATAAAGCCGGACTGCTTATCTTAGGGCTTTTACAAAAAAACATAGAGCCTGGGAGGAATTATGGCAGAGATAACATTGAATTTTAATATGTACCCCCTTGTCGTGGGGCAGTTTGATAAATTTACGTTCAGCGGCTGGAAAGAGGAAGGCGGCAGTATTCAGCTTAAGGCAGAACTAAAGGATACGGATTATACACTTGATGATCTAAGCTGGACTTCTTCGAATCCAGAAGTAGCATCTGTGGAACAAGGGTTCGTTCATGCTATGACGGTTGGAGTCACAGATATTTGTGCAAAATTACCAGATGGAAGTTGTGCAGAATGTCGGATTCAAGTAATTGATAATATAGGACGGGTCACACCTTTGAACGTTTCATTAAATACAGACCGTCTAGTTTTAGGTAAATTAGAGGGTGCAGAGCTACACCCGGTATTCTGGCCAATCGACTATTTTGACAATGGCATGCTTGATCAGACGCTGACTTGGACCAGTTCCAATCCGCAGGTTGTTTTGGTAGACCATAGAGGCCGGTTATTTGGAAAAGAATGTGGTTCTGCCGTAATTACTGGAGTATCCAATGATATCGGTAAAGTAGCAACCTGCCAGGTAACGGTAATTCCAATGAAAGAGAAAGAACGCTACCTGCTTCCGCTGGAAGATATGGATGGCGGAACTGTATCTTTAAAGGTACAGGAAAAGCAGAAACTGATATTGCCTGCGGAAGTATTGGAACAACCGGTGAACTGGTGTTCGGAAAATGGCTCTATTGTACAGGTAAATGAATCAGGAACCATAACTGCTTATAAACCAGGAAGTGTAAAAATTTGGGCTACATTTATTAATGGCGGTTATCGGGTCGGTTATAACGTAGAAGTCAGAGAACAGCCACAGCATTTGGTTACTGAGATTCATTTAAACCAGTATCAGGCCAATATTGCGGCAGGTGAGCAGACGAACATTTATGCAGCAGTCTTTCCGGCAACACTTTTAGAAAAGCAGCTTTCTTGGCAGAGTTCAGATGAAACCGTGCTCAAGATTGTTCGGCAGCATATTAATCTATCTGGTCTGGATGAAGTAATAGTAGAAGGAATACAGGAGGGGACAGCAGTAATCAGAGGAAATCTGGAAGGAAAAGAAGTTCAGTGTCAAGTGCAGGTTTCTCAAAAACATAAACAGGTTTGCAGCATAGGCCTTCCGTTAGAGCTGTCTATGGAACCTGGCCAAGTGACTCAACTGAGGCCGGCTGCAGATCATTTTCGGCTGTTCTGGCTGTCCGATGACCATAGGGTGGTTACTGTAGATAGGGACGGGATGCTTAAATGCTATGAAAATGGAGAGGCTCATATCTATGCATTTGCTGCAGACAGCCTGAAGGACGAAGATAAAAAGATGTTGTTAGATCTATCTGGGCTTGAGCAGATCAGGGAATATCCAGAAGAGGAAAAGAAGCTGCAGAATTTATTAGAACATTGCCTCTATGCAAAATGTGTGGTTCAGTCGACTGAGGATGGAACCTATTTATCCAACCTGCATATTCCCAAGGAGTCCATTACGGATACCAGCGTCTGTCTACTGTGGAATCGCAAGTCACTGATCGATGCCAAGGATCTGCAGCATTATGAGATTTATCATAATAGTAGGAAAATAGCAGAAACAAAACGGATCAGTTATACCATAACCAAGCTGAATGCAAATGAAGAACATACATTCGAAGTGGCAGCCATTAACCAGTATGGCCAAGAATTAAAACGCCAGACGATAACAGCAAAGACAAAAAGTAAACCTGAAACGATCCTGGATGTGACCAAAGAACCCTATTGTGCTGTAGGCGATGGAATTGTCATAGATACACATGCGATACAACGTGCCATAGATGACTGTCCTGTCGATTCGGTTGTGCTATTACCTAAAGGTTATATATTTCATTCCGGAGCGTTATTTTTAAAGAGTCATATGACCCTCCAGGTTGATGGGATTCTTTTGGGCAGCCAGGACCCCGAAGATTATCCTCCGATTGTATGTCGGTGGGAAGGTTATCGCAAAATGCGGCTGACCGAAGAGAATCAGAATCGTACCACACCGGTCTTTGAAGAAAACGTATATTCCCATTCTAGCCTCATTAATGCAGGAGTCTATGATGAAGGGCAGGCTGGGGAATTAAGTCCGGTGCATACGGAAGATCTGCGGATCTGCGGTTCTGGAATGATTAACGCCAATGGTTTCCAATTATCCTATAACCAGGGCCCCTGCTGGTATACCCATCGAAAAGGTCTCCCCTGTCCCCAGTCACCCAAAAGGGATCAGAATATCCGTGGTCGTGTCATTGCGATCTATAATGCCCGGCATGTATACGTATCGGATTTAACAGTAGCATATGGACCAGCCTGGACCATTCATCCGGTATTCAGTGAAGAACTGACGTTCGATAATTTGAAGGTTATTTCTATGGGAAATGGACGGACTGGTGCTACAGAAGGGATGCTGACCTTAAATGGCGATGGCATCGACCCGGATTCCTGTACCAAGGTAAATATTATGGGTTGTTATTTTACTGTAGGAGATGATGCGGTAGCTATAAAGTCAGGAAGAAATCGCCAAGGAAATGAACTGGCAAAGCCAAGTGCTTATATCCGTGTCACAGACTGCACCTGTGTAGATGCAAAAGGCTCGTTCTGCATTGGCAGTGAACAGGCAGGCGGCGCACATGATATTCTGTTTCAGAATCTATATGTGGAAAATCTGTTGAATTTTGGCTTATGGATTAAGTCAGCGCCATGCCGAGGCGGGCTTGTGGAGCATATTTTGTTTCGAGACTGCTTATTAAAGGATACCGGAGGTGCTATGCAGATTGAATACAACCATGGCGGAAATGAAGACCCTTCGCTGGTGCTGCCGGAAGTCCGATATATTACTTATGAAAATATTCACATACAAGGACGGAATAAATTCGGTATCCGCATAATAGGTGTGCCGGATTCCCCCATACATGATGTATTATTAAGAGGCTTTTTCTATAAAAATTTTGAAGCCTATAAAGAACGAAAATTCGTTTTGTCGGACTGCCGGAATATCAGGTTTCAAGATGCCGAGCTGCCGGAGGGCTATCAATGGGAACAGGAGTAGTGGTCAGAAATGAAACAGAAACAAGGGCATCTCATTAAACAGGTATTGCCTGACTCTATCGCTGAAGAAATGGGAGTAGAACCAGGAGACCGGCTGTTATCTGTGAATCAGGAAGTGTTGGAAGATGTGTTCGATTACCGTTATTTAATTAACGATGAAGAACTGGAAATACTGATAGAGAAAGCAGACGGAGAACAATGGATACTGGATATTGAAAAAGAATATGACGAAGATCTGGGGATTGAATTTGAAAATGATTTGATGAGCGAATACCACTCCTGTCATAATAAATGTATGTTCTGTTTTATTGATCAGATGCCAAAGGGCATGAGGAACACCCTGTATTTTAAGGATGATGATTCTAGGCTTTCTTTTCTACAGGGCAACTATATTACACTGACGAATATGAAAGAAAAGGATATTGACCGGATCATACGCTTCCATCTAGCGCCGATTAATATTTCCGTGCATACAACCAACCCAGAACTCCGTGTAAAAATGCTGCATAATCGTTTTGCTGGGCAGGTCCTTTCCTGGCTGCAGAAATTATATGAACATCAGGTTGAAATGAATGGACAGATTGTGCTTTGTAAAGGCGTCAATGACGGCAGAGAGTTAGACAGGACTATCCAGGATTTGTCGGCATATCTTCCTTTTATGCGCAGTGTTTCCGTTGTTCCTGCAGGAATTACCAGATACCGGGAAGGCTTATATCCCCTAGAGTTGTATACAAAAGCAGAGGCAGAAGCAGTTATTGACTTAATTGAGGGATACCAGTCTGACTTTTATCAGCAATACGGCCTGCATTTTATTCATGCTAGTGATGAATTCTATCTACTTGCAGACAGGGATTTTCCAGAGGAAGAACGTTACGATGGATATATCCAGCTGGAAAACGGCGTAGGTATGATGCGGTTGTTAAAGGAAGAATTTACAGAAAGTTTGAACAGACAAAAACAGCAGCCGGAATATGAGAGAGAGAAACAATCGGTTCAGCATGCAGTCACCATTGCTACCGGAAAATTGGCTGGTTCCATGCTTCGCACTTTGGCTCGTCTAGCTATGGAAGCCTATCCGGGCTTAAATGTTCAAGTAGTTGAAATACAAAATGATTTCTTTGGGGAGACAATTACGGTTGCTGGACTAATTACTGGTCAGGATCTGGTGCGGCAGGTTAATGAGCAGAAAAAGAACCAACATATAGAAGGAACCACGTTGCTGATTACTTCCCATATGCTTCGTATGGGCGAACAGGTTTTTCTGGATGATCTGACAGTGGAAGAGGCAGAAGCAGCTACAGGAATGAAGATTCAGCCTGTCGGTTCAAGTGGTGGGGAACTGTTGCTGGCCATGTTAGGCAAAGCGGCTTGTCCGCAGCAGCAGGAAGGCTTTGTATATGTCAAAGCATATGGAAATGATAAATAATAGAAGGTAATTGCGAAAGTTGCATTCAGGCGACGAGTTTTGCAATTATCTAAAGAAATAATGGGTAGGAAAGGGGAATGACAATGGAAGATGGAAGAGAAGCAATTTACCAATCAGTCATTAATTGTGTGCGTGATAATAATCTGCAGATGCTTCAATTTAAGATCAACCGGCTGAAATCCATTGCAGGATACAAAAATGCTTCACAATTACTAGAGGAGTGTTATAAGAAAACACGCTCTGTAAAACGGCGTATGCGTATGAAAAAAGTAATCCATGGTATGCTTACTGTACTGGATTTTGCACTGATTATCGGAGTGATTGTACTTTGCATTTTCCTGCTTAGACGATAACATCAAAGAATACATAAAGAAAAGGAGGCGCTTGCCATGTCTGTTGTCCGTGCAGCGGTAATACAGATGGATTCTGGCAGCAATAGAAAAGAAAATCTGTCTAAAATTGAAACTTATATTGAAAAAGCGGTTCATATGGGTGCAGCTTTCGTAATTTTACCGGAAACGGCAGACTATATAGGACCAGACTTTACCAGAAATAGCTGGAGAATAGAAGAAGCAGAAGAATTCTATGGTAGTCTGGCAGAAAAATATAAAATATATCTGCACTGCGGCAGCATAACTGAGCAGACAGATCAAAAGCCCAGGAATACCACATTGTTTTTCGAACCGTCTGGAGCCTGTCTGGGGCATTACAGCAAGCTTCATATGTTTGATATTCAAGTAGAAAATGGGCCATTCTATAAAGAATCCGATGCGATCCAGCCTGGAAACCGCATAGCAGTTGCTAAGACTTCCATCGGCACCTTTGGTTTTGCCATCTGCTATGATATTCGTTTTGGTGAAATGTTTCGGCTGATGGCTCAAAACGGTGCTAGAGTATTCTGCATTTGTGCAGACTTTACCTGGAATACCGGTAAGGCTCATTGGGAAACCCTGCTTCGCACCAGAGCTATTGAGAATACCTGCTATATCCTTGCCTCGAACCAGACCGGGAAGAAACATGCTTATACCGCTTTTGGACATTCTATGATTATTGATCCTTGGGGGAATATCATGAAACGATGCCGCGAAGGGGAACAAATTATTACGGCAGAGCTAGACATGGATGATGTAAACCAAATTCGGCAGCAGCTGCCCTCACTAAAAAATATAAGACAGGATATTTATCAGCTTTCGGGCTCAGTTGAAATCTGGCAGTAATGATTCACGGAAAATGAGCAGCCGTATCGCAAACTAATAGGGATATGGCCGCTCATTTTATTTGTTAACTATCATTCCTCTTCATCTACCAGCTCATCGTATTCACAGCTATCCAGATATTCGTCAAAAGCTTCCGATACCAGTTCGAATTCTTCATCAGTCTCAATATTCTGTAAATCTACTTCTCCGTTCGCTGATTCAAAATAACGATAGATAAATACCTCGCCTTCAGCTTCCTGATAACTACTGTCCAACGGATACAATACAATATAATCCTGCTGGTTCGCCTCCAGAATCGTCAATACCTGACATTCCAGTTCCTTTCCGTCATCTAATGAAAGCGTAATAAATCCTTCTTCTTCCGGTTCTTGTTGTCTGTCCATAAAGACTCCTTCCTTAATCAGGTCCTGCGAATTTCACAGCCGCCTGCTTTTCAATGATGCATTATACCATAATTCCCGTTATCTGACAAGCGATAAGATTTTCCGTTTCTATGCAAAAATGCATTTACTTTCCGGTCTGTTCTATGCTATACTATAAACAGGCAGGATCAGAGCCCGAGTCAATATAAGGGACTTCTGAGGCCACGTACAATACGATAATGATAGAATGTCGTAAGTCCCCTACCTTTGGTTGGCGGACAGAAATGGAGGAATGCAGAGTGAATAATGTGGTAAAAATCAAATTAGGTATTGTTGCAGTCAGCCGTGACTGTTTCCCAGAATCTCTTTCCGTTACCAGAAGAGAAAACCTGGTGAATGCTTACAAGGCAAAGTACGATGCAGAAGACATTTACGAATGTCCCATTTGTATTGTAGAAAGTGAGATTCATATGCAGCAGGCATTAGAGGATATTCAGAAAGCCGGCTGTAATGCATTGTGTGTATATCTGGGCAATTTTGGACCGGAGATTTCCGAGACTATGCTTGCCAAATATTTTGACGGACCCAAGATGTTCGTAGCAGCAGCAGAGGAAACTTCTGAAAACGGTGGGCTGGTGCAGGGCCGCGGCGATGCATACTGCGGTATGTTAAATGCCAGCTATAACTTGAAACTGCGCAATGTAAAAGCATACATACCTGAATATCCGGTAGGAACTGCAGAGGAATGTGCAGATATGATCCATGAATTCCTTCCGGTTGCACGTGCTATATATGGATTGAATCATTTAAAGATTATCAGCTTCGGTCCGCGTCCGATGAATTTCCTGGCCTGCAATGCACCGATTCAGCAGCTTTATAATATGGGTGTAGAGATTGAAGAAAATTCAGAGCTGGATCTATTCGAAGCATTTAATAAACACGAAGGGGATTCTCGTATTCCCGAAGTCGTTAAGGATATGGAAGCAGAACTTGGCGAAGGCAATAAGAAGCCAGAGATTCTGGCTAAACTGGCTCAATACGAAATTACATTGTTAGACTGGATTGAAGATCATAAGGGCTCTAGGGAATTCGTGACCATTGCCGGGAAATGCTGGCCGGCTTTCCAGACTCAGTTTGGATTTGTTCCCTGCTATGTCAATGCCCGTCTGACTGCCAAAGGAATTCCGGTATCCTGTGAAGTAGATATCTATGGTGCTTTAAGCGAGTATATCGGAACCTGTATCAGTGAAGATGCCGTAACTCTGCTGGATATTAATAATACCGTACCGGCTGATATTTATAACAGTGATATTGCCGGCAAATTTGATTATACACAAAAGGATACCTTTATGGGCTTCCACTGCGGAAATACTGCTTCCTGCAAGCTCTCTTTCCGGGAAATGAAGTACCAGATGATTATGGCTCGTTCTCTTCCGCAGGAAGTAACGAATGGTACTTTAGAGGGCGATCTGGTTCCAGGAGAAATTACATTCTTCCGCCTGCAGAGTACATCAGATAATCAAATCCGTGCTTATGTGGCAGAGGGAGAAGTACTTCCGGTTGCTACACGTTCCTTCGGAGCGATTGGAGTATTTGCCATTCCTGAAATGGGAAGATTTTACCGCCACGTTTTGGTAGAGAAGAATTATCCTCATCATGGTGCCGTTGCATTCGGCCATTATGGCAAGGCATTATTTGATGTATTCCGTTATCTGGGTGTAGAGGATATCGGATTTAACCAGCCAAAGGGTATGTTATATAAATCAGAAAATCCATTTGCATAATTTTTACAAGGAAGCGCCGATTGATTGGGCGCTTCCTTTGTGTTTTTCACCAGAGATTTTCAAGACTTGCCAAATCTTTCTTTCAATGGTATAATAATATGCATTGTGAGAAAAGAGAAAGCCCGTTAGTAAATGGTGCGAAATACATAAGGAGGATCACATGGGTTATTTAGAGGGAATTGTAATGGGAATTGTTCAGGGATTAACAGAATTTCTTCCAGTGAGCAGTTCCGGACATCTGGCAATATTCGAGAAACTTTTTGGCATGAAAGAACCAGGAGCTTCTTTTGATGTTCTGCTTCATGTAGGAACTCTGGTAGCAGTATTCATTGTCTATTTTTCGGATATTAAGAAACTGATTATTGAGGGCTTTAAGCTTCTGGGAGATTTCTTTGTCAATATTGGCTTGTTGGTTATGAACCTGGCTGGCAGCAAGGGAACTCCATATCGGAAAGTGATTAATAGTTCCTATCGTAAATTCGTTATGCTGGTGATTGTATCTACGATTCCTACAGGAATCATAGGCGTGTTGATTAAGGATACGGTAGAGGTAGCAAAGACAGATCTGGTTATTGTGGGAGTTTGTCTGCTGATTACAGCTTGTCTGTTAATTATCTGTGATCTGGCAGAGGAAGGGACGAAGAAACCCAAAAATGTGACTTATATAGATGCTGCTGCTGTCGGCATTGCACAGGGTGCGGCAACTCTGCCGGGAATCTCCCGTTCTGGTACGACGATTGCTGTATGCAGCAAGCTTGGTTTTGACAGAAAATTTGCAGTAAAATATTCTTTTATTCTGTCTATTCCTGCCATTCTTGGTGCAGCAGTGTTAGAAATTCCGGATTTTATGGAAGATATAGAAAAAAGTAACTCCATAGGCCCTTATATTGCAGGAACGATTGCAGCAGCAGTCGTGGGTTACATCTGTATCCGTTTTCTTTTAAAGGTTGTCAGCAGCAGAAAAATGAAATATTTTGCAGGTTATTGTACTTTGGCTGGAATTGCCAGCATTATTATACATTTTGTAATGTAGAAACATGCAGGAGGAGTTTTCTTGGCTACTAGTAGTAAAAGCAATACGAAAAAAAAAGTGAATACAAGATCCGAAAAGGTTCCGAAAATGACCGCAGAAACCAACGGATTTCCTTTTCGTGACGAAGCAATTTTGCTTGTTCTGCTGGCAGTTTCCCTGATTCTTTTGCTTGGTAATTTTGGATTGGCCGGGGGTGTGGATTCTGGAGGAAACTGGCTGAGTAACCGGATGAGAGGGCTCCTTGGTGTAACAGAGTATATTTTCCCATTTGTATTTTTTATAAGCGCCTGTTTTTGTATATTAAACAGGGGAAACCGGCAGATATATACGAAAACAGCAGTACTGTATCTAGTTATGCTGGATATAGGAGCCATTGTGCAGCTGCTGCGCGGCAGACAGTTTGAGAATTTATTCGACCAGGGAATGAGCTATGTGTTCTCCGGCGGATTATTAGGCGGAAGCATTGCCAGGCTGCTGTACTCTATCACTGGGTTTCTGGGCAGTCTGGCAATATTAATTATTATATTAATTGGCTGTATTGTCTATCTGACAGAAGTTTCTTTTGTAAAAGGAGTAGGAAAACGCAGCCGAAGGATGTATGAGGATACCAGGGAGGATCTGAAAAGGCATCGCAAAGCGCATCAAGAAGCGCGGGAAGAGCAGAAGGTTGTTCAGAAACAAAGAATGGAAGAACGTGAGGAAGAACAGGAACGAAGAAGAATTCAGCGTGAGGCTCAGCTGGAGGAAGAGAAAGAGCAGAGACGAATCCGCCGCCAGAAGGAACAGCTGCGCAGAGAAGCGGAAGCCAAAGCCGCCCGTATTCAGGAGGAAAAGATTGCCAGTCAGATGGCCTGTATGGAACAGGAGCGCAGAGAACGAAAAGCTAGGGAGAAGCAATATGGCAAGACAGAATATGTCAATATTGGCAGCATTTCCGATGTAACATTGGATAAGCCGAAGAAACCGAAGAAAAATCGATATCAGAAGGATATTCATGAAGTTTTTATGGAGGATACTGCAATAGACGAAGCTGGTATCAATCCGCAGGAAGAAGGTCTGACTAACTCCTTTACTATTCACCGCGGGGGGGAAGTCAGTGAGGTGCAGGTCAGCAGCAGCCAGCCTCCGAAGATTACAAAGACAGAGCGTGAGCCTGTGAAGGGGCAGGATGCAGAATCAGAGAATAGGAAGAACCGTCCGGCAGCTGCCAGTATGGCTCAGCCAGAGCAGACGATTGAGAAAAAAGCGGATAGAGTTCAGCCAGTGATAGAAGCAGAATATGTAAAACCAGATATTTCTCTGCTGAAGAAAAGCAGCGGCGGAGAATTTGAATCAGAAAAATCCCTTACCAATACAGGCATAAAACTTCAGCAGACACTGCAGAGCTTTGGCGTCCGGGTATCTGTAACTAATATCAGCTGCGGCCCGTCAGTGACACGCTATGAGCTGCAGCCGGAGCAGGGTGTAAAGGTAAGTAAAATTGTAAATCTAGCAGATGACATTAAATTAAATCTGGCCGTAGAGGACATCCGCATTGAGGCACCGATTCCGGGCAAGGCAGCAGTAGGAATTGAGGTACCGAATAAAAAAGCCAGTCCGGTACTGCTTGGAGATCTGCTCGATTCTGAAGAATTCAACAAAAACCAGTCTCCTTTAAGTTTTGCAGTAGGCAAAGATATTGGCGGAAGAGTAGTCGTGCATGATGTAGCCAAAATGCCCCATTTACTGATTGCGGGAGCGACTGGCTCCGGTAAATCAGTTTGTATCAATACACTAATTATGAGTATTTTATATAAGGCTGATCCAGATAAAGTCAAGCTGGTTATGATTGATCCCAAAGTGGTAGAATTAAGTGTATACAACGGCATACCGCATATGTATATTCCGGTTGTAACCGATCCCAAGAAAGCAGCTGGCGCCTTAAATTGGGCGGTAACAGAGATGACTGAACGATATCAGAAGATGGCTGAAATGGGAGTACGGGATATGAAAGGCTACAATGCCAAGCTGGAACAGATTCCTGACAGTGAGGAAAAGCCTCCTTATATGCCGCAGATTGTCATTATTGTAGATGAATTGGCAGATTTGATGATGGTGGCAAAACATGAGGTGGAGGATGCGATCTGCCGTCTGGCCCAGCTTGCCAGAGCAGCAGGAATCCATCTGGTCATTGCCACCCAGCGGCCTTCGGTAGATGTAATTACTGGCCTGATTAAGGCCAACATGCCTTCCCGAATCGCTTTGTCTGTATCTTCTGGTGTAGATTCTCGGACTATTATTGATATCAATGGTGCAGAGAAGTTGTTGGGAAAAGGAGACATGTTGTTTTATCCTTCTGGCTATCCCAAGCCGGTCCGTGTTCAGGGTGCCTATATCAGTGACGATGAGGTCAGCCAGGTAGTTGATCATCTAAAACCCCAGAGTCAGGGTGTGGTAAATCAGAATGCTGTGGAAGCTATTGAAGAATGCATGAATCAGGTTCCGAAATCAGCCGCGGAGGCACCAGAGGACAATCAGAGCAGATTTGACGAATATTTTGCAGATGCCGGTAGATTTATAATAGAAAAGGAAAAAGGGTCTATTGGAATGCTGCAGCGGATGTTTCGTATCGGTTTTAACCGTGCAGCAAGAATTATGGACCAGTTGGAAGAAGCAGGTGTGGTCGGTGCAGAAGAAGGAACAAAGCCGCGCAGAGTATTAATGTCTATGGAAGAATTCGAGAACTATATAGAAGAATATGTATAGGAGGTTTATTATGAAGAAGGACATTGAGATTGCCAGAGAAGCCGTTATGCTTCCGATTAAAGACGTTGCAGAAAAAATTGGTATTTCTGAAGATGATCTGGAATTATATGGGAAATATAAGGCAAAACTATCAGATGACTATTTAAAAAAGATAGAACATAATAAAGATGGAAAGCTGATTTTGGTAACGGCCATTAATCCTACGCCTGCAGGAGAAGGAAAGACGACAGTCAGTGTCGGATTGGGACAGGCTTTGGCAAAACTGAATAAAAAGGCCATTGTAGCCCTTCGTGAGCCCTCCTTGGGTCCCTGTTTTGGTATTAAGGGAGGAGCAGCCGGAGGCGGATATTCTCAAGTAGTTCCCATGGAGGACTTGAATCTGCATTTTACTGGAGATTTTCATGCGGTTACAAGTGCCAACAACCTTCTGGCGGCGCTATTGGATAACCATATTCAGCAGGGAAATAGTCTTCAGATTGATACTAGGCAGATTGTATGGAAACGCTGTATGGATATGAATGACCGTGTACTGCGCAATATCGTAGTTGGCTTGGGGAATAAGACAGATGGTGTGGTTCGGGAAGATCATTTTGTAATTTCAGTGGCTTCTGAGATTATGGCAATTCTCTGTCTGGCCATGGATCTGGATGACTTAAAAGAACGGCTTGGCAATATTATTGTTGCTTATACCTACGACGGAAAGCCGGTAACAGCCAGAGACTTAAAAGCAGTCGGAGCAATGGCGGCTTTGTTAAAAGATGCCATCAAGCCTAATCTTGTACAGACACTAGAGCATACACCTGTTTTAGTACATGGCGGACCATTTGCGAATATTGCTCATGGCTGCAACAGTGTCCGGGCTACTAAGACAGCATTGAAGATTGCCGATTATGCGGTAACAGAAGCTGGCTTTGGCGCAGACCTGGGTGCTGAAAAATTCTTTGATATCAAGTGCCGTAAAGCGGGACTAGTACCGTTAGCGGTGGTATTGGTTGCCACGATTCGTGCATTAAAGTATAACGGCGGAGCAGACAAAACAGCTCTTTCCCAGGAGAATCTGAAAGCGCTGCAGGCAGGAATTGTCAATCTGGAAAAGCACATCGAAAATCTGCAGAAATTCAAGGTTCCAGTTGTGGTAGCTTTGAATTCCTTTGTAACAGATACCGAAGCAGAAATTGCTTTTGTCCGGGAGTTCTGTGAAAAGAAGGGATGTCAGTCTGTTTTGGCCCAGGTATGGGAAAAAGGCGGAGAAGGCGGTGTAGAGCTTGCCAGGCAGGTATTAAATCTGATAGAAACCGAAGAGTCAGCATTTACTCCACTGTATCAAGAATCGTTGACGATTCAGCAGAAGATTGAGAAAATTGCCACAGAAATCTATGGTGCCGCTGCTATTTCTTATACACCGGCAGCAGAACGTGAATTAAAGAAAATCAGCCGGCTTGGTTTCGACCATTTTCCGGTATGCATGGCTAAAACCCAGTATTCGCTCTCAGATGATGCTGGGGCATTGGGCCGGCCGGAAGGCTTTACGCTGCATATCCGGGAAGTTTATGCAGCAGCAGGAGCCGGATTTATTGTGGCAATCACTGGAAATATTATGACTATGCCAGGACTTCCTAAGGAACCAGCTGCATTTGCCATTGATGTAGATGAGGAAGGAAAAATTACCGGATTATTTTAAGAGGTCCGATTTATGACAGGAAGATAGGATACAGGAAAGGTAAGGTGGAAATATGGCTCAAATCATTGATGGAAAAGCAATAGCTGCACAGATTAAGGATGAATTAAAAGAGAAAACCGCAAAATTAAAAGAAAAGGGAGTAGCGATTGCCCTGGCTGTTATTCAGGTGGGAAATGATCCGGCTTCCAGTGTATATGTTAGAAATAAAAAGAACGCCTGTGCTTATATCGGAATTCAATCACTCTCTTATGAGCTTCCGGAAGAGACTTCACAGGAAGAATTACTGGCATTGATTCAGAAATTAAATGCAGACAGTCAGGTGAATGGTATTTTAGTACAGCTTCCAGTACCGAAGCATATAGATGAAGATGTGATTATTCGTGCAATTAGTCCTGAGAAGGATGTAGATGGTTTTCATCCTGCCAGTGTAGGAGCTATGAGCATTGGACAAAAGGGATTTTTATCTTGTACACCGGCAGGGGTGATTCAGCTTCTGAAACGATCTGGTATAGAAATAGAGGGAAAAGAATGTGTTGTGTTAGGAAGAAGCAATATTGTAGGAAAGCCGATGGCCATGCTGCTGCTTCGTGAAAATGGAACGGTTACCATTACTCATTCCAGAACCAGGAACCTCAAAGAAGTTACGAAGCGGGCCGATATTCTAGTTGCTGCGCTTGGTAAGCCAAAGTTTATAACCGAAGATTATGTGAAAGAAGGAGCTGTTGTGATAGACGTAGGAATCCACCGCCAGGAGGATGGGAAATTATGCGGTGATGTAGACTTCGAACAGGTTGTGGATAAGGTCCATGCAATTACGCCTGTGCCAGGCGGTGTAGGTCCGATGACCATAGCCATGTTGATGAATAATTGTGTGGAGTCAGCACAAAGAACAGTATAAAACAGAGGTGGTTAGATGAATTGCAGGAAATGTGGGAAGAAAATCGAAGGCAGCCGGTTATTCTGCCCGTCATGCGGAACAGAGCAGATGGTTCCTGAGTATAACAAAATCGAAGATGAATTAGTGGAAAGCATGGAAAAAATAAAAAAAGATACTAGAAATACTAACAGAACTGCAGATTCCAAACGGGATACCTTAACAGGAAGAGACGCCTTAAAGATCCCTTCTTTGACAAGAAGAGAATCCGCAGCACAATCCATGAAAAATCCAAGAAAAAATCTTTATGAAGAAGAATTGTCCCAGGAATCAGAAGAAAATACGTATGATGATGAATATGATGAAATAGAATGGGAAGAGGAAGAATTTCATCTGGAGAAAAGAGATACTGCCAAACAAAGGCGGGTGAAACTGATTGCTTCCATTACTGCATTATCCCTGACAATTGTTGTTATTATAGCAATCATCATTGTTTTAGCGGTTAGGTCTTTGGGTCACAGCGCATATGATAAACAGATCGCTAACGGAGAAGAATCCTGGAAAAAGGGAGATTATGAAGCAGCGATTCCATTTTTTGAAAATGCCGTGGAAAAGGCAGGAGACAATATTCAGAAAGTAGAGGCATTAACCAGGCTTGCAGAGCTGTATATTGAATATGGAGATAATAACAGTGCAATTTACTACTATGAAAGTGCAGTGGAAGCCGGACGTATTTCAGATGAAGATTTGAGTACACTGGTGAATCTATATGAGAGCAAAGCAGACTTAAATGCAATCCGCAGGCTTGCAGAGACCTATAGCAATAAAGAAAACGAAAGTTTGTTTGAAAAACACCTTCTGAACCAGCCGGTGTTCAATTACAAATCAGGAACTTACAATGAGCTGCTGACGGTTGATATTACAGCTGCCAATAATGAACAGATCTTCTATACGCTGGATAATTCAGAGGCAACCCCTCAGTCCACCCCCTATACTGAGCCGCTGCAGATTGGTGAAGGAACTACAATTGTCAGAGCCATTGCACTGAATGCCAATGGTTTAATAAGTGATGAGATTATTACCACCTATGAAGTATCTTTGGATACACCGCCTACACCGATTATTACGCCGGAGACAGGCAGCTATGCGGATACCAGTAAGATTACATTGAGAAATATTCCTACAAACTGCAAAGCTTATTATACGATTGACGGAACCGTTCCGACTGCAGAATCTATGGAATATACCGGACCTTTTGATATGATGCTTGGAAATTATGTGGTGATGGCAGTCTGCATCAATCAATATAGCGGACAGAGCAGTCCAGTGGCCATGAAGATCTATGATTTAAGCATAGGCGGTAAAATATCCTATGCAGAATCACCAGGAAGAGTGATGACCCGGCTTCAGGAGATGGGTGAAGTTTTGGACAGTGAAGGAACTATGGCCGACGGTGAAAAATGTATTCTGCTTCCGGCAACCGTTACAAAAATTGGTAATACCAATTATTATATTGTCAAACGGTATCAGACAACCAGTGCTGGCATGAAAGAGCAGGGAAGTGCTTATGCAGTTGATATTAATACAGGGGCAGCGTTCCGGGCAGAGGACAACGGTGCTGGACAATACAACCTGTCGGGACTGTAAAAAAGTGTTGAAATTTGCAGGATAATGTTATAGAATAAAATAAGGCTGGTTTCCCTTCTTACAAGGGAAACCAAAAACAGGGAATACTAAATTTTAGGAGGATGTTTATGTATAAGATTACTAGAGCCGAGACTTTGGCAGACAATATCTTTCTCTTGGATGTAGAAGCTCCAAGGGCGGCCAGATACTGTGAACCAGGGCAGTTTGTAATTGTAAAAATGGATGAAAAGGGCGAGAGAATTCCTTTGACCATATGTAATTATGACCGTGAAAAAGGAACCGTTACTATTGTTGTTCAGGCTATTGGAAGTTCCACCGAGAAAATGAAGTACTTAAAAGCTGGAGATAGTTTCCATGATTTTATGGGTCCGTTAGGACAGCCGTCAGAATTTATAAAAGAAGATCTGAACAGTCTAAAGAAGAAAAAGATTCTTTTTGTAGGCGGTGGTCTTGGAACTGCCCCGGTGTATCCGCAGGTAAAATGGATGCATGAACAAGGAATTGATGTTGATGTCATTGTTGGTGCCAAGACAAAAGATCTGCTGATTCTGGAAGAGGAAATGAGAGCGGTTGCTGGTAATCTTTATATTACAACGGATGATGGAAGCTATGAGAATAAAGGTATGGTAACAGACGTCATTAAACGACTGGTTCAGGAAGAAGGCCAGACTTATGATCTTTGTGTTGCCATAGGTCCCATGATTATGATGAAGTTTGTATGTCTTTTGACAAAAGAACTGGGAATACATACTATTGTCAGCATGAATCCGGTTATGGTAGATGGAACCGGAATGTGCGGTGCCTGCCGCTTAACGGTTGGAAATGAAGTGAAATTTGCATGTGTAGACGGACCGGAATTTGATGGACATCTGGTAAACTTTGATGAAGCGATGAAGAGACAGCAGATGTATAGGACAGAGGAAGGCCGCGCATTATTGAAGTTCCGTGAAGGGGATACCCATCATGGAGGATGCGGAATTTGCGGAGGTGACGAATAATGGATGTTATGAAGAAAGTACCTGTCAGAGAGCAGGATGCAAAAGTGCGTGCAGCGAATTTTGACGAAGTTTGTCTTGGATATAATCAGGAAGAAGCAATGGAAGAAGCACAGCGCTGTTTAAACTGTAAGAATGCCCAATGCATTAAGGGCTGTCCAGTTTCTATTGATATTCCTGGATTTATTGCAAATGTAAAAGAAGGTAATATAGAAGAAGCCTATAAAGTGATTGGTAAATCTTCGGCTCTGCCTGCAGTCTGCGGCCGAGTATGCCCACAGGAAAGCCAGTGTGAAGGAAAATGTATCCGCGGTATTAAAGGCGAGCCGGTTTCCATTGGTAAACTGGAGCGTTTTGTGGCTGACTGGGCAAAGGAACATGGAATCAAACCAGAGAAAGCGGATAGCTTTAATGGCAAGAAGGTTGCTGTCATTGGTTCCGGTCCAGCAGGTTTGACTTGTGCCGGAGATTTGGCGAAGCTTGGTTATGAGGTGACTATATTTGAAGCATTGCATGAGCCGGGCGGTGTACTGGTATATGGAATTCCAGAATTTCGTCTTCCAAAAGAAGATGTTGTAAAAGCAGAGATTGAGAATGTGAAATCTTTAGGTGTTAAGATTGAGACAAATGTAGTAGTTGGACGTTCTGTTACGATCGACCAGTTGATTGAAGATGAGGGGTTTGATGCAGTATTTATCGGCTCCGGTGCTGGACTTCCTAAGTTTATGGGAATACCAGGTGAGAATGCCAATGGTGTATTTTCAGCAAATGAATATCTGACCCGAAGCAATCTGATGAAAGCTTTTAAAGAGGATTACGATACTCCAATTATTGCCGGTAAGAAGGTCGCTGTTGTCGGCGGTGGAAATGTGGCTATGGATGCAGCAAGAACGGCTCTGCGTCTGGGTGCAGAAGTACATATTGTATACCGAAGAAGTGAAGAAGAGCTTCCAGCCAGGGTGGAAGAAGTACATCATGCGAAAGAAGAAGGTATTATATTTGACCTTCTTACCAATCCAACCGAGATTCTTGCAGATGAAAATGGCTGGGTCAAAGGCATGAAATGTGTGAAAATGGAATTGGGTGAGCCGGATGCTTCTGGAAGAAGAAGACCGGTTGTAGTCGAAGGCTCAGAATTTGAACTGGAAGTGGATACAGTAATCATGTCACTGGGAACCTCTCCGAATCCATTGATTTCTTCTACAACAGAAGGGCTGGAAACCAATAAGTGGAAATGTATTGTAGCTGATGAAGAAAATGGAATGACTTCTAAAGAAGGTGTTTATGCCGGAGGCGATGCCGTAACAGGTGCAGCAACCGTAATTCTTGCTATGGGAGCTGGCAAAGCAGGTGCAAAGGGAATTCACGAATATTTGTCTAATAAATAATATGGTCTTTATATCTGATTTTTTAGAAACAGCAGAGTGTAAAAGCTCTGCTGTTTTAATTCTCTACTTCACAATTTCTATATTATATGTTAAACTATTCATATAAAAGTACCGTTTGGGGAATCGAGGTTATGGAATGACACATCATGAGAAGGCACAACAGCTTCTTCGGCAGCAATACCACTGTTCACAGGCGTTATTCGGGGCATTTGCAGAAGAATTTGGACTGGACTTAAAAATTGCATTTAAACTCAGCACATGTTTTGGCAGTGGTATGCGGCAAGGAGATACCTGTGGCTGTATCACAGCTTCCTTATTAGTATTGGGACTAGCATTGGGATTTTATGATCCACAAGATCGAGATCAAGAAACTTATAGTAATAAAAAGACAGAAGAATTTATTCGAAGGTTCACGGAACAGATGGACGGGATGGTAAATTGCCGTGATATTCTGGGAAAGGACATATCCAGACCCAAAGAAATGGCTGAAGTTCGTAAGGAAGGGCTGATATTAAAGAAGTGTCCCCAAGCAATGAAGTTCAGTATAGAGATCCTAGAGGATTTGTTGAAGGATCATCTGAAGTATGCACATGAAAGCAGCATTTATCTGGAAGATCTTCCGAAAAATGATGAAATGCAGAGCGTGCTTCAAAATATGGGAAAGCTCAGTCGTTTCCGCAGAAATGTACAGAATCTATTATTTTCTTCTGTCAATAGGATAGCCTTTATTCAATTTGATATCCGTAAATTCAAAATTGTCAATGATTTGTATGGTGAAAAGTTTGGTGATGCCGTATTGGATTTTGTAATCAGCCAGTTAAAGGACATCTGTAACGAAGGTCAGTATTATGTTAATCTGCGCAGTGATGTATTTATGATTGTAACCGAATATGACAGAGAAGAGGAACTGGTAGAACTGATTCATGCGCTGGATTTCAGAATCAGCAGTTATAAAAATGTAAAGCTTCAGATGACTTATGGGGTCTATATGGTGGAAGACCGAAAGATGGAATTACGGCAAATGGAAGATCGGGCCGCTATGGCAAGAAAGACTGCCAAGAATAATATACTGAGCAATATATTGTTCTATAAAGAACAATTTAAAGATTCTTTGTATAACCGAAAGTTTATTGAAGAAAATATGCAGGCAGCCATAGCAGAAAGACAATTTAAGATGTATCTCCAACCAAAATACAGCATTGCTAAAAATGAAATTATCGGCGCAGAGGCTCTGATTCGATGGCAGCATCCGGAGCGGGGAATGATCTATCCAGACCAATTTATTCCAATCATAGAAGAGAATGGATTTGTAAAAAAAGCAGATTATTATATTTGGGGCGAAGCCTGCCGGTTTATTAAAAAATGTGAAGAACATGGAATTACAAACTGTCCGATATCGGTAAATGTATCCCGTACTCATCTGCATGATGATGAATGTATTCGTGTCCTTTCCAATCTGATTAAGAGCAGCCATATTTCCAAAAAGCTGCTGGAACTTGAGATTACTGAGACTGCAGGGGATCAGCAGGTCAGTCGTAAGGCACTGCAGCTGAAGAACGAAGGGTTTACTTTGCTGATGGATGATTTTGGAAGCGGGTATTCTTCTCTGAATATTCTTCTGGAAACTCCGTTTGATGTTATAAAATTAGATAAAAAATTTATGGAACATATGATGGTTTCCGATAAGGGAAGATTGATTCTGGAGCAGATCGTTTCTATGGCAAACCGGTTGGAACTAGGTCTTTTAGCAGAAGGCGTAGAGACAAAAGAACAGATTCAGCTTCTGCAGAGAATCGGTTGTGATCAAGTACAGGGATATTATTATGCCAAACCAATGCCGGAAGACGAATTTTTTGCCCTGTTAAAGAAACAGTATGAAACATATTCCGAAAATAAATAGGAGGATTTATGTCAGATTTAAAAAAGTATGCATTATTAATTGATGCAGAGAATACAAATATTAAGTATTTAGACAACATATTTGATGAACTTAGAAGTTACGGAATTATTACGTATAAAAGAATGTATGGAGATTTTACAAAAGAAGAATTAAAGGAATGGAACGCAAGGGCTTTGGATTACGCGATTGTTCCGATTCAGCAGCCGCATTATTCCAAATACAAAAATGCAGCAGATATTATGCTGGTAATTGATGCGATGGATATTCTGTATGCAGGTGCTGTAGATGGATTCTGTATTGTCAGCAATGATAGTGATTTTACCAGATTGGTCAATCGTCTATGTGACGGCGGTATGGAGGTAATCGGCATGGGAATCAGCCAGGCCTCTAAGACACTGAAAGCAGCCTGTACAGAATATAAGAACCTAGAACAGATCTTTTCTACAGATACCGACGAGGTATTAGAGAGTACCGATGTACAGGGCGCTCAGCTGGAAGAGATTAAAAAGACCATTAAAGAACTGATACTGAAAGACAATGGCGTCAGTGGTTTAGGAGGTATCAAAAGCTCCCTTCAGCGTACCTATTCTGATTTTGACGAACGGAATTTTGGTTATGCTACCATGCGTAAATTCGTGGAAAGCCTGGAAGGTTTCATTGTCGTTCAGGAGGATACCAGTATTTATGTAAAAATTAATGAACAGCAATACACGGAAGAAGAGGAAGTAAAAGCATTTATTGTAGAAATGGTGAAAAAGTCCCGCTGTGATATGGGACATCTTGGCAACCTGGTGCATAATCGTTTTCCAGATTTTGACTGCCGGGATTATGAATACAGCCAGTTTGCTAAATTTATTGCCAGCATTCCCAAAATTCAGGCCTACCGGGTAGGAAATAAGATTATGGTTAAGGAAAATACGAATTATAATCAGAAAAAGGGAAAGAATTAATGGGTATCTATACCGAAAATAATTTTCAAACACATTCTAGGATAATATGACAAAATATAACATTTTTTTGAAATTATAATAGATAAATTAAGGAAATTATAATAAAAATGTTGCAGAATTATTAATTATGTTGTAAAATAAGGTATACTTCTAAACGGAAAGGAGCGATGACCTGTGATACAATTCAATAAAAAATGGATCCTGACTACGGCAAGTATGATTGTCATAGCCTGGAGCATATTGTTTGCATTTACAGCGTCAGCAACTTCTACCTCTAATAAAGTGAAAGATGCCAGAGAGAGTGTGGAAAATAGTAAAGATAAGTTAGAAAAGTCCAAACAGAATGTGGCGGAGATGGAAACCTCCAAAGCCCAATTGGAAGGAAAACTGGCAGAATTAAATAAAGAACTAGGCAGCGTAAGCGCTCAGTTGGAACAGGCACAGGCTGACTTATCGGAAAAGCAGCAGGCTCTGGAGGAGACGAAAGAACAGCTGACGATTGCGGAGGCCAACGAAACAGAACAATACGAAAGTATGAAAATGCGCATTAAGTTTATGTATGAGAATAATGGCAGCGCAGATCTCCTACAGATGATATTAGAAGGAGAGAATTTTACGGATATGCTCAATAAGGCGGATTTCTTCCGCAAGATGACAGAGTATGACCGAAATATGCTTAATGAGTATAGTGCAACCAAGGATACCATTGCCAATGCCAAAGCAGAGTTAGAGCAGGAAGAGAAAGAGCTTCAGAAGGCAGTGGCAGAAGTCGAGAAAAAGAAACAGGAAGTCAATCATCTGGTCAGTCAGACGTCAAAGGAGATTTCCAAACAGGAAGCCAGTCTGGCGGAAGCGGAAGAACGGGCTCTTGCCTATGAAAAACAGTTAAAAGAACAGCAGAACACACTGAAGGCATTAGAAGAAAAGGAAGCGGAAGAAAAGAGAATTCTGGCTGAGCAGGAAAAGCTGAAGAAAGCGGCTGAAGCTAAAAAGGGTGCTGGTGCCAGTTCATCTATTAACTCTGGCAATACCAATCAATCTGGATCTAGCAATAATTCTAATATTTCTACGGGTAATGGATATGGAGAAGCTTCAAATGCCAGCAATCTAAAGTTATTGGCTACGATTATATACTGTGAAGCCGGCAATCAGCCTTATGAAGGTAAGATTGCAGTAGGAAGTGTGGTTATGAACCGGATTAATAGTCCGTTGTTCCCCAATACCATGCTGGGAGTATTATATCAGAAGTCTCAGTTTACTCCTGTAATGAGTGGACGTTTTGCAGCGGTTCTTGCTAAGGACGGTGCAACTGACAGCTGCTATTCTGCAGCACAGGAAGTTCTGAATGGAAAGAATAATGTACCAGACTGCCTGTTTTTCAGAACCATTGTCCCGGATAAACAAGGGTTAATTATCGGAGACCATGTGTTTTATTAGTTGGAGGAAACCATGATTTTAGCATGTCACAATATAGATAAAAGTTTTGGAACGGACGTCATATTAAAGCAGGCGTCCTTTCATATAGAAGAACGTGAGAAGGTTGCCATTGTAGGTATTAATGGCGCCGGTAAATCTACACTTCTTAAAATCATTATGAACCAGGAAGAAATGGATCAGGGGGAAGTGATTTTATCAAAAGGCTGTTCCATTGGCTATCTCAGCCAGCATCAGGATTTATCCGGAGAAAAAGGAATATTTGAAGAAGTATTGGAGGAAAAAAAGGAACTGCTGGAGACAGAGCAGCGGTTACGTTCCATGGAAGCGGAGATGAAGCATCGGACAGGAGAAGAATTATCTCAGCTTCTGGATAGTTATGCAAAGTTGAACCATAAGTTTGAATATGAAGGAGGCTACACCTATAAAAGTGAAGTGATTGGTGTATTGAAAGGCCTTGGATTTCTTGAAGAAGATTTTGACAAGAAAGTATCGTCTTTATCCGGCGGACAGAAGACAAGAGTAGCATTAAGCAAACTTTTGCTGTCCAAGCCGGATATCCTTTTGTTGGATGAGCCTACGAACCATCTGGATCTGCGTTCCATTGCCTGGTTGGAAACATTTTTGCTCAATTATGATGGAGCAGTGATAATTGTCTGCCATGACCGTTATTTTCTGAATAAAGTAATTACAAAGGTCATAGAGATTGAAAATGGGGAGCTGATGACATTTTCCGGCAATTATTCGGACTATGCTCATAAAAAGGCACTGCTGCGGGAGGAACAGATCCGCCATTACTTAAACCAGCAGCGGGAGATTAAGCACCAGGAAGAAGTCATAGCGAAACTGAAGCAGTTTAACCGGGAAAAATCCATTCGGCGGGCAGAAAGCCGGGAAAAAATGCTGGAGAAAATAGAACGGCAGGAAAAACCGGTAGAAATAAACGACCAGATGAATCTGGCGTTAGAACCGGATGTACTGAGCGGAAAGGATGTTTTGTCTGTCAAAGGATTAGCCAAGGCCTATCCACCGCTGCAGCTTTTTTCTAATGTGAATTTTGAGATTCAGCGTGGTGAAAAAGTAGCTGTGATCGGAGACAACGGCACTGGTAAAACGACATTATTGAAGATACTGAATCAGATGGAAGAGGCTGACCAAGGAGAATTTACAATGGGAGCCAAAGTACATGTTGGTTATTATGATCAGGAACATCATGTCCTGCATATGGAAAAAACGCTGTTTGAAGAGATATCCGATGCCTATCCAGCTTTAAGCCATACAAAGATCCGTAATGTTCTGGCTGCATTTTTATTTACTGGAATGGATGTATACAAAAAGGTGGAAAATCTAAGCGGCGGAGAGAGAGGCAGACTTTCTTTAGCGAAACTTATGCTGTCTGAGGCCAATTTCCTAATTCTGGATGAGCCTACGAATCATTTGGATATGGTTTCCAAAGAAATCTTAGAGCGCGCGTTGAGACAGTATACCGGCACGGTGCTCTATGTCAGCCATGACCGTTATTTTATTAATGAGACAGCAACAAGAATACTGGATTTGAAAAATCAGACATTTGTCAATTATATCGGAAATTATGATTATTATCTGGAGAAGAATGAAGAACTAACGGCTGTATATACGGACAGCAAAGAGAAAACGGCAGAAACCAGACCAGAGGAAAGTTCTGCCAAGGCTGACTGGAAACAGATGAAGGAACAGCAGGCCATCAGGCGGAAGCAGGAAAATGAGCTGAAAAGGACCGAAGAGGCAATCGGCAGCGCAGAGGCGCGGATAGAAGAAATTGATCAATTAATGACCGAAGAGGAAGTCTATACCAATAGTCTGCGCTGCGGAGAGTTAGCGAAAGAAAAGACAGATTTAGAGCAGCAGCTGGAGTCGTTATATGAACAATGGGAGATATTAGCAGAAAAAGTTCAGGAATAAATTGACAAACCAGAAAGATTGTGGCATATTAGTAGGAAAAGACATATGCATTACTTTCACAATGGATAGAAAAGGAAGTCTTAGAATGAATACGAATTATGATGTAATTATAGTTGGAACTGGAGCAGCCGGACTGTTTGCAGCCTTACAGCTGCCCAGAGACTATAGGGTACTGATGATAACCAAGGATGAGATCGAAAACAGTGATTCTTATCTGGCCCAGGGCGGAATCTGCTGCCTGCTGGGAGACAAGGACTATGATGGTTATTTCGAAGATACCATGAAAGCCGGAAGATATGAGAATAATAAAGAATCAGTACGTATCATGATTCAGTCTTCCCAACAGATTATTCAGGAATTGATAGATTTTGGAGTTGATTTTGAAAGAGATCAGGATGGGAAACTGCTCTATACAAGAGAAGGTGGACATTCCAGATTTCGGATTCTCTATCATCAGGATATAACCGGGAAAGAGATTACCAGTACGCTGATTGCAAGAGTAAAGGAACGAAGCAACATTACGATTCGCACATTTACGACTATGATTGATCTGATTATCGATCAGGAAGGGTGTAAAGGAATTGTTATTGCAGACAGAGATGACCACAAGGAGTGGATTTTAGCGAAACAGGTGGTACTGGCAACCGGAGGATTAGGCGGTCTCTTTGTGCATTCCACGAATTTCCGGCATATTACAGGTGACAGTTTTGCTATAGCGATACGCAATCAGATTGAGTTAGAACATTTGAATTACATACAGATTCACCCAACTACTTTATTTTCCAGAAAAGAAGGCAGACGTTTTCTAATTTCAGAATCAGTCAGAGGGGAAGGCGCTGTGCTTTTGAACTCTAAGAAGGAACGCTTTGTTAACGAACTTCTGCCAAGAGATGTAGTGACAGCAGCGATTAAGGATGAGATGGAGAAGGAAGGCAGTGAATATGTATATCTGTCTATCAAGCATATGGATAAGAATGAGATTGCACATCGCTTTCCCAATATCTACCAAAGATGTTTGGATGAGGGATATGATCTTGCCAAAGAACCGATTCCGGTTACCCCGGCACAGCATTATCTGATGGGAGGAATCCGGGCCGGAGTGAATGGTGAGACTTCCATGAACCATTTATATGCGGTAGGAGAAGTTGCTTGCAACGGTGTGCATGGAGCCAATCGTCTAGCCAGTAATTCTCTGCTTGAAAGCTTGGTATTTGCCAAACGGGCGGTACAGAAGATAACAGAGAATCAGGAAGGGATTAGAACACCAGTTCTGAATGAGTGTGAGAAGAAACAGTACCTGGCGCCGTCAGAGCGTAAAAGGGCTGACAGAAAATTAATATTAGATGAAATAAAACGAAAGGACGGAGTATTTTATGCTAAATGGTGTGACCAGGAAGATAAACGTGGATGAGTATATTCTAAGCGCATTAAAGGAGGATATCACTAGTGAAGATGTGACAACCAATGCCATTATGCGCAGACGGTGTATGGGAAAGGCAGATCTGATCTGTAAGCAGAGCGGAATTATATGCGGTCTGAAGGTCTTCGAAAGAACTTTTCAGCTGCTGGATGAGGAATCAGTTTTTACAACTGCTTACAGAGATGGTGACTATGTAGAGAGTGGACAGCTGATCGGATTAATCCAGGGAGATATCCGGGTGCTTCTTTCAGCAGAAAGAACAGCGCTTAATTATCTGCAGCGCATGAGCGGGATTGCAAGCTTTACCAGCAGTTTAGTAAAGGAGCTGGAAGGGACGAATACGATTCTGCTGGATACTAGAAAGACGACTCCTAATATGCGGCTGTTTGAAAAATATGCAGTTAAGGTTGGCGGCGGCCATAATCATCGTTATAATCTTTCAGATGGAGTATTAATCAAAGATAATCATATTGGCGCTGCTGGAGGTCTGGCAAAAGCAGTGTCTATGGCTAAGGAATATGCTCCGTTTGTACGTAAGGTTGAAGTAGAAGTAGAAAATCTGGAGATGGTTGAGGAAGCGTTAGAAGCCGGCGCGGATATTATTATGCTGGATAATATGGACAACGATACTATGAAAAAAGCAGTTGCCATGATTGGAGATAAAGCAGAAACCGAATGTTCTGGAAATGTAACAAAGGAACGTCTGAAAGAAATTGCTGAAATTGGTGTCAATTATGTTTCGGCAGGCGCTTTGACACATTCCGCTCCTATTATGGATATTTCTTTGAAAAATATGGAGCCAATCGAATAAGAAAATCAAATTTAGTATTGACAAATGGATAGGCATATCATATACTTTGAATATCAAAGTTTTGAAATAAAAGGATAAAATAAATATTTAAAAGGAGATATGAAAAATGTTAGAAAGAGTAAAAGAAATTATTGCAGAGCAGTTAAGTATGGACGCAGCAGAGATTAAGTTGGAGACATCCTTTAAGGATGATCTGGGAGCTGATTCCCTTGATTTATTTGAGGTTGTTATGAGCCTTGAAGAAGAATATGATATTGAGATTCCACCGGAAGAGGTATCGAATCTGAATACAGTAGCAGAGGTTATGGATTACTTAAAAGCAAAAGGCATTGAGGAATAAAAAAGAGCGGCTTGCAAAGGCAAGCCGATTCTTTTCACCTAATACTTTGAAGTTCAAAACTTTTTAGGGAAGGCATGGTAAAAAGATGAAAACAGCATTTATTTTCCCAGGACAAGGCGCCCAGTATGTTGGAATGGGAAAGGATTTTTATGAACAGGTAACGATAAGCAAAGAGATGTTTGACCGGGCATCAGAAATCTGCGGCATGGATCTGCCCGCCTTATGCTTTGAAGAAAATGAGCAGCTGAACATAACGGAATATACACAGATTGCCATGCTGGTAACGGAAGTGGCAATTTTAAAGGCATTAGAAGAACGAGGCGTAAAAAAGGATGTATGTGCAGGTTTAAGCCTGGGAGAATATGGTGCGTTAACCGCAGCTCATGTAATGGATTATGAGGATGTCTGCCGAGTGGTTCGTCAGAGGGGAATATTTATGCAGGAAGCGGTTCCTACAGGCGGAGCCATGGCTGCTGTCCTGGGATGTGAAGAGACTATAATAGAGAACGTATGTTCCGAAACGGAAGGTATCGTGGAAATTGCCAACTATAATTGTCCAGGACAGATTGTTATCTCAGGGGAACAGCAGGCAGTCGATTTGGCGGCTGAACGTCTAAAGGAAGCTGGGGCAAAACGAGTACTGCCCTTGAAAGTCAGCGGCCCGTTCCATTCTTCTATGCTGAAAGGTGCTGGAGAACGGTTAGGCGGTGTCTTGAAAGATGTTAAAATTCATGATATCAAGGTTCCTTACGCAGCAAATGTTACAGCTGAATATGTCAAAGACGCTTCACAGGTTAAGACTTTGTTAGAACAGCAGGTATCTTCTTCGGTACGGTGGGAACAGACGATTCGTATGATGTTAAACGATGGAGTAGATACTTTTATTGAAATTGGGCCAGGAAAGACTCTAACTGGATTTATGAAGAAGATTGACCGCAGCGTCCGGGCTTGGAATGTGGAGAAATTAGAAGATGTTGATAAGGTGATAGCAAACCTGGAAGGAGAATAATATGCAGGGAAAGGTAGCATTAGTAACAGGAGCCAGCGGCGGAATCGGCCGGGAGATCGCAAAAGCACTGGCAAAAGAGGGAGCTTATGTCGTAGTAAATTATAATGGTTCCCAAGCGGGTGCAGACGAAACTGTAAGGCAAATTGAAGCAGCCGGCGGCAGAGCAGGAGTATACCAATGCAACGTCAGTAATTTTGAAGAATCAGGTGCAATGATTTCTTCTATTATCAAGGAACAGGGAAGCTTGGATATTCTTGTCAATAATTCTGGTATCACGAGAGATAATCTGCTGTTAAAAATGAAGGAAGAAGATTTTGACAGTGTTATTGACATCAATCTCAAAGGAACCTTTAATTGTATCAAACATGCGGCCAGACAGATGTTAAAACAAAAAAGCGGCAGAATTATTAATATTTCTTCGGTATCTGGTGTTATGGGAAATGCGGGACAGGCTAATTATAGTGCCTCTAAAGCGGGTGTGATCGGATTGACCAAATCTGTGGCACGAGAACTGGCATCCCGTGGTATTACAGTTAATGCTGTAGCTCCAGGATTTGTAGATACGAAAATGACAGAAGTGCTGACTGACGAAGTAAAAGAGACAGCTGTAAAGCAGATTCCACTGGCAAGGTTCGGCAAGCCAGAAGAGATCGCAGATATGACAGCATTCCTTGCTTCGGAAAAGGCAGGCTATATTACCGGCCAGGTAATCAGTGTAGACGGCGGAATGTCAATGTAGGAGGTTTATATGAAAAGAGTTGTAGTAACAGGAATGGGAGCAATTACTCCGATTGGGCTAAGTGTAGAGGAATTCTGGAACAGCATTAAACAAGAGAAAATTGGCTTTGCCAAAATTACGAAAATGGACGCAGAAGGTTACCGGGCTACCTTGGCTGCAGAGGTGAAGGGCTTTGAAGGAAAAAATTATATGGACTTTAAAGCAGCTAAGAGAATGGAATTATTCAGCCAGTATGCCGTAGCGGCAGCTAGGGAAGCGATAGAGGAAGCCGGATTGGATATGGAGAAAGAAGATCCTTACCGTGTCGGCTGTTCCATTGGTTCTGGAATTGGCGGATTGGGCGTAATGGAAAAGGAACATGAGAAGCTGCTGAACAAAGGCCCGAACCGGATACAGCCTCTTTTGGTTCCGCTTATGATTACGAATATGGCTGTTGGTAATGTATCCATTCAGTTTGGATTGAAGGGAAAAAGCCTGAATGTAGTAACAGCCTGTGCAACAGGTACGCATTCCATCGGAGAGGCATACCGCTCCATTCAGGCAGGAGATGTGGATGTAATGCTGGCCGGAGGAACGGAAAGTGCAGTTACACCGGTAGGCATTGGCGGTTTTGCAGCTCTGACGGCATTATCTTCTTCTACAGATCCGAACAGATGTTCTATACCGTTTGACAAAGAACGAAATGGTTTTGTCATGGGTGAAGGCGCCGGAGTTGTTGTATTAGAAACTCTGGAACATGCCCAAGCCAGAGGCGCTAAGATTCTGGCCGAGGTTGTCGGTTATGGCGCAACCAGCGATGCCTATCATATTACTTCTCCGGCAGAGGATGGAGACGGCGCAGCCAAAGCCATGGAATATGCTGTGAAGGAAGCCGGCATTCCCATGCAGGATGTGACTTATATCAATGCCCACGGTACAGGAACGCATCACAACGATTTGTTTGAAACACGTGCCATTAAGAAAGCATTTGGAGACCATGCGTATGAGATGAAAGTAAACTCTACGAAATCCATGATTGGACATCTGCTCGGTGCAGCGGGAGCAGTAGAATTTATTACCTGTGTAAAAACCGTTGAAGAAGGTTATATTCATCCCACCGTTGGTTACCGGGAAAAGGATGAGGAACTGGATTTGAACTATGTAACCAATGGTGCCGTTCAGGAGAAAGTTCCTTATGCACTCAGCAATTCTCTTGGATTCGGCGGTCATAATGCAAGTATCTTAATTAAGAAATATCAGGAATAGGTGAAGAATATGGATATCGAAAACATTTTAAAACTGGTTCATGCAGTATCAGATTCTGAACTGACAGAGTTTTCCTATGAGGAAGGCAATATACACCTGAAACTCAGTAAAAAACAAAAGCAGACAGCGATTCAGCTGGCAGAGCCAGGGGAGCTTCCGGTGGCTCTGCCGACTGTATCGACCGTTCGTTCCCAAACAGCCAGATCGGAAGAGGAAAAAACAGTTTCTCAGGTAGAAGGCAAAGAGATTCAGTCACCTTTGGTTGGAACCTTTTATAGTGCGCCATCACCAGATGAAGCTGCATTTGTAAAAGTAGGCGATCAGGTTCGGAAAGGCCAGACTCTGGGAATTGTAGAAGCAATGAAACTTATGAATGAGATTGAGAGCGAATACGATGGCGAGGTAAAAGCCATTCTTGTTGAAAATGAAGAAGTGGTTGAGTATGGACAGCCATTGTTTATCATTGGATAAGGAGTCAGTTATGGTTTTAGATACAAAACAGATTATGGAAATCATTCCTCATAGACAGCCTTTTTTATTAATTGATACGATAGAGGAATTAGAACCTGGAAAACGGGCGGTAGGAAAAAAATGCGTTTCTTATAATGAACCCTATTTTGCCGGACATTTTCCAGGAGAGCCGGTTATGCCAGGTGTACTAATTGTGGAGGCACTGGCGCAGGTCGGGGCGGTAGCAATTCTGAGTGAACCGGAATTTAAAGGAAAGACCGCATATTTTGGTTCCATCAATTCAGCCCGATTTAAGAAAAAAGTACTTCCTGGCGACGTTTTGACACTGGAGCTGGAAATTATCAAGAAAAAAGGACCAATTGGTGTGGGAAGTGCAAAAGCGACCGTAGATGGTAAGATCGCAGTTGTTGCAGAACTGACGTTCGCTATCGGCTGACCCATGCGGTAGTGATCCAATGCTATGGTAAGGGTTGAGTTTGTTTTTGTAAAAAAGGAGTTTCAGCATGTTTAAAAAAATATTAATTGCAAACCGCGGAGAAATTGCAGTCAGAATTATCCGCGCCTGCCGTGAGATGGAGATTGAGACGGTTGCTGTATATTCCGAAGCGGACAGAGATGCCCTGCATGTGCAGCTAGCGGACCAGGCTGTCTGCATTGGCCCGGCAGCTGCCTCTGAGAGCTATTTGAATATGGAGCGGTTGATCAGTGCAACTGCAGCAACCGGGGCAGAGGCCATTCACCCAGGATTTGGTTTTCTCTCTGAAAACAGTAAATTCGTTAGAATGTGCCAGAAGTGCAATATTGCGTTTATCGGTCCGTCCGCAGAAGTAATTGAACGTATGGGCAATAAATCACAGGCACGTACAACGATGATGGAGGCAGGCGTTCCAGTAGTTCCCGGTACAAAAGAACCCGTCTATAAATGGGAAGAAGGACTGAAACTGGCTGAAACCATCGGCTATCCGGTCATTGTTAAGGCTTCTTCAGGCGGCGGCGGTAAGGGAATGCGTGTAGTAACTGCTTCAGAAGAATTCCAGAAGAATTTCCTAAGCGCTCAGATAGAGTCTGAGAAAGCTTTTGGCGATAATACTATG
Source organism: Lachnospiraceae bacterium (assembly GCA_022791575.1). Classification (GTDB taxonomy): domain Bacteria; phylum Bacillota; class Clostridia; order Lachnospirales; family Lachnospiraceae; genus JAAVZI01. Next base: position 49,245 of record JAAVZI010000075.1, read on the forward strand.
TATATTGAAAAATACATTGAACGGCCGCGCCATATAGAAGTGCAGATATTAGCAGATCAGCATGGAAATGTGATTCAGCTGGGAGAGCGGGACTGCTCGATTCAGAGGCGCCATCAGAAAATGATTGAAGAATCTCCCTCCAGCGCGATCAATGAAGAACAGAGGAAGAAGCTAGGTGAAACGGCTGTCCGGGCAGCAAAAGCAGCAGAATATGAAAATGCAGGCACCATAGAATTTCTGCTGGATAAAAACGGAGATTTTTATTTTATGGAAATGAATACCAGAATCCAGGTGGAACATCCGGTAACGGAGATGGTAACGGGCCTGGATCTGATTAAAGAACAGATTGCTATTGCAGCAGGCGAGCCTTTATCCATAAGCCAGGAGGAGGTTACGATACAGGGGCATGCCATTGAATGCAGAATCAATGCAGAGAATCCGCAGAAGAATTTTATGCCATGTCCAGGCAGGATAGAGGAATTATATCTGCCGGGCGGCAACGGAGTGCGCATTGACACTGCATTATATGGTGGTTATCGGATTCCGGCCAATTATGATTCTATGATAGCCAAAGTAATTGTTCATGCCAGGGACAGGGAATCTGCGATCCGCAAGATGCGCAGTGCCTTGGGTGAAGTCATTGTAGAAGGTATTGATACAAATGTAGATTTTCAATATGAAATACTAAGCCATCCAGATTATATAGAAGGAAATGTAACCACATTTTTTATTGAAGAGAATTTTGCATAATTTCAGAATGGGGACAGGATAATGTTGAAAAAGGGCATGTTTAAGAAACCGACCTATATTAAGATTTCAGATCATCAAAACAAAATACCAGGGGCTGTTCAGGAGAAGAGTATCCAGGAAAGCAGCGAGGCACCGGCCATCCCACAGGGAGTATGGAGCAAATGTCCTTATTGCGGAGAAACGCTATATGTAGATGATTTGGTTCAGAATAAATATGTATGTTATAAATGTGGAAAATATCTAAGAGTATCCGCGGATCAGCGTATTGAGATGATCATTGATGAGTATACCTTTCAGGAATGGGATACCGGAATTAAACATACCAATCCGCTGCAGTTTGAAGGATATATGGAAAAAATCCAGCAACTGCAGCAAAAAACAGGACTGGATGAGGCAGTGATAACTGGGATGGGCAGAATCCATGGAGAAAAGGCTGTAATAGCTGTATGCGATGCTCGTTTTATGATGGGAAGCATGGGCTATATAGTGGGTGAGAAGATTACCAGAGCTATAGAGACGGCCACCAAAAAGCTTCTGCCAGTCATAATCTTCACCTGTTCTGGCGGTGCCCGAATGCAGGAGGGTATGGTATCGCTTATGCAGATGGCCAAAACATCGCAGGCAATTAAGCGTCACAGCGATGCCGGCCTGTTATACATTTCCGTTCTGACAGACCCCACCACAGGAGGTGTGACGGCAAGCTTTGCTATGTTAGGAGATCTAATTTTGGGAGAACCAGGGGCTTTGGTTGGATTTGCCGGGCCGCGTGTGATTGAACAGACCATTGGCCAGAAATTGCCGGAAGGATTTCAGACTTCGGAATTTCTGGTAGAACATGGAATTATTGATGGTGTCATCGAACGACAAAACATGAAAGAAACCTTATTCCGCCTGATCCGTCTGCATAAACAGAATCGTAAATTCCGACCAGTCTCTAAAAAAGGTGATCTATTAGAAGAACAAAAAGATAGTGGAAAGGGACGTCTGGATGCCTGGGAACGGGTACAGATTGCACGGCGGTTGGAGCGACCTACGGCCAGTGATTACATTCAGCTGCTGTTTAAAGACTTTATAGAGCTTCATGGAGAACGAAATTTTAAGGAGGACGGCGCGATTATAGGAGGAATTGCCAGCTTTCATGGTCTGCCGGTCACTGTGATTGGACAGCAGAAGGGAAAGAATACCAAGGAAAATATAGTCCGTAATTTTGGAATGCCTCAGCCGGAAGGTTACCGTAAAGCCTTAAGGCTTATGAAACAGGCAGAGAAATTCAACCGTCCCATCATCTGCTTTGTCGATACACCGGGAGCATTCTGCGGAATCGAAGCCGAAGAACGGGGGCAGGGAGAAGCCATTGCAAGAAATCTAATGGAAATGTCTGGTCTCACCGTGCCCATATTAAGTATTGTAATCGGTGAGGGCGGAAGCGGCGGCGCATTGGCAATGGCTGTTGCCAATGAAGTCTGGATGCTGGAAAATGCCATGTATTCCATTCTCTCGCCAGAAGGCTTTGCGTCTATTCTCTGGAAAGACAGCAAGCGAGCCAGTGAGGCTGCTGGAGTCATGAAGATCACTGCCAGTGATCTACTGAAACTAGGCATTATTGAAAAAATTATTCCAGAAAAAGAGCCGGCTTCCGAGAAAAATCTGCCGCTTATCAGCAAACATATGGAAAGAGAAATCAGCTGTTTTCTGGCAGATTATACCAGGATGGATACAGAAGAAATCGTTAACCGTCGTTATGACAGATTTAGGAGAATGTAACATGAAGCATAAACCATTGAAAATCGGGGAACTGACCGCGAAGATTCCAGTAATCCAGGGCGGCATGGGAGTAGGAATCAGCCTGTCCCGGCTGGCGGGTGCCGTAGCCGCAGAAGGCGGAATCGGTGTATTATCCGCTGCACAGATTGGTTACCGGGATTCCGCCTATGACCAGAATCCAGTAGATACCAATCTCAGGTGTTTAAAAGAAGAGATAAAAAAGGCCAAAGAGCTGGCTGGCGGAGGCATTATTGGAGTAAATATTATGGTCGCCACGAAGTTTTATGAGGATTATGTCCGTGCAGCAGTGGAAGCGGATGTAGACCTCATCATATGCGGTGCCGGTCTTCCCAATGATCTGCCCAAACTAGTTGACGGCAGCAGAACGAAAATCGCCCCTATTGTATCCACTTTAAAATCAGTACGTGTCATATGTAAAATGTGGGATAAACACTATCACCGTGTACCAGACCTGGTAATTATCGAAGGTCCAGAGGCCGGCGGTCATCTGGGCTTTACCCCCAAACAGCTGGAAGAATATGATGAGCAAGCTTATGATCAGGAGATTGCAGCAATTATAGAACATGTGCGCACTTATGAAGAAGCCTATGCAGCAGAAATTCCGGTAGTTGTAGCAGGAGGCATCTATGAGCGGAAGGACCTGGAGAAATATCTGGAAATGGGAGCTTCTGGGGTACAGATGGGGACCCGGTTTGTCACAACCTATGAATGCGATGCAGACGAACGATATAAGCAGGCCTATCTAAAGGCCAAGCAGGAAGACATTATAATAGTTAAAAGTCCCGTAGGAATGCCCGGAAGAGCCATTAAAAATCCTTTTATTGAGAAAACTATGGAACATTCCATACCAATGAAGAAATGTCATCAATGCATTACTGCCTGCAATCAAAAAGATATTCCCTATTGTATTACTGACGCCTTAATCAATGCCGCCATCGGAGAGGTAGACGAAGCATTACTATTCTGCGGCTCGAATGCCTATCGTGCAGAAAAAATCGAACATGTATCAGATATTATGCAGGAATTTGCATAATAAGAATAAATTTCATATGAGTGAACCCAGATAAGGAGAAAACTAAAAATTGTGTTTAAGACAACAGATACAATAATGTGGAGTGAATATCTTATTTGGAGGAAATAGAAAATGGCAAAATCATTAATACACCAATCTTCTCACAAGCGGCAGGCTGTCCCGGTTATCGCAAATGAGTTTATTATAAGAACATTTTATTTTATTCGTCGTCTTGCAGATGAATTGGGATAATATTAAGCCCGCAAATAATCCTACAATTGCAAGAATGCTTACCATTTCGACCGGCGTCTTTTTGCAGCTTGAAACCGCTCGCCTTCACTGGTATCGTATTCCGCACTTCAGAATCCGCTTTTGGACTATGAACAAGGGCTTGGCGATAGCTATCTTGATTCTATTTAAGAAAAATATATAACAAATTATACCAAAAAAAATACAAATCATCCCATACCCACCAAAACAAAATTCTTATCTGCTATAATTATAGAAACTCTGTGCCGGAACAGAGGGATTATGTCAGATGAAAGGTGAGGAAAAATGGTTTTACAAAAAAGAATGGCGCTTTTAACACTTGCCCTTTCAGGGATACTTTGCCTTGGGGGATGTGGAAGGAAAGAAAATGAAAATGAAAAAATCACTTCCATAGAACAGCTCAACAATCCGGCCTATACGATTGGTGTTCCGGAAGGCGGGGCAGGCATGTATATGGCGGAAGAATATCTGCC
>JAAVZI010000076.1 GCA_022791575.1 Lachnospiraceae bacterium
TAAGGTGCGCGCTCTTTCCCCTCATCTATCCGCCACATCTACTCGTACTTCTGGCAACTTTTGGACTTCATCTCTTCTTGCAGACTTATCCGTATTTCCGAGCCTTATATGTGATTTCTGTCCGTCGGACCAAGGGTTTGCTTACAGCTTCCTTCAGATTCCGTCTCACGGCGGACACCCTTGCTGTTCAGCTATACACTTCCTTGTTGCCTAGGCGTGTTCGGGACTTTCACCCGTTAGAGCGCGCCCATGGCGCGCAAACAAGAAAAGGGAACGGTTTTTTAGGCCGTTCCCTTTTCTTATAAAAACATTGTACTGATCTATCGGTTGTTGCAAATGTAGAAAAACCGCTGTATGCAGGCTTTACCCCATACTTTTGTAGATGCCGCAAAGTATCTCTATCAGAAAATCCTCTTGATTCGAACATGTGTTCATACAAAGATCATAATCTGAAGGTTTTCCCCAGTCGCGCGAGGTGTAGTAGTTATAATAGGCACTTCTCTTTTTATCGGCCTTGCGCACTTTGGCGGCGGCTGCTTTCTCGTCAAGGGCGTCGATTTTCATTGTGCTGTGAATGCGTGCTTCCATGGGCGCAGTCATAAAAATACTTTTTACCGCGTAATCGGTCTCATTTTTCAGAATATCATCTGCGCACCTGCCTACAATGACGCAGTCGCTGTGGCTGGCGTATTCAAGAATACGTTCTTTTTGCAGTTCAAATAAAATGTCGTTTGCATTTTTTCCGTAGTACTCTTTGCGTCCGCCCTCAAAGTAAATGGGCTGCAGCAGCGGGTGGGCCGTTTGTTCCTCGGCCTGCTTTAAGACTTTCTGGGAAAGGACGCCGGCTTGTACGGCCTCGTCAAATAGTTTTTTGTCGTAATAGGCAATTCCCAGACGCGCGGCGGCCTGCCTGGCGATGTAATGGCCTCCGCTTCCAAACTGCCTTCCGATACAGATGATTTTACGCATGGTTGTTTTCCTTTCTTTTTTTGATCAAAAACCGGTCCAGAAGAAGCAGCAGAGCCGGCAGTATAAACAGAACCAGCAGCAGTGCGCAAAAGGCGCCGCAGGCGATAAAGGAACAGGTCTGCGCAATGATTTTCTGGCTCATCATCAGTCCCACGGTTAAGCAGCTGCCGATTAAAATCAGCGAGGATGTGAGAATAGTTTGAATGGAACGGTCCATGGCCTGCAGCAGGGCCGGCCGCGGTTCATTCACAGTCCGCGCTTCACGGTAATTGCTCAGCAGAAGTATGCCGTAGTCGATTGTGGCGCCCATCAGAATACATTGGACCAGAATGAGCGCAATGTAATTGACGGTGATTCCCTGTAAGCAGACAATCGCTGTAGTGATATAGACGGCGCTCTGGATCAGTACAACGAGCATAGAAGCACCAATGAGGGAGCGGAAAGTAATCAGCACTACGACAAGGATTGTGACAATGGTCAATATCGTTACAAAATTCAGTTCTTTGGCAAATCCCTGATCCATTTCATATCCCATAGCAGAATCGCCAATGAAATAATAGCTGCCGCCAAACGTTTGTTCGGCTTTCTTTTGGATACTTTTGATATAGGAAAAGGTTTCATGGCCCTCAACCGGATAATCGGCGGTTATCACCATACGGTTATAGCGTTTTCCTGCCATCAGCGCCTTGCTCTCGGCAAGCTGTTTTTGTCCGTCCTGAAGCTGCTTTTTTTGCTCCTCGGTCATGGATGAGGCATACAGCTCGTTCGTTAAAATGTTTTCGGTGACAAATGTTAAGAATTGTTCCAGCGTTATGGCTGTTTGTCCGCTGTCGCCGGCGGCTTCCTCTTTTTCCTGGGAGGGGTTTTGGTACTCATACAGCTGGTATAGAAGCTGTACCTGCGCTGGGTCCAGGTTCATTTCTTCGGCCAGAGCGGCAGAGGTGTATGGTTTTCCAATGGTGTTGGAATAGTCCTGCACAGAACTTATGTTCTCCTGGCTTTCCAGCCATTTTATATAGGAAGCAACCTGTTCGGGCTCTTCGTTCTGCTCATACAAAAGCACAGTCTGGTTTTCGACGCCAAATACTGATTCAATTTGCTGCTGTTCTTCATTTTCAAACATTTTGATAAAGCTGATACCCAGATCGCCCTTGAGCAGAACAGCTCCGACGGTTACAATGAGGATCAGTGCGGCCAGTACAAAACGGCCTTTGGTCACAGCTTTCATAATACCGTTCATGTTCAAATGGAACGAGCGTTTATGGGTCCGGCAGATAAGCGGATCAGCTTTGACAGCCAGGCCGGGAAGCAGCGTAAAAATGCAGAGCAGGCTGATAAAGACGCCTTTTGCCAGTACAATTCCCATATCCTGCCCGATGCGAAAGCTCATGCAGACTAGAACCAGCAGGCCGGCGATTGTAGTGACCGAGCTGCCGGTAATCGCGCCGAAAGAGTGAGCCAGCGCGCGTTTCATAGCGCCTTTGGGTTCCGGGTCTTCTTTTTTCTCCTGCATGTAGCGGTTCATCAGCATAATGGAATAATCCATCGACAATCCCAGCTGGAGCAGTGCGCCAACGGCGTTGGTCATAAAGGATACGCTGGGAAGCAGTGCGTTGGTGCCCATATTGAGGAGTACGGCTATGCCGATACAGCCCATAAAGAGAAAGGGCTCTGCCCAGGAATCGCAGAGCAGAAACAGCACTGCAAATATAATCAGAACAGCAACGAGCGCGATCAGCGGTATTTCATCCTCCAATGTCTCAACCAGAAGACCGCTGTCGCACACGGCTCCGCTGAGAGAAATATCGTCGCCTTTGTAGGTTTCACGGATTTCCTCCAGTACCCCGGCCGCTTCCTTGGAATAGGGATCGGCTGCAATGGTAACCTGATAGCGGGAACAGGAATCTTTTTGATAGGCTTCGTCGTTTGGGAGATAAACGACGGATTGGACATGGGGGATTTGCATTAGCTCGGATGTGATTTCATTTTGCCTCTTTGTCTCCAGCCCGCGAAACATAACCGTAATGCCGGACAGATCGCCGAATTCCTGACTCATAACGGCCATCCCCTCTTTGGTTGGGGAGTCGGTGGGCAGATATTGGGACATGTCGTAATTGACTTTGGTCTGAAACATGCCAAACACACTTGCGGCAATGGCCAACAGATATAGGATAATAATATAATTTCTTTTTTCCACGATAATCTGTGCCAGTTTTTTCATTTGATCCCTTCTTTCTATTGACTTCTTTTTTGTTATGGATATAATTATAGTAACAGAGTGTTGTTTTTGCAACAGACAGATTTGTTAAAATTGTGGCAAAAGCAACAAATGGTTGGTTAACTGTTTTAAAAGCAATAGGAATGCGAAAGTTGTAGGAAAGGAGCTTGGACATGAGCCACACAGACAATCAAAGGGTGCGCCTTACGAAGCGCATTTTCCGGGAAAGCCTGATTGGGCTGCTGCATGAGAAGAAGCTGCACCAGATTACGGTGAGCGAACTGTGCGGCAGAGCGGAGCTGAACCGCTCGACGTTTTATAAATATTATGGAAATGTTTATGATGTCTTTGCTGAGATTGAAAATGAAATGATTGAGCAGAGCAAGCGCTGCATCCACCAGATTCATAATACGAATATTCAGGTGGTGCTGCAGCCGCTGTACCACCTGCTCTGCTATATCCGCGAAAATGCCGACATTTACCGGATGCTGCTGGATAATAGTGTCAACAGTGAGTTTTCGGTGCGCCTGATTGACCATACAATGGCTTTTCTGCGGAATTATTCAGTTCTGCTGCAGTACGACAATCAGGCGTATGAGGAATATGTGTTTTCTTATCTGATCTCCGGCAGTATTGATATTACAAAAAACTGGATTGAGACTGGTACACGCGAAACGCCGGAGGAAATTGCGGGGCTGATTTATCGGCTGGCAGCTAAGATCCTGGGGCTGGTGGGGTGAGGCAGATTGTGAAAGGGCTTGCTTGTATATTGCCTCTTATTTTTAATCCTTTAGAGTTTCTCTCTTCTTTGTATTTTACAGTCTGATACCACCAATTCTCCTGCCTCTCATACTTACCCCATATATTTCTCTCTCAATTTTGCCTTTCAAATAAAATACATATTTTCTCGGACCTGTGGCTTAACTTTCAATTTCTTAATTATCTATGTCTATTCTTTATATATGACACAAATGCTGCTAACCAGATCATTTACACCAGAACACGTTAGAGAATCGCTTTATGTCAATCGTGTTTTTATCAAATAGGATTTCCTAGTGTCACCCTCTGTAGCAGGTACAATTAGTAAAACAAATTTTCAAATATACTCTTACACCTATTTTCACACAAAATTGAAGCCTCTATCATACACTGACAGTCAGCAATCTTATAATGCAGCTTAAACTGCAGGGTATTGGCTCTACCTTTCACTTCGTCCAGTACTGAAATGCGTACAGGCACATAGCAGACCTCACGGAAATCCATGAAATCTGCAATTCTATACATAATATAAAAATAAAATTCACTCACTATCTTTTTCTCCATTTGCTTCGTTATATATAGTAGAATGTAAAAAACATTTTAACCACTTGGTGATTGCGAAAGTCTGATTTAGGGCGACGAGTTTGGGCAGACCCTACAAAAATTCCGCTCAAAGACGTTTTGAATTCGCTCCATTTTTGTAGGGTCTGCCCAAACTCTGACAGAGAAATAAGAGTTCTGCAAATGCCTAAAATACAGTCCACCCATGAAAGGAGGATTTTGTGAATGCCGATTTTCTTTTAATCCAGAAAATGAAGCGCGGCGACGAAGCAGCCTTTGATTCTTTCGTCCGCAAATACTATGACGATTTGTTAAACTACTGTCACTACCACTGCTTTGACCCCACATACGCCGAAGATCTGACGCAGGAAACCTTTATCCGGTTTTTTACAAAATTATCCGAATTCCAGTTCCTGGGAAAGACTAAAAACTACCTGTACACGATTGCCGGCAATCTCTGCAAAGATTACTACAAAAAGAAAAAAGACCTGCCGGCGGAACGCGAGGAGCTAGAGCAAAACGCCGCCCCCAGCCCCTTTGAAGCAGTAACCGAAAAGGTCATGATAGAATCCGCGCTTCAATCACTGTCCCCGCAGCTAAAGGAAGTGATTCTCTTATATTATTTCCAGGATCTGAATCTGAGCGAAATTGCCGAAGTATTACAAATCTCCCTCTCACTGGTCAAATACCGCCTAAGGCAGGCAAAACAGCAGCTGAGACAGGTATTAGAGCATACTTAACACCCGTTCCAGGCAATTATGAAACTCTATTTTCGCAGCCAGAGTTAGGGCAAACTCGTTGCCCTAAATCAGACTTTCGCAATCACCGATTCCAAGAAAGGAGACGCAACATGAATCTGGAAAAAATATTAAACCAATATCACGCCCAAACCCACCTCCCACCCCAGGAGTCCAAAATTCAGGAGACCATTACCCAATCCATAGACGCATTCTGCGCAGCCGAGCAGAGCCGGACACTGTCCCGGCGGGAATTTCTCTGGACACAGGCCGGATTAATCCACAAGCGCTGGTGGCTGCTCCAGCTGCTTTTGCTGACAGCCGCCGGCCTGGCGCTGCCGTCGATAGAGGAAACATTTCTGCTTCGCAGAAGCATGGGCGTTGCCGGCGCCTTGTTTGTAATATTGATGATCCCGGAGCTGTGGAAAAACCGCTCCCTGGGGTGTATGGAAATCGAGGCGGCCGCGTACTATTCGCTGCGGCAGATTTATGCGGCAAGGCTTTTTTTGTTCGGTCTGGCCGACCTGGTTCTGCTTACGGGCTTTCTTGGTATCCTGGGACGGTATGAGCTGTTGACGCCCCAGCTGCTGATTTCCCAATTTCTGCTTCCGCTGGCCGTCACGGCCTGCATCTGCTTTGGCCTGCTCTGCAGCCAGCGGCACGTCAGTGAAAGCTTTTCGCTCGTGCTCTGCAGCATCTTTAGCGCACTCTGGTGGCTGATTACCGCAAACGAGCGCCTATACAGCGCGGTTACCCTGCCAGTCTGGTGCGCGCTGCTGGCGCTGGCGCTGCTTCTGCTCTCAGCCGCCGTTTACCGCACGCTCAAGACCTGCAGTCTCTATTGGGAAATGTCGGTACATGCAATGGAACGATAGGATTGTACTTCGGCGCTTCATAGCCGGAGCCAACATCGCAATGATTTATGGAGGTATTTTACATGGAATTAAAACTAACGAACCTAACCCGGCAATTCGGGGAATTCACGGCAGTGGATCAGCTGAATCTGACCATGACGGACGGCGTATATGGCCTGTTAGGCATTAACGGAGCCGGGAAAACCACGTTGATGCGTATGCTGTGCACACTGCTGAAACCGAGCAGCGGCACCATTACCTGCAATGGCAGGGATATTCTGCATATGGAGCGGGACTACCGGAATCTACTTGGATATCTGCCGCAGGATTTCGGATTTTACCCGGATTTCTCGGTGGAGGATTATCTGCTCTATATCGCATCTCTCAAAGGCATCCCGCGGTCAGTGGCCCGCAGGCGGACGCAGACGCTGATTCAGAAGGTGGGGCTGCAGAAGCAGGCCCATAAGAAAATGAAGAAATTATCCGGCGGCATGAAACGGCGGGCTGGAATTGCCCAGGCTATGCTGAACGACCCGGAAATCCTTATTCTGGATGAGCCAACGGCCGGGCTGGACCCCAATGAGCGCATCCGCTTCCGCAATTTAATCAGCGAGGCCGCCGAAGAACGCCTGGTTCTGTTGTCTACGCATATTGTGTCGGATATTGAATATGTGGCCAATGAGATTCTGCTGCTAAAAGAGGGGCGGCTTCTGCGGCGGGGAACTGCCGAGGCACTGGCCGCCTCTATGACCGAGCGGGTCTGGAACTGTTATGTTGAGAAAAAGGAAGTGGCGCGCCTTATGAAGATTTATAAGATTTCAAATGTAAAGTCTGAGGCACACGGCGCCTGGCTGCGGATTATTTCGCCGGAACTGCCGCTTCCCGGCGCGGTGGAGGAGGAACCGACGCTGGAGGATGTATTTTTATATTATTTTGGAGAAAAGGATGGTGGCGCAAATGCTGAACTATGAGTTAAAGAAAATATTTTCCAGACCGGTGAATAAAATTGTGACGCTGGCGCTGATTGCGATTGCCGTAGCGGCAGGACTGCTGGCGGTACGGGATGTGCGCTATCTGACTGCGGACGGGTATATTCACGGCGCGAAAGCGGCCAAACAATTAAAGGAGGAAAAAAATCAGTGGCGCGGCGCGCTGACGGAACAGGCGCTGCAAAAAGCGGTGCAGACGAACCAAGAGCTTCATGCCGGAATCGGACGGGAGGATTATGCAGCAATGGATGAGGCACTGCAAAAGGGGCAGGGACTGAAGGATATCCGGGACATGATCAGCCTGGCATTTTCTGGTTTTAAAAATTATGATTATTACCGGGCGGACAGCGTTACTACAGAGGAAGCCGGATCATTTTACCAGCAGCGGATTGCGGGGCTTAAGGAGTGGCTGGACAGCGGTGAGGGGAATTTCTCACAAAAGGAGCAGGCATTTTTAATCAAGCAGTTTGAGAAAACGCATACGCCGTTTCATTATGAGTATGCCGAGGGCTGGAAAACGCTGCTGGATTCGCAGTATCTGCCAATTTTGACAATTATTGTGGTGATTGTCTGCGGATTTTTGGTGGCGGGAATTTTCTCCGGCGAATTTCAGCTACGGGCGGATTCGATTTTCTTTTCGTCAAAGTTAGGGCGCGGCCGGGCGGTTCTCTCGAAGCTCGGCAGCGGAATTTTGACGGTCAGTGTTGTTTATTGGGGCGCAATGCTGCTTTATGCGGTGCTGGTGCTTGGTCTGCTTGGATTCGGCGGCGCGTCCTGCGAGGTGCAGATCGGGAACTGGAAAAGCATTTACAATCTGACTTATGGGCAGGATGCGCTGCTGACCCTGGCCGGTGGCTATATCGGCTGCCTGTTTATCTCTACGCTGGCCATGCTTGTCTCGGCAAAATCCCGGTCTATGGCGATTGCCGTAACGATTCCGTTTCTGTTGTCGTGCATTCCGATGTTTCTGGGAAGAATCCCCTTTTTATCGCGGATTATGACGCTGTTCCCGGATCAGCTTCTGCAGATCAGCATGAATCTGGACACGATGAAATTGTATGAAATCGGCGGGAAGGTAATGGGGCATCTGTCGGTGATTGTGCCACTGTATCTATTGCTATGGGCGCTGGCAGTACCGGCGCTCTATTGGCTGTATCGGCGGGCGGAGGTGAAGTAGGGGGAAGAAACAGAATAAAATGAATGAATGGAGCTTTCAATCCATAGTACATTCTGCTTGAAAGCTCCATTGGTTTTTTCGTATGCGAATATCTCTGCTCACTCCGGCTTTCCGCCACTCCTACTTATGAATCTGATCCAGTATAAATGGGTCTTTGATCTTCTGGTCCTCGGCCAGCAATACGATCTTGGACATGATCTCGGCTGTCTTGGGGTCCTCGTCGACGAAAGGAAGGAAAAGCTTGCCGCGGCTTTGGCTGTGTACGGGCAGGATGTTGAGCATGGCACCACCCTCCTGGTGGATCACGCCGCTGCCTAAGTGGACGTTGTAGCTGGCACGCTTACCCGCGATTAGGGCGTGGCTGTCCTTTAAGGTCACATTTTCAATGCCGAAGAGCGGCAGGTTAAATTCAACGATGGCCCGGCGCATTTCAATGGTAGAATGGCTGGTTTCGGGGTCTACGCCGCCGGCATGGGCTACGCTGACTGCTAAATCTACGTCGCGCATAACTTCGCTGTAGATTAGGTCGGGCACCTGTTCGATGGTCAGCAGCCGGAAGGTCTTGCGGTCGGAGAATTCGACCCATTCAAGCGTTGGCGCTTCGACGTCGCTGGGGGAAAACCAGTCGGCCAGGGCGTAGATTCTGGCGATAATATTTTCTTTATAGTAAATTTTCTGCAGGCCCTCTTCATAGTCGGCGATCCAGCGGCGGCCCCTGAGGCAGCCGACGGTTTTCTGTGGCTGGATCTGGTTGCCGGCAAACATACGCGAGCTGGTCTGGCCGAGCTCTTCGGACATTTTTACATAGAGTTCGCGGAATACCTGCTTAAATGGCTGACGCAGCTTTTGATCGAACATATGTTTCTGATAAGAATGCCAGTTTCCGGCGCGGTAGAGGTCGAGGGGATGGGCAATGCGCAGCTTCTCCTCCTCTTTTAAGCTTCTGGCTCTGCCGTCGAGCGGACGCAGCATTAATTTTACGTCTGCGGTGTCCACGGCGGCAGTTTGGGCAGAATCTTCGGCGTTCTGGGCCGATGAAGCTGCGGAACCTTGTTTGGAATTGCGGGCTTTTACGACCTCGACAAAGCCGATGCGCTTGCCGCAGACATAGACAAGAGGCTCTAAAATGGCCTTTACCACTGAATTTCCTAACAGGCCGAGCACTTCGGCGGCGGTGAATTCTTCGCCGGTTTCCATGGCCTCTTCCATCATTTTGCGGGTGCGGGAGTATTGTTCCTTTAGTTTTTTGTGGGCCTCTTTCAGCTCAAGGACGTATTTGTGTTTGCCAAGCCGTGAGGGTACGGATTTGAGCATTTTTTCGCCCTTGCGGCATTTGATGGCGCTCTTGCCGAGCTCGTCGACCTCTAAGCACAGTTCGACGTCGTCTACCGCGTGCCAAGCCATGTAGGGGGCAAATTCCTCGACAAGGCGGCTTTCCATATTGAGAATCAGCCGGGTTACGTCGGAAAATCCGGCATGGACGCTTAGGTTGACCAATGCGGTCTGGGCGGCCTTGCCCTCGCTGGCGCGGCGCTGGGCGCCGAACTGTTTGGCTTCTTTGGCGTACTGCTGGATAAACTGGTAGCGGTCGAGCAGATCTTTTTCGCGTTTTTTGGCAAATGGCACCAGGCCGTAGCTCATCAGCAGGTCTTTGTTGCGTTTGTCGGTAATCTGTTCGCGCAGTTCTTTCAGCTTTACTTTGCCGGCGGCTGCGTCGGCGTATTTGCGGGCGCGTGAGTGCTTCTGTCCGTCGGAAATGTATTTGGCCGCCTTGTAGAGGAGGGTGAAATTCTTTTCCCCTAAGAGGCCGTAAGCTTCATGGAACCAGTCAATATCGAACGCTCCGTCCTGCAGCTCCTGCGGCGATAGCGGCGTGTATCGGGCAATCATGGCGACTTTCTGTTCGTTGAAAGATTCATTCATATGGGCCATAAAGTAGTAGCAGCCGCTCTTTAGACCGTTCCAGCCTAAGTATTCTTCTATCAAGTCAATCCACTGGGGCGCGTACATGGCGACTTCCACCAGGCGGTCAGCTCGAATGCTTGTGTCCTTCAGCAGCTGCTTGAGGGTTTCGGCACTGTCGGACGGGGCCGGATAGCAGACTTTCAGCAGGTGGCTTAGCACTCCTTTGCGGCTCTTGAGATAGGCATTGGAGTAATAGGTATCACGGCTTAAGGAATCCTTTCCCAGCGCCATCAGAATCCGTACGAGGTATTCTGCGCCTTTGATATAGCTAATGCCGGCGGCGCAGAAGGAGAATTCGGTTTCGGCCTCGCCGCGGCGCAGCTCGGTATCAACGATCAAGGGCACCATGGCGCTGTAGAGTTCCTCAATCAGCGCGCCGCACCAGGTATCCGGGCCGACCAGTTCCTGGCCGCGGTCTACGATCTGCTGGGCATATGGTTCGCCGAAAAACCATCTCCAGGTTTGGCGGTTGCCGGAGCGGGCGTATTCGCCTTTGGCCAGCTGAGTGATGGCCTGCAGACAGCCCCGCAGGTTGAAGTAATGGAACATGGCCTGGAACAGGTTGTCTTTGGAAATGAGTTTTAAATGATAAGCTTTGAGGAACCAGTAGGGCGTCATCCGCGTCATGGCGTCATTTAGGTAGCCATAGCCGTAGGAATTGGTTGCTGCCTGGAACTGGGAGCGTTCACGCTTCTCGGCGCATTGGAGCTCTAGGGCCCAGGCCGCGTAGAAGGCTTTGGTAAATTCTTCGTCAGTTTCCCAGTAGCTTAGCCCCTCTAATAGCCGGTCGACCAGACGCAGCTCGTTGATCAGCCGCTTCTGGGGATGTAATTGGCCGTTCCAGCCGGTATAGTGGTAAACAATATATTTGTTTTCCCGGTTAATCACGCCGCTGAGAGCCAGCGCGGCTTGGATACCGCCCCGCAGCAGAAACTTTTTATCCATATATTCATAGCGGTAATTGAGGCGCAGGTTGCTCTTGATCGGTCCCGGATAGGCCAGTGCGGCTGCCTGCGGCTGAAAGGGAATTTTTCCAAATAAGGTGTTGTAAATGAGGTGCGTCGTTTCATTCTGGTAGATTTCTGCATTGTTGGCCAGCAGCCAGCCTTCTATTTCTACAAATGTAGAATAGCTGCCGATTTCCTGTTCGTAGAATGTGCGTAGCTCTTGTTCAAGGGGGAAATTTTTTAGCTGGAAGCGGTTATAGTAGGAGCTGCCGCCGGACGGGTCTTCTTCCTCCCAGTGACGCTTTAATTCGTAGCCATTGGCAAGCAGCTGCATTTCCCCGGATGAATTTTCGTATTCGTCGTTTTCGTGGGCCTTGAATATGCCGTCGAGCTTTTTGACTTTTTGTATGATTTCTTGTTCGGTCAGGGGTACGCACTGGATCAGGGCGTCGTTTCCCTCGTCCATCTGCGGAATGGCGGCCGGCGCTTCGGGGTCGTAGAGGCCGTAGCCTTTTTGATTGGCGGCCGGATTTTTCTCGCTGCCGAGGATTTCTTCCAGCAATACCTTTTCCTTGTCGGTGGGCGTTTTGATCTCGGCAGCCAGGGTTTTGACGCGGTCATAGAATTTCTGTTTGTTTTTTTTCTTGGAGAGGCGCAGCAATAGGTCGAGTCCGGCGGTGCGCTTCTCTTCTTTTTTGTCGTTCAGCAGTCGTTTAATACAGGGTTCCATCTCGGCGTCGTTCTGCTGCATCAGGAATTGCAATAGCTGGCCTCTCAAACGGCTGCGCTTGAAGCGGAGCATGTCTTCTATTAAGCGGTAGTCGTCTTTTTGCAGGGTCAGCCGCTTGACGATGGAAATGGCTTTGTCGGACGTGCTTTCTTCGCCGTTGCCCATGTATTTGATCAGGAGTTCCCGCTGGGTCTGGTTGGCGGGCGTATAGAGCAGCAGGTTAAGCAGATGGGCGCGGTTGCTGCCGTAGCCGTTGATGCTGATTTCTCCGATTCGGGCGGCCATTTCGGTTATTTTCTCTTCGTCCTGGAGCACGTAGGCTAGGAAGCCCAGCTGGTGAATGACCTCGGAAGGGTGGATTTCCACGCTGTACCAGGGGAAAATACAGGGGCTGAAGGTCAGTCCCTTTTTGGGGAGCTGTTCGTAAATGCCCTGGAACTTTTCGTAGAAAAGCTCGGCTTCGGCGCGGTTCGCAAAGTAGTCGGTGAGTACCGGCTTCTGCGGAGGCACGGCGTCGCTGCCGGAACTGTTCTTCTGTGGATAGAGCAGATTCCAGATGGAATTGTTTAATTTGGAGTTGAAGGCCGGCATAAAGGCGGCGGCCAGCTGCAGGTCGTCGGAGTGTTCGAGCAGTACTTTTCTGGCGGCCTGGATTTTGAGTTCTGTGTCAAAAAGGCTGTTGTTGTAGTAGGAGGCGGTCAGCCTCTGGTTCTTGGTGCCGTGGTCAATCAGCTCCATCATGGCGGCTATGGCGTCATTGGCTTCTTGGAAGCCCAGAGCCCAGAGAGCGGCGCTGATGGCGATGGAGTCGTTGGTTTTTAATTGTTCCCGGCAATAGGCGGGGTCACGCAGACATGTTCCCATGGAGGACAGTAATTTTTCACTGACGCGGTCTGTGCTTTCTTCGCTGAATATGCCGATCCAGGTGGCGACGGCGCGTTTGACGGAGGAGAAACGCAGTAGGTTGTTGTCTTCTATCACCTGCAGCAGGGTGAGAAATGCTTCGCTGGTTCCTTCGTCCATGCTCTCACAGATCGCCTGGCGCAGGCCCTCCTGCAGCCGGGCCGCCAGCAGCAGATCGCCCAGGAGTTTATGCAGTTCGCGGTTGTCGGATCGCAGAATGCCCAGGATCATCTGCTGGTCTAGGTAGGAGGTGTTGTTTTCGCTGAGGATCAGGTCTTTGAATGCATCGATTACGGCCTGGTTGCCGCGGTCGATTTCGGCGGCGTATATTAGGCTGAAGCCGTTGTTGAAATTCCAGTCGTATTGGATATAGTCGCTGGTCTCTTCATCGAGGCGGCGGTATAGGAAGTCGACGAGACGGCCGTCGAACAAGAACATATGTTCGTACGCATTGAGCAGGCGCAGCATTAATCCGATCTGGGGCGCGTAGGCTTTGGTGCGCACGGTCCGCCGCTGCCAGCCGTAGGAGAACGGGTATTGGTTGAGTTTGTCGATGATGTAGAGATAGGAGTCTTGGTAGTCCGCAGGTACAAAGGCGTCTAGGATACCCTGGTGGGCTCTGGCGCCGCTTTGCTGCTGCCGGAACCAGTCGGATGGTTTTTGGTCTTTTTGAGCGCGGAATTCTTGTTCTATGCGGGCCATTTGTTTGTATTGTTCGCCGTAGCCGCCGCCTTTGATTTCTTTGGCCAGTTTTTTGTCGTCTTCGGTGCAGTTTTGGTTTATGCGCTTGTTTAACTGCTTTTCTAATTTTTCACGGAGTTTTTGTCTTGTGCTGTAATCGTAGTCTGCCATGTTACCACATCCTTCCTGCCAGCATGGTTAGTCTGACAAATGTAAATATACTTTGTTCGTTGATTGTTATGGGGGTGTCTAATTGTTCTAAGGGCTGTTCGTCGAGGAAAATGCGGTAAATGCCGTCTTCAAAGCATTGGAGTGCATTTTCCTGGGCTGTGGAGAGCCGGGCCTTTCTGCCGCCGTAGTTGACGCCGAAGCCGATCCTGCCGGACTGGGCTTTGTCTTCGATCTCTTCTTTGGTCAGGCAGTTTAAGAGCTCTGAGTTTTGCTGGCGTTCGTTGTACTGCGCGACGCCGGCTGCGGTGACGGCGAGGATAAGTTCACGGACGTTGGCCGGGGTGCCGTCGATTTCGTACGGGGTGGGCTTGACGTTTTTTTTTCGTTTGGTGATGGATTTTAAGTTGACGTTGATGGTCATGGACGGGCCTCCTTTTGATGAATTGTTTGGTTTCGTGCTTATTTTTTAATCAATGATCGACGTTTGGTTTCTGGTTCCATCTGTATTTTTATTATAACAAAGCAGCTGAATTTCTTCCAGAGGTATTTTTAGAATTTGGGAATGCTTGGCAGATGTTAAACTTAGATGGTTTTTCAACGCCGAGATAATCTTGATACTGATTTTTATTAAAGGAAAAGCCGTTTTCGCTGTCTTTTTGATTTGATAACGAAAACGGCTGTGCATATTATAACATTTTTCCGATATTATCTAAGAAATGTATTCTTGATTGTAAAATCTTTCTGATTCTTATGAAATCCCAGCAAGTTTCTTCATAGTATCTTTTCCAACGATACCATCAGCTGTTAGGCCATTTCTTGACTGGAATGAAATCACTCCATTGTTCGTGGAAGCTCCAAAATTTCTGTCAATGCCATTGAAGAGGGAGATTCCGTGCGCATATAGGCCGATTTGAAGAACTCCAACATATAAATTACTTGCTCCCTGTTTCAGAACATGGGCTGCACAGGCTTCTTCTGTTTTACTTCCCCAAATACCGTCCGCTGTTAGGCCGGCTCCATATACACTGTTCAGTGATGACTGAATGGCTGCGATATAGGCCTTTCTACAGCCGGCTCCCCAGAGTCCGTCTACTGTAAGCCCCGCATTAAATCTATTATTTAATTCTGTCTGGGTAGTTTTTACAGTAGAATTACCGGAAGAACCATTTAATCCCACATAATCTTGATGCATGTATCCGATGCCCAATCCAGATACTTTTACATGAACCCAGGCGCCGGCTCTGGTTCCATCCACCTCGAATGCAGCGCCTTTCGATAATTTCCCAATTACACTTCCACCTGGAGAAATTCGTACATATACATTATCACCTGTGCAAACACCAGTTCCCGTTTTTACCCATGAACTGCTGCCTGAATAGTTGGAATTTGCTAAGGCTTTAAACGTACCAGCACCAGCTACGCCATCTGCGCTTAATCCTTTTTTATTCTGGAATGTAATCAGCCCTTGTTTTGTAGAGCCTCCGAAATCACAGTCAATTCCGTTGGATAAGGAAATTCCGTTCGAATACAATCCAATCTGTAAAACGCCTACATATAAATTTTTTGCGCCCTCTTTCAGAACATGGGCTGCGCAGGCTGCCTCTGTTTTTGCTCCCCAAATACCGTCCTCTGTCAGGCCGGCTCCATATACACTATTTAATGAGGACTGAATCGCTGCAATATAAGCCTTTTTGCAGGCTGGCCCCCAGAGCCCGTCTACCACTAAGCCTGAGCAGAAACGGCTGTTTAATTCTGCCTGTGCAATTCTGACACAGGAAAGTCCGCTGTCATTATAAGATACATAATCTTCGTGCATATAGCCGATTCCTACACCAGAAACTTTGACATGTACCCATTCGCCGGATTTGCTTCCATCCACCTCAAACCGGTGTCCTTTTGACAGCTTGCCGATTATGGTGCCTCCTGGCAGCGCCCTTACATAAACACCCTCACCGGAACAAACTGCTGTTCCTGTTGTTTTCCAGGAAGTTCCGCTGCCGATACCATTGTCATAGGCTACATAGTCCTCATGCATATAGCCGATTCCAATACCAGGCACCTTGATATGTACCCATACACCGGATTTGCTTCCATCTACTTCAAAGCGGTTCCCTTTGGATAACTTGCCAATAGGGGTTCCGCCTGGAGTAATTCTTACATTTACATTATCGCCGGTACAGGTTGCGGTTCCTGTTGCTTTCCAGGAATCTCCCGGATAGGGGCTTTCGCCGCTGCCGCCGCTATTAATTGATGTGATAATGCTGTAGTCAGGTTTTACAAATTTAACTCCCGACAAACGGCTTTTATAACGCTGTTTCTGGAAAACACCCTCCCCATTACTTTCTACTCCCGAGCTCGGTGATGTATTTCCTTCAATAGTGATAAATAAATCTCCTTGGACATCTATTACCAGTCCTGTATGGTAAAAATTTTTTCCATTCCAATACAGTACAATATCGCCTGTTGCCGGAGTGTCATAACATGTACATAGAGTACTTAATTTCTGGCAATTGATAAAAGGATAATGATTTAATAGTGCCCTTGTTTTTGTAGCTCCAAAAGCCTGTGTAAAAACCCAAGTGATAAAACCAGCACACCACCAGCCACCTTGATTTTCTGGACTAATATCACGCCAATATTTTGTAAAATTGTTGTCCCCTGCATTTGCTGTTTTGCTGTCCAAATATGCATTAGTTGCCTTTTCTAAATACCCAACTTCATTTTGAGCTACCTTTATCACTGCTGCAATTGCTGCTTCTGGTGTAACAACATAATTACTAATATAACTTTTCAGAGAATCATATACCATTTTCTGACGGCTTTTATAAGCGCCCACCTGATTTCCTGTATCCGTTTAACAAGCAGCATATAAATGATCCAAGGTATATGGCTGATCTGTCTTGGCAAGAATTCGTGTTACAGCTCCTCTTCCTCCTTGATGTCTGAAATTGGCGCACATCATTTTCGCGTCCATATCATTTACTCCAAGCGCTGCCGCCTCCTGTATATATCCCTCCATCTGCTCATCAAGCAATGCATCCTGGCACTGGCGGCCGGTTTCACTATCAATGATACTAACAATACACCTTGCTTTATCAGAATTCTTAGACTCCCGATAAGTAGACCAGTTCCTGTTGTCTAAGTCACTGCCGATTCCAGCCGTATCTAAACTTGCAGACAACGCCGGATTTTTTGTTCGAATGGTATTAAGAAGCCGCTGTGCTTCGGTTGCATACCACTGTCCTGCACCAATCGTAATTGCTTCCTCATTGCTGCTATTGGTGTAGGCTTCAGTAAAATTGCCATAATTCTTATTACCATACACCTGCCCGCCTGTTTCCACTGCGTAAATAATATTCCGCATTACACTTTTTTCATAATCTGTCATATGTTCTACCTCTTTCTTTTTATTTGAATCAGCTAATTCATATAGAAAGAAGTCATTTTCCATAGAAATGTAAACGATTGAAGCAGGAATTTTTTATTTTATCTCAAATATTACGCCACTTCTTCTTGATCCAGTTGATATATTGCTTGCTCATCCCCATAATCTGTGCTATTTCCTGATCTGAATATCCGCTGATCAGATATTGAAAGATCTGCTGTTGCTTCTGGGGAATCTTTTTTATTTTCTGCTGCCATTCTATCCGTGTTTCCAAATCCGCATATTCTTCCTTACCAGCTAAAGTTTCCATTTTGGATTCATCCGCATAGGTATCCTCATAGGTTTCTTTCTTAATATTCTTTTTACATAGAAATGAAAATCTGAACTTTACTGCATTTTTTAGATAGGATAAACACTCTCCATCACTTTTACATTGTGGAATATTTTTAATCGCCTCTATTAAAGCTAAGGTCAATTCTTGTTTCGCATCTTCATATTCCATAAAAAACAGTTTTCTACTATGTGCATGAAGCAGCGGTGATAATAAAGTAATTACCTCTAATAAATCCTCTTTATTATACTTTGCTTTACTAATTAAATCCCTATATTCATTTGTTTCCATACTCTTTCCTACCTTTTTCTTTTTAAAAAGAAAGTAGAAACTAAAATAGAAACTCATTTTTAAAAAATTGTAAACTTTATTTGTTTTTGCTCTTCCTGTTATGTAAAATGACATTCACAAATCATCCGTCATACAATTTTTTCGTTTCCTACCGTTTTTTAATTTTTTAGATTCTCCTTAAAAAATTGGGAAACATTCCAAATGAAATAGGAAATTGGAAATGATAGGTATACCAAAAAAGCTGATAAAACATTTTTAACAGCTTCTGGCATTTGAACATGTTTGAAATTAATATCATATGAAGCAAGGCCTGTCGGCCTTAAAGAACACGGAATAAGAGCGGTGGATTTCTAAATAAAACGAATACCGCTATGAACATGATAATAAACTCATCTCAAGAATAAAGAATATTGTTGCATAACAGAAGAATCGAAAAGATATTTCTCTAGTATTTTCAGCAGGCGCCGCACCAAGTATACTGACCGTTTGACCGCTGTTTCGTACGACGCCTTTTAACATTGAGCTTTTAATTATTAAATGTTACTTCTTTTTTTTATTGGAAAAATCTCTGCCTGGATTTTCAGGATTATTTAATATTCCCAATAATACACATATTGCACAAATGCTCTGGATAATTGTTAATACAACTTCATTGTTAATGTGAATACCCATTGCGGATATAATCGCAAGAACATAACCCGTAATGCCAATAATCGTAGTCGGATTTTTAATCCGTTCCCTAAATTTATTCAAATATTTCATCTCCTAATGATTCGCCCTATCAGCTCAATGTTAATCATTAAGAAAGAAATAATGATGAAATTGTAAACCATAGTCGTCACAGAAAGAAATCATGACATATAAGATAAGATTTATGATTCAGGCCTATAATAGCTCATTACCATATTATCTCCACCTTCTACATAATATGTGATACTAATCTTATCATTTACAGCAATATCATAAATACTATCCATACTGCTGCTGAAATCAAAAACTGCCATTGTACCACTCTGATCTCCCTCTGTAATATCTAATGTTACCTTATTTTCTTCCACACGATTCACAAACCCAATAGAAACATAATTAATTGGTTCTTTTTCATCGTTATCTGAATGAATCGTGGTTACGATATTGGCGTTTCCCTCAACATAATACAAGATGTCAACTGTAACCCCATTACGGATCGGATTACTGTTTAGAGTACCATCAATCGCATCCGGTTCCTGCGTAATCGTTGCATTTGTGATATCAAATGCAACACTCCTATCGTCTCCCTCTTCCGGATAAGTTCTGCCCCCAGCATTCTCTAAATCAACATACACGATATTTCCAATTTGATCCAATACATATCCTGTTGCCGACTTTATTTCTTTCTCCTCTGGCTGGGCCGTTGGTTTCTCCTGAACTGTTATTGTGTTCTGCCCCGAATTCTCTTCTGTCTGAGAATCATTGGAACCCGGCGCTTCACTGGTTATTTCGTCCTGATGAACCCCCGACGCCTCGCTGGTTATTTCATCTTCATCTGTACTCCCCTCCAAATGACCGCTAGGAACGATCTGTTTATTATTTTTTGCATTAGAACTATTTGATGTAGTTTTTGACTCATTTATAGAACATCCACTCACAAAAGCGGCAATACATGCAAAACAAATTAATTTCATATACCTTGTTCTTACAGCGCGAAGCGCATGCATTACGGTATGCCCTTGGGTATACTTTTTTTTCATATGCTCCCCTATATAGCGTTTTCCATATAAAACGCTTTCCTTTCTTAATTTAGGAATTGTATTCTAATAATCCAGATATGCAAACCTTTCCTCTAAGCCTGACTGCTTCACCGGAACTAACACTGCCTTAATCTGAACGGCTGATCTGCTGGGATTTTATCTCACGATTTACATTTGTATTACCAAATTCAATCCGATTGTCTGATTGATATTCTCTGATATTAAAAGCTCTTGGAGCTGTTCCAATTTTTGTAGGCGCTGATGATTTCATTGGTTTCATTTAAAATGCTGCCATGGAACCGTCCAGCCACCCTGCTAAGATCCCCCCTCTCTACAGTCAGCAACAGAACAAATACATATTCTGTATGGTTTATTCGTCATCAAACAGACTCTTCACTTGTCCATTACCAAGATCATTCTACATAAATTTGATAAATCATCTTGTTTTTCTCGCAGTATCATACGGAAGCAGCCAAAATGACTGCTTATTTCATTAGAATATTTCCCACTATTATTTTACAAAATTCCAGTTAATTGTCAAGTAGTCGACACATAATAGGATTCACAATTTATAACGGCTTTGGAATAAAAAATAATAGGTTTGAATACTTATATATTTTGCAATGACAACAACTTTTACAAT
The DNA here is from genome assembly GCA_022791575.1 of Lachnospiraceae bacterium. Classification (GTDB taxonomy): domain Bacteria; phylum Bacillota; class Clostridia; order Lachnospirales; family Lachnospiraceae; genus JAAVZI01. Next base: position 20,042 of record JAAVZI010000076.1, read on the forward strand.
CTTAGTAAAAAAATCAGTCGTAAAAAATGAATTCTTCTTGATGTATGCATTGATCCATTTTATTTGGTGCAAAGTTCGTATTCGTATTTTTGCTATGGTATCAGCCCTTCGTTGCTGTTCAATGTCCATTGATCGATTCAGCGATTTCACAAAAGTCAAATGGATGGATCTGTATGCTTAGCTTATTTCACAGTTTCTTATCATTTCTGTTCTTTTTTACCTCCATATCTGTATTCGCACTTTCGGCAGACTTCACCTCAATACTGTTATTTTCTTCTTCCGAAACAACATTCGTTCCATTCTCTTTTTCATCTTCTTTCTTATCTAGTGTCTGATCTGTTTTATCCTGTTCTGCCTTGCAATCATCTGCTATGGTATCTTGTGTTTCCTTTACCTTCTCGCCTATAGGTTGGTTAATGTTGTTAATCTTTTCCTGCAAATCTGCCTGTTCCTCCTCCGTTTGGGCAGTACGCAATTTCCCCTGCAAGTCTGTCCGCACTTTCTTCATGCCTGCAATCTGCTCTTTTGTTGTTGAAAGGGAAATAATCACTCCTGTATCTGCTTCGCCTGTTTTCTGGTTTCCGCCAATCGTATCATCAAAGGAAGATTGTTTCTGCTGTTGCTCCCTGCGCTGCTCTGTCTGGTGCTGTCTTAACTGCATATTCAAGTCGCTGATCCACTGCTGTAATTCCTGCCGCTTCGTCATCTTTTCTTCCTGCGCCATATCTTTGTTGGAAGAAAGCTCCTGCAACTGTTTTTGTGCATTGGCAATCTGGTTCTGGATATTCCGGCTGTAAGAGTCTGTTGCCTGATTTATTCCCATTTGCTGCATTTGTGTATTTACACCATTGATCCTGTTCATTTCCATTTTACGTTTCCTCCTTGACCTTAAAATTGGAAATACTTTTCCTGTTAAGCCTTTAAGTCCAAATTTGCACCAATAACATCAAACAGTCCCTTAAAAATCCAGGGGCTTGAAAAATCCTAAATTTCTAAGGGACTGTTTTTTTATATATTAGGGGGCATAAATCGTTTTTTCCGACAGCCCCTTTCTCACAATTGTAATGATATTACAGATAATGCCGCTTACCCAGCTGATAGGAATCCAACGCATGCTTTACATAACTGCTCTGTCCCAGCTGAGAACGACTGTTCTGGCTGGCAATCTTTCCCGACTGCTCCAGAGATTTTCTCAAGCTGCTGCGATACTTTTCCAGTTCCGTCCGGTTATTCTGCAGATAATCTGCATAAAGCTCGGTAATTCCAGAATTACTCTTTGTACTCTTCTTACCTGCTGTATTCCCTTCCACAACAGTTCCAGTGGTACTGTCCTGTTCTTGTACTGTACAGCCATTACATCCACAGGCCGGCAGAGATTCTAAGGCTTTCTGCAGAATACTGGCAAAGCCCAGCATACTAGTATTTCCGCCCAATCCAGACAGCCCTGTATAACCAGATACCCCTGTATATCCTGATAAGCCTGATAATCCAGAGTTCATATACATATAGGGATTCATCATCAGTCCGCTTGTTCCTAAAATACTCATTATTCATCCTCCTTCCAGTTTTTATTCACATTTTTCATCATTACCGTAAGGGAAAATGTTTTTCCTTCCACCTCCCAGTCTGCTGCTCCTTCATATTTCCAGGCCGCTTCCCGGATATTATTCATTCCAATCCCATGCATATGTTTGTCCTTCTTGCTGCTCTGGGGAAATTCTGACTGTCCGCGAACTTCCAGCTGACCGTTAAAACTATTCTCCACTTCCAGAAAGAACATGCTTCCTCTCTGATAAGAGCGAAGACAGATAAACTTTGTATCTTCCTCTTTTAACTTCCTGCATGCTTCAATGGCATTATCCATAGCATTACACAAAATCACTGCTAGGTCATAGCTTTGAATCCGTATATTTTCAGGAAACATCAACTCTTCTGCATCCATCCGAACATCTGGAATCTGTCCGACCGCCTCATGATACTTCATGTTCAGTATCGTATCTGCTGCTGCATTTCCTGTCTGAAAACGATAATCCAGCTGTTCCATCGTCTGATTCATCTGCAGTACATGAGCCTGTAGCTCTTCTGTATTCCCTGCCTCTGACAGCTGCAGCACAACTGCCAGCTGATTCTTCATATCATGTTTCATACCCTGAATACCAGCCTGAATTCGCTCCATTTCCTGTACATGTTCCTGCAGACTGCTGACCTGCTGTTCAAGGATCAGACGTCCTCTCTTTTCCCGGTTCAGACTAATCATATCCTGCAGCAGCTGGATACCATATATGATGGATAACAGTGAAAGTAACAAAATAGCCGGAATCAGCAAAAGCAGCAACGGATATTTATGATAGAGAAGGACAGGAATTTCATTTTCCATTGTGACACTTACCATGCGAAGCAGTACACAGAACAAGAATCCCGCAGCACTTGGCGCCAATATGAACATCAGTTCGTTTCTTTGCACCTCATATTCCTTTTCCTGATAACGGTTCACGATACTTCTCAGTATTAGAAATGTAAACAGCAACATACACACATACATTATGCCCTGCAACGCAATCACGGTAGCATTGACAATTTGCATAAACGTTTCTATAGCAGAAATATACCCTTTTTCCAAACACCATTCCCAAAACTGAAACAAATGAGCCCCAACAGTCAGGATCATATAGGCCAGAAAAAAACTAATTTCCTTTACCGCCATAAATGTAACCGAAAGATAAAACTTCAAAGCATTTCCCGCTTGATACAGTCCTGCAGCCACTAACAGCAAAACCAGATACAAGATAGCAAGTCTTACAACTACCCTCATGCTGTCATAATCTACCTGCACCATATGGCTGGCAATCAGACTGGCAGCTGCCCAAACCACAACCGTGAGATACCTGCCATATGATATTTGAATCCGGCATTTCATGAATTTCCCATAAAAGTACTGCAGGCACCAGCCCTGGAATATCGCTGCTATCATATCAATGATTTCATAGAAGCTTTCATACATGAGCCGCTCCTCCCTTTTTCAGATAATGCATGTAAGACTTTACAAAATCCCCATACTTCTCCTTAGAAAGGTAAATCCATTCACCATTAGCTAGAAAAATACTGTCCTTTTGATATTCCCTAATGTAGGCCATATTCACCAGATATCCTCTGTGACAGCGGTAAAAACGACTATCCAGCTGTATTTCCAGCTCCTTCATAACCGCATATGCTGTTATCTTTTCCTTAATCGTATGAATCTCCACCTTACGTCTCTGACTTTCAATATAAATAATATCCTTTAGACAGATGGTAACATTCCGCTGCTTTGTTTTTATAAACAGCTGCTTCGTATTACTGACTGCCCGTTTCTTAACCTCTGCTGCTGCCCGCTTCAATACACTGGCAAACTTTTCTTCCGCTATAGGCTTCAGCAGATAATGAAATGCCGATACATCAAAGGCTTCAAATACATAATCTTTTACACCGGTGATAAATATCAAAATTATTTCATCTTTACTCTGGCGAAGAATCTTTGCCGTCTCAATTCCATCTAGTTCTGCCATACAGATATCCAAAAAAACAATATCATACTCCTCCTGACTCTTTAGCAGCTGCTGCCCGGAATCGTAAACAGCAATCCGGCTCTGAGGCAGATTCTTTTTAATCAGCTGTTTTAGTTTCTTCTGCACAGCCTCTTCATCATCACAGATTGCGATCTCCACAACGTCACCTCATGTTCCTTGAACTCCTGTCCTAATCCAGTATACCATATTGCTCCCTGGATTTTGTGAATTCTGTCACCAAACCCATTCTAAACTGTCACCAAACGCTCCATCTTTTATGCTGCAAAAAGTAAAAAATAGCGATTTTTAATCCCAGCTAAAAATCACTATCTTTCGAACATCCAAGCATTTCATGTAATACAAATACTACTCTTATTGTGTATCCTTATACAGCATATACTGCTGCTTTACTCCACGGTATCGAGACTTTGGCACAGATAGCTCAATTCCCGTTGTCAATCTCATAATATAACTGCTGATCTTGTCCACATACCGCATATTAACCAAAAAGCTTTGGTGTATCCGTACAAAATCCAAACCGCTTAACTCCTCCTCAATCTCATTCAGCTTTTTATAAATGCTGAATATTCCCTTATGTGTATGAAAAATATTTTTATGCCGGTTGGTTTCAATATATATAATTTCCTCCGGCCTCAACGCCGTACTCCCCTCAACAAAAGAAAACTGTAATACCAGATCCTCCCGCAGCCGTTTCTTCAGCAGGGTATTCATACACTCCCCAATGGTTTCCGGCAGGCTGCTCTTTAGCAGAAACCGACTTGCCTTTACCTTATAGCCATCTGGTGCACAACTTACATTTGCGCTAACCAATACAATAGGCAGTTCTGGAAATCTCTTGCGCAGCTGTATTGCTGCATGCAATTCCTCTTCCCTATCCATACTGATATCCCAAAAAATAATATGGCATTCCTGCAGCATTTTGTTGTCCCTGCATAATTCTAATCCGGAATCATACTCTGACACCTCAAATTTCTGTTTATTTTTCGCTTCATAATTTTCTAAAAGCATTTTCAGCATTTCTCTGTCTTTTTTGCTTTCATCACTGATTGCAATCCTCATTTTCTTTCCTCACTTTAGTTGTCATATATATTTATATCGGTATTTTTTGTCATTTCGTTAAAATCAATGCACCAAATGACTATATGATACACAGAATGACTACTAAACGATTAAATAAAGATTCCCTGCTGTCCTCTTTCATTATTTTATTATAAACAGGTTTACACTCAGCATAATCAATGCTGCAAGGGAAACCAGCCCTGCAAGCAGCGCATAGTTCCTGGCCTTTTTTCTTACTGACTTAATTTCTTCCAGCAGTCCCTCATAATGCTTTCCCATACTTTCTTCCATCATATCCTGAATTAAACTAATTTCCTTATTAATAACTCTTTCATAATTACCTAGATTATCCTGTAAATCTTGTTTTGAACCATCATACATTTTCTTCACGCTCGTATTGTATCCGGCAATCTCCTCTCTGACTGCCTCAGCCAGATCTGCACGAAACCCAAACATCTCTGATTTAATAGCTAATGTGATTATCTCCTTTTGTTCTTCTTGGGTTCTTAAGCTATCCTCTTCCGCTAACGGTGCATTGGTATATGCTGTTTGTTTTTCTGCCAGCAGTGCCTGCATCTCTTTCAGAGCCTGGGTATTCCTTTTGACAGACTGGTAAATCTGTCCATAAAGTTCCATACTTTCCTCATGCTGCTGCTTCATATCTTTGAGACATGCCATAATATTGGCATTTGCTCTTTTTACTGCCGCGCTGCTTAAGTCTGATGTATCACGATCATTTTCTCCCCGTTGCAGAAACTTGTCCAGTACCTTTGCCATATTTCTAACTCCTCTCTTTTTCTTCCTGTTATTATTATACTATACTCCCTTTACTCTTTGCAAGATAAAAACCCGGAAAACCAACTGCTCTTTCACGTTCTGGCCTATCAGCCTTACATCTGCAGTCCGTCTTCCGGGTATCCTTATAATCTGCTGTTTACAGCTTTCCTTCAACTTCTCAGTCTTCCTATGTTATGAAGCAATCCGTCCAGTTAAATACTTCTCAATGCGGTCTGCTGCCGCCTCCTCATCACAGCCTTCTACACTTACCGTCAATGCTTCTCCTTCTGTAAGATTTAATGTCATCATCCCCATAATACTTTTGGCATTAATTCTTTTGTTCTCTGTCTCCAGATAAATCTTACTCTCATATTGGCTTGCAACCTGAACAAGTAAGGCGACCGGTCTAGCTTCTGCACCTGCTGAAATCTGAACTACCACTGGTTTCTTAATCATGTTACTGTTCCTCCTTTTTATCTCTATAACTTCTCGGAATCTTCAGCCTTGATTTTATAAGGCTTTCAGACCCCTATCTCAAAAAAATCACCCACTTTTTTGTAAAAACACTTGACAAATCGCTCAAAATTTGCGGCGAAGCCGATTGATTATATTTTATTTCA
>JAAVZI010000077.1 GCA_022791575.1 Lachnospiraceae bacterium
TCCTTTATGTCCATTCCATCAACAGCATATGCCTCTATCAGCTTCCATTTTGGCTCGTCATTATATATGTCCAGATAAAAGTTAAGTTTTTCAGTTTGTTTTTCATTTAATTTAATTCTTGCTCTTATATCTCCCATAAGCACTCACTCCTTATATATTATTTAAGAAAATTCTAACACATGCTTATACTAGACACAAGTTTGATCTTGATTTTTATACTCATTGTTTTAAAAAAAATTCTCCCAAGCCAGCATAAGATTGAACTTATTAGAAAAATATCCTCTCTTTGTTTGATTTGACTATTTATATAGTTGCATTGATTATTTTTTACTTCCTTTTTTACATGGACGAATCCTATCATTGTTTTTCCATTCAGATGGAAAATCAGTTTCTTCCAGCCAAACAATTGGCAGTTCTTTCTTTTCTTCATAGCCCAAGGGCTTTTCCGTGACAATAGGGAAGTCAAATGGAATATTGTCTTTTTCTCTCATTATTTTATGATCTTCCTTGCTTTTTGATTAGTCTTTAAATAATATTCTATACATCCATATTCCTACTCTGACTAATGTAATGAATAATGCTATATATAATGCTGTATAGGTCAGCAATTCAAAGACTCTTCTTCCCATAAATATTTCTATTGGAACAGCCATATCAGCTACATACATCAATCCCGACAATCCGAGCAGAAATATTACTACTTTTGTACTTTCTTTTAATTTCATTTCTTTCATGATTTTTATTCCTCCATTGTATTACAATTTTCTATTTTGTAGCATTTAATATTTTCTGTTGATTGTATATTCCATCATCCTATATTTTTCAGCCATGTTATCTCTCCTTTTTTATTTTATATAGTTTGTATTTATAGAAAAAAACACTTTCAGTTTGCATATGAATTGTCTAGAATCATATAATAAAGTCCCCTTGTATCCATATATACTGAATCCAGTCCCAAATACTCTGCATTTTCCCCTGTTGTAACAAGTTCAAAAGCTAGACTTGTAAAATTTGCATCTTGTGGAATATAAATAACGCCATAACCAACACGCCATTTATCATTCCAGATTGTTTCAAAATATATTTTATCATCCTGTATAGTGCCATATGTTTCCTGATTCCATATGATATGTGCATTATCCCACGATTCAATTGACAAGAGAACCTGCTCTCCTTTTATCTGCTTAATTGTAATATCATAACCAGTATAATTGTGATCGGCAATTGAGTCTTCTGGAATATACGTACCAACTAAATAAGAATACATGGAAGCATAGTCTGGGATTGGTTCTGGAGTCGGTTGTTCTGACGGCTCCAGTGTCGACGGTTCTGGCGTTGGTTGTTCTGACGGCTCCAGCGTTGGCTGCTCTGTTGGTTCTAATGTTGGCTGTTCGGTCACCTCTTCTTCTGCTTTTTCAGTTGGCTGAACAACAGCTGCATTCGTTGCCGGATTTTTTCCTGTTGTTTGCTGCACATCCTTATTATTTTCTTTATTGGACATAAACAGAAACACAACTGTCGCCAAAATTGCCAGAATAACAACTGCTGTAATGATAATAATAAGGCTTTTTCTGTCCTTTTGAACCGTCGGTTTCTCTTTGAGAATGTTTTCTTTTGTTGGTATTGGTTTTGCTTCCTGCCCAACACTTTGTTTTGCGCCGCATTCTTCGCAATATTCGGCATTGTCCTCTAATGCAGCGCCGCATTCTTCACAATATTTCATTTCTCTGCTCCTTAGCTCTCTTATCTTTTAAAATACAATATAATAACAAGGATAAAAGTCTTATAATTATTTTATTTTTAAATTTTATCCTGTATATCGACTACTGTTCCATAATTGTACTGTATCAATTTCAACTTCCATGCCATCTGATAAACGATAGTTCAAATATGCCGTTCCATCCGCTGCGCTTGGGAAATCAATCTCACCATCAATGGTAACGCCAGGGAAAAAATGCACGTCGTAGAAACTTACTTTGCCATTTTCTATCATACCAGTTATCAGATTTGTAGAATATGAAACATCATATTCATCGTTAGAATATGATATTTTAAAATTTATTTGATTTCCGTTCTAATTTGTATAATTATATATGACTGAACTTATCATCTTCTTATTGTCGGATGTATGGTTTCCCAACTCCGTATCAAATGTATTAATTGTTAACTCCGCCACTCCCAAATCCGACATGCTAAATACTATTACACCATTAATTTGAATCGTTCCAGTAGTATCAAGACAATCAAACTTCATAACGCCATTTTCTATCAACGCAGTCATAAAACCTGTACGATATGGTTTTTCATAATTTTCATAATCGTCATAGTAGGGACTTCGGCTAATGGCAAATGTTGCCTCATTGTTATTGACACTTACAATCTCCACAGTCCACATATCCTCTACTGAGTCGCTATTAATCCAGGTATCCTGGACATATGAATAATTTATCATGGATGTCGGCTGCTCTGTAGGTTCCGGTATCGGTGGTTCTGTAGGTTCTGGCGTTGGTTGCTCTGTAGGTTCCGGCGTTGGTTGCTCTGTAGGTTCTGGCGTTGGCGGCTCTGTTGGTTCTAATGTTGGCTGTTCGGTTACCTCTTCTTCTGCTTTTTCAGTTGGCTGAACAACAGCTTCATTCGCTGCCGGATTTTTCCCTGTTGTTTGCTGCCCACCCTTATTATTTTCTTTATAGGACATAACCAGAAACAAAACTGCTGCTAAAATTGCCAGAATAACAACTGCTGTAATGATAAGTATAAGGCTTTTTCTGCCCTTTGGAACCGCCTGTTTCTCTTCTGGTATGCTTTCTTTTTGTGGTATTGGTTTTGCTTCCTGCCCAACACTTTGTTTTGCGCCGCATTCTTCACAATATTCGGCATTGTCCTCTAATGCAGCGCCGCATTCTTCACAATATTTCATTTCTCTGCTCCTTAACTCTCTGATCTTTTTCTACATATGATATAATAATTTTCCTAAAATCATTCTACTTTCGCTCCGCATTCCACACAGAACCCCTTTCCAAACATCAGTTCCGCATTGCAGGAAGCACAATTGGTTCTTAATTCTTTTGCCACTGCTTTTTGTCCACAGTCAGGACAGAATTTCTTTCCTTTGGGAATTGCCCCTCCACATTTGCTGCATATCTCTGGGAACAGCTTAATGACAACCGCCTCTCCGCAGCCTGGGCAGAACTTCATCTTAGACGGTATCTGCTCCCCGCATGTCTCACAGGTTATTGTCTGTATGGAATCTATGTATTCGCGCACAGTCATAAGCCCTGATAAAGCGGTTTTTACCGGCGCATGCTGCCCGCTGTCTTTCTTAACCTGTTTCTCCCGCATTGCGGCCAAAGGACTCGCTGCCTGTCTTTCTTCCGCTTTCTTCTCTGTGTGTTCATTTCCATTTTCCGGCATTTTCTGGCCGCAGCTTATACAGAATTTCTTCCCTTTCCGTACATGGTTGCCGCAGTTTGGACATGGGGTTGTCATAATATCAGACATTCCTCCCTGAAGCATTGTTACATTGTCTGAAAATTCTTTCGTTACGCTTCCTGCAACTCCAGTAAACACATTTTTCAGGCCCTGTTCTTTGATAGATTCCTTATTTACTGCGAAATCTTTTATCAAGGTAAAAACTGCAACTGCGGCATAAAGCAGCATCTGCAGCCAGCAGCCTATCTGCATGGACGTTTTAGTGTCCGTCTTGACTCCGGCCGCCCCTGCCATATCTCCAGCGATGTCTGCCCCTGCCGCTGCACCGCCCTTAGACAGCAGGAATACTACAATCGTCAAAATAATCCCCAACAATGCGCCAGCTAAATAGACCAGACTCATTTTTATTTTGACCTGTGGCAGCAGTTCCAATGCTATCAGAATGGCTGGCACTAATAATAGCAGGATTCCAAGTATGGAACCAGACAGGACTGAATAACCGTTCATACTCAGATCTGCCTCGGCTGACGCCCCTCCTGCCCCTGCTTTGCTGACTACTTTCATAAATGGCAGTATCAGTGCGATATAAAAAGCTGCACACATATAAACCCTTGGTTCTTTTAATTTTTCCTGTAACATTTTTAACACTCCTTTATTTTTTTAATTTTTTTATTTTACATATTATAGATTATATGAGCACATATCTGCTCATATAATAACACTATATTATATAACCCATGTCAACATACCTCTTTATAAATTATCATATAAATTGAGGAGGTGTTATTTATAATGAAAGATATTGAATTTGGAACAATCCGCCTGAACTTAGACGCCCTTATGGAAGAAAACAATATCAGCGTGAACAAACTTGCTTTTCGATCTGAAATGCAGCGCACCCAATTAAAATCCTACCGTGATAACAAAGTCGCCCGTGTAGACCTGGCCGTCCTCGCAAGGCTTTGTTATGCATTGGACTGTGATATTTCAGAGCTTATGGAATATGTACCCCCAGCTGATGGACAACCCTGATACTGTTTTCTTACAGTTTTACTATAGCAGAAGCGATAGACAGCCGTATGTCCTATGAAAATATTTGTTACCAAAACCTTGTAAATGTCTGTCTGCTTTTTTGCCGGAAGCCAGGCAGCAAAAAAGCCTCCCAACAGATATGGATAAACCTATCTTTCTGGAGGCTCTTTTTTGCGTTTTCTTTTGTCTATTCTTCATACATTTCTCTTAACTTACGGACTTCCTCTTTCATTTCTTCCACCAGCTCTTTGGGTTCCAACACCTTTACCCAGCTTCCCTGCAACAGCAGGAACCTATTGATTCCGGTTCCATAAGTATCCGCTTCAATGATTTTTCTATTCCCCTGCATTTCTACCACTTTGGCTGTTGGTATTTTATCCAAAACTGCCTGTACGGATGGCCCTGTAAATTCAAACCGAATATGGCGTTCCTTTCCTGGAAACATGAAATGAATCTTATTGCGCAGTTCCCCCTCGTCAAAACGACGCTTGTCATCCAATTCAAACGTACCCCTGTGCTCGGTGATGTGGACAATCCGGTCTGCACGAAAATAAATCGGACTCCAGGAATCGTCCTCACTCCTGTAGGCAATCAAATAATAGTAATACTCTGAAAATAGGACTGCTATCGGCTTAATCCGGCGTTTCACCTGTTCGCGGCTCATTTTATTATATGTGATTGTAATTTCAACCTGCTTATCAATGCAGCGGGTTAACTGCCAAATCCGGTCAATTACGCTTGGGCAGTCATGGTGTACTTCGTTATAATGGTATAGTTCTTTCGCAATCAGCTTTTCTAAAAGTTTCCTGTCATGAAAAGAGGTAAATCTTTTCAGTTTGGCTATCAGGTTCATAAGCTCCATTTTGCCAAATCCCCTGCAGCCAATCAGCATTTTTATCACTGCAAGGAGTTCTTTGCTTAATAAAAAACCATCTAAGGTAAGATAGTAGCATTTACTGCCTGGCTCATATTTTAATTCAGTATTTCCAACCAGTTCGCGGCTGTCATACAGGAAATTCTGAATCTCATTGATGTCCCTGGAAATGCTTTTTGTAGAAATATGGTATTCTGACGCCAGCTCTTTTACCGATATCCCCTCCCCTTTTATTGCCCGATAGAAAATTTCAAGCAGCCTGTTTTTCTTCTGTATGCCTGCACTCATATAAACCCATCCTTTATTACTTTTTCTTAAATATATCATAGCAAAAGGACATCTGTGTGTCTATCCAAATCTGTATAAGGCGCATTTCTTTTAAAATTGTTGCGTTATATCCTTTGGCAGTTTTCTATTTTCATCTCATCATTCCTTTAAAATGTTTGACAGGGCTTGAAAAATGGTGTCCAGCATTCCGGCGCTCTTTTGCATTTCGCTGTTTAAAACTTCTATATTGCTTAGAAGTTCTGGAATGCACGCGCTGTAATCTTTCTGCTCAGCGTCTTCCATATCAATCTCTTTTATGCTGTGATGGATATTTTCTGTTGTGTTTTCAATTAAGATGTTGAAGTCCTCCGCTATCATTCCGGCTATAATCCGCTTTAATTCCTCTGCTGTTTGAAACCGGAAAAAGCTGTTGCAGCACTGGTATTCCCTGTCATACTCATAGAAAATCCAGACATGTTTTCTAGTCAGCCCTATGTCTGCATTGGTATTTTTAAAGAATCCGTCATACCTTAAAATCATCTGCATGATTTTTAAATCTTCTGTCGTTCTTTTTTCATCTGCTTCCATCTATTCACATCATCCTTTCCTTATTATTTTTAACAAGCCTTTTTGTCCTCAGTAAATTTTTATAAAATATCTGCTTAAAATTTATCAAGTAAGGGAATGTCAGGTATTTCACACATTCCCTTACAATCACATCATTTCTTTTTATTTCTGCTCATGCTTTCTGTTTTCTTTTGAATCCTCTCTGATTTTGTTCGTTTCCCAGTCACTGCAATCTCATAGACTGCTGTTATGCTGGTAAAACCCAGTAGGAACAGCATAGCTCCTGACATTTGAATCCCCTCCTCCTATGCAAATTTTTCTAACAATACTTCCGCCGCCGCTATCACTAAGATTCCTGTGAACATTCCCAACCATACATACTGCATGTTTCCACCCCTTTCTAATATTCTTCTGCAAGAAGCATGGTGTAGCATTCCCCATTGTCTATAACATAAACTTTTTCTTCTATCCCCAATTCTGACATGGGAAATTCATAAGCCATGCTGTAGTCTGGCTGTTCCTGGGAATGGGTAATCGTTTGTGTCACGCCTCCTCTTCCATCTGCTTCATAGGTAAATTGGAATACCTGCAGATAGTCCGCTTGCATTTCCTGGCAAAGCTCATCTACTAACATCCATAAGAGAAAACGGTATTCTATAGGGATTCTGTTCTGTATCCCCCTTGTTTCATACCGTTTCTTTTCCATTCCAAAATAAGTGTCTTTATGCATGTCCTTTCTCCCTTGGATAGATTAGGACAAGGGAATCTTCTGAAGTCAGCAGATACAGTTCTTCGATCCATTCGGCATTGTCCTGCCCGCATTCCGCTATGGTGTCTGCATATTCACATAAATCCTGGCTGATGTGGTGGAATTCCTCTATTTTTCCTATGCTTTTCTGATAGGTCTGCACATCTGGGAAATAGAGTATGTAGCCACCCATGTCATGGGATTTTCGTTCTGCGCCATATGCTAAATCCAGTGTTGCAATCAGCTCTTTTATCCGTTTCATAACCGGATTCTTATGTTCTTCTGAAATAAATTCCTCTGCTAACAGTTCCGCGTCAAGCTGGTTTTTTATTCGGTAGTACATCTTTTTTCCTCCCTTTCTTTGGTATAACTTCTCGGAATCTTCAGCCTTGATTTTATAAGGCTTTCAGACCCCTATCTCAAAAAAATCACCCACTTTTTTGTAAAAACACTTGACAAATCGCTCAAAATTTGCGGCGAAGCCGATTGATTATATTTTATTTCA
>JAAVZI010000078.1 GCA_022791575.1 Lachnospiraceae bacterium
TGCATATGTGGTACGGTCCAGAGGCTGGCAAGGTTTGGCGGAATACAGGCGTAATTGTATTCCGGTATAAGATACAGTCCAGGAAGGGAAACCGACCGAAAAATTACACCTCCATATGCTGGCTTCCGAAAACAGCATAATATTATATAAAAGAAAGTACCAAAACTATAATAAATTCAAAAAAATATATAAGAGCAATCCTCCTTACGAAAAATATTTACTTAATTAGGTAAGATAATTATTAACAGATGGCAGATTACCATTCAGATCCACAATCATTACACTGCCATTGCTTATGCACCTTTCTTGAAAATATTCCCCACATAGCAACTGAACCTGCTTTTGAAAATCCACTGATCTTCTTAATATTAGCACTATTGCAAGTGGGGCAATGAGGAATTTTTGTATTCTGCACTATGTGCTGTACTTGTTCTTGTTGATAAAATTGGCTTTTAAATTGACTCATTCGCAATTGATACTCTATGATATTATTTTGTTTAAGTTCAATTAGCGCTAATATAAAGTCATTTTCATGAGAAACTTGATATATAATTTTAAATTCTTCTCTTGTTATATTGGTTTCAAATAATTGAGAATTGCATTTATGACACAAACAATTTTCTGGTACTTGAAAATTATGGTATATACCACGATACTGAAATAAATTGGTATAAGGTACTTTTTTAAATTCTTCAATACATTTCGGACAAATTATTATATTATCATTCATTCTTGGCCACCTCTTATTTTGATTTAAGGAGTCTTACTTAAAAAATAGTATATCAGAATTATCTTGGCAGTGCAACATAATTCCGATAAAGGCTGGAATGGTTGGGGAGTTGATATTTGGAATAGCATCACAAATAAAAATAAACTTCCTGAACTTGATAAAAAAACTAAAGAAATAATATCACAAATAAAAGAAACATTAGATTCAGGTACTAAAATTAACTTTGGAGAAGATTTTGTTGGATTAACAGAAATTCCTAATGAATCTCTAAAAGAATTCCTAAAAACCTGGGACGGTTCTGGTGACATCATGAAACAATACCAAAAGCATCTCATGAGTACCCAAAAGCAACAATCTGCTTTCTCACAAGTTACACAAAAAGCAGGAACTGCTCTAAAATCTTTTGGCGCCACCCTAGGAAGCATGGGCGTCAATATGCTGATCGGCGCGGTAGTAGAAGCTGCCCTGCAAAAGATAGATTCCCTTACAGAGTCTACCCAAGACCAGATTGAAACCCTCAACAGCTACAAAAGTACGATCCAGGAATATGAAAGTGAAATCAGTTCCATAGAGCAAAAAATTAACGACAATAAGAAGCAGATGGAACTTCTTAACCAAAACCCGCTGGATATCATTAACTCTGATACCCTGACCACCTTAACAAAGGAAAACGAGCAGTTAACCCAGCAGCTGGAAACAGTAAAATTACTAAATGAAGAAGTAAAATCTTTAGCCCAGCACAAAACCATGGATATCTTAAACAATACCGCAGAGACCACCAATTGGGAAAAACTATTCGATGGGATCCAAAATCTGGATATCAGTAAGATTGGCAGTGCCTATCTCGGCGAAAACGGTGTTTATGGAGATTTAATAAACTCTTTTAACAACTTTAAGGAAGGGAATCTCTGGGAAGGTACAAAAGATCTAGCCGATTTAGCCCTATCCATCAACCCTTTCACCGGCACCGTTAAAAATCTATACAGTTTATTTAAGCCGCAGAAGGAAAATGAGCAGTCCATTACGGAAGAAACAAATAATCAAATCGACAAAGTCGCCGAATTAAGGAAAGAGTTAGAAAACCTCCAAAATGACCGGGAGCAGTATTCTAAAGAGGATTATGACCAAAAGCAAAAAGACTTAAACAAAGATTATGCCGAACAGACCAGTTCCTTATTGCAAAACATCCAGGCACTGAAAGAATACCAAGCTTCCTTAGACGACTCAGATCCAGACCAACAACAATGGATCGATGACATCCAGGATACCCTGGATCTATACACGGCTTCTCTAACAGACACAGATAAGTACAATACCTTTGATAAAATCATCAACTCCGAAGCTTATAAAGATCAAAAAGAAGCATTAATCGAGCTGGCAGCACAAGGGAAACTAACCGCCAGTACATTTGACGAAGAATTCCATGACCTATCTGTCATGTTTGAATCTCTTGGGTTAGAAATTGATGACGTAATTGATAGGTTCCAAAACTTCCAGGCGCTTACCAGTGCTGGAAAACAGGTCATTGAAGTCGGGCTGACTTTAGACAAAAAGTCCCTATCCAAAGAATTTATGCAGCAGGGAATGGAATTAGAATCTTCCCTTTCCTCATTAAAATCCGAATATGAATCGGAACTGGCCCGGATCGCTTCCTTGAATGAAATAGAAGCAACTAATGAATTAGCTAAGGCAAATGGCAGGTTATCCATCACTGCCTATGAAACTGCCAAGGCCGAATTGGATAAAGTAAAGCTTCTAGGCGGCAACCGTGCCCTTCTTGGGGAGTAGGTCTGGAAGGCCGTAGAATCACGGGCCACGCTGGTAGAACAGCAATTATCCTCTTCGTCCAAAACCGAAAAGCAAATCGACTTCTTCGAATACCGCCTAAGGAATTGGACAATGCCATTGATACAGTAGACGCCATATGAATAATTTCACTGGCTCTTCTTCTAAGAACCTGGCTATTGATACTATGGTCAATAAACCTAGACATTATACACAATCTGCCATTACCCAGCTGGGATTATTAGCCGACAAATATACTCTTGTAAAAAGAATACCAGGAAGCATCGACTCATCTATTTATCTATGTTCTATTCCTATTATTGCCGCCCCATTTTTCTTGCTTATAATAACCTTCTTTTTAAAATGGAACACATAATTACATTTCTAAAAACTATTCTACTGCTTTTTTCCATACATTTCCATATACGCCTGTGCGGCCTCTTCTGGCACATTTAATTTTTTCTGCAACCGAAGCAATATATCACTTTTAGGAAGGCCAAACTCTTGCCCCATTTCTACAATCTGTCTGGCTTCGCCTTCCTGTCTTCCTCTATTCTCATTCTCTTTTGCAATCTCTTCAAATAATGTACACATTCTGCCATCTCCTTTTTCAAAAGCATTATAATCAATCCTGCTGTTTGTTGCCCCCGCCACAGTCATAATTACAGATTTATCCACTTTATGGCTGTCGGCATAGACAATTGCTTGTTCTCTAGCCTCTTGTCTGGATAAATTCTGGTTCATTATGATCTCTAACAGTTGGAACAAATCTATATTATTGGTGTTATGCAGTGCCAGGTCATTTTTCCTCGCCTCTACTAAGTTCATTTTATAGTCACTGACAAGTCCAGCCAGCCTGGGCGGAATATCCAGCATTCCATGGAGCGAGACTGCCGCATCCCAGGGCTTCTCCCCATAATACACAACTACAGTAATTACAGGACTCAGTTTGTCTGTTTTCCTCATTTTTGACAAATATTCATCCCCATCTATCTCTGTATGTTTCCTGTTTTTCTTTGCTTGGCTGTCATACTGCTTTTTGTATGCTGCATAGTCCAGCCCCATGACACGCATGGGCATGGCATAATGGATCCGTTCTTGGTTCTCCAGTCCATACATAACAAAGTTCGCCCCTAATGCAGTGGATTTCTTTTGTATCTTAATAACATCCCTGGAAGCCTGTATACTTTCTGCATACCCCCGGTTTACCAGTATCGTAGATTCTTCTGTATCTGCCTCCTCCAGTTCCTCCGGCCTAAGCACAGACTCACCTTGAAACAAAACTGCATTAAATAAATCTGCAAACCGCCCCTTATCATTCCAGTAGTTCTTCAATACCGTATCTGGTTTTAATTTTTGTATGTTCTTTGGCATAAATACAACTCTTCCTTTCTCAAATAGGTATGGGCATTGCTGCCCATACCCTGATTCATACCGTACAAGCACTATTAACGCATACGGCTTCATCCTATACTTAACTCAAATCATTGTACTAACTGATCCTCAAATGTTCATACAATAATTCTTTATATTTGTATACGATGAGTCCCTTACCTCCACCGTGATAAGAGGTTTCTTAGATACTATGAGCACTCGGATTTCCTGTATTCATTTGATTTTCTCTCTTATTTCTTTCATTGTATGTTACCTCAATCATTCGTGTTGTCTGCTGTGCAACCTCATAATAATTTCCCGGCTCAATCACTCAACTTTCATTTCGACTCTGTTGCTCCCTGTCCTACACTGAAACGTTATCAGCTTACCAAAGTTTGTGGAATTTTATTCCGCTCGCCATTGGAAATCAACAACGCTTAATTCACATCTCTCACCTGTGTTTTATTATATCACTCCCCCATTTCTATTGCAAGGTTCTTGCTGACAGCATTTCCATTTATCACAGAACGATCATTCCTCATTTCCCTTCTCCCATATCCCCCTCTTGAATCAGAAAACCTTCTTTCCCCTTCCATTTTTAGAAACTTTTTGATTTGCCCCACATTCAATAAGCTCCGCAAACCCCGATAAAACTGATGGTTGAGGAACATCAGTTCTCAAACTGAGATTTTCTTATATGATAGATATCTATTACAACCAAAAAACAGGCAGCCAAACATACTGCCGGAACATGTAAGGAGGAAACCATTATGAACAACACAAACATGAGCAACCGTGAGGTATGCGACCTTATTTTTGTAGACTATTCTACTAAGAAACCATTTTTAAATCTGGACTTCGCCAA
>JAAVZI010000079.1 GCA_022791575.1 Lachnospiraceae bacterium
AATCAAAAAAATGCTTGCAAAAGTTACGAAATCATGATAACATAAACAAGTCGTGAGAACGACGTTGAGAAAGAATATTTCTCCCACTCTTATCGGTGTGCGAGCGCACCCGTTGGTAGAGCACGCGGCTGTTAACCGCGGGGTTGTTGGTTCGAGCCCAACTCGGGGAGTTTGGAAAACCTTGTAAATATGAGTGTTTACAAGGTTTTTTGTTGTTAATTATTTCTAGCCCGCTCTTCCTATTACGTTACGAAGTTGAATAGTTTTCAGGAAAAAGCAGCAGAAATAAATCAATCTGGTGAAATTACCGTAGCGGATACGCAGTTATTATGAAAACTTATTAAAAAAATTGAATAATTACAATCATAATAAAAGGTAATATTGTTTTTTCAGCCTGGCCTTTAAATTTTTCAGAAAGTGCTGATTGCCCAGTACTGTCAGCATAGGTCCAAAAGAGAGAACTTCAATCAAAAGTTCTGTTTCCATACTTTGATTATAGTAAATCAAACACTCATAAGTATCCTCATCTATTCTGGTTGTATTTTTCTCATAATTGGCAAAATGCAGCATAGCACGTTCCAGTGCATTTCGCCGATTGACAATCAGCAGCCGCAGGGGTTCTTTGTAGTAAGAATTTCGAATAATGGTATTGATATCAAATGATTTTGTAAAGGTTTTTTCTGTCAGTTGTACTTCTTTCATACGATCAAGATTCAGTATTTCCAGTTTTAAATGTTCATCTTTGGCTGGTTTCAGGGCAAGAAGACGGAACTTGTCATTCTTTACAGAATATTCCAGGCGGGCAGGGATATAGTGATGGTGTAAGCGGTTTCCATTGGGCGAGTTGTAGTCAATATCTACATAGCGGCCACTTTTTTGCCCATAAAGCAAGGTACGGAAATTATGACAGTAATTTTCATCCTGATAAGGATCACCATCAGAAAAACGATCATAATAATAAAATTGCTCCTGTCGCCAAAGCGGAGGAATATTTGTAAGTAAATCATTAAGAGTCTCCCATTGGCTGGAATCTAAAAATAACCTTATACGGGAATCGGATAATAAAGCTTTCAGATAAGACTGCTCAAGGGATGAGAGTGGAGTAAGAAAGGAGGGTGAGAGCCTGGAGAGATATAGGCTGCCCTCTTTTTTGAATAAATTCCATGTGCCGTCTTCTAGTTTGGGAATAATGGAGAGCAGACTTTCTCCGAAGCCTTCCTTGCTAATCTGCTCTTGGATTTCCTGAATGGAAAGAGGACTTTGGCTGCATAAGATATGTCTTAATACTTGATAATAGCAGCTATATATCTCAGAAAATAATTCCATAACCATATTCCTCCATGTTTGTATTTGTTCCATAACCGTGTTGTATAGAGTAAAAGTACCATATAATCATTGGTGCGTTTCATCCATTTGATATAGTTGATACATCATTTGTAAATCGTGATAAAAACGCTGTTCTACAGATTTTGCAGTACATTCCAGTGATAAGATTCTGCCAATAAATGTGCGGATCCAGGGGAGCATTTCATTGCAGTCAAAAACTTCAATTTCATATTTATAAATATCTGGTTCCAGTCTTGTGACAACACCGCCTCGGCCTTCTCGTCTTAGACGGTCAACAATGTAAAGCTCCTTGGGTTCTTTTACCTGTATCCGCATTGTCAAAGTGTCGAGATGATGACCTTCCGGCCCTTGAAAAGATACCCCCCAAAGATGCGGCCGGTTTTGGTTTAGCTTCTTTACTAAAAAGTCATATTCGTCTGCTTGGCCAAGCGGTGTAATGTTTTTGATCGCATCCAGGCGGAAACAGGTGAAACGTTTACTCTTGCAGATATATCCACATAGAAAACGGCGGCCGCTTCGGGTGCTGGTGAATATCTGCAAAGGGATACAATATGCAGTATTGGGACTTCCTTTTTTAGAACTTTTTATTTCTAACTGTATGGACTGCTTTTCATTCATAAACTGTAAAAGGGCAGATAATATTTCGTCTTCTAATGTATGTACAAAGAAACTGTGCTTTACTCGAAAAATCTGATTTTGAGAATCCAGCTGCTCAGCAAGCACATTTCCTACAATACCGAAAACTTCGGCCATTTGATAGAAAGATAGAGCCTCCTTGATGTTATCATTGGAGTTCAGCCAGAGGGCAAGGGTCTGATTCAGGAAATAAAGGACGTTTTTTCCAATTTTCTTTTTTTCAAGCAGCCCGTTTTTGGCATAGGCGTTGCACTTTCGGCGGACGGTCTGGGTGTCAAACAAGGATTCGTATTCGGTCAGCAAAGAATCTGTGATGACTTCGGCAGTCAGGGCGCGGCCATCCTGCAGAAGGTCTAGGATTAGGAAATGCAGGACAATATCGTTGTCAGTGAAGCTTTTAGTCTTCCATACCTGGAATAGGGGGTTGGAATCCAGCAAGTTACTATCAATGCCAAGCGAGATATTGGCTCCGCTTGCAGCATGATCTTTGCGCACATACGGGCCGAGCCAGCTTTCCAAGCGTCTTCGTTCGTTATCGTAGGTTCGCGGGCTTTTATTTTTGAATTCATTTCTGGTCTTAAAGCCGTAGACAAAGAAGTCACGTACATATTCTCTTGTTTTTGCAAAGCTTTTAATTAGTTCCTGGAAATCGGACATGGGTTATCGTTCCTTTTTGTTTGACTGTTTTGTGGTTCTGCCGCTTTAGCATTGAAAGAAAGTCCGCTGTGAATGGCATTGACCGGACATGCATGTTTGCATGCACCGCAGCGAATACATTCGGGGTGATTCGCATTTTGAACAGGATTAATCTGCATTTGACATGCTTGTGCACATTTTCCGCAGTGTATACAGGTATGGTCTATCCGATAGCGGAATATAGAAATGGGATTAAATACGGAGTAGACGGCACCCAGCGGACATAGGTACTTACAAAAAGGACGATAAATCAGGATGGACAGAAAAATAGTAGCTATAAGCAAGACATTTTTCCAGACATAGAGCCATCCCAAGGCACTGTGCATAGATTGATTCAGCAAAACCAGCGGGATTCCGCCTTCCAGTGTGCCGGCAGGGCAGATTAGTTTACAGAAATAAGGAGTACCCTGACCAAGCAGATCGACTAGATATAGGGGAAGGAGAATAACAAAGACTGCCAAAACCAGGTATTTAAGTTTACGAAGCAGCCGGTCGCCTTTGAATGTTCGGATTTTTCTGGGGAAAGGAATTTTGTACAATAGATCCTGAATTAGGCCAAATGGGCATAAAAAACCACAGACAAACCGTCCCATCAGTGCACCAACAAAGATTAAGAAGCCTGCCACATAGAATGCAAACTTAAAATTCCAACTGCCAATGACTGCCTGCAGGGAACCGATTGGACAGGCGCCAACGGCACCAGGGCATGAATAGCAGTTTAGTCCGGGTACACAGATATTTTTCAGTCTGCCTTTATAAATTTTACCATAGAGAAAGCCGGCGAGATAGCTGTTGGTAAGAAGTGCCCAAAGTGCTTGAATCCCGTGGCGTTTCCATTCTTTTGCCTTTTGTCTCTTATCCAATTCCAATACACTCCATACAGATATTTATAGCTTTTTGAAATACTATAGCAGCTTCTCCACGGTAGATACCAAAAACGATCAATATCAACCCCAGCACAGTCAGTGCAGGTCCGAACCAGGGAGAATGCAGAAAGCGCCTCATGAGGCTGTGTCCTTCAGCGTTTGTTTCACAATCTCAGTCCATTCGTCCAGAGAATGACTGCCGGAATAGGTTTCTCCGACGATTGTTCCGTTCTTGTCAACAAAGAAAGTTTCGGGAACAGCTTGTATTCCAACCAGTCTGCCGTTCATATAGTTTTGGTCCGGGATAAGGAAGGGGTAGGAGGCACCGGTGCGCTCGGCAATCAGTTTTGCTTTTTCCAATGCTTCTTGATCTTCCCTACCAAAACGGTCAAGTCCATCCAGAATGA
Organism: Lachnospiraceae bacterium; assembly: GCA_022791575.1. Taxonomy (GTDB): domain Bacteria; phylum Bacillota; class Clostridia; order Lachnospirales; family Lachnospiraceae; genus JAAVZI01. Next base: position 3,953 of record JAAVZI010000079.1, read on the forward strand.
TCCCCACGACCTGAACGTTTTGGTCTTTCATGGATTCGGACAGCTTTTGTAGATCGGGAATTTCATTGATACAGGGAGAACACCAGGTGGTGAATATGTTTACCATAGTCAAATCGTAGTCTGCAAACATTTCCTGGGTATAGCTTTTACCTGCCAGATCCTGCATAGAGAAGACACCGAGACTTCCATTATTGCTGCCATTTTGTTCTCCAGTTGCTGTTTGTTCCGCGTCTTCTTGAAGTGAATCGAGGTTAGTTGGGGACGGTTCCTGGGAAGATTTATGATCCGATGAGCAGCCGCCAAGCAGTGTAAGGCAGCACAGAGCAGATACAAGTAACATAGATCGAGTTTTCTTAGTTTTTTTCATATAATAGGCTCCTTTATTTGGGGTATATGTTAATAGATATCAAATGATTTTGCTTGATTTAGTCTTTGTATATAATTAGTAACATTATAACATATTAATCTTGGAAATAGTTTGAAATATTTGTTAATTTTTCTTACAAAGGTGAGTTTTTATATGAAAAGAGGGTTTCTTGCTCATTTATGATCTTTGATTATAGTAGTTCGCAACTTTTTTGAAATGATAATCTGGTAAATTCTGTATATAATAATCGTATCAGTTGAAAAATAAATAATTAGCGAAATAAAACAAATCGTTTAAGAAAGGATGAGGCAAATGTTTGTATTATATAATGAAAAAACAAGATTTCCAGTAAAAATCTGGCTGGAGGATCAGGGGCAGTTGGAGGAAAATTGTCTGGAGCAGGCTTATCACTTGTCGCAGCTTCCTTTTATACATAAGTGGGTCTGCTTGATGCCAGATACACATGCCGGAAAGGGAATGCCAATTGGCGGAGTAATTGCAGCCAAAGACGTTGTGATTCCGAATGCAGTAGGAGTGGATATTGGATGTGGTATGGATTTCATTCCAACCAATATACGAGTAGAAGATATTTTGGATATTCAGACAGGAAATGGGACTATGATTCAGGCTATGATTGGAAATATTATGAGATCGATTCCGCTTAATGCCGAGCGGTATAAAGTGCCGCAGAAATCCCCTGTGCTGGATCTTGCGAAACAGGAGCTGGAGAAGTATGAGAAGAATTCAGAACTGCTCCCACTAATTGAGGACGGATATTTCCAGGTGGGAAGTTTGGGAGGAGGCAATCATTTTATTGAGCTTCAGGAGGATCAGGAGGGATATCTGTGTATTATGATCCATTCAGGAAGCCGCCATTTGGGAAAGGCGATCTGTGATTATTTTCATGAAAAGGCAAGAGAATTGAATCAGCGTTGGTATAGTGAAGTAAAGGACGAATACCGTCTGGCTTTTCTACCGGTGTCGTCCGAAGAGGGGCAGCAATATATACATTGGATGAACCTGGCGATGGATTATGCATTTGAAAATCGTGCTTGTATGCTTGATAAGACCTGCCGGATTGTAAAAGAAGCAATAGAAAAGTATACTGGGCAGCGTGTAGAATTTGGTGAGGAGATTAACTGTCATCATAACTATACGGCGTTGGAACATCATTACGATGCGGATGTCTGGGTGCATAGAAAAGGTGCAACCAGAGTGCGGGATGGGGAATTGGCTGTGATACCCGGGGCAATGGGCTCTTATAGTTATGTGGTGGAAGGCAGAGGCAGTCAGGAATCCTTCTGTACTTCCTCGCATGGCGCAGGACGAAATTATTCCAGAAGCGGAGCCATGCAGGCATTTTCCGTAGAGAAAGTAATGGTAGATTTAAAGGAACAGGGTGTTGTGCTTGGAAAACGAAAGAAAAATGATGTAGCGGAAGAATGCCGCTTTGCTTATAAAGATATTGATCAGGTAATGGCACAGCAGTCAGACTTGGTGACGCCTGTTCGAAAGTTAAAGACAGTTGGTGTAGTGAAAGGTTAAGAGAAAATCGGGTTTTATGACTGGGCATTGGAAGCTATTTCCTGCCCGGCGGTGCCTGCAGCGTGCTGTTAGGTATTCCATAAATAGAGAGGAAGCTTAATCGTTTTGAAAACAGGTTAAGGGTTCCATGTGATGCGAGGGTTCGAATCCCTCCCGTGTAAACGGTAGCTCAGTGGGTAGAGTACACAATTATTTGGCAAGACTCGTCAAGTCTGCGGTTCGACTCCGCTCTAAGAAATACTTTTATACGAAGTTCTAGCACGTCTTTCGCTGGTGTAAATCGATCCGAACTGGTCTGTAAATGCAGCAAGAAGTGAACAAATCTGTCTGGATCAAAGGCGTGCAGTTTAGCCAGCTGCCTGAATGCTGGGGATACCGCAGTAGAAATGGGAGAACGACAGTTCGATATCATGATGAATGTACTTCTTTCGGCTCTTCTGCTTAACCAGCGTTCCGCAGCAGGTTAAGAGTATTTCCTAAGAAAAAAGTGACAACATGTAAGAAGATATCTGATATAAGAAAGATAGCAAACGATGGGAGGAATGAAGATGAAGTATTATATAAAGGATAATCAGGCGGGCTTTGTATTTAAAAATGGGATATTTAAGAAAATGATTCCTGCAGGAACTTATCATTTTTCAAAAATGGCTGGTTATCAGGTGGAAATAGAGGAAATGAGAGGGGAGGTGGACATTCTTACGGTACCTTATCAGGTTCTTGCCCAAGATTCCCTGTTTCAAAACTCTGTCATACATATAGAAATTGCGGATGGTTCGATAGGATTTATCTATATAAATGGAAAGCTGACTACATTTGCCAACCGCAGAGAATACACATTCTGGAATGTATTTGACAAATATGAGGTAAAAGTAGTGTCTATGAAAGAAGTACTTATGGGTGCGGAGGTTACGAAACAAATGCGTTCTCTGATTCCGGGAAATCTCTATACACACGTTATTGTAAAAGAAGGGGAGGTGGGTCTGGTCTATTATGATCATGTTCTGCAGCACCAGCTTTCCAGAGGGGAGTATTGTTTCTGGAATTATCAATATAATATTACCCAAAACGTGCTGGATCTCAAACAAAAGGAATTGAATATCGTGGGACAGGAGATTTTGACCAAAGATAAAATCAGTATTCGAATGAACGTTGCCTGCATGTATAGGATCAGAGATGCCGTAGAATTTGCTGCGACAGTTTCGAATCTGCAGGCGGAACTATATTCAGCAGCCCAGTTGGCGATCCGTGAGATTGTGGGAAACTATAAGCTGGATGAGATTCTGGAAATAAGGGAGCAGATTTCCCAAGAAATTTATGAGGCACTTCAAAAGAAAGAACATATGTTTTGCGTGAGCTTTCTCACAGCAGGTATTAAGGATATCATTCTTCCGGGTGAAATACGAGAGATCATGAATTCTGTGCTTGTGGCGGAAAAAACAGCACAAGCTAATGTGATTGCTCGCAGAGAAGAGGTGGCATCTACCCGTTCGCTGTTGAATACAGCAAAGCTGATGGAGGAAAATTCAACGCTTTTTAAGTTGAAAGAGCTGGAATATCTGGAGAGAATCTGTGACAAGGTAGGCGATATCTCTGTCAATGGTAATGCTGGAATGGTGGAAGAACTGGGAAAGCTGATGGGTATGAGCCAAGCAGGATAAAAAAGTTGGTAAAATTTAAAAAAAGTGCTTGCAAAATAGTAAAAGATATGATAATATATATTTTGTCGTTGGCTATAATCATTTGAACAACGACAAAATACGGCTCCATGGTCAAGTGGTTAAGACACCGCCCTTTCACGGCGGTAACAGGGGTTCAAATCCCCTTGGAGTCATAAGGCGACATAGCCAAGTGGTAAGGCAGAGGTCTGCAACACCTTCATCACCAGTTCAAATCTGGTTGTCGCCTTTCTATAGAAAGTTCTAATCGGTAAGTGCTGATTAGAGCTTTTTTTGTATATCCTAAGCGTGTTTGGACTTTGTAGTGAGGCTGTTTGAACAGCAAAAATTATCTGTCTTATTTTTATGAGCGAATTGTCGTAAATTCCTGAATGGCGTAGAAAATAGGCATATTATTCTACTTGGTGTCGAACGAAAATCGGAAAATATTGTTATTCTATATTGAATTACATACAAAATATGGTGTATAATAAGCAGGAAGAAAGCTTGTACATAATTGTTAACGTGTGCATAAAAAAAGAATACAGTATGGAGGTAGGCGTGATGAAAGAAGTTCGATATATGATTTCTGACACAGCTAAGAAAGTGGATGTGGAAGCTCACGTACTTCGCTATTGGGAAGAAGAATTAGAACTTACCATAGGAAGAACCGAGATGGGACATCGCTATTATACACCCGATGATATTGTATTATTTAAAAACATTAAGGAGTTAAAGGAACAGGGGTTCCAGCTGAAAGCGATTAAGATGCTGATGCCGGAGCTGATTAAGAACAAAGGAAATGGTATTGACAATCTGCTGTTATTGAGAGAAGAATTGAATGAGAAAGCAGGCAGCATGGCAGCCGAGGTAATTACAGTAAAAGAAGAATCAGAGAATGAAATGCAGATTGTCACATTGGAACAAAGTGGACAAGTCCAGTCACAGGATGATAAAATTATTCAGTTCCAGGAAATTATCAAAAATATAGTCTTGGATGCCCTTCATGAGAATAATGAAGATCTGCAGAAAGAAATGGGGCGTGAAGTCGGTGACCATGTAGTCAAAGAAGTGGATTATATCATGCGCATGCAGGATGAAAAGGATGAAGAACGGTTTAAAAAGCTGGATGAAGTAATTCGAGGGATGCAGGTATCCAGACAGGAAGCAGCAGCGGCTAAGAAGGAAGGGAAAAAAAAGCATTTTCGTCTGTCACGCAAAGAGAAAAAAGCTGCCAAACAGTAATGGTTGCAGATGCATCAGGAGAAAAGAAGATAAACGAAAAGAGCAGGACAAGACCTGCTCTTTTTTGTAAAAGAATTTACCTAAATTACTGTCCAATCGCATCAACTGGGCAGTTTTCAGCACAAGCGCCGCATTCTACACATGTATCAGGATCGATCTGATATTTGCCGTCACCCTGGCTGACAGCGCCAACAGGGCAGGTTCCTTCACAAGTTCCGCAACTGATACAATCATCTGATATTACTAATGCCATACTCATATCCTCCTTTTGAATGCCAGTAAAACTGGCTGTATCAAATTTATGTTAGTCTCACGACTTAACAACATTTTAATATAATACGACAAAATATACAAGTAAAAACAGTATATTTAGGTATTATTTTTTCGAACTTCATTAATTCCTTCCGAAAGCCAGATCTTTGCCTGCGCTAGATCCTCTTTTCCCAAAGCTTCAATTCCTTTCAAAGGGTATTCCTTATCAATGCTTTCATATTTTTTTACTCCCATCGTATGATAGGGAAGAACCTCTACGGTTCTTACATTAGAAAGACTTCCTATAAATCGGCCGGTTTCGCGTAAATATTTTTCATTAAATGTAATTGTAGGTACAACTACATGACGAATCCAGATATCAATATTCTTTTGTTCCAGATATCTGGCAAAAGCAATAATATTATCATTGGAGTGGGAAGTAAGCTTTTCATGTTCTTCCTTATTGATATGTTTAATATCCAAAAGAATCAGATCAGTAACTTCCAATAAACGATCCAGCTTTTCTAAAAATGTGGAATTATTTTGATTAAATACAATACCCGATGAATCAATACATGTATGAATCGCTGTTTTTTTTGCCTCTGTAAATAATTCCGTAAGAAAATCAATCTGTAACAGAGGTTCTCCGCCGGTAACTGTAATGCCGCCATTTTCATAGAAGGAACGTTTATGTTCGAATTGTTCCAAGATCTCAGAGACAGTCATCTCATGGCCGCCGTCTGTATTCCAGGTATCAGGATTGTGGCAGTACAGGCAGCGCATAGGACAGCCCTGCAGAAAGACTACAAAACGGACTCCTGGACCGTCAACTGTTCCGCAGCTTTCTATAGAATGTACCCTTCCTTTCATAAGTGCCTCCTTATATTTGAGATAGAACCTGTAGTGCGTTTTTGATAATAATCGGCTCGTAGTGTTCTTCTAAAAATGCTTCAGCAGCCGGAGAAAACTGCTCCTGTCTGCCGTATTCAGAAGCAATGTTACATACTTTATTGAACTCTTCCGGTGAATGCAGACTTTTATTCAGAACTAAGAAATAATGTCTGTCAGAATGGTTCTTATATAAAGAGTTATCTCCATTGTAAAAGCCTTTTAATACATAAGCCAGGCTAGAAACCGTATCCAGATTCTGCATAGAGTATAATTTTGTCAGATTTAGGGAGGCTACCTCTTGTTTAACGGCAGCTTGCTCCTTTGATTTAGGCTGTTCATTATTTTTCCGGAGTGCTTTATCCAAAGGAACAAAGTTATTTTCCTTTTGCTGTTCCAAACGCATTTTTTCTTCATGAATCTTTTTATAAAGATCCAAGATGCCGTCGGCGCCTTCAATCGAGGCGGTCTCAACGGGTGCAGAATCTTCGCTGGAGGAAGAAAATTTGGAAAATCTGGTATCAAGTTCATCCGGGTCCTCTACCTTGGTGATAATTAGTACAATACATTCAGAGGACAGAGGAATTGCTTCTATCATAAGAGGGATTTCTTCTGCCTCAAATCCAAATTCGTAAGATGCCTGCTGCATCATATCACGAAAAAGAGATTTGGCTTTTTCAGAGCCATATGCCAGTTCGCTTAATTTTAATTCGCGTTCAGCTAAATCTTCTTTTGTCAATGTGCAGCGAATCTGATTTTCATTGATTTTTTCTATTTTCATATATTCACATCCTATCGTTAAAAACTTACCTATAGTATAAACAAAAATCTTTTATCTGTAAAGTAATTTCAGAATGGAAATACTGGGTAGTTATGAAAATTTTGTGAAAATGATCTATGCAAAGAAAATTTGCATTCTAATATTCAAATGCAAAAGATCTTTGCATTAATTTGTATATGCTGTCTTGAAATAAAACATGCAGGTCGATATAATTTACTTGAGATTTGAAAAAATTGTTCCGAAAGAAAGGGGGGACATAGGAGTAAACGTTATTGAACAAAAGTATACATTGCAAAAACAAATTGGAAGCGGATTAAGCTGTGTGGTCTATCTGGCAGAACATAAGAAGCTTCACCAAACCTGTGCCATTAAATGTATTTCAAAAAGGAATGGAAATGGAAACACTTTTTTAAGGGAAACCGAATTTCTTAGAAATCTTAGAAGTATCTATGTTCCGGCACTATATGATTATGAAGAGGATACGGATTACTGGTATCTGATTGAGGAGTATATTGCTGGATATTCTTTAAAGGATCTAAAGCAGAATCAAAGGTTTATTTCACAAGACAAGTTAATGGAATCAGCCATAAGGATCTGTGAGGCTGTAAAGTGGCTGCATGATAGAAAGCCCTATCCTTTACTGTACTTAGACCTTAAGCCTGAACATATTATAGTATCAGGAGACGGCTTAAAATTATTGGATTTTGGAAGTGCCGTGTATCTGAAAGGAAATCAGATGTCGGGGCGGGTTATGGGTACAGTAGGATTTGCCTCACCGGAACAGCTGCAGGGCAGTACGATAGATTTGCGAAGTGATATCTATAGTATAGGCGCGGTTCTTTACTGGCTGATGACAGGAGAAATGGTAGGAGATGAGGGAGTATCTAAGAAGGTCAGCGGCTATTCAAAAGAATGGAATGCCATCATTAGCAGATGTGTGGAACAGGACAAGAATCGAAGGTATGCTTCGGCCGGAGAACTTTTAAAGGATTTGCAGCGTATGCAGAAGATAAACAATAAGGGACAGTTTGGGAAATCTCTTAAAATTGCAGTTATTGGCAGTCAGAGAAGAGTAGGCGTTACGCATTTTTCAATTGGTCTAGCTATGAGCAGCCTGCAGGCAGGGGTTCCCTGTCTGTATGAGGAACGAAATGAAAGCGGTGCCATACAAGAACTTTTTTCTTATTCGAAAAAGGCGAGGGAAAAGGAAGGAATCTATTATTTTCCTAAGTTTGAAGCTATTCCTAGATATGGAAATGCAGTTTGTACAGAATCATATGGCGAATGTATGTTTGTATATGATTATGGAGTGTTTCGGGAAGAACTGGTATTCGAATATGAAGAAGCTGATTGTGTGATTGCAGTAACCGGCGGAAAGGAATGGGAACGAAAGCAGACAAAGGACTTGATAGAGCGTTATAGAAAACGAAGGAATATGTATTATGTACTGCGTACCGGGAGTAAGGCGGATTTTCGAATCATTGCTAAAGAATTGGCGATACCGGCAGCCTTTTATATGCCGGATTATGGACAACCGTTTTCACTGGGAAACAGAGAGAAACATTTTTATCACAAGCTGTTAAAACAGATCCATTATGATCTGGGAAGGAGGATTGAGCATGAGAAAGACTGGAATTTGTTCCATTACCATAGGCATAACCGGAACAGATGAGCATGTAGGAGTGACACATCTGTCAATTATGCTGGCCAATTATCTAGTATCCAAGGAAAGGTGTCGGGCTGCGGTTGTGGATATGAGTCTCAGTAATTCGTTTGCAGTTCTTCAGGAGATTTACCAAGACGGCCTGTATCAGGAGCCGGATAAGAAAACGGATAGAGATTGTGCTGATTTCCAAATGCATAAGGTAGATTATTACAGTCAGAGAAGGCAGAAAAATATTGCAAATATATTTCAGATGGGATACGAATATATTATCATTGACTTTGGAAAGTTAAGTTTACATAATTGCCATTCTGAATTGTTAAGATGCCATGTGCGCATTCTGGTTGGCAGCTGCTGCGAATGGCAGCAGCAGGCTTTTCTCCAGGTTTTGGAGGAGAAACAGCAGTTATGTGATGCCGGCAGCTGGAAATATGCAGCATTTCTTGGTATTCAGGAGATCCGCAGCAGGATAGAAAAAAAGTATCATATACAGATACATAAAATTCCATTTGAAGAGGACCCGTTTCAACTGCATAGAAAACATTTTGAACCGCTAAAAATTATGCTGCAGGAGGAATCAGGTGTCTGTAACAGAATTTAAAAGAAGAAATAAAAAGACCTATTTCCTAATGGGAACAGGATCGGCATTGGTGCCGGCTCTGATTGTCATTCTGGTAATCAGCCTGCAATGGTATCAATGCAGCCAAAAAAGACAGCTGTTGGAGAAAGAACTTGACCAGACAACTGTAAAATCTGGTTTTATTCTGAAGCAGAATGTGTCAAAGGGCCAGAAGATAGAAAAAGCAATGCTGCAGGAAGTCACCATAAGAGCCCAAAAAGACAAAATGGTTTGTTCGGTCGGCTTAAAAGAGCTGGCAGGAAAGTATGCCAAATGTGATTTCAAAAAGGGTACATGTCTGAACAGTCAGTGTGTCTATGAAGAAACAGAATTTTCGGATGATATGCGTATTCAGAAGTTTGACTTTATGGAAATAAACAATATGGTTCAGCAAGGAGACTATATTGATATTCGTATTGCATATCCCAGCGGAGAAGATTATATTGTTGCCAGACATAAAAAAGTGCTGCAAATTCAGTCTGATCCAAACCAGGAAAATCAAATGAAGAAAGCGGAAGAGATTTTCCTGCAGATATCAGAAGAAGAGATTTTACGCATAGCAAGTGCATATGTGGATACCATTTGTTATTCGGGAACCAAAATCTATGTGGTTACTTATCTGGATCAGTTTCAGCAGGCTGGAATTGTGGATTATCCAGTAAATCCGATGGTGTATGAGCTGCTGGGCTGGAATCCTAATGTAGTGGATTATACGGCATCGGATCAGGAAATGCAGCAAAGAAGTATATTAGAAGGGCATTTGTCAGCATATGCTTCGCAGGAAATGAAAGAACTTACAAAACAAACAGCAGCGGAAAATGAATTTATATCAGATACGGCTTCGTTCTTTGAATAGACAAGATACGACCTGGAATATGCAGAAATTATATCACACAGTATCACTTTTGGTAAACCATACACAGGAGTGCAGCCTGCAGGCCGGCAGAGTTCTATGAGAGGAATCGTATATAAGAATGAAACAGATTTTTATTTAAGCGGATGAAAAGCAGACAGATGGCAATAATAGAACCTAAGTATAAGATAAAGAATATGAATCCCCTAATTTGAAAGTATTTATCGAATAAAGCTTTTGTTTTTTAGACAGATGAAAATTGAATTTTAAGATTGTCTATGTTGTTTTTCACGAATTTAATAAAAATAAATCATTTTCTGTCAAAATTTGTATGCCAAAGGGACAAAAGTATGTTATACTATTGTAGCAGTAGAATATTTATTCTACTGCTACAGGTATATCCTGATTTTTACAGTATGCAGCGTATAAATTGAGGGATGCCCAGATGGGTATAATATAACTTAACGGAGGTTCCATATGAAAAATAGGAGAGAGAAAAACCTGGTACCAGTTATTGTGGCAGCGGTTTTTATCGCATTGGTGTTAATTGTATGTGTGTTGGTCAATCAAATTGTAAAAAATACTCCGTCGGATGTAAAGGCGGATTTATATGAATATTTTAAGTTTACAGGGGATTTGAAGGAAAAAACCAAATTATCAGTCACAAAAGAAGATGAAGTGGCTGTAATTCTGAATAATGAAAAGAGAGAAGAGCGAGGGCTGCTGGTAGACGGACAGGTGTATTTTCCGGTTGAGTTTGTAAGAAGGCAGTTAAATTCGAAGTTCTATTGGGATAAAAATGAGAATCTGCTGCTTTACACCACTCCAACAGAGAGTATTTCTGCGCAGGTGGGAAGCTCTGAATACAGCGTTGGAAAGAACAGGCAGTCTGTGGGATATGCGGTTGTCCGTGCAGAGGGAAGCGATGTATATATAGCGGCAGAATTTGTAAAATTATATACAAAAGTAGGATATCAAATGGAACATAAGCCGAATCGTATTCGTATCACGTCTGTATGGGGAGATAAAGAAACGGTAACGCCGAAGGAAGCGACACAGGTACGGACAAAAGAGGATATAAAAAGTGATATTTTAAAAGAAGTGGGAACCAAGGAGAAATTATATATTATAAAAGAAGGAAAAGATTGGACAGAAGTCTGTACAGAGGATGGAATTATCGGTTATGTCAGGAAAGAGGAGCTGGGGAGTACACAGACTAAAAAGGAAGATATGGAGTTTAATGAACCAGTATATACGGCTATTCACAGAAATGATACCATTAATATGGCATGGCATCAGGTAACCAGTGCGGCTGGGAATAAACAGCTTTCGGGAATGATTGCCAATTTGAAGGGAGTCAATATCATTTCTCCCACCTGGATTAAGCTAAAGGATAATGAAGGTAATATAGAATCCATTGCCAGTGCAGATTATGTAAATCTTGCGCACCGTTGTAATATGGAGGTTTGGGCGCTGGTAGATAATTTTAAGGGAGAAGTTAGTACAAGAGAACTATTAAGCTATACCTCAAAACGAGAGAATCTGATTAATCAGCTTATCGCTGAGGTTTTAAAGTATGATATTGATGGAATTAACATAGATTTTGAAGCCATGGGAGAAGAGGCAGGAGAGGATTTTATTCAATTTATAAGGGAATTGTCGATTAAGTGCCGGTTAAATGGAATCGTACTGTCTGTAGATAATTACAATTGTGTACCAGAAGGCGGTACCGCTTATTATAACCGTAAGGCCCAGGGAGAAGTGGTAGATTATGTGATTAATATGGGCTACGACGAGCATACCAATGCTGAAGGAATCAGCGGATCAGTAGCATCGATCAATTATGTAAGAAATGGAATTGAAGGAACCTTGAAGGAGGTTCCGGCAGAAAAAGTGATAAATGCAATACCATTTTATTCCAGACTCTGGAAGGAAACTCCCAAGTCGGAAGCGGAATTGGCAGCCGAGGATGCAGCTGCGGAGTATGTTCCATATACGTTATCCAGCGAGGCTTTGGGAATGGATACCATGGATGAGAGGTTAAGGCTCTCAGGTGCAGAAAAGGTATGGGATGAGAATACTATGCAGTATTATTTTGAATATACAAAAGATGGAGTGAATTACCGGGCATGGATGGAGGAAGAACGTTCCATCGAAGAAAAGATGAAGCTCATTAAGGAGTATGACCTGGCAGGTGTGGCGGCATGGAAGCTGGGATTTGAAAGGAATTCTATCTGGGATACGATTATTAAGTATACAAATTAACATTATTAATAGAAGGAATGGAAGCGACGCTGTATACCACTCAGGCAGCAGACAGGAACTTAGAATGGCAAGTTTTGCCTGCTGCCTGCAGATATTGGAAGAAAAAAGCTGAAAAAAGTACTTGACGCAGGAAGATTATTGGAGTATTCTGTACTTAGAAAGAACATTCATAATTGAATAGTATTTCTCTTATTCAGAGTAGTGGAGGTATAAGGACCTATGAAGCTACGGCAACCCCCAGAGATGGAAAGGTGCCTGCCAGAGCGAGTAATCGAACAATGAGAGGATTGACTTATCTGAGAGTTAAATCCGCCCGGCGGATTTTTTTATTGCATAAAAGGCAAGACTGAAAATCCAAAGAAAAAGAGAAAAGGAGTTAAGAAGATGGAAAAAATATTATTTACATCAGAATCGGTAACCGAAGGCCATCCAGATAAAGTCTGCGATCAGGTATCAGACGCAGTATTGGATGCATTAATGGAACTGGACCCGATGAGCAGGGTTGCATGCGAGACCTGTACTAATACGGGATTTATTATGATTATGGGAGAGATTACTTCCCAAGCACAAGTAGATTATGAGAAGATTATTAGAGATACGGTCCGTGGAATCGGTTATGATCGCCCTGAATATGGCTTTGATGCGAACACCTGTGATGTTTATGTAAGACTGGATAAACAGTCGACCGATATTGCTATGGGTGTCGATAAAGCGTTTGAGGCAAAGAAGAACCAGATGTCAGATGCAGAGATTGAAGCAATCGGTGCTGGCGATCAGGGAATGATGTTCGGCTATGCAAGCAACGAGACAGAGGAATATATGCCATATCCGATTTCTTTGGCACATAAGCTGGCATTACGGCTGACTCAGGTTCGTAAGGATGGAACCTTGAAGTATTTAAGACCAGACGGAAAGACCCAGGTTAGTGTGGAATATGATGAAAAGGGAACACCAGTTCATCTGGAAGCGGTGGTATTGTCAACGCAGCACGACCCAGATGTATCACAAGAACAGATTCATGAGGATATTAAGAAATATGTATTGGACCCGATTCTGCCGGCAGAATTGGTAGATGAAGAAACTCAATACTTTATTAACCCAACAGGACGTTTTGTAATTGGCGGACCCAATGGTGATAGTGGTTTGACCGGACGTAAAATCATAGTTGATACATATGGTGGTTATGCACGCCACGGCGGCGGCGCTTTTTCCGGTAAGGATTGTACCAAGGTAGACCGTTCAGCTGCATATGCAGCTCGTTATATTGCGAAGAATATTGTAGCAGCAGGTCTGGCCGATAAATGTGAGATACAGTTATCTTATGCAATTGGCGTTGCGCATCCCATGTCAATCCGCATTGATACATTTGGCACAGGTAAGCTTGCTGAAGAAAAGTTAGTGGAGATTGTCAGAGAAAACTTTGATTTGAGACCAGCGGGCATTATCCAGATGCTGGATCTGCGCAGACCGATTTATAAGCAAACAGCTGCATATGGACATTTTGGAAGAAATGATTTGGATCTTCCATGGGAAAAGTTAGATAAAGTGGAAGTACTTAAGAAATATTTATAAAGAACTGATAGCATACATATATAAGAAAGACTGCTGGTATTCGGCAGTCTTTTTTGTTAAAATAATCTAAAAAGATAATAAAAAAAAATAAAATAGTTAAAACTATATAAAATTATGATATAATAAAAAGTATCTGTATAGAGACAGAGAAATTTGGGGGATAGTGAGAGAGAAATGGATTGCCAGGAAGGAGCAGGCAGTTTTGAAACTAAGAACAAAAGTAATCATGGCCTTTTTTGTAATCATTATTTTACCGCTAAGCGTCATGTTTTTAACCTTTTATGCATTTACGTATCTGCAGCTGCAGGAAATACAGAATTTTTATGGTGTGGAACTGGAAGGGTACGAGGCGATATCCAATTCTGTGCAGCTATTAAACAAACAGACGACCGATGTATACATAGAGATTTTAGAAAAGACTGAGCGAGACCCAGGGGCATTAGAGGAGCCATCCTACCAGCGCAGGCTTAACGATCAGTTACAAGAACAGAGTTCTTATCTAATTGTTAAAAAAAATGACAGGCTGGTGTTCCGCGGAGAACTGGAGAAAAGCGAACGGATTGTTTCCTATCTTCCTCCTTATGGAAGCAATGGCCGGGATATCAATGGAAGTAATTATGTAACCCCAGAAAAGGCGTTGGTGCGCGGTGTAGATTTTATATGTGCAGACGGTGCTCCGGGCAGTGCATTTATAGTTACCGATATTAATGAGATTATTCCTCAACTTCGAGAGCTGTTCTCCAGGATTATTGGAGCAATTATTGTGATTATGGTAATTACTGCATTTATGATTATGATATGGATCTATCGTTCCATGATTAATCCCATCCATAGGCTTCAGACCGCAGTAAATGAGATTTCGCAGGGAAATCTGGAATATAAGATAGGAAAATGGGAATCTGGGAAAACGGAATTTGGCCAGTTATATGCAGATTTTGATAATATGCGTCGGCAGTTAAAACAGTCAAATGAGGATAAGGAGAAATTTCATAAGGAAAACAGAGAGTTGATCGCAAATATTTCCCATGATCTGAAAACACCGATTACTTCAGTAAAAGGTTATATAGAGGGAATTCGGGACGGAGTTGCAGATACGCCTGAAAAGAGAGCCCGTTATCTATCCATTATATATAACAAGGCAATGGATATGGACAGACTGATTAATGAATTAAATATTTATTCTAAAATTGATACCAATACCATACAATATAGCTTTCAGTTTATTAATATTTCAGGTTATTTCAGTGACTGTGTTGAAGAGGTGGGGATGGACCTGCAGTCTAAGAATATAGAATTGTCGTATTATGATTATACGAATAAGAAGCTGTTGATTAAAGCAGATCCAGAACAACTGAAACGAGTAGTAAACAATGTTATTGGTAATTCTGTAAAATATATGGATAAGGAAAAAGGGTTTATCAACATTTACATTAAAGATATAGGGAAGGAAGTACAGGTTGAGATAGAAGATAATGGAAAGGGAATTGCTCAGGAAGATATTCCACGGATATTTGAACGTTTCTATCGTACCGATGCTTCCAGAAATTCAGCGCAGGGCGGCAGCGGAATTGGACTTTCTATTGTAAAGAAGATCATTCAGGATCATGGTGGAAAGCTCTGGGCGTCAAGCCGGGAAAAGAAGGGAACAACAATCTATTTTACCTTAAAAAAATATTCAGAGGAGGATAAGTATGAGTAAAGTTTTAATTGTAGAAGATGAAGAGGCAATTGCAGATTTGGAGAAGGATTATTTGGAGCTTAGTGATTTTACAGTGGAAATTGAGAATCTGGGTGATATTGGCTTAAAGAGGGCTCTGGAAGAAGATTTTGATATTCTGATTCTGGATATTATGGTTCCGAATGTAGATGGATTTGAAATATGCAGGAGAGTACGTGAGGTGAAAGATCTGCCGATTATTCTGGTTTCTGCCAAAAAAGAAGATATCGACAAGATCCGCGGCCTGGGTCTGGGTGCAGATGATTATATGACCAAGCCTTTTAGTCCCAG
The DNA here is from genome assembly GCA_022791575.1 of Lachnospiraceae bacterium. Lineage (GTDB taxonomy): Bacteria > Bacillota > Clostridia > Lachnospirales > Lachnospiraceae > JAAVZI01. Next base: position 19,666 of record JAAVZI010000079.1, read on the forward strand.
TGAGCTAGTTGCCCGTGTAAAGGCTCATCTTGCACGTTATCAGCGGCTGATCGGCAGTGCGCAGAAAGAAAATGATATGATAGAGATCCGCGGCCTGCGCATAGATAAAACAGCCAGAAGAGTTTATGTAGATGATGAAGAGAAAACTTTTACTACGAAAGAATTTGATCTGTTGACATTTCTTGCGCAGAATCCCAATCATGTATATAAGAAAGAAGAATTATTCAGTGAAATCTGGGATATGGAATCCGTGGGGGACATTGCAACGGTTACGGTGCATATTAAGAAGATACGTGAGAAGATTGAGAAGAATACGGCTAAGCCGGAATATATTGAGACCATCTGGGGCGTGGGTTACAGATTCCGTATCTGATATAGGAATCCATTCATGGAATGCGGGGATTATGCATATATTTAACCAAGTAAGCCTTAGAGGTAATTTCTATGGAAAAGAGGAAGCTTGAACTGATTATGGCGGTAATATTAATTGTTGCCGCTGTTTTTTTGTCCACAAAAGGAGCGGTATTCACAGGCAGCAGCAAGGCTGAGAAAAAGGAATGGACCATCGTGATTGATGCAGGCCACGGCGGAAATGACCCTGGTAAGATCGGCGTCAATAAAGCCAAAGAAAAGGACATTAACCTAGCAATTGCCAAGGAACTGCAAAAGCTTCTAAAAAAGAAAAAAATTAATGTAGTCATGGTACGCGAAGAGGACAAAGGATTGTATGAAGAAGGCAGTAATAGTAAGAAGGTAGAGGATATGCGCAACCGCTGTACACTGATTGACGAGGCAGGGCCTGTCTGTACAATCAGTGTGCATCAGAACAGTTATCACGAGTCCAGCATAAAGGGAGCTCAGGTATTCTATTACCAGCATTCAGAAGGGGGCAAAGAAATTGCAGAATGCCTGCAGAAACATCTGATTGATGAGTTAGATAAGACGAATAAGAGACAGGCAAAGGCAAATGATACCTACTATCTTCTGAAAAAAACGAAAAATCCAACAATTATTGTGGAATGCGGTTTCTTATCTAACTGGGAGGAAGCAGAGCTGCTGGTAACGGAAAAATATCAGAAAAAGGTGGCAAAAGCGATATGTAACGGTCTTATGGAATATTTGGATGGACAGTGAAATGACAGAAAATAAAAATTGTTATTGTAATCAGGAAAAATATTAGGTATAATCTAAATGGGTTTTTATGATTTTATATGCAAGGAATATTAGTACAGTGATAAAAGAGGAATCATCATGGATACAATCATAAATACAGTGGAGACCATTCAGATAGATCAGCAGGTGATCCGGCGGGCTGGAGAGATTATTCGGCAGGGCGGATTAGTTGCATTTCCAACAGAAACCGTCTATGGACTGGGAGCAGACGCTCTGCAGCCGCAGGCAGCAAAGAAAATCTATGCGGCCAAAGGACGTCCATCTGATAATCCCTTGATTATTCATGTAGCTCAGTGGCCGGCGGTGGAAAGGATTGCCCGTCGAGTACCAGAGAGTGCCCGGCTGCTGGCAGAGAAGTTCTGGCCGGGACCGTTGACTATGATTCTTCCGAAGGCGGAATGTGTTCCTTATGAGACTACTGGTGGGCTGGATACGGCTGCTGTAAGAATGCCAGATCATCCAGTGGCCTTAGCTTTGATTGCGGCGGCTGGCGGCTATGTAGCTGCACCAAGTGCGAATGTATCTGGAAGACCAAGTCCCACAAGAGCAGAGCATGTGAAGGAGGATTTGGAGGGCAGGATTGATATGATTTTAGACGGCGGTCCCGTGGGGATCGGCCTAGAGTCAACCATTGTTGATTTAAGTGGAGAGATTCCCATGATATTAAGGCCGGGTGCTATTTCACAGGAAATGCTGGCTCAGGTAATCGGTAAGGTAGAGATGGATCAGGGACTGTTAGAGGAGCATACAGATCTTAGACCCAAAGCTCCCGGTATGAAATATCGACATTATGCACCAAAAGCAAAGCTGATTGTTGTAGATGGGCAGTCAGAGCAGGTGATAGAAAAGATCAATGCGCTTGTAGCCCAGATGGAACCATCGAAGGCTGGAATTATCTGTACAGAGGAGACCTTAAACCAGTATCCGCATGGAGTGGTAAAATCTTTGGGAACAAGAGAAGATGAAGAATCAATTGCTAGAAATTTGTACAATATATTAAGGGAGTTTGACCAGTCAGAGGTGGAAGTGATCTATTCTGAAGCCTTTCAAACACCAAAAATGGGACAGGCAATTATGAACCGTCTGCTTAAAGCAGCCGGGCATCAGAAAATGATACTATAGGAGGATAAGAAACATGATAGGATTAGGCAGTGATCAGGCAGGATATGCATTAAAACAGGAGATTATCCAATATTTGGAAAAGAAAGGGTTGGAGTATAAGGATTATGGTTCTTATGATGAACAGCCTTGTGATTATCCAGTTTATGGCAAAAAGGTTGCCGAAGCAGTTGCAGCGGGAGAATGTAAAAAAGGAATTCTGATCTGTGGAACTGGGATTGGAATCTCGATTTCAGCAAATAAAGTAAAAGGGATTCGTGCAGCACTCTGCTCAGACTGCTTTAGTGCGGAGGCAACAAGACTTCATAATGATGCGAATATTGTAGCAATGGGAGCCAGAGTAGTAGGACCAGGGCTGGCAGTTAAGATTGTGGATACATTTTTAAATACGCCATTTTCAGGTGAAGAGCGTCATAAAAGACGAATCAGCCTGATTGAGGAATAAGAGAAGGAAGCTTACACAAATTGTGAGTTGTGAAAGGATGTGCAGATATGACGATGACAGATTTAGAACATTTGTTCTCCTTCGTAGGAGGACTGGGAATGTTTCTATATGGCATGAATGTCATGGCTGGCGGGCTGCAGAAGGCTGCCGGCAACAAAATGAAGAATTTAATGGGAGTGCTGACGAATAACCGGCTGCTAGCCGTTCTTGTTGGTGCGCTGGTCACCGCTATTATTCAGAGTTCTTCCGCAACAACGGTTATGGTAGTAGGTTTTGTAAATGCGGGTATTTTAAATCTAATTCAGGCAGTAGGTGTAATTATGGGAGCCAATGTCGGTACTACCATCACCAGCTGGCTGGTATCCCTGCAGGAATGGGGCGCGTTTTTAAAGCCGGAATTCTTGGCGCCTTTATTTATTGGGATTGGTGCATTTGTTATGCTGTTTACTGCTAGTGAGAGGAAGAAAGATGGCGCGACTATTGCAGTTGGATTTGGAATTCTGTTTATTGGACTTAGTTTTATGTCCTCAGCAATCAAGCCTTATAGTGATTCTGCTATATTTGTGAATGCATTTCGTGTGCTGGGGAAGAATCCAATCCTGGGTATTCTTGTCGGCGCACTGGTAACAGCAATCATTCAAAGTTCTTCAGCATCTGTCGGAATTTTGCAGACACTGGCATTTAATGGAATGGTAAATTGGAATTCGGCAGTATTTATTATGCTGGGACAGAATATAGGTACCTGTGTAACGGCTCTGCTGTCCAGTGTCGGCGCAAATAAGACAGCAAAACGTGCAGCAGTGATCCATTTGCTGTTTAATGTGATTGGTGCTGTTGTGTTTGGAGTATTGATGTTTGTTATATTTATGCTAAATAAGAACTGGGCATCCTCAACAATTAACAGTTTTGAGATTTCTATTTTCCATACGATATTTAATATAGGAAATACAATGATATTGTTCCCATTTGCGAAAAAGCTGGTAAGTCTGTCTGGATTGTTTATGAAAGAAGAAGCAGCTGTTGATACAGACGAAGAAAAAACAATGCTTCGTCATCTGGACGAACGTATATTCGAGACACCATCTTTTGCAGTGTTAAACGCAGTATTAGAAGTGGTTCATATGGGTGAGATTACGTATCAGAATGTAAAGCGTGCCTTTACGGCAGTTACCCAGAATGATACTAAGATTATTTCAGAAGTTTATGAGACGGAGAAGACCATTGATGCCATGGCACAGATGATATCTGACTATCTGGTGAAAATTAATAACCTAGAGCTGAATGAGGAACAGCATAATTTGATCAGCGATTTGTTCTATACGGTCAGTGATATTGAACGGATTGGCGATCATGCAGAGAATTTGGCGGATCTGGCAGAATTCAAGGTAAAAAATGAGATTACATTTTCGGAGAGTGCAGCAGAAGAATTAAAAGATATGGTAGAAATGGTCAATCATGCGGTTGCTTATTCTATTGCATCCAGAAAGAATCAGGAGATTACTCTGGCAGATCAGGCAAGGGAATATGAGAATCAGGTAGATGAGATAGAGGAATTGCTGCGGACCAAGCATATCGAGCGGTTGGCAAATAATCTGTGCCAGCCCAAAGCAGGTGTGGTATTCCTGGATATTTTAAGTAATCTGGAACGAATTTCAGATCATGCAGATAATATTGCAGAATATGTGGAAAATGAGGTTATGAAACAGGGTTAGCGTCCAGGAGGAATATATGGTTAAGAAATTATTGTTCGTCTTTAATCCCCATGCTGGGAAAGCGAAAATTAAACCCAAGCTTGCAGATATTATAGATGAATTTGTAAAAAGCGGCTATTGGGTAACTGCTTATACGACACAGAGTACAGCAGATGCCAAAAGAATTGTCAGGGAACATGCAGGAGAATACGATATAGTAGTCTGTTCAGGCGGGGATGGAACCTTGAATGAAGTCGTTAACGGCATGGTGGAATCAAAAGCAGATATCCCCATTGGCTACATTCCGGCTGGTTCTACGAATGATTATGGAAGAAGTCTGGGAATTCCAAGGAATATGCTGAAAGCAGCCAAAGTGATTACTCAAGGCAGGGATTTTCAAAGTGATCTGGGTATTCTGAATGATAAAAGCTTTGTCTATGTGGCGGCATTCGGAGCATTTACCAAAGTATCTTATGAAACGAGCCAGCAGGTAAAAAATGTACTCGGACATTCTGTCTACCTACTGGAAGGAGTGAAAAGTATTGCCGATATTCAGGCGTATCCTATGCGCATTGAGGTGGAGGATGAAGTGTTAGAAGATAGCTTTATCTTTGGTATGATTACGAATACCCTCTCGGTCGGCGGCTTTAAGAATCTGACAGGAAAAGAAGTGATATTGGACGATGGATTGTTTGAGATGACATTTATCAGCAAGCCCTCAAATCCTCTGGAACTGCAGTCTATATTGGCAGGACTGATGATTGAGAGTATTTCGTCCAAATGTATTCATAAATTTAAGGCCAGTCACGTAAGACTTCAGGCAAAACAAGAAGTTCCCTGGACAATCGATGGTGAATATGGCGGAGACCATAGAGAGGTCGAAATAGAAAATCTAATGCAGGCATTTAAGATACGAATTGATGAGAATCATATGAATCTGTCTGCTGACCTAGTTCTTCTGGAAGATGATGACGACGAAGATGAAGAATAAAATTCACAGGAAATATGAAATAATAGTTTCTTTTTTGGAAGATATAGGTTATACTTAATGTATATAGAAAGAGGAGGTCATAATAACATGTTAGTATCAGCAAAAGAAATGTTACAAAAAGCAAAGGCTGGACATTATGCAGTGGGCCAGTTCAATATCAACAATTTAGAGTGGACAAAAGCGGCTTTGGCAGCTGCCGAAGAGTGCAAGTCTCCCATCATCTTGGGTGTATCGGAAGGTGCTGGAAAATATATGGCAGGCTATAAGACCGTTACAGGAATGGTAAATGGAATGCTGCAGGAATTGAAACCAACCGTTCCAGTAGCGCTTCATCTGGATCATGGAAGTTATGAAGGCTGCTTAAAATGTATTGAAGCAGGATTTTCTTCCATAATGTTTGATGGCTCTCATTATCCGATTGATGAAAACATTGCCAAGACCAAAGAACTGGTAGCAATCTGCAAAGAAAAGGGAATCTCCCTTGAGGCAGAAGTTGGTTCCATCGGAGGAGAAGAGGACGGTGTAATCGGAGCTGGCGAAGTGGCAGACCCGAAGGAGTGCAAAGCAATTGCAGATCTGGGAATCACCATGCTGGCTGCAGGAATCGGTAATATCCATGGTAAATATCCAGAGAATTGGCAGGGCTTAAGCTTTGAGACATTGGATGCGATCCAGGCACTGACCGGAGACATGCCTTTAGTACTTCATGGAGGAACTGGAATTCCAGAGGATATGATTAAGAAAGCGATTTCACTGGGTGTTGCCAAGATTAATGTAAATACAGAATGCCAGTTAAGTTTTGCTGCTGCAACAAGAGAATATATTGAAGCCGGTAAGGATCAGCAAGGAAAGGGCTTTGACCCACGTAAGCTGTTATTGCCAGGTGCAGAGGCAATTAAGGCAACGATTATTGAGAAGATGAACTTATTCGGTTCTGTTGGAAAGGCTGAGTAAAATAGAGTAGAAGGTCAGGGGATTCTAAGAGAATGTAAGGGCTTAGAATCCCTTTTTTATAAATGGAGAAAAGCATGAATATAGAATTATGTTTATTTAAAGGTGGAGTCCGCAGGGCGCTTACCATGAGCTTTGATGACGGTAAGGAATTTGATGTACCGCTGGCACAAATGTTTGATAAATATGGAATCAAAGGAACCTTTCATATAAACAGTGGAAATCTGAATAAAGAGACTTATCTGACAGACGAACAGGTTCGAATGATTGGAAAAAATCATGAAATATCCGTTCATGGAAAAACACATCCGTTTCTGGATAAGATCCCTCTGCCGTTTGCTTTGCAGGAGGTTATGGAGGACAAGGCTGCTTTGGAGAAGCTGACCGATTATCCGGTCAGGGGAATGTCATACCCTTACGGAACCTATAATGAAGAGGTGATACAGCTGTTAAGGGGTGCAGGAATGGAGTATAGCCGAACGATCAATAATACAAGAAGCTTTTACCCGCCGGAGGATTTCATGAAGTGGCATCCAACCTGCCATCAATCTGTGGATCTGACAGAATTATGGACGAAGTTTATGAAATTCAATAAACACCAGCGTCTGTTCTATATTTGGGGACATAGCTATGAATTTGACAGAGATCAGTCTTGGGAACATATGGAAGAATTCTGCAAAATGGCTTCCGGTCATGAAGATATCTGGTTCGCAACCAATATTGAAATTAAAGACTATATTACTGCTATGAGAGGTCTGGTATTTTCAGCAGACAGAAAAAAGATTTATAATCCGTCCTCTCAAGAAGTATGGCTGAAAGCGGATGGAGAGACCATTTGCATCAGGCCGGGTGAATGCAGACAGTTATAATACAGGAACGGCAGTATAGGAGGAAAATTATGGATACAACATTGGTCGTTATGGCAGCCGGGATTGGCAGCCGCTTTGGCGGCGGCATCAAACAGTTGGAGCAGGTGGGACCCAATGGAGAAATTATTATGGATTATGCAATTCATGATGCCAAAGAAGCAGGTTTTAATAAAGTCGTTTTTATCATAAGAAAAGACTTAGAAGCAGATTTTCGTAGAATCATTGGCGATCGAATAGAGAAGGTTATAGAAGTTGCTTATGTATTTCAGGAACTAGAGAATCTGCCGCAGGGATTCGGTGTGCCTGAGGGACGTAGAAAGCCTTGGGGAACCGGACAGGCGGTGCTGTCATGCAAAGGAATTGTAGATACGCCATTTGCAGTTATTAATGCAGATGATTATTATGGAAAAGAAGCCTTTCTCAAGGTCCATGAATATCTTGTGAATCTGGGGCAAGTTCAGGATGAAGGGCTATCCGGTTGTATGGCTGGCTTTACCCTGAAAAATACCTTAAGTGAAAACGGAGCCGTTACAAGAGGAATCTGCCGTGTAGAACATGGGCTGCTGGTAGATATCGAAGAGACTGGCGGAATTGAAAAAAAGGATGGCGGAGTCGTCTGTGAAAAGGATGGACAGACGGTCAAAGCTGATAAAAGCGCTTATGTATCCATGAATATGTGGGGATTGACACCAGCGTTTATTAATGAGCTAGAAATTCGTTTTATTGATTTTCTGAAAAATTTAACATCTGAGAACGAACAGAAGAAAGAATTTCTGCTTCCCATTATTATTCAGGATATGTTAAAAGAGAATGCAATTAAAATCCATGTACTGGAAAGCCACGATAAATGGTTTGGAGTTACTTATAAGGAAGATAAGGAACTGGTAGTAAGGGAGCTTGACAGGCTGCATGCAGCAGGAGAATATCCAGCGAAGTTATCCACCTGCGCAGCGGAATGATAATCTTATAAACGGTCATCCTTATATTCCATAGAAGATTTTTTCTGCTTCATACGCCGTTTCCGTTCATACATTGCCTCATCGGCGCGTTCCTGTACACGCCAAAGGCTGTTGTCTGTTCCATAATTAAAATAAGCGATACCATAAGCAATTGATACATGCTCTAAATCAGGCAGTGTGGAGTTAAGGATTTCGCAGGCGCTCTCCATAGCAGAAATGCCAAGATTGTATGTTTCCTTTGGATGATTTTCCAATATAACAATGAATTCATCACCGCCGAAACGATAACATTTACCATAGTCGGAGAAGCCTTCCTGAATTACGCTGGCAGCGTTTTTCAGAAGACGGTCTCCGGCAATATGTCCAAGCAGATCGTTAGTTCGTTTCAGATAATTGATATCCAGCTGGATCAGGGCGACAGAGCTAGAAGCTGTCAGGAACTGTTCCAGCTTTTCTATGTCATGATTGAGCGCAGTGCGGTTGCCAAGGCCGGTCAGGGCATCGTAATAGGCAGCATTCTGCAAATGGCTGAAATCTGCGCCGATTTCGCATAAACCGTGAATTTCGCGAAAAGAACCAGTAAGTATTACCAATAAAAATGCCAGTAGTATGTAATGAGAGAAGACTAAATAATGATCGGTTTTATTGAGGAAATACAAAAAGAATTCCAGAGCCAGTGTCAGCTGGAACATAAAAAACGTAAACTGCGGAATATGCTTTGCTGGCTGCTGATAGACTTTATTCTGAAATAGGTATTTACAAGAATAGTAAAGTCCAGTTAAAATACTTAGCCCGATCAGAACAATCACAACAATCTTAGTGTCTGAAAGAGGCAGGAGGCCAGTTGCATAAATAGCAAGTACGAATAAAAAGCCTGCCAGAGGCAGCAGTTCATTGAGAAATCGTTTGCTGCCGGGAAGGGTTCTGCTCGAAAGCAGGACATAACGCAGTGCTGAATAAGGAAGCAGAGCAAGGGTCAGAAGCTCTATTTCATAGAGAAAGCCTGTATGATCGATAAAGAGGCTTAATATATTGCATTGAATAATACAGTATATCCCAAATCCTATAGAGAACAGGCCAAGATACAGAAGTCCTTTTTTGGTACGCAGTCGTATATTCAGAGCCCCTATTACAAATAGGAGGATTCCCATACAAAGAATCAGAACAGAGACGATCAGCATGGGAATATGATGTTTAATACAGGCAATTAGCAGGTCCTTTTCATTACCAGAATAAATAGTATCAATCAAAAGTGTATCGTGGTCAGTGATCGGTTCGAAAGTAATATGAACCATTTGTCCAGCTGCCCAGGATGGAATCTGGATCAGATGAATCGTATCGCCCAAATAAGAGATGGTTTCTTTTTCCTGTAATGGGGCAAGCTGATAGATAATGGTTTGATTGACTGATACGGTTACCAGGCTGTTCTTAGTAGTGAACAGAATGGCGTAGTTGGCATCCAGCGGAGAAGGCAGCATACTCTGCAGATGATAGTCGGTATTCTGTTTTGGTCTATGTTCACTGACAAACGAAGAAATGTTTAATACGCCTTCGTCGATTTGATAGAACCAATTACTGGTAACATCTGACAGATCTTTTTGCTTATGAATGCGGTCTGCATTCGGGGGCACAGAAAGACGAAGCAGAACCGCTGCCAGATATAGAATAATGACGCATACATAAAAACGGGGAAGTATGCGCTGATATAGAATATTTTTGTTCATAAAGCTGCCTTTCGGGATGAATAATATAGGATTCGAATTAAAGCTGGATATTTTTAAATAGGGAGCCCAGGCTGGTTCCAATGGATTCAGTTTCGGGAAGGTCTGCCAATTCCTCGTGGATTTCTTCTGCAGATACATCTTCCAAAGCTTTCATGCTGAGACTGATCTTACCATCTTTGACAGCCAGCACCTTAACATTGACTTTCTGTCCTTCCTTTAATACGCTAGAAGGATGGCTGATGCGTTTCTGGCAGATTTGGGAAATGTGTAGCAGTCCGGAAGCACCATTGCTTAGACGCACAAAGGCACCATAATTTTGTAGGCTTTCTACTACACCTTCTGTAACAAGTCCGGCTTGAATATTGGATACCAGCCGGCTTTCTTCTTTTGCTCTGGCTTCCTTCAGCAGTTCTCTGGCAGAAAGGATTAATTTCTTCTGAGCTTGGTCAGCTTGGATTACCTGCACCTGGATTTCTTTGTGAAGCCATGGGTCCAGATTCTCTTCGTAGGTTAGAGACAGTTTGGAGGCGGGAATAAATCCGCGGATTCCTTCTACATAAGCAACAGCTCCGCTTTTGACAATTTCACTGATTTTTACAGTAAGAACGGTCTGTTCTTTTAGATATTGTTCCAGAATATCCCAGGACAGGGTCTGGACAGCTTCTCTGCGTGATAATAAAATATTGCCGTTTCCATCATCCTCTGCGATTACAACCGCCTGTATGGTTTCCCCAACCGGAACATCTGTTTTAAGGGAAAAGGAAGGATCTTCACTATAATCTGCAGCTAGAATAATTCCTTCTGCGTAATATCCAAGATCAACAGTTGCCTCTGTATCGGTAACCGCAATAATCGTTCCTGATAATACATCTCCTTCTTTTATTTTACGAAAAGAATTTTCCAGCTCCTGTGTATAATCTGCCATGGATTCACTTGTATTGGCAAGGTCTGTATGATTGCTCATGATCGTCACTCCTTATAATTAATGATTCTTATAGGTAATTGCGAAAGTCTGAATCAAAGCGACGAGTTTGAACAAATTGTCCCCGATTTTATATCGGGGAATTACCTTAATACAAAAATTCCACTCAAAGATGTATTTAATTCGCTACATTTTTGTATCTATTGCCCAAACTCTAACAGTGAAATCAGAGTCTCGCAAATGCCTATAATGATTATAATAAGCAGAACCCAAATGTCTGCTAAAATGTAGTAAAACTAATTTTATTTTATCATAAATAGATGTAGATTTCAATGCGGAATTCTGTATGAAATTTGTCTGTTCTGTAGTAAAAAAGTATGGTGTATATGCAGAAAATGTGATATGCTTAAGAAAAACAGATAAAAGGTGATAACATGGAGAAGGATAAAACAGTTTATGTCATCGGACATAAAAATCCAGATACGGATTCCATCTGCTCCGCAATCGCTTATGCGGATATTAAAACCAGAATCAGCGGCGGTCGGTTCATTCCCAAAAGAGCCGGGCAGCTGAATGAAGAGACACAGTTTGTATTGGAACGGTTTGGCATGGAAGCCCCGGCGCTGATGACCGATGTGGGAACTCAGGTAAAGGATATCGAGATCCGTAAGACTGAAGGTGTGAACAGTGGTATTTCACTTAAACGAGCCTGGGAAATTATGAAGGAAAAAAATGTCGTAACTCTGGCGATTACCAATGAACGGGAAGAGCTGGAGGGGCTGATTACGATCGGTGATATTGCAACTTCCTATATGGATGTTTATGACAGCCGGATTCTGGCTACAGCTAGAACGAAATACCGTAATATTATTGAGACGATCAATGGCACAATGGTAATTGGTAATGAGCATAGTTATTTTATGCATGGAAAGGTTCTGGTGGCAGCAGCCAATCCTGACTTGATGGAAAGCTACATAGAAGAGGATGATCTGGTAATTCTGGGCAATCGTTATGAGTCTCAGCTATGTGCTATAGAGATGAATGCCGGCTGCATTATTGTCTGTGAGGGCGCTCCGGTGTCTCGCACTATCTGTAAGCTGGCGGAAGAACGGGGTTGTACGATTATTAGTTCGCCTCATGATACATTTACTGTGGCACGTTTGATCTATCAGAGTATGCCGATTAAATATTTTATGCGTTCCGATCATCTAATTACCTTTCAGACCGAATCCTTTGTGGATGATATTCATGAGATTATGGCTAAGAAACGACACAGGGATTTCCCGATTCTGGATGAAGAGGGACGCTATGTAGGTATGATTTCCAGAAGAAATCTCTTAAATGCGGGCAGAAAGAATGTAATACTGGTGGACCATAACGAGAAATCACAGGCGGTGGATGGTATTGAGAGTGCCGAGATTCTGGAGATTATTGACCATCACCGGATTGGAACACTAGAAACGGTGTCTCCGGTGTATTTCCGAAATCAGCCTTTGGGTTGTACAGCCACCATTCTATGTAAGATTTATGATGAACATAATCTGGAGATACCGCCGAAAATGGCAGGTCTTCTCTGTGCAGCGATACTTTCAGATACCTTGATGTACCGTTCACCGACCTGTACACGGGCAGATCGGGAAGCGGCAGAGAAGCTGGCAGGAATAGCGGGAATTAATGTAGAAGAATTTTCAAATGAAATGTTCCGGGCAGGAAGCAATTTAAAGAATAAAACACCAGAAGAGATTTTCCTGCAGGATTTTAAGAAATTCTCAGCTAATGATGTCAGCTTTGGAGTTGGACAAATCAATGTAATGCGGCAGGAGGATTTAGAGGAAATTAAAGGTACAATACTGGACTATCTGCCGGAGGCTTATCAGAAGCAGAATGTGCAGATGTTATTTTTTATGTTAACCAATATTGTAAGAGAACGTACCGAGCTGCTTTGTATCGGTGCCAATGCCAGCAAGTTAATCGAAGAGACGTTTGAAGTGACAGCTCATAATCAGATGTATCTGTTACGAGGCGTCGTATCTAGGAAAAAGCAGCTTCTGCCCGCATTGGTAGAGGCTCTGCAGCAGTAAGGAGGCGCCTGTGGAAAAACAGATCTGGAAACCGGGAAATATGCTGTATCCTCTGCCGGCCGTATTAGTCAGCCTAGTAGATCGGGATGGAAAACCGAATATATTAACTGTGGCCTGGACGGCTACTGTCTGTACCAATCCCCCTATGCTGTCGATATCCGTAAGGCCAGAGCGCTATTCCTATCAGGGACTTGTGGATACCGGAGAATTTACAGTGAATTTAACAACAGAAGAACTGGTGTTTGCTACGGATTTCTGCGGTGTCCGTTCAGGAAGAGATGTGGATAAATTTCAGCATTTGAAGCTTAGCCATCAGAAGGGGGAGAAAACAAGAGCGCCTCTTATTGGAGAAAGTCCGGTCAATATCGAATGCCGGGTACAAAAAATCGAGAAGCTGGGTTCCCACCATATGTTTCTTGCCAGTGTAGAAGCTGTTCATGCCCAAAGCGCTTATATGGATGAAAAGGGACGGTTTGATTTATCTAGGGCGAAACCGATTGTCTATTCTCACGGCGAATATTACAGTTTGGGAAAGAAACTGGGTAAATTTGGATACAGTATACAAAAGAAGAAAGACAGAGAATTCAGGAGGTGATTCTATGAGAATTGCAGCATGTCGGATAGAAAATTATAAATCCATTAAGAAATTAGTGATGGAAGAAATGGGATCAGCCGTTATTCTGGTCGGAAGAAATAACATGGGAAAATCCATTGTTATGGAAGCTTTGCTGACTGCTATGGGCTATCTGGCGGTAGAAGAAAAGGACTTTAATAATCCTGAGCTTCCAGTAAAGATTGATGTGACGCTGGAAATGCGTGAGGAAGATCTGTGGCTTTTGTATCAAAATCGAAAGGTCAGCCAGGAGCCAGGCTACGAACAGTGGCTGGAAGAATTTAAGAGCGCCTTTCCCAGTTATTTGGATGGACATCTTTCTTTTACTTATGTAGTAGATACGGATTTAGATGACTATTATGAAGATCGGCTGGGACAGGATAATCCTTATATCAAAGAGATTCTGCCGAGAATTCATCATATTGACCATAGCCGGGAACTGACAACAATTCAGGAGGATATTTTTCATTTAGAAACAGATGAACGACTGAATATGATCCGTGATAATGTCTGTATGTATGACCGTATGGAGCAATGTCAGCAGTGCTTTCGGTGTATCGGAGAGATTCAGAAGAAGACAGTAGAGGAGCTGGATGCATTTGAGACGGCAAGACTTCTGGAATATAAGATTTACCATACCAATGTCAGTGATTTTACAAGGAGGTTAAATGTATATTTTCACAAAAATAACGGACGTTCTCAGGACATTAAAACGATTATTAATGTGGATGTAGATGAATTATGTAAACTAGAAACCTATGTGATTAATCATGACAGAAAGACAGAAGGAAGCATCCATACGTTGAGCGCAGGTATGAAATCAATCTATGTGTTGTCTCTTTTGGAAGCATATGCGGCCGAATCAGGAACGCTGCCAAGCATAATTATGATGGAGGACCCACAGATTTTCTTGCATCCACAGATGCAGAAAGTGGCAAGTGAGATTTTATACCGCCTTTCCAAAAAGAATCAAGTAATCTTTACGACCCATTCGCCGAATATGCTCTTTAATTTCTCTTCCAGGCAGATTAAACAGGTCGTGCTGGACGAAGAATATTATACGACTGTAAAAGAGAATCCTAATATAGATGTGATTCTGGACGACCTTGGATATACCGCCAATGATCTGATGAATGTCAGTTTTGTATTTATTGTGGAGGGCAAACAGGATGGTAACCGCCTGCCCCTGCTGCTGGAAAAATATTATTCTGAAATTTATGATGAGAACGGCAATCTGCAGCGGATATCGATTATCCCTACGAACAGCTGTACGAATATTAAAACCTATGCCAACCTGAAATATATTAATAAATTATATCTAAAGGATCAGTTTATGATGATTCGAGACAGTGACGGCAAGAATCCAAGACATCTGGTAAAGCAGCTTTGCAGCTATTATGGGTCCAGAGCCAAAGAAGATGAGCAGATGCTGCGGGTACAGCCGAAAAATGTTCTGGTTCTGAAATATTATTCCTTTGAGAATTATTTTCTGGACCCAGAAGTAATGACGAAGATCGGTGTTGTGAAAAGTGTAGAAGATTTTTACAATATATTATATGCAAAATACAAGGCCTACCTATATAAGATTCCAAGTATGAAACGCATGATTAAGGTTACTGGAGCCAGAATCCGTTCCAAAGAAGATTTGAAAGCGAATATGGAAAATATCCGCATCTATGTCCGCGGTCATAATCTATATGATATTTTCTATGGAAAATACAGAAGCAGAGAACAGGAAATATTAAAAAAATACATTGACGAGGCACCGCGGGAAGTGTTTGCAGACATTATGGACAGCATTGACCAGTTTGTTTATTTCCAAAGTAGAAAGAAGAATGAACAGTAAAATGTGTGATTTTTGTGAATTGAGTAAAATACATTGACAACTATTAAAATGTATGTAATAATGTGTACGAGTTAACAAAGAATCAGAACTTTAGAATTATTCTAATTCTAAAAATATATTATGAGTATGTAAAGGAGAATGATTATGAAAAAATTCGTATGTCAGGTTTGTGGTTATGTTCATGAAGGAGATGCAGCACCAGATAAATGTCCGCAGTGTGGTGCACCAGCTGAGAAATTCACAGAGCAGAGTGGCGATCTGTCATGGGCAGCTGAGCATGTAGTTGGCGTAGCTCAGGGTGCAAGTGAAGATATTATGGCAGATTTAAGGGCAAACTTCAATGGTGAGTGTACAGAGGTTGGAATGTACCTTGCAATGGCAAGAGTAGCGCATAGAGAAGGTTATCCGGAAATCGGTTTATATTGGGAAAAAGCAGCTTATGAAGAAGCTGAGCATGCAGCAAAGTTTGCTGAGTTATTAGGGGAAGTGGTAACAGACAGTACAAAGAAGAATCTGGAAATGCGTGTAGAAGCAGAGAATGGTGCTACAGCAGGTAAGTTTGACCTTGCAAAGCGTGCAAAGGCTGCAAATCTTGACGCAATCCATGATACCGTTCATGAAATGGCAAGGGATGAGGCAAGACACGGCAAGGCATTCGAAGGTTTGCTGAAGAGATACTTTGGCTAAAATAAAATAGTACGAAGATAGGAAAAAGGACAGCGGTTAACAGGCTGTCCTTTTTTCTTGTTTGCGCGCCATGGGCGCGCTCTAACGGGTGAAAGTCCCGAACACGCCTAGGCAACAAGGAAGTGTATAGCTGAACAGCAAGGGTGTCCGCCGTGAGA